>CAVSQH010000015.1:0-116030 GCA_963730075.1 uncultured Solirubrobacterales bacterium | reverse complement strand
GTGCGCTTCGCCGACGCCGACGAGGTGCCGCTCGCAGTCGTGGTCCTGGCGCGACCGTGGTCGCCCGGCATGCTGCGGCCGGTCCCGGGATCGGGTGCGGTCGCTCAGCCTGACTGTGACGTTCTGGGCGACCGTCGCGGTCAGTCCGGTGGTGTCTGTGATGGTCAGCGTGACGTGGTAGGTGCCGGCGGCAGCGTAGGTGTGGTTGGTGGTCGTGGTCGTGACGGTCGAGCTAACCCCGTCGCCGAAGCTCCACTTGAAGCTCGAGAACCGACCCGTCGATATCGCTCGATCCAGAGCCGTCGAAGGTCACCGGTGAGCCGTGGGCCGGCGACGTTGGCGTGATGGCGAACGCCGCGGTCGGGCACTCGTCGAGCTGGAGGCGGAAGTTCTGGCTCGCCCACGTCGCGGTTCCGGGATTGGTTGCGCCGTTTAGCTCGTTGGTGCCCCAGACCTGCGCGGCGCAGTTCGGATCCGGGCTCGCGCCGGCATAGCGCCCCAACGACAGGACGACGATGTGTGGCCGTTCTGGCTTGGGCATGAGAAGTCCGCGTCGATACCCTGGCTGCTCGCGAGGGTCGTCTCGTTGGCCGTGGACCCAGGGGCGCTTCCCGGCAGATGGTCCCGGGCTCGGACCTGCACCCTCAGCGTGGAGCTGCCAACGTCGTAGTCGATCGCGGCGGCGTTGCCCTGAGCGGTCGGCGAGATCGCGCCGTTGAACGCAAACGCACCAGCGACCGCGACCGTCCCGGTCTGAACCGGCGCGGGCGCCGACACCCCGGCCTTCAGCTCATACCAACGCACCACCGACGGGCCGCCGGCCGCGCCCGCCACCGTGCCTGGGTCCAGACAGCGAACGCTCTGAGCTGCGGGTCAATTGTGGCCACGGCCTGGGTCAGGCGGGTGTCGCTGGAGTCGAGCTGGTCGCTACTGCCAGGCTGTGGAACGCCTGCCGCGTAGCGAACGTCTCACCGCGACGGTTCCGTTGTCGGTCAGGGTCGGCGTCGTCGTGCCGCTGACCGTGAACATGTGCAAGTGCGAGGAGTCCGACAGGGACGCGATGAAGCCTTTCGCTGAGCTTTGGAACACGTTCGCCGGTTGCGGCGTGAAGTCCGTCCCGGCCGGGGTTGGTATGAACTTCGTCAGGGTCTCGCTCGGGCAGGTCGTGGAGCCGTTTGCCGGCTTGGGGATCGTGAAGATCGGCGAGTCCTCGTATATACCGGAGCGATCGTTGAATTCGTTGCTGCCGACGATCAAGAAGCTGTTGTCGTTGCCGAGCTTGCCGTAATCCTCGAGATTGCTCCCGGTGCTCACGTGATACCGGCACCAGTTGGCAGCTGACCCGGTCAGCGGCGTCGGGCTGCTCGTCTTTGACCAGCCGAACGAGAACCCCTCCGAGCCGCGCGGCGCAGCGCAGTCCAGGCTGTAGTACTCAAACCGCCGCGCCGGATTATCCCACTTGATCTGCCCGTCGCACGTGCTGCTGCGTCCAACGAACGTGTCCTCGGCGGCGGTCGCGAGCGGTGGCGAGGCCAGCGTCGCACGGCTGTACACCGCGATCTGCGAGTTGACCAATTCCAGATAAGAGCTCGGGCCAATCGCGCCCGTCGTGTCCGGCGGGGTCGCACCGCCCGCGCCGGCTGCGACCAACCCCGACTTGGACAGCGCCGGGATCGCGGAGGCGATCGACAGCCCCGGTCCGAACACCGAGGAATGCGCCGCCACCCACCCCCCGTAGCGTCGATTCGCGGCTGCTTTGTCTCCCGCGTACTGCGCCGGATGCTCGACCCGCAGCGGGACGCTGCGCACCGGCGACCCCGCCTCTGGTCGCGCGGTCACAAGGTGCGCATGAACGGCCGCTGCTGCAGGCACTCCTGTTGCCAATGCGCCGGCCGGAGCGCTAAGCGCGAGCAGCCCAACACCCGCGCCCACAGCGCCACTCACCCCGCGGCGGCAAATCCGTGACACACAGCGGGTCGCGAGCCGAGAGCGTGCGCCGCCGAAACGGCGGCCCCACGCGAACGACGTGTTGGGTAAAAGCATTCTCTAGACCTCCGGTATCAAGTGGACGCCAGCCGGCGCCAGACACCCGACATCTCACGCCACGCTACAAATGCCAAAGACAACTAACACGCAGCAAACCTTCCAGCACCCGAGAAATCTCCGGCCGCATCGACAAACCAAACCGCCTTCCGATCGTGTCGCGCACGCTCCCTCACAGAGCGGCCTGACTGGTCGTCGGCCCTGTGATCGTCGGACACTCAATCTCGTCCGGCATCGCCTCGATTTACGCCGGTCCTATCCCGTTCGCGGCCTCGTCAACGTTCGAAGGCACGCTCGACATCCGGCCGGTGGCCGAGCTCATCCAGCGCATGAAGCCGATCTTGAAGACCGACCGCTTCGCCGCCGCGTTTGAGCCCTATCAACAGAGCATGGGATTTGAGCAAGTGCCCGAACCGCTCGGCACCCAGGCACTCGACGCGAGGGCTTGCGGTTGACCCGCGACGGGGGTAGCGTTCGGTAGGCGACTTAACCGGGCTATGGGATCGGACTCGACAGACGTGGGTGTCGGCGACCAATCGTCGCTAGAGCTGCAGCGGCTGAGGCCGGGCGACCGGCCGATCCGCCGCGAAACGAAAGGTAGGACTCGGTGGAAACGACCGAACAGTACGAGCACGGGACCAGCCGTCGTTCCTTCTTGGTAAAGGGGGCCGCGGTCGGAGCGGGAACCCTCGGCGCGGGGCGGCTGCTGGCCGATGCGTCACCGGCCTTCGCGAGTGGCGGCCTTACCAAAGGCGATGCGGCGATTCTCCGCTTCTTGGCTGCGGCCGAGCTCATCGAGACCGACATCTGGCAGCAGTACAACGAGCTCGCCGGCATCCAGGACAGCGAAGTCCCCGGCGGCAGCGGCAACCCCGACTACACCGAGGCGGTCGCGGTGCTGGACGAGGACATGGACCAGTACATCCACGACAACACCGACGACGAGATCTCACACGCCGCCTTCCTCAACGCCTACCTGCAGGCGCACGGCGCGCAAACGGTCAACCTGGACAAGTTCCGCACCCTGCCGAGCAGCCAGGCGACCGGCGCGCAGCAAATCGGACGGCTGACCAACCTGATGCAGCTGACCGTCAACACCAGCTTCTGGACGCGCTACCGCAGCGACTCGCAGAACCCCGACTTCGGCGACGTCCTGCCAAACGCCGTCCCCGACCTCGCGAAAGGGCAGCACCCGGCGATCCCGCGCACCGACGCCGACCTCGCCCCGCCCGACCACCTGCAGGCGATCGCCAACACGGCCGGCTTCCACTTCGCCTGGATCGAACAAGGCGGTACCAGCCTCTACGCCGCGCTCGCCCAGCGGGTCACCCATACCGAGGTGCTGCGGATCCTGATCAGCATCGGCGGCTCCGAGATCATGCACTTCCAGACCTGGCAGGACAAGGCCGGCAACGCGCCCCCGCTCACCGACCCCGACCCCGGCCCCAACAACACCCTCACGTTCCCCGACCTCAACGCCGACGGCGAGCTGACCCAGACCAACCTGATCATGCCCGAGCCGACGATCTTCCTCGATCGCAAGTTCCCGATCGTCTCGATCATCCGCCCCACCGAGACCGGCGGCGCCGCCATGGGCACAGTCAAGGCCTTCACCAACGACGGCCTCTTCATCGGACAATCAGCAGAGTTCTTTGCCGTCATCACAGGGCTGGCCAAGGCCGCAGACGCGGCCCGACACGGATCGTGAGCGACTGCGGTCGGCAGGTTCCAACGCCGGGGCGCGGCCAGAAGGGGCCGACAACCACCCTCGCCGTACCGGTCTGACCATCGATGCTGGTCGCCGTGACAGTCGGGCGCGCGAACCTCAACGGCACAGGCGTCAATCAGAGCTTCATCGCCGGCGCGAACGCGCCGCTCGGGGTGGCGGTCGACGCGCTGTTGCCGCCGACGGCGTCGATCAGCGCCCCTGTAGGCGAGGCTGTGTCCCATGCTGTGTTCGCGCTTGGGGAGGTGGTCGATTCGAGTTTTTCGTGTAGCGAGGGTTCTGGCGGGCCGGGGATCGCGTCGTGCGTAGATCAGGACGGGAACGCGTCGGGCGCGTCGATCGATACCTCGACGCCCGCCCGCTGCAGGATCTTGTCCTCCAACGCAGCGACCCCGAGCGGCCGCAGCCGCCCGTCCGCCTTCGGTATGAACACCCTCCGAACAGGCCTCGCCCGATACGCACCCCGCGCAACCCGGGCGTGCAGATCAAGAAGGTTCGCTTCAAGATCTGACCCGTAGTCACGCCACGTGACCCCATCGATCCCTGGGGCGGCCTCCGGCTCAATCGCCCGATACGCCTCCCGCAGCCGATCGACGCTGACGTGATGAAGGAGCGCGGTGAACCGCACGTCCTTGTCCCTCCGCGCCACCTGGCGCACACGATCCAGATCACTGGACACGCCCATTCCGGCACTGCGTCCGGGACGTGTTTCGCTGGCCGTGTTTCCCTCGGCCGGTCCCCTTCCCTCCACCGCCTCCGCCCCCGCCACCACAGCGAGCTTGTTCGGCTGCTTCGCAGGTACTACGGGACCGTCTGACTTCCCACGGTCGTTCATCAAGGGCTTACCACCATAGCGTTCCCCTCACGGCCCGCCGATGCCGATCCACCACCCCGTGAACCATCCTGGACGGGGCATCCAACACCCGCGGGCAACCACGGGACCTCCCGGTTCTCGCGCATGGAGACTTCCGTGCGTGCCCAGGTTCTCTGACCGCGCAGGGTCCCACGACGACTCGCGATAACGCCGCCGCAGGCGTGGCCTTCCGCTCTCTGTGACAGCGTCGGCACCCCAAACCACCGATCTTTCGCGGCTCCATAACCCAGCCCGCACGACCCCTGCCAACGCTTCGCCGACGCCCTCACGAACGCCAGCGCATGACCCAGGGCCATCGTGGATCGCTACTCCCTTCGATGTAGAGAACTCTCATCTCCTTCTCCATGCCGGTTTATCCCGGCGCTCCAAACTTCTCTCCATAAGAGCCTAGAACGGCTGCTCTCCGTCTCGAGATGAGCGATGCGAGAGACAAGGAATCGCCCTCCATAGCTACGCCCGCGAGCGCCCGGCGCGGACCCAGGCCAGCACCTCGTCGCTGCTGCTTATCTGAACGGTTGGTTGGTGTCAAGGCCTCCGATTGGGTGAGTGCGTGTTGGGTTGGCTCCGTGGGCGCCCGGGCTTATCTGGGTCGTCGAGCACCTGGCTGGTGGTCGCGACGTGATGGTTGATCGGTCGTCCCTGCGGGGTTGACTGCGGCCGCTCGGTCTCTGTCGGGGTCTCCACTGGTGGTGGGTGCCACGGAAGCTGAGGGAGCTGGCTGCAAGGGTGATCATCTTGGAGGGGGGTCGATCGGAGCCGGGCAGCTATTCGGGGATCGGTGCGATCGCGGCGGGTCCGAGGTTGTGCAGTAGGTGGTAGCTGCGCCGGGCGATCTTGCGCGCGATCGTCAATGACGCGCGGGTGTGCGTCAGCCCGCGGGCTTTCAGCGCGTGGTAGTCGGCGTAGTCGGGGCTCCGTGGCCGGGTGGCTGACTGCGCAGCCTCATACAGCGCCCAGCGCAACGATGAGGAGCCTTGGCGGGTGAGCTTGCCGACGCGCGCGGTCTGGTCGGAACGGTGCACGCCGATGTCGATCCCGGCGAAGCGGACCGCCTTGCGCGAGCTGGACATGCGCGTGACGTCCCCGAGCTCGGTCACCAAGGTCAGCGCGATCAGCTCCCCGACCCCGAACTGGGTCATCAGCGCCTGGCAGCCGCCTGGCGACGCGCGACCCGGCGCAGAGACCGCTCGATCTCTGAAATCTCGCGCTCGAGCGTGTCGATCATCCCAAGTGCGACCGTCACCCGTTCGCGGGCGTCATCGGGTAGCTCCAGACGCTTGAGGAACTCGCGGCCGTCAGCTCGCGCGATCCGAGCCGGCGCGCCCGCGCTGATCCCGTGGTGATAGAGCACTGAGCGGATCCGCACAAGCCACTGCGTGCGCTCGTCGATCAGCGCCTTTCGCAAGTGCAATCTTGATCGCCACTGACGCACATGCTCAGGAGCGATCCACGCCTCGGGCAGCCGCCCCTCCGCGAGCAGCTCGCGCAGCCACAACGCGTCCTGGCGGTCGGTCTTCGCGCGTCGCTTGCGCCCCCGCAACGCGCGCGTCTCGACGGTCTCGGCCAAATGCGCGACACCACCCGCGCGCGTGACCGCCTGAGCGACGAACAGCCAGCCGGTGCACGCCTCCATCGCGACATGCACCTCCCGGCCCGCGAACTGCCCGACCCACTCCTCCACAGCCGACGGCGACGCGCCGATCCGTCCCCGCGTAGATCTCGCCGGTCTCAGAGTCCAAACAATCAACGGTGATCTGCCGCAGATGCACGTCAAACCCAGCGATGATCGCCCCAGCCAGCCGCGGCGAGATCACGCCCGCGGCGTTCCGGGCGACCGATGACATACCGTCGTTCACGGTCGGTACCTCCTGTTCGATTGGCCGGCCGCGCGGCTCGTATCCGCGCGCGCCTATCAACGCCGTTCGACACGGTCGAGTCGCCGGGGGGAATTGCACCCCCCGGCGCTCACAGATCCCGGCGTGAGCCTCTCGACTCACCGGGCTCCTGTCCTCCAGCCCTGGGCTGCGCTCCCACCTGCCAGTGAACAAGAGGGCTGGCTGTCGTCTTGCGACGTGCGCCACGAACCTCCTCGCTGTGTGCGGACGACCGCGTAGGCGCTTGTACTTCCGCATGGCCCATCGCGCGAGGTACTCGTCGATGCGTTTGAGAAGCGCGATCAACCGAGACTTGTAGAAGAAGCCGTAGTAGTCGATCCAGCCTCGCACGATCGGGTTGATCTCCTGTGCGAGGTCATCGAGGGTCTTCCCGCTCCACAAGTGAAGCCGCCAGCGCTTGATCGTGCGACGCATCCTCTTCGCGGCGTCGTCGGAGACCGCCGGGCAGAAACTGACGAACAACTCGCCGTTCCTGGTCCGAGCGCGTCGGGGACGAAACGTGTAGCTGAGGAACGTGAACTGCTCGTGCTCGTGCGAGCCTTTGCGGTTCTCGTCCTTGCAGTACACGATGCGCGTCTTGTCCAGATTGAGCTCCAGACCGACCGCCGCCAACCGCTCGATGATCGCGTCACGCAATGCTTGTGCTTGCGCCTTGGTCTTGCAGTGCAGGATCACATCATCCGCGTAGCGCTCAAACGGGACCGCCGAAAACTCCCGGCCAAGCCACACGTCCAGCGCGTAGTGCAGGAAGATGTTCGCCAAGACGGGCGAGATCGCCGAGCCCTGCGGACTCCCACGCTCCCGTTGCCGAAGGGTGCCGTCCTCGAGTGCCAGCGGGGCTTTCAGCCATCGCTCCACGTAGAGGAGGATCCACCGCAGGTTCGTGTGGTGAACGACCGATTTCAGAACCAGCGAGTGATCGAGCGAGTCGAAGAACGACTTGAGATCCAAATCTAGAACCCAGTCGTACTTCCAACACCGCGCCCGACATGTCCGCAGCGCATCGATGAGCCGACCGTCGTGGCCGATACCCGTAGGAGTCCGGATGGAAAATCGGCTCCACCTCGGCTCCAAATACAGGTACGCAACCATCTGAGCGACCCTGTCCGCGACAGTCGGCACCCCAAGCATTCTCGACCCACGCCCGATCCTTCTTCGGTATCTCAACCGCCCTCACCGGCGGCGGAATGTAACTCCCCGAGGTCAACGGATTCCAGACCTTGTAGAGGTTCCCCCGAAGGTTCTCCTCGAACGCCTGGATGGACTGCCCGTCGACGCCCTCGGCCCCGTCGTTGGCCTTGACCCTGCGACACGCCTCCCAGACCACCCGCTTCGAAATCGCAAACGGCTTGCCGTCAGGCTTTGGCTCGCTCACCAGCTCCCCTCCCGCATCATCGCGGTTGACCAACCAGCGAGCCCGGATGACCCACCCATACATCCGCGACCCGGGCGTCACAGCTACCACGGGGCGGTCCGCCCCTGTGTCCCGCATCGGTCTCGAACCCCTCGCGGATCAGCCGCTTGGGGCTCTCCCTTCCACGACCGACCACGGGCCACAACCGGTCCACTGGCCGCCCGTGAGCGCGAGACGACAGGTTCACACGTTCCACACCAGAGCCCAGACCAAGCTCGCGCCACCTCCATGCCGGACACCACCTGGCCAGTCAGCAGGCTCCCGCCAGGCTCATCCCGGGCCGGTCCTCCAGACCCGGTTTTGGCGTCATCTAAGTGGTTTCGACACGTCATCAGCAGATCGCTTGCGCTCGCCTTCTTGGCCCATACCTGACGCGCTCAACGGCGCGCCTTGTCCGCAACGCTCACCACCACGGCTCTTGACCGCAGCAGCTTGCGGTGGTTTGACCTTCCCCTGCAGGGCGGCCACGGAGGACCACCAACCCAACGGGCCGGCCCCTCCATCTCCGATGCAGCACCGCATCAATCAGTCCGATCTTCTACATCGACCTCCTTCTGCGTTTCGTGTTCACACGAGGACCGGCCACCTTCACGCCAGGCCAGCCGCCCGAATCACGGGCCGTTCATTCCATCTTGGTCGCCCGGGCAGCCACGAGGTCGTCGCTGCCGGTTGGGATCGAGGTCGGGTCGAAGCAGAACCCAGCCCTGCGACCACCCCCGACCGGCGCAGTGCCTAAACTCATGACGCCGACTCGGTGAGCCTCATGGCCCGCGGACACTCATGTGCCTACTGGGCCACGGCGGGCAGTCCAGCCTTGGCGACCCCGTTTGGCTGCGTCTCGAGCGCCCCCGCAGTCCCGAGGTGCTCATCCCTTTGGTACTCGTTTGATCGCTGCCCACCTGTAGAGGCTTGAATCCGACGACGATCAGCCCCACGATCGCGATGACGCGATCACCAAACACCACCAGACCGACGAACGTCAAGACGGCGGCTGCGACAGCAACGATCAGCAGCGCCTTACTTAAGTCCGCGTTGACGAATAGTTCGAGCTCGTTGCCCTGATTGAAGCAACGGACCGGTTCTTGGACAAGACCGCGCGGCGTCCGTCATCAACCGATCAGGCGTATGCGGTCCAGCGCCGTCCACATCGTCCCGGTACTCCTTGAGATCGATCGTCACTCTAATCCCATTTCCGACAACCGGACGTGCGTGAATCCACACCAATCGACAACGCCCGACCCTCAAAAGAGTCGGCAGCAGCCAAGCGCGCACAGCGCGGACCTGCTCCTCAGTCGCCCACGCAGGCGCAAGGAGTCGGCTTCTGCTCTGGCTCCGACACGACGCTAAGCAGAAGCTAGATCTCTGAGCACAGCTGACGCCGTCGTGGCCGGGTGCCAGTGAGCAGAAGCGTCGAGCGTTGAGATCCCTCATTCCCGTGGGCGTGCCCGACCTCGAGTGGCGTCGCCCGGGATCAGATGCGATCGG
Source organism: uncultured Solirubrobacterales bacterium (assembly GCA_963730075.1). GTDB lineage: Bacteria > Actinomycetota > Thermoleophilia > Solirubrobacterales > Solirubrobacteraceae > Palsa-465. The sequence continues at coordinate 106,593 of CAVSQH010000015.1, read as the reverse complement.
GCGGCGCCATCCGATAGAAGAACGGTCCCATCCCGCTCTGCGTGACCGCGAACCACAAGCCTACGGCGCCCTCTTGCAGCGCGGCGTTCTCGAGGCCGCCGGCGTGGATCGGCTCGTAGCCGGCGTCTCGGTTCAGCCGCTCGACCACGTCCCGCGCCTCGTCGTCGCCGCACCACAGATTCCCGGGGCGAGAGCTCGTGTCCGCGATGTTCTTGAAGAGCGATGCGAAGTTGACGTTGAACGACTTGGCCGTTGGTCCGTTGGTCCTGGACTTGATGTACTCGGCGTTGGAGGCGTATCCGTCCGGTGGGCTTGCGCGAACTAGGTTGGTGGCGTCGATCACCGTCTTTGTCTCGATGCCCCGCACGATGTCGAGCGCTTGTGGGACGGCCGTCCCGGGGACCGCGACCAGCACCGCGTCGGCATCGGAAACGTCGCCGCCATCGCGACCGAGAAGTGCGACCTCGTGCCCCGCCTTTTCCCACAGGTTGCCGAGTCCGCTACCGATCCTCCCTCGGCCTATGGATGCGATCTTCATGTGCTCTCCTGAGTCGAGTTCCGGTAACAACCGCCCGACTCTATCCCTCGACAAACAAGAGCACGATGAACACCCGCCGCGGGAGAAACCACCCGCGGACTGCCGCTCCTGGCGCCCGAAGACCTCGAGGAGCAGTCCGGAGAGAAGACGCTGGGCGAGATGGCTCAGTGTTCGTGACAGCGTCAGCTGAATCGCTCCGGCGAATGGCCCTATCGAAGGGCGAGCCGCTCGGTTGTTTCACCGGCGATAAGCGCCCCGTGCCGGACTGCTCCGCTGATCAACTACGCGGAGCGACGGTAGTCGGTCACGACCTGGCCAACGCCGACCATTTCAGGATACGTGGGGCCGCCGCCGCAATCGGTGATCGTGCCGCTCTTGATCTCCACGACAAGCACCATGACCGAGTAGGACTCCGTCTCGTCTCCCGTCTGATCCCACCGTGGACTCGGAGGACGCCGAACGCGGCGGCTGAAATTGCCGCGAATCGCGATCAGATACGACGGCTCATCGCTGGCCACCCATGACCCGGTCGTCTTCGTGACCTCCTCCCGAGTCCCCGCAATGTGCTGCACGAGTTCGGGGTTGGGATCTCCAGAGCGGGCCGCCGCCTCCAGAGCCACCGGCAGGATGTCCGCCTCGGTCCTTACGAGCGGGAGCGCGCCCCGATCGCGCGGTGGATCGCCCACCATGGCCCTGACCTTACTGCGCGCGCTCGACCCGGCAACACCAGAAGTCTCGCATGCCGACATCAGTGCCCCTTCGTCGCCGACTGGGCGGTGAGGACTCGAGTCCTGCTTTGGCAGTTCCCGGGACCGAAGGGGAAGTCTGCGACCCGGCGACAGTGTGGCATCGGTCGAGGTCACGGGTCGGGCCCACGGTCGGCGACGTCATTGCGACGGTCCGGAGGCGAGCGTCTTACTGAATGCCTAGATTGGCGCACTAAATCTCAGTCGGCACGGACGCGTTGTGCGTGTTCATGCGCCCCATCAGCACGCGCGTGCCGGGGCCTGCGCCGCCTGGGAGTTGCTGGTCGCGGGCCCCGGCCCGGGGGGTTGCCCAGCGGAAAACGCCTAAAGGTGCGGTCGTGGACGCTCACACACGCACACGCTGCAGCTGATCGTGTCGCTCGTCGCAGGTGCCGCCCTCGGGATCCGCGGCCCCTGACCATCTGATCGGCAAGCCGCAGCTCCACGGAGATCGCGCTGGAGCCGGAGCCGATCTTCTCGATCAAGAAGGGCGAGGAGCACGAGGTGATCGGCCCCACGACGCGGAATTCCGGGCGGGGTTCGATCGCAAGATCACCGAGTGGGCGACTGACTCCATGAAGCGGTTAAAGGACGCGGGCAAGCCCTTCCACGTGTACCTGCCCTACACGCAGGTGCAGATCCCGCCGATTCCCAACCCGTAGTACGTACGTAAGGCGAAGTGCGGGAGCTGGGGCGACGTCCTGCCCAGATGGATGACTTCACCGGAGCGGTCCTCGACAAGCTCGACGAGCTCGGGATCGCGAAGGACACGATCGTCGTCTGGTCCTCCGACAACGGCGCAACACCATGTATCACCACCCCGCGATCGACCCCGATCTGAATCGCAGGGCAGTGGCTTGGGTTCTCAGGAACGCTCACGCAGAGCTCTACTCGCACGGGCGGTTCTACACCGTGACTGGCAAACCCCTGAATGGGGTGGTCGACGTCGCCGACCGCCGGACCCTACAAGAGCGGGCGCGGCGAGCTGCAGCGCCGGCATCACCGGCGGCCGCCGTCCACGCGCAGGCGGTAGCCCGCCCCGCGGACGGTCTCGATCGAGGTGGCGCCGAACGGCCGGTCCACTTTCTCCCTTAGGTAGCGCACGTAGACGTCGACCACGTTGGAGCGGTTCTCGTAGGCGGCGTCCCACGCGTGCTCGAGCAGCTGGAAGCGGTCGAGCACCTGGCCGGGCCGGCGCATGAACGTTTCGAGCAGCGCGTACTCCTTCGCCGACAGCGCGATCTCGTCGTGCCCGCGGCAGACCTGCCGCGTCGCGGGGTCGAGCGATAGATCGCCGGCCCGCAGGACGGTCGGGCGCTCGACCGGGCCGCGGCGGGCGAGCGCGCGCAGCCGCGCGAGCAGCTCGGCAAACACGAACGGCTTGACGAGGTAGTCGTCGGCGCCACCGTCGAGCCCGGCCACGCGGTCCTCGACCGCGTCGCGCGCGGTCAGCATCAGCACCGGCGACCAGACGCCGTCGGCGCGCAAGCGGCGGCAGACCTCAAAGCCGTCGATGCCGGGCAACATCACGTCCAGCACGATCGCGTCGTACTCGGTCGCGCGCGCCATCCAAAGCGCGTCGTCGCCCGTGACGGCGACGTCGGCGAGCATTCCCTCGTCGCGCAGTCCGCGGCGGATCAGCCCCGCGAGCTTGACCTCGTCCTCAACGATCAGCACCCGCACGATCTCACCGGCCTCTCATCTGCCCTCACCACGATCGGGCCATGACACAACTCAAGAAGATCCTCCTCGCCGTCGCCGTGCTGGCGGCGGCCGCGCTCGGCGGCGCTGCACTCGCCAGCGCCACCTCCGGCGACAACGCACCGACCGGCAGCACCCCCGACCGTGCCTCGAGCACCGCCCTGGCAGCCACCGGCGGCGGCACCGTCACCGGCTCCGAGCGCGACTCCGAGCACGGCGCGACGGACGAAGCCGAGCGCGACCACGAGGACGCCGGCGATGACGCGTCTGACCAGACGCTGACCGGCAGCGCGCTGGCGCGCGCCTCGAAGGCCGCGCTGGCCAAGACCGGCGGCGGCAAGGTCACCGGCTCCGAGCGTGACGCCGAGCACGGCGCGGTCTACGAGGTCGAGGTCACCAAGGCCCACGGCTCGCAGATCGATGTCCGGCTCGACGGCGCGTTCAAGGTCGTGGCGGCCGAGCCCGATCACGACGACTGACCCGGCAGTTCGATCCAAACGTCGGCGCCGCCTCCCGGCCGGGGAGCGGCGCCGGCGTCGCCTCCGTGAGCGCGCGCGATGGCGTCGACGATCGCCAGCCCGAGCCCGGCGCCGCCGCGGCCGCGCGCGCTGTCACCGCGGGTGAAGCGCTCAAACGCCGCGAGGTCCTCGGGGAACCCGGGGCCGTCGTCGCGGACGTGCAGCCGCACCGCGCCGTCCCGGCGCTCGGCGCCGAGCACGATCTCGCCGCCACCGTGAAAGCGGGCGTTGTCGAGCAGGTTGCCAAGCGCCTGCTCGAGCCGCAGCGAGTCGGCGCGGAGCACGAGACCGCCGACCGGCTCGATCGTCGCCTCGGGCGCGTGACGGTCGCGCACCCGCTCAAGCAGCTCGGCGGCGCTCAGCTCCTCGCGGCGGATCGGCAGTTGCCCCTGGTCGGCGCGCGCGAGCACGAGCAGATCCTCGGCGAGCGCGACCAGCCGGTCGGTCTCCTCGGTCGCCGAACGCAGCGCGGCCACGAGCTCCTCGTGGCTACGGCCGCGGCTCAGCGCCAGCTCGAGCTCGGTGCGGAGGATCGACAACGGCGTGCGCAGCTCGTGGCTGGCGTCGGCGACGAACGAGCGCTCGCGCTCAAACGCCGCCTCGATGCGGTCGAGCATCTCGTTGAGCGTCGCGCCGAGACGTCCGATCTCATCGCTGGAACGCGACACCGGCAGGCGCGCGGCGCGGTCGGTCGCCTCGATCGCGGCGGCGCGGGCGCGCATCCGCTCGACGGGCCGCAACGCGGCCGCGGTCGCGCCGTAGCCGACCGCCGCGGTCAGCAGCAGCAGCACCGGGCCGCCGATCAGCAGCAGCGTGCCGAGGCTGCGGACCGCATCGTCGCGGCTCTCAAGCGACTCGCCCACGACGACCACGCGACCGCCGGCCTCGCGCGCGAGCAGGCGTACGCGTTCGTCGTCGAGCTCACTGTCAAGCGTGACCTCGTCGTGCAGCGCGCGGTGGGTCTCGGACACCGTCAGCAGCGGCGCGCCGCCCGCCGCGTCGGTCGACCGCACGACGCTCCCCGACGGGTCGAGCACCTGCGCGATCGTGTCGTCGTCGGCGGCGCTAAAGACGCCGGCGCGCGCCTCGAGGTCGCGCGCGATGCCCGCATCGAGCTCGGAGCGCAGACGCAGATACAAAAACAGGCCGGCCCCGACCAGGACGACAGCCATCACGGCGGTGAAGGCAAGCGTCACGCGGAGACGGACCGACACGCACCGACGCTAGCGCACCAGGTGAGAGCCAGATGAGAGACGTACGACCACCGCATGGACAGGATCAAGACGGTCGGCGCTGCTCGGCGAAGACACGATCGGCGGCGGGATCGCGCGCCATCTCGCGCGGGCGAGCGCCACGAACGAGCCGCAGCCCGCTCCACTCACTTCTCGTTCGTCGCCGCTCGGCGTTCGCGCTCGGCGACACACCCCGGGATGCCGGATAGGCCGGACCCATTACTGGGTCCGGCCCTCCTCAGAACCGGACGTGCACCTTTCAATGCATCCGGCTCAAGCAAGCAGGGGAGGTTTGTCGATCGGCGCGCCCAACGAGCCGTGCCCCGACGGGGGTTGGATCGTCCGCAGGTCCACTCACCGCGACCAGTGGTCGGGCGTCTAGTTTGTCCATTGGTTCTGGGCGTCTGTCGTCGTCTTTGTCTTCGCGGCTCACCTGACCACGTCAGCGCGCTTTCGCGTCCGGGCACCAGGCCCGGTATCCGGCCGGTTATCCATGGCGACCAGCTGGAGGGGCTGGCCCCCGGGAGGCGGCTACGCCGTTGCAGTGGAGGTGCCATTGCGCGGCGTTCGGTGATGTTGAGCTGAGCACCTACGCATATCTGTCACCGTAGCTGCGGGCGCCCGTTGCAGGCGCCCGCGGCTACGACGACATCGCAGTCATCATGCGACGTCGCTGACAGGCGTGGCTCATTGCACCTTGGCCCCGCTTGTTACCAGATGCCCGACGATTGCGGCGACGACCGTGACGAGGTAGATCTGTCCGAGCAGCGCCTCGGTCACCGCCAGCGTGTGTCCGAGATTCGTGCGCGCGGTGAAGTCCCCGTAGCCGACCGTCGTGATCGTCGTGAAGCTGAAGTAGACCGCGCGCGATGACGTGGCGGCGTCACCGTTGGCGAAGAAAGGAGCGCCCCCAAGATTCTGGATGGCTGTGTACAAGTAGGCGAAGAACAAGCCCGCGAGCAGGTAGAAGCAGAGCACCCCGGCGACCACCGTGATGGTGACCGCGCCGCCCGTTGCGCGGAGGTCGCGCACGACTCCGGTCACCACCGCTGCGGGCGCCAATGCGACCAGCAACGCCTTGGCGATAGCGGTAAGGCCAGTAACCGTCGCGAGGTCGCCGGCCGCGGACGCGATCAGCACGCCCAACACGAGTGTGAGAACAAACGCAGCCGCGACACCCAGGCGCCGGCTGGGGACTTCGGCGGCGTACAGCGCGAGCATCAGCGACGCACCGATGAGGGCGGTGCCGACCACGCGCTGGACGTCGCCGGGCTCAGCAACGCCCTCGAAGAAGAACGTGGCGCAGAGCGCTAGGAACAGCATTGCGAAGCGGTGCTGCGAGCGGTTCACCCCGCCTCCATTCGGCATCAGCGGCCCAATGATTGGGGCCGGCGGCTATTCGGTCAGCCACTGGACGAGGTGCCGCTCTCAAGGATGGGCGACCGCGTAGAGTGAGAAGCAGATCGCTCCCAGCCCAACGAGCACCCGTGCGGGTATGAACACGTTCGCGCTGACCACCCCTGCTTGGAACACGAACGCCGCCAGGAAGAGGCACGCGAGTGCTGTGAGAACATCGAGCAAGGGGACCCGGTCGGCAAGGCTGAACGTCCGGCGCCATACGAGGGCGAGCAACCCCACCTTGGTGAGAATGCTGAAGCAGATGAGCCCCAACCCGACCAGCACGAAGCCAGGCGTCAAGTAGTAGGACTCTCTGTCGAGGGCGAGCAGGACGATCCCCCAGATCAGGCTGACCAACCCCATAGCGATCACGAGCCAGGGCCACACAATCCGATCCCGTTGGCCGTAGGTGTTTTGCACCTGGCGGAGGAGGGTCAGGACCAACGCGATCAGGCACATGCAGATCGCGGCCAAGCCGGCGACGACGTGGCCCACCGTGAACCGTCCCGGCGTGCTCGACATGGCCAAGTTGGCGATCGAGAAGACCCATGCGACGATCGCCAGCACGACGGGGATGGCGCCCAGCACCACCACGGCCGCCTGAGAGAACGCTGCCGCGGGTGCCCGCCGGTCTCCGTCGGCTAACTTCGCGTTCTCCGGAATCAGCGAGAACTTGGTGGCGGCCGTTGCGACCGTCGCCAGGCACCCGCTGATCAATCCCAGTCCGAAGACGACGTTTCCGGCCACGTATTCCTGGTTCAGCCCGGTGCTCGGCGCTCCGATGAAAAGGGTCGCGCCGTATACGGCCGTCCCCACCGCCGTCAGGTAGGCAACCGTCGGATAGAGAACCCGATCAAGCGTGGTGTAGCGGCCAATCAACTGGAGATTGATAATCGCTCCGACGCAGAACAGGCACAGGCAGATCGCGCCGAGGAACGTGACCACCCGACCGGCGACAAAGTTCCCAGACGCCCCTGCCGCAGTCCAAACGTACACCCCAAAGGCGACACACACGGCCATCATCGCAAGCGGGATCGCCCGCAAGATAACGCTCACCACAGGGTTCACAGGACCACAACCTGGCGTACTAGATCTGGTTCGACGCGACCGACCGGGGCAATCTGCGCCACGCGGCGATCGCCGGCGACGGCGCGCTCGGTCGCGCTTCGTGGAGTCGCGGGGAACCCCAGCGGCGGCGCGACGGTTCGGCCCGCGACGGCGTCAAGCTCGGCGGTCTCGGCATCGCTGCCGACGCCGTCGAGCAGGAGCTGTGCGGAGCAGGGCGGAAGGACTGGTCGGTCGACCCGGTCGGCCACGGCAGGGCCTCGCGTGCCGGTCGAATGCGACGGGCCAATCTTCTGACGTGGCCCGCTCGGGCCTACCACCCCGATCCGATGAACGCCCGCGACCGCCGGCACATCACGCGACCCCGTGAGCGGCCCTACCTCGATGCATACACCTTCCTCGGGGAGGCCGGGCGAGAACGAGCAGCGCGTGGCCTCGGGCGGGATTGGATAGCGCTCGGGCAGCATCGTCAGCGCGCGGTGCTCGCGGGGACTCCCGCGACGGCGGAAGAGGCGCCGATCCTCGCGGCGGTCCTGACGGTTGCAGCGCCGCGCCTCGCGGCGGTCACCGCGGTCATCGCGACGGCCGCTGCCTCGGTGCTCATGCCCAGGACTCCGTTCGCTGTTTCGGCGAGGCCCGACGTTGGACCTCAGGTCATGAGCACTCTGACGCCGACAAGCCGTTCAAACAAGACGGCACGCATGTGAGAATCGGCGGGCTTTTCTCATCTCCCGGTGTCGGTTAACATGCAGACGTTCCCACACCGATCGCAAATGATCTGGTGCCACCCGGCGAACCGCTAAGCAAGTACGGCGAACGCTGGTCTCGTAACGCAGCCGCACGTCATCCAGCAGCCGGGGGTCGCTGGCATAACGGCCGCAGTGTCCGGGGGCCTCGAGGGTCGGGATCACACCGTTCGGATGATTCGCGAAGAGGCGCTCTGCGAGGGGCCCAACCTCGTTCGTCGCCCAGAGCCTGCGCGTGGGGGCTTCGGGGCGGAGCCGACCAGCGGCGCCGGTTCGGCGTCGGCTGGTACGGCGCCTCCGACGCCGGGCGTTTTCACAGCACCGAACCCACCTGGAACGACGGCAATTGGCGCGAGCTCGCCGGCCACATCAGCTCCCGCCGTCTCTTCACGCACATCCGGGCAACGATCGGCAGCGCCGTGCAGTAGACCAACTCTCACCCCTTTCACATTGACCCGGGGTGTTCATGCACAACGGATACGTCAACGAGTTCGCCACCATCAAACGCAACCTGTTACTCGCCGTCGACCGATCGCTCTATCCACACGTCCACGGCCAGACCGACACCGAGGTGCTGTTCCACCTCGTCGTCACCCTCGGCCTCGAGGACAGCTCCAGATGTTCGAGGGAGTCTCAGACAACGTGCGGCTGATCGTCTCCGAACCGCTCGGCAACGTCGCCGGCGTCCGGAACGAGGTGCCCGAATCGATCCGCGGGATCGTCGGTCCAGACCACGCCGAGATGCGCCGATTCCAACCCAAGGCGCCGTCAACCCGTACCGGTCCACGCGTGACGTAAGCGCCGCAACCTCATCCAGCCCCGGAGAGAGCTCCCACGAAACAAGTGGAATGCCGCGGTACGGCGCGTTGAAGCCGATGGCGACGCGGCTGATCGTGCCGCCGGTGAACGCGAACGGGGCCGTGGCGGGGTCGTCGTTGGTATGGGTCGCCGCTGTCGTGCCCACCGCAGAGGCCGTCGCCGACGGTCGAGAGCCGGCAACCGCTGCGTTGATCCGACGCTTGGGCTCAGTAGCCGGTGCCGGTCTTCACCCGCTGGCGGTCGAGCTCGTCCAGGCCGCCCTTCTGGCGCAGCGTATCGCTCGTCTGGGCGATGTCGTCAGCCAGCGTGCTCGCCAGCTGACAACAAAAAGAAGATTCTCGCGGCGCTAAAGCGCGGCCCGAAGACCGCGTCGGAGATCGCAAACGAAACGGGGATCAAGGCGAACACCGTCAGCGCGTCGCTGACCAAGCTCGCGAAGACCGGCGAGGTCGTCAAGGCCGTCCGCGGCTACGCGCTCCCAAGCGTAAGGACGAACGATCGGAGGTGAGCATGGCCTTCGGAGTCGGCAAGCGCGTCGTACCCGAGGCTCAGTCAACGAGCCGCCGACCCCGCGCCTCGGTATCGCGTCCGCTGGGACGATGGTCATGAGAGCATCTACACGCCCGCGAGCGGAGCGCTGCGAGCCGAACCGCGCCCGAGACGGCAACGACAATCGACGCCGCGAAAACGCTAACCAAAAGCCTGGGCATGCCGCGGCCCGTGCTCTGGCGCGTGCCGCTCCTGCTCGACCGGGACGAAGGCTCTGGACAGACCGCCGATTTTCTCGCCGCCGGAGAATCGAGCCCTGTGTTGCCGCTCCGGCCGGCCACAGCCTCAGAGCAGCAATCGACGAGCCGCTCGGACTGCCGGGGACGTGGTCGCTCGGAGATCGACGGGCCGTTGACGCGCCTGAGAGCCTTGCGGAGGGACCATGGCGTTTGAGTATCGGCATCCTGCTCCCCGCCAGCATGAAACTCCTCGGCGACTGGAACTGGTACCTGCCCAACTGGCTGCAATGGCTGCCCAAGCTCGAGCACCACACCGAGCCGGCCATCGAGCCAGGCCCAGCAGCCGCCTGATCAAAAACCCAACCACCCCCGACCGGATCCGGGCCCCCACCGCGGCCCGGATCCATTCACGTATCGGGGCTCGTGACCACCGCGCAAGGGGCCCCGGGCACTGCCCGGATCTCGATAGCCCGGCGCAGGGCTCGGTCACTGCTGCAATGTCGCCCGACCGGCTACGGGCTCCCGACTGCCGCTTCGTCAGCCGTCTGGGCCGGAGCAGGAGTGATCCATCGTCGCGGATCGGGGTGCTACGCGCCTGGTGATTCGTGGAAGCAGGCTTCTCAAGAGCCGATCGAGGTGACCGAGCTGCTCCTGCTTGTGCGAATCTCGGGTCTCGGACGCGAGTGCGACGGGCACCTGCATTGTCAACGACGCGCAACTCCCCGCAGCGGTGCCAGCAACGTCGTCGATCGCGGTCGACTACCAGCCCTCGGTGACTCGGATGATCGTCTTCCCGGACACACGCGGAGCGTCGGGGCCGAACGCGGCGGGAGCTTCGGCCAACGGCCGCACGGCCCCCACATTCGAAGTCAGCCGTCCGTCGCGCAGCCGCTGGGCGAGCTCGGCGAGCTGGGAGCGATCGGCCTCCACGACGAAGAAGATCGCCCGCCCGTTCTCAGGCTGGATCGTGGGCGGTTCGGCAATGGTGACGAGCGTGCCGCCGGCGCGCACAAGCGCGGTCGAACGCTGCAGGATCTCCCCCCCGATCACGTCGAACACCACATCGACCTCGCCGGCGTCCTCGACGCGGTCGCGTCTCCAAGTCCACAAACTCATCGACGCCAAGACCGAGCGCACGGTCTCTGTCGGCGGCCCGGCCGGTTCCGATCACCCGGGAGCCGACCTGACGGGCGAGCTGCACAGCGATCGAGCCGACGCCGCCCGCGGCGCCATGGATCAGCACGGTCTGCCCGGCGCGGAGGTGGGCGTGGTCGAACAGCGCCTGCCATGCCGTCAGTCCGGAGATCACCGCACCAGCGGCGACGGCATGCTCGACGCCCACTGGCAGCGGCGCAAGATTGCGCGCCTCCACCGCCACGTACTCCGCCAGCGTGCCGTTGCGCGTCCAATCGGCCAGCCCGAACACTCGCTGCCCGACGGTCAGGCCGGTGGTCCCGTAGCCCAGCTCGGCGACGACACCCGACACCTCATGCCCGGGCACACTCGGCGTCCGGTCCCGGCCGCCGCGATCAGTCCACGTCCCCTCCCAAGCCAGCTCCCCACGGGTAAACCCAGCGGCATACACGCGCACGATCACATCGTTCTCGGCAGCCTGCGGATACGGCAACTCCGTCAGGGACAGCCCAGCCAGACCAGCGTCACGGTCGCGGACGACGATCGCTTGCATAGCACCTTCCTCTCTGATTGCAGAGCTTCCATGCCGATAGGTCCAGAACTCGCGACAGCGCTCCGAGCAGTCTGACGCTCCCCGAGACGAAGACGCAGACGAGCGCCACTCCGGTCCGCGAGCATCCCGAGCGCTGCCACATGGCACCCCCGTCCGCGCAGACAACCCCGGTGCCACAGCCCGGTTGGGGCGCTTCTGCATCGTCGCCGACCGGGCTGTGCTGGCTCGGCTGCTGCTTTGGGAGCTGGCCGGCCCAAACCGGAACTCCGCGGCCTGGCGTTCGCGCCCGGCGACACACCTCAGGATTCGTGAAACCAGAAGCGAGCGGTAGCCCTGGTTCTGGCGGTCGCGGCTCAGTCGGCGACCAGGGTGTTGTGGAACGCTGCGACTTGGCGGGTCCGGATGCCGCCGAGCATGCGTGCTGTTGTTGCCGGGTGACGCGAATTCCGCGAGGTCGTACAGCGAGGTGATAGCGCAGCCGATGCTCGCCGTCGCCTTGTCGCGGCGACCCTACCGGGGCTCGTCCGCACGGCTCCCAGAACGACTCTTTCATCGAGAACTATGCGCAGCTCGCGACGCAGCTCGCGGCAGACTACCGCTGCGATGTCGTGGTGGGTTTCAGTATCGGAGTGAGTGTTGCGCTTGAGATAGCCGCGTCAGCGCATTCAACGGCCACTGCTGCTGACCTGCAGAACCTCGGCGCACACGAGTCGCCCGCCGACCGACTCTGCACTCGAGAGTGCCGACCTGGGTAGTCCACGCGAAAAGGGCAACGGCGGCTTGACCAACGAAGAGCGCCGTGCGCTTGAAGCCTGTCCGCGGACGAAGGTGATCTCGATCCCCGGCACCAGCTGCTTCCTGCCCGACGAGAAACCCGAGCGAGTGGCCGAGATCATCGCCGAGGCCGTCACCCAAGCCGATTGACTATCGGCGACGCCGGACCGACGTGGCGTCGGTCTCGCAAACTCAGGACGACCGGTAGCGTCTCGGCCGCGACGGGGATCCAGTACCCGCTACGCCATCTTGTTGGGCGAGGCGGGTAGGACCGCACCCCGGGACATGCGTGTTACCCGACCCCACGGGGTGCAAAAACCGCCACGCTTTCGACCGGCGCGCCATCTTGCCCGACGATAACGCCGATGTCAGATTGCCCTACGGACCCGAGGTCCGCCCCGTCGGCCCTTACGCGCACGTAAGGAGCCCGATCACTTATCGCAGCGAGGGGCTCGATCGCGTCAACCGAGTGGTCGCATGGCGGCGGATGACATGGCGGCATGGGGAAATCCAAACATGATCGGAGTGAGATGACCACGTTGAAGATTCCGTGGCCGATCCGAAGCACGCTAGCCGGTACCGCCGGCACGGCCACGATGACAGCCGCGTACGCGACCGAACGACGCCTCCGGCACAACCATCGCGGGCCGCTTGACTACGACGACTCGCTCGTCCCGGGGACGATCGTGGCTTCGATCATGCACCTGGGCAATGTGACGGCGAAGGAGGACAACGAGCTCGGGCTCGCGCTGCGGTGGAGCTACGGCTCGGTGTTCGGCATCTGGCACGGCCTTCTGCACCGGCGGATCGCCGAGCCTTGGGCGAGCGCCCTGTTCGGTGCCACGCTGATGAGCGCGACGTTCTCGCTGTTTCCGCTGCTGGGACGGACGCCGCCGCCGTGGCGGTGGCCGGCCGACGTGATGGCCACAGCGATCGCAACTCACGTCGCCTACGTCGTCGCTGTCGGCAGCGTGGATGACGCGATCGGCCGGGCCGGGCGCTGAGTCGTGTGTCACAGCCGTGCGTGATCGGACCGCCACGCGTGTTCGCCGATGTTGCCGGGCGCCCGCAGGAGATCCCGGGCTCCCGGTACGTGATCTGGCTGGGGAACGCGACGCCGGAACAGCTCGTGACAGCTGACCGTGTCGATCGGGTAATCGAGCGAGGACTCGAGAAGTGAACCGTCCGGGTATCCCCGCTGAGAACATCGACTGGGTCCGCTCGGACCCGCTCCGCCGGTCGGTCCCGAGCGCGGCGCTGTCTGGCGCCTTGTCTGGCCGTCGGGCCCGACCGCAGCGGGCGGCGGGCTGCCCGATCTGCTCCACGGCTTCGACGTGCGGCTCTATCTCCTGGACGTCACGGCCCGGATCTGGCGGCGGCTTCCGCGTGGGAGCCGCCGTGTTAGCCGACCGCAGGCATGGGTGCGGTCGTTGCGTCCGGATCCGGCCACTCTGCGCCAGGACGCGGTCCTGCGCACCGGGCTGCCGTCGCAGATCGCATCTTTCGCCACCTTCGCGGCGACCCTGTTCTTACCGGTCACCGCTGCAGTCGGTCTCGGTGTGCTCCTTTCCCTGCTGCTGCAGGTCAATCAGGAGGCCGTCGATCTGACCGTCGTCCGGCTCAGTCGCGACGAGGACCACGACCTCATCGAGTCTTCGGCGCCGGCGACCCTTCCCAGCGGCGAGGTCACGCTCCTGGACGTATACGGGAGCCTCCTGTTCGCCGGCGCCCGGACGCTGGAGACGCTCCTGCCGGATCGGAGCTGGCGGTCGTCGTGGTCCATCTGCGCGGGCGCACCACGCTCGGTGCGACCGCGTTTATCGTCCTGGCCGACTACGCGGAGCGGCTGCGCTCCGCCGGCGGCGGATGTACCTGAGTGGCGTCACCGTCGAGCTCGCCGAGCAGCTGCGAGACACCCACCGCGTCGACCTCGAGGGCGCCGTCACCGTGATCCCCGCCACCGAGACGATTCTGGAATCGATCCAAACAGCGATCGACGCCGCCGAGTCCTGGCTCGCCGCCCACGCTGGGTAGCCGAACCGATGCGCGCTGGATGATCTGCGTTGTCGGTGAATTTCGAGCAGCGCAACGCCGGGTAAAGCGGATCCGCCAAGACGAGAGGTTTGGGTCCAGAGATGGCGTCGTCAATCGCCGCGAACCCGCTATCGCATCGACTGCACCCCGCGGTTGAGGGGGCGGTGATCTTGCCGTGGCAGGTGGAGGCTGGGCGTCAGGCTCGTTGCTGATCGCGCTCGCCGGCCTTGTCAGCCGCTCTTGAGCCTGGGCGCCAGAGGCTCACGAGGCCTGCGACGAGCGTGACCAAGAAGATCTGGCCGGTCAGCATCTCGAACACAGTTAGGATCTGGCCGATGTCACCGGACGGTACGAGGTTGCCGTAGCCGGTCGTGGTCAGCGTCGTGTAGCTGAAGAACAGATAGTCCCGAGCCGACGCGTCAGAGACACCTGCGAAGACATTGCCGGCCTGTAAGCGTCCTAGCGAGAGGAACAGAAAACCGAACAGCAGGCCGAGCAGTGTGTACACGCTGATCGCACCGAGGATCGTCCGGAAATCGACCTGGGCGGAGGGCAGAACGCGGCGCAGGATCGTGACCGCCGCTGCCGCGAGCAGAAGCGCGTCGACAACGAAAGCGATGCCCAGCAGAGCATCTGAGGAGATCGCTCTTGCGAGCGCGGTTGCGATGACCGCTCCCAGCGCGGCCACAGCCGCAAGCCGCACTCGCCCCAGCCGCACGTCCGAGCTCGTCAGCGCGATGATGGCCGTCAGCCCCGCGATCGCGGTCGCGGCCACCCGCCCGGCCCACCCTGTCGGTGGCAGGGTCATTGTCACCACGAACGTGGTGAGGATCAGGATCAGAACGAGGCCGTAGGCATCGCCGATCCGCTGGACGAACTGCAGGCGGGTCTCGCGGCTCGGCCCACGAGCAAACCGCCGCGCGCGCGCGGAATCTGATCCCTCACCGGGCACAATCGAAGATTCGCGAGCGTACGCCGCGTCCCTGCTAGGCGCGCGCGAGCGGCGCCGAGTTGTCGCGGGTGAGCCGAACATCGCCGCCAGCAATCCGGACCGACTGATGATGAAGATCCCAAGCGCGATTAGAACGACGGGGATCGCGTGTGCTGCTTCGTCGCCTGCGACGCGAGGTCGCACGCATTCGAGTAAACGACGCAGGAACCTGGGTCTCGGAGCGGCGCAAGCTCAGCGACGAGATGCGCGCGACGAACACGCTCAGCGGGATGTCTGGGGCGTACGGGGGCCTGTTGGCATCGCCGCTTCTGGCGACGATACTCACGCTCGAGATAGCGCGTCCAAAAGCACGGCACTTCGCGGACACGCTGGTCGCGGGTCTGCTGTCGTCCTCGATCGCGTTCGCGGTGTACTTTCCGATCGCGGGGTCGACGTTCGTCGGGATCTACGCGCTGCCGTCGTACAAGTATGAGGACTGGCAGCTGCTCGCGGCCGTTCCCCTCGGCCTCGTCGCCGGGGCGCTCGGGCTGATCACCGCAGTCGCGATCGCGGTGATGACGAAGCTCGCCGCTCCGCTCGCGAAGCGCACGATCCTTCGCTCGACAATTGGGGGGATCGCGTTCGGGCTGGTCGGCGTCGCGCTGCCGTTGACGCTGTTCACCGGAACCGATCAGCTCGCGACCGTGATCGGTGACGGGGCGGCGCTCGGCGCGGGCCTGTTGATCGCGGTCGTGTTCGCGAAGATGCTCGTGTTCGCGGTGTGCGAGGCCACGGGGTTTATCGGGGGACCGTTCCTCGTGATGCTGTTCATCGGCGGCACGGCCGGAACCGCCGCCCACGTCCTGATCCCGGGGCTGCCGGAGGGACTCGCGTTCACCGCGATGTTCGCCGCCCTCCCGGGGTCGCTCGTCGCCGCGCCGTTCTCGCTGATCATGCTCGGCGCCCTGACTACCCAGATCGGGACGCTGCAGATCGCGCCGGTCGCGATCGCCGTCCTCACCGCCTACCTCGCCGTCTCGGGCACTGGCACGCTCATGACGCCCGTCCCCGGCGAGAAGCACACCCTGGCGCGCAAGCGGGGCAAGCCCGCGCGTGCGATCCCATAGGAGATTCGGACTCCGCCGCTCAGCCACAAAGAGGAGGCACTGAACTGACACCGCAGCGGCCCACGAAGACGCGGCGCGGCAGGCACAACACCAGCGCGTCGGCGCCCCGGAGGCCAGCAGTCAGATGACCTGGGCGACGCACTTTCGCGTTCAACATAACTTCCGATAGAGACTCTGGATCACGCCCCTTCTGGGGGTACTGCCCGGCATTCTCGGGCCCTTGACAGTGGTCAAGCTCGACCAGGGAGCCCATCTGCCCGCCCAATGGCGATACTCGGCCTCGACCGCCACCACGGTCCTGTCAGCGATCATCGGCGCGATGGCGGCGCTCACCGGATTGGTGGTCACGGTCACGGAACTTGTCGTGCAGATGGCGACCGGAATGTTCTCGGCTCGATACATGCGGCTCCGGTATCGCGACGGCGTACTCGAGGGCGTTCTGGCCCTGTTGACCGGCACACTCGTGTTCTCGTTTTCGCTCCTGCATGGTGTCGAGACCAACTTTGTCCCCGACATCGGCGTCACTGTCGCCGGTGCCCTCGCGGCGGCAGGGCTGGCGCTGTTCTTGCTGTTCTTCACCCGATTCCTGCATCGACTGCGACCGGTCGCAGTAGCAGTGCTCGCCGCTCAGCAGATGCAGCGCAGTCTTCAAGGTGATGTTGCGCTGCTGGCCGATCAAGAGGGCATGCTCATCGAGGTGTACGGCGACCCCGGCGACACGGTCGAGGCCAAGCCGCCCTGAACGGCCTGGTGGCGCCAGGGATCGAGCGGACGATCGAGCAGGATCCGTCGCCGGCGATTCGGATCATGGTCGATGTGGCCAACAAGGGCCCTGTTGGCCGCGGAGCGCCCAAGAAGTAGGCTTCCAAGCATGCTCGAGTTCGTCATCCGTGCGATCCGATCGGTTCTCGGCGTGACCGAGCACGATGTCGCCGACTCAATGGATGAGGTTCACGACATCGAGGCGGACATTCCCGACGCGGTGCGTGCAATCAAGGACGACACCGCCTCGATCGAGCACGAGGTCGAAGTCATCGAGACGCTCGCGACGTCGATCGATCCACTGCGGGCCTCCGTAGACCGCCTCACTGACACGATGCAAGAGCTTGTGGCGACGTTGGCTCCAGTAGGAGCCGCCGAGCACGAAGCGCACCGCATCGAGCGCTTCTTCGGTCGACACCACCACGACGATCAGCCAGGGCAAAAGGGCGAACCTACGTCGTAACGAGTTCCGGAGCCTGCGCGGTGCGATTGCTGTCGCGGGTCTAACTCCCCCGGCCCTCTCTATCACCGGGACTACGGCAGTCCTCGACGCCGTCGTGCCGATCTGAAACCGCCTGTACGCGACCGAGACTGCTGCTGTCGCGCCGAGGCGGCACTCTCCGATTCGCCTCTGCACTCCGTCTGATCCGCAACGTCTACTCCCGTGACGGATCCTGAGTTTGCCAGCGGCCGTCGGGCCAGTTGGCGCGAATCTCTTCTGGGACCAGGCGCCAGACGCTCTCGGCTGCGATTCGGTACTGGCCGCCGATTGCGACTGCGCTCAGCTCGTTGCGCTCGATCGCGGCGATGACCGCGGCTCGACCGATCGCGAGCAGCTGCGCCACCTGGCTGACGCTGAGCACTTCGGGCCATTCGTCGGGCCTATGTAACGACAGGTCAGCTTTCGCCAAGGCTTCTCCGTTCGGGGCTACGACCGTGACGATGCATGGTCCAATCGTGCGAATCTAGTTGATATAGCTGAAATGCATGTTAGAGTGGTTATGCATCAAACGATAAGACGATTCCATTCACTTCGTATCCGCGCATCTTTCCGGATTTGCCGCCGCCGAGCCATCACGCCGTGTCTGTCACTGAAGAGGTCGTTTCCGGCCGAACGCTCGTCCCTCGCGCGCCAGTTCCGCGGCTTGCGCTGTCAAAAACCGAGGCAGCTGAAGCATTGGGAGTTAGCGTTGACTTTCTCGAGCAGCATGTGATGCACGAGCTGCGGATCGTGCGCCGGGGACGGCGACGACTGATCCCGGTCACCGAGCTCGACCACTGGATCGAGCGCAATGCTCACCGTACGCTTGGGGACCTTCAGCAAGGATTGAGGGAACCGAGACTTGGCTCCATCAAGGCAGACGATCCAGAAGACCAGAACCGGCATTGAGATCCGTCACGCGCGGAACTGCCGGTCGCGTCACGGCGAGCCCTGCTGTTGCAACCCATCCTTTCGAGCAGTGGCATGGAGCACCGGCGACAAGCGGCTGGTCCGCAAGACCTTCTCGAGCGAGAGGGCCGCAATCCAGTGGCGTGAAGATGCGCGCGTTGACCTCCGGCGAGGCGTGCTGGTGGCGCCGAAGCCGACAACATTGCGGGAACTCGGCGAGCTGTGGTTGGAGTCAGCGCAGGACGGCCGAGTGCGCAACCGGTCCGGTGATCGCTACAAGCCGTCGACGCTGCGAGGCTACGAGCAGGCTTTGAGAGAGCACGTGTATCCGGCGCTCGGGGGCGCCAAGCTCCAGAACGTCCGACCGGGCGATGTCCAGCGCCTCGCGGACAGCCTCGTTGGCTGCGGGCTCAAGCCGTCCACGGTCCGCAACGCTCTACTCCCGCTCAGGGCGATCTGCAGACGTTCGCTCAGGCAGGGCGATCTCCGAGTGAACCCCACGCTTGGACTCGAGATCCCCGCCGTCCGAAACATCCGCAGCCGCGTGGTCACTCCCGCGGAGGCGCAAACGTTGATTAGCGCAGCACCTCCAGACGACCAGGTCCTATGGGCAACGGCGTTCTACGCAGGCCTGCGGCGCGGCGAACTTCAGGCCCTTCAATGGTCAGATGTCGACCTCGCACGCGGAGTGATCAAGGTCGAACGATCCTGGGATCAGAAGCAAGGGGTGATCCCGCCGAAGTCGCTCGCCGGAGAACGACGCGTCCCGATCGCCGCGGTACTCCGGGATCATCTCGTCGACCATCGGATGTCCAAACCACAGGGGCTCGTGTTCCCGCGCAGCGACGGAACACCCTTCAGTCCAGCGACGATCTCGCAGCGCGCTGAGCGGGCATGGAGCAACGCGGGACTCCTGGGCGTGACGCTCCACGAATGCCGGCACACGTTCGCGACCCTGATGATCGCGGCTGGCGTCAACGCCAAGGCACTGCAGACGTTCATGGGCCACTCGTCGATCACGGTCACCCTCGACCGATACGGACATCTGTTCCCGGGCTCGGAAGAGCAGGCAGCCGTCCTACTCGATGCCTATCTGGCGGAGGCTCACGCGCGAGCCCGTGAGGCCGAAATCGAGGGCGTGCGGGAAAACTGTGGGAAAAAATGCTCCCGTCTAGACCGGTCTCGAGCGGTCTCGAGCGGCGAGCAGTGGCCACACCAGGTTGCGTCGCCTAGCCAAAAAACGCCGCATAGACGCATATTCTTGGCGAGGTAACGGAGAGGGAGGGATTCGAACCCTCGATGGACGAAACCGCCCATACCGGTTTTCGAGACCGGCGCATTCAACCGCTCTGCCACCTCTCCGGTGGGGCTGCGAACAAATTAGAGCAAGCCTTGTGGGTGTCGGCAGCGTAGCCACGCTCGAGCAGTGGCCGCGGCGGCGGCGGCTCAGCGCCGCTCGGCGAAGAATGCGCGCAGCAGGTCGGCGCACTCCTCGGCCAGCAGACCCGCCTGCACCTGGGGCCGGTGATTGAGCCGCTGCTCGCCGAGCACGTCGAGGACGCTGCCCGCAGCGCCGGCCTTGGGGTCGGCGGTGCCGAACACGACCCGGGGCACCCGTGCCAGGACGATCGCCCCCGCGCACATCGCACACGGCTCGAGGGTCACGTACAGGACCGACTCGAGCACGCGCCAGCTGCCGAGTGCGCGGGCGGCTTCGCGGAGCGCGATCATCTCCGCGTGCGCGGTCGGGTCGGCACGCAGCTCGCGCTCGTTGTGGCCGGTCCCGATCACCTCGCCGTCGCTCACGACGATCGCGCCGACCGGAATGTCATCGTGCTCGACCGCACGTGATGCCTCGCGCAACGCAAGGCGCATGAAGTATTCGTCTCGGGGAAAGAAGTGCGAGCTCACCGGCTAAGTCGCAAGAACTATGTCGGTACCGTTCATCAGGGCAACTTTGGGCCCTCCGATGATGTCTTAAGCATCAGCCGCGCGGACATGAAGCCCGGCGGCGCCTGACTACAACACCTATGCGAGATCAGCATCTCCTCCTGCGTCTGATCCGGGCGACCCTGGCCGCATCGGTGATCGCGCTCGCGGGGAGCGCCGTCATCGGCGCGGGAGCGGCGAGCGCCGTGACCCGGGGATCGCACACCGTGCACGCCGGACGCACCGCGCCGGGCTACGTGCCACACGAGGTACTCGTCGGTTACCGGCCGGGTCCGGTCGCGACCGTGACCTCTAACCTCGAGCTGCGGATGGGGATCCGCCGCGCCGCCGCCGCGCCGGCGCCCCACTCCGAGGTGCTGCGCCTGCCACGTGACGAGAGCGTCAACTCGGCGATCGCGCGGCTGCGCCACGAGCCTGGCGTCAGCTACGCCGAGCCGAACTTCATTGCCCACGAGGCCGGCGCATTCTTTCCCAACGACCGTGGTCGCGCCAACCGTCCGCAGGGCTGGGAACAGCTGCAGTGGAACATGATGCCGCTGACCGGCGTCGACGCCCCAGAGGCGTGGGCGAACCTGATCGCGGACCACCGGGCAGGAGGTCGCGGCGTCGTGATTGCGGTTCTCGACACCGGCATCGCCTACCGCAACTGGCGCAAGTTCCGGATCTCCCCCGACTTCAGGGGGACGCGGTTCGTCCATCCGTACGACTTCATCGCGAACAACAAGTACCCGCTCGATCGCAACGGCCACGGGACGTTCGTGGCCGGGATCGTCGCCGAGGCGACCAACAACCGTCTCGCGCTCACCGGTCTCGCCTACGGCGCGTCGATCATGCCGGTCCGGATCCTCGACAAGAATGGGCTCGGGGACGAGTCGACGATCGCCCGCGGGATCCGCTACGCGGTCAAGCACGGCGCCCAGGTGATCAATCTGAGCCTCGAGTTCCTCCCCAGCCAGGTGACCTCGGCGTCCGAGATCCCACAGATCGTCAGCGCGATCAATTACGCCCACTCGCGCGGGGTCACGGTCGTCGGAGCGGCCGGCAACGACCAGAGCGACAGGATCGCCTACCCGGCACGCGCCCACAACGTGATCTCGGTTGGGGCAACGACCAAGGACCTGTGCCTGGCCGACTACTCAAACGGCGGCACCGGCCTGGACCTGGTCGCGCCAGGCGGCGGCGATGACGCCGCGATCGCGAGTGACCCGCAGTGCCACCCGGACCGTAATCTGCCGTCGGTCTATCAGCTGACGCTGACTGACCCGCCTCGCTGGGGCCGGTTCGGGTATCCCAGCTACTACGTCGGGACGTCGATGTCAGCGCCCGAGGTCGCCGCGACCGCCTCGCTGGTGATCGCCAGCGGCGTGATCGGACAACACCCGACGCCCGCCGCGATCCTCGCCCGGCTCGAGCAGACCGCGAGCCAGCTCGGACCGACCAAACCCAATCCGCAGTACGGCTATGGGCTGCTCGACGCCGGCGCGGCCACCGCTCCGCTCGCCGGTCCTCCGCCGACATAGAACCTCCGCCGACGCAGACCTCCGCCGACGTGGACCCCCGACGACGTAGACCTGCGACGACGTAGACCCCCGGCGCGTAGCTACGACGTGCGGATGATCATCACCGAGCAGGGCGCATGGTGCGAGACCTTGTTCGGGACCGAGCCGAGCAGAAACCGGGTCGCTCCGGTCATTCCCTTGTGGCCGACCACGATCAGGTCGCAACGCTGCTCTTCCGCGACGTCGAGGATCGCGTCCGCGGCATCGCCGACGCGCGCAAACGTCTCGACGTGCTCGACGCCGGCCTCGCGGGCCTCGGCGGCCACGGTCTCGAGCAGCGCGAGCACGTCCTCACGCTGATTGACCGCCCACTGGATATCCGCACTCGAATCTGAGCGGGCGGCGCGCAGCCTCCCCTCAGGCACCGGCTCATAGGCGCTGACAACGCTCAGCCGGGCGCCGAGCGCGCATGCCAAGTCGACCGCCTGCCTGACCGCGACCGACGCGGTCTGCGAGCCATCAGTGCCGACGATGAGCGAGCCGATCAGGGCGGCCAAGGAGTGCAGCCGTCCTCAGGCGAGCCTCGTGATCGCGATCACCATCCCGACGACCACGAAGAAGACGATCGCTGCCTGGGTCCAGAAGAAGAATCGGGGCATCAATAAGCAAAGCTATCGTCCTGCGGATGGCGGAGTCCCTGAGTCCAGCGCTCAAAGCCGTCAGTGACGCGGTGCTGGCGGTCGCCTCGCAGCTGTCTGTCGACGAGGTCCTGCAACGTCTGGTCGACTCGGCACGAGAGCTCGCAGGCGCCCGTTACGCCGCACTGGGCATCCCGGACGGCACGGGCGGGTTCAGGCGCTTTCTGGTCGCCGGAATGAGCGACGAGCTGATCGCCGCGATGGGGCCGCTGCCCCGGACGCACGGGATGCTCGGGGCGATGCTGGAGTCCAGCGGCGCCTACCGGACCGTTGACATTCACGACGATTCGCGATTCCGCGGCTGGTGGCCGCGCCCGCCACCCCAACATGCGGTCGTTCCTCGGGGTTCCGATCCGCGCCCGAGGCGAGGTGATCGGCGCCTTCTACCTGACCGAGAAGGAGGGTGCCGACGCGTTCGACGCGCTCGACCTAGAGCTGATCGAGCTGCTTGCCGCCCACGCGGCGATCGCGATCACCAACGCCCGGCTCTACGAGCGAAGCCGCGAGCTGTCGATCCTGTCCGAGCGCAACCGGCTGGCGCTCGAGCTGCACGACGTCGTCAGCCAGAAGCTGTTCAGCCTCAACCTGAGTGCCGACGCCGCCGCGACCCTGCTCGACCGCGATACGGTCGCCGCTCGCGGCGCAGATCGAGCGGGTGCGAGCGCTGGCCCGCGAGGCACTGGTCGAGCTGCGCTCGCTGATCCTCGGATTGCGCCCCGCCGACCTTGACCAGGACGGGCTCGAGGGAGCGCTGCGCAAGGAGGTCGCGATGCTCGCCCGGGTCCATGGCATCGAGGTCGAGCTCGAGGTCGACGATTACGCCGCGACCGAGCGGGACAACGACGACGGCGAACGCGAGCTCGAGGTGCTGCGGATCGCCACACGAGGCGCTCCATAACGCGGTCCGGCACGCGGCGGCGCAGCGAGTGGTCGTACGGCTCGACGGGCGCGGGCTCGACGCTCAAGCTCGAGGTCACCGATGACGGGATCGGGTTCGATCCCGATGACCCGGAGCTGCGCTCGCGCCATCTCGGGTTGACCTCGATGGAGGAGCGCGCCCAGGAGCTCGGCGGCACGCTCGAGCTGAGCTCGGCCCACGGCAAGGGAACGCGCATTGCGCTCGAGGTGCCGCGGCGATGATGGACGGCCCGATCCGAGTGCTGATCGTCGATGATCACGCGGTCGTGCGGGAGGGGCTGCGGACGTTTCTCGAGCTCCAGGAAGGGATCGAGGTCGCGGGCGAGGCCGCTGACGGTGTCGAGGCCGTGGATCGGGCCGCGGAGCTCGAGCCCGACGTGATCCTGATGGACCTGGTCATGCCGCGGCTTGACGGCGTCGGCGCGATGCGGGCCGTCCGTGAGCGCTCGCCGCGCAGCAAGGTGATCGTGTTGACGAGCTTCCTCGATGACGAGCGGCTGATGTCGGCCGTGCAGGCCGGAGCGGACGGCTATCTGCTCAAGGACGTCGAGCCGTCGGAGCTGGCGAGGGCGATCCGGACGGCGCAGGCGGGCGAGGCGATGATCGCGCCGACGGTCGCCGGGCGACTGCTGCGGACGCTGTCGCGCCCCCCGGCGCCCGCCTCCCTCGACGGCGAGCGGCTCACCCGGCGTGAGCGCGAGGTGCTCGAGCTGATCGCTGCCGGGCGCTCGAATAAGCGGATCGCGTTCGAGCTCGGAATCGCGGAGAAGACCGTCAAGACCCACGTCGGTCACCTGTTCGCCAAGCTCGGGGTCACCGATCGCACCCAGGCGGCGCTGATCGCCGTGCAGAGCGGGCTGGTCGGCGAGCCGGGGTCGGGTCCGCCGCTCGCGGGATAGACGGTCTTAGGACCAATTACCGCTGGAAAGCGAGACCACCTGCCACCTAGCGTGGCGGTCATGCAAACAGCAATCATCACCGGAGCCTCGCGCGGACTCGGACTGGCCCTCGCGCGGGAGCTCGCACAACGCGACTACCGGCTCGTGATCGACGCCCGGGGTAAGCGCGATCTGGAACGAGTCGCCGACGAGCTCGGCCGCCAGACGGACGTCATCGCGCTCACCGGCGACGTCACCGACGAATGGCATCGCGGCGCGCTCGTGGCCGCCGCCGGCGAGCGGATCGACCTGCTGGTCAACAACGCGAGCACGCTCGGGCCAAGCCCGCAGCCCGACCTGGCGGCCTACCCGCATGAGGAGCTCGAGCGCGTCTACGACGTCAACCTTCACGCTCCGCTGGCGTTGGTCCAGGCCGCGCTGCCGCTGATTCCGGCCGGGGGACGGATCATCAACGTGACCTCGGACGCGGCGCTCGAACCGTACGCGGGCTGGGGCGGCTACGGCTCCTCGAAGGCGGCGCTCGAGCAGCTGACGGCGATCCTGGGCGCCGAGCAACGCCAGCTCCGCGTCTACGCCGTCGACCCGGGCGACATGCGGACGCAGATGCACCAGGACGCATTCCCTGGCGAGGACATCTCCGACCGCCCACCACCCGAGGAGAGCGTGCCCGGACTGCTGCAGCTGATCGAGGGCGACCTGCCGAGCGGTCGCTATCGGGCGCACGAGATCCTGGCCGAGGAGCCGGTCGCACAATGAGCGTGCTCGCATTCGACCTGCCGCACGCGCTCGAGGCGACCGCGCCGCCGGAATCGCGCGGTCTCGACCGTGACGCGGTTCGGCTGCTGGTAGCCGATCGCGACGACGGGTCGCTGATCCACACGAGCTTTGACCGGCTGGCGCGGCTGCTCGCTGGAGGGGACCTGGTCGTGATCAACGTCTCGGCGACGCTCGCCGCCGCCGTGTCCGCCCGGCGCAGCGACGGCTCGCCCGTGCGGGTTCACTTCGCGACCCGGGCGCCCGAGCTCGACGAGAGCTGGCGCGTGGTCGAGCTGCGCAGCGCCGACGGATCCCGTCCCGAACGTGGGCGCGCCGGCGACACGATTGAGCTCGACGGCGACGGCCGGCTCGAGCTTGCCGCGCCCTACGCGACTGGATCGCGGCTGCTGCTCGCGCGGTTCGACGGCTCGGCTCCGGTGCACGAGTATCTCGAGTGCCACGGGGAGCCGATCCGCTACGGCTATGTCGATCGCGCGTGGCCACTCGAGGCATACCAGAACGTCTACGCGATCGCTCCCGGCAGCGCGGAGATGCCCAGCGCCGGGCGTCCGTTCACGGCGGAGCTGATCACGGAGTTGATCGCACGCGGGGTGATGGTCGCGCCGATCACGCTCCATACCGGGGTCTCGTCACCGGAGCGCCATGAGCCGCCGTTCCCGGAGCAGTACCGCGTCCCGGCGACGACCGCGCAACTGGTGAACTCCGCTCACGCCGCGGGCGGACGAGTGATCGCGGTCGGAACGACCGTCGTCAGGGCGCTCGAGACCGTTGCCCGGCCCGATGGTACGGTCGCCCCGGGTTCGGGCTGGACCGGGCTCGTGATCGGGCCCGAGCGCGAGATCCGCGCCGTTGACGGGCTGATCACCGGCTGGCACGAGCCGCAGGCGTCACATCTCCAGATGCTCGCCGCGATCGCGGGCGAGGAGGTGCTCGAGCGCTCATATCACGAGGCGCTGGACCGCGGGTACCTGTGGCACGAGTTCGGTGACAGCCACCTGATCATCAGCCGGCGGCGCGGCGCACTTCACCCCGCGGACCGCCTGAGGCAGAGCGCAGCTCGCGGCGCTCGAGACCGTCGAGCAGGCTGATCGCTCGCGCCTCTGCCCCCGCCTCGAGCAGGACTGCGCCGCCGGGCCAGTACGGGTGCGGCGGCGTGGCGCGGTCGACCAGCATCGGCTCGTATAGCCACGAACCGGTGTTGACAAGTCGTGGCCCGCGCCCGTCAGGGCGCCAGTGTGCGGGCCGGTCTGAGTCCAGCGGCCCGAGGCGGTGAACGTGGCCGAAGATCACCCAGTCGGCTCCGATCCCGAGCTGCGCAAGCACGTGTGCCATCGCCGGCAGTGCCGCGCGTCGCATCTGAAGGTCCGCCGCAGCCGCGCTGAGCGGCGTCATCCGGGCGCTCATCAGCAGCCGGGGGAGATGCGGCATGACCGTCTTTTGCACCGTGTTCGCGCTCGCATCTACGGCTCGCTGCAGCGCCCGACCGGCGACCGTGTCCCGGCTGTGGTGCGAGCGGATCCTCCCGTGCTCGTAATCGAACGGGACCGCCGTTCGGTGCGCGCGGCCGCCGAGCGCACCACGCGGAAGGCCGATCGGTGACTCAGGGATCAGATGGTGGTCGAGGTAGTGGCCGTGGGTGGCGTAGATCCGCTCGTCGAGCCACACACCGGGGTAGCGGACCTGCACCGGCGCCGGGCGCAGCCACGCGACCGCGGCCGCGAGCGCGTGGGTGATGGTCGGATCCAGCCGGCTGTCGGTGGTCATGCTCGCTCCGTGGACGCGGACCCAGGCCCTGATCAGCGGCGCGTCGTGATTGCCGGGTACGAGCACCACCTCGCCCGAGGCCATCCGCTCGCCGATCGCCCGCAGGACGGGCTCGGCCGCGGCCAAGGAGCGGCGCGGTTGACGGGTGATCAACTCAAAGGTGTCGCCCAGCAGCACGAGCCGGTCGATGTCCAGCAGGGTGTCGAGCAGGATCGCCAGTGGCGCTCGGCTCCGCAGGACGTCGTGTTGCACGCGGGTGCCGAGGTGCAGATCTGAGATGACCAGCGTGCGCAAGCCGCCGGACGATACCCGGCGCGGCTGAGTGCGCCCGCGACCGCCGGGCGTGCTAGGCGGTGACGAGCGTCTCGAACCGCAGCGCCGCGCCGCGAGCCACGACGATCACGGGCGAGGTTGCCTGTTCGATCGCGTGGTGGGAGCGCGAGCTGATCGTGACCCGCCCCTCCGGAGCCTCGGCGCGCGAGCCGACGACCAGCAGGTCGACGCGGCGATCGCCGTCCACGACGGTCGCTTCAAGCCGGTCGGCGAGGGAGAAGGCGGTCTCGATCGCGGCCTCGTCGGCGGAGCCCGAGAGGATGCCGATCGTCTCGATCCGGGGATCGGGGATGCCACGATACGAGGCCGGCGCGATCGCGACCGCGGCGGGCCCGCGCTCGAGCAGGGCCTGCGCCGACCGGCATGGTGCGACCCGGCCGGCGGCGGTCCGGTACTCGGAGCCGAAAACGATCAGGTCGGCACCTTCGTGCTCGGCCAGCCACCCGAGACCGTCGGCAGTGCAGGCGCTGAGCACCACACGGCGCTCGACGTAGGGATCGTCGAGCCGGCGCGCACCGCACTCGAGCCGGATCTCCGCCTCGTGCTCGGCGAGCAGCTCGCGCTCGCGCTCGGCGTGGGCGGCGTGGCGCACGTATGCGAGCGTCAGCTGGGCGCCAACGCCCGCGAGCAACCGCCCGAGCACGAGCGCGTCATGGTCGCCGGGCGTGTCGTCGTAGGAGATGATCGCGTGGGTCACCTGGCCACTCCTCTCGCAAGCCTCGTCGGCTCACTTTCGGCGCGAGCATGGCACCGGCCTTCTATCAGGGCTAATAAGGTTGATCATTCTCAGGATAAGCTTTGCTAATGCTTAATCTCGGGCGGCTGCAGGTGCTCGTCGAGGTCGTGACCAGGGGCTCGTTCTCGGCCGCGGCGCAGGCGCTCTCCTACACCCAGTCCGCCGTCTCACAGTCGATCGCCCGACTCGAGTCAGAGACGGGCGCGACGCTCGTGGTCCGAGACCGGCGCGGCATCCGGGCGACCGCCGCCGGCGCGACCCTGGTCGAGCATGCCGAGGCGATCTTCGCCCAGGTCGAGGCCGCCGAGGCCGAGCTCGAGGCCGTACTCGGAATCCGTGCCGGCAAGCTCCGCGTGGCCTCGTTCCCATCGGCGGGCGCCACCCTGATGCCGCTCGCCGTGGCCCGGTTTCGCGAGGCCCATCCGGAGGTGGCGTTGACGCTCGCCGAGGGGGAACCCGAGGAGATCGGGCCGCGGCTGCGGGCCGGCGAGTTCGACCTCGCGCTCCTGTTCGAGTTCCCCGGCGTGCGCGAGCGGCCGAGCGCCGGGTTGCGGTCGGTGACGCTGCTCGAGGACCCGATGCACGTTGCGCTGCCGGCCGACCATCCGCTCGTCTCGGCGGCGAACGTCTCGCTGGCTGATCTGCATGACCAGAGTTGGGTCCAGACCTCGGCCTCGAGCCCGTGCGCGCGCCACGTGGTGCGGTCATGCTTCGCGGCCGGGTTCGAGCCGTATGTGGCGTTCGAGAGCGACGATTACGACACCGTCCAGGGGCTCGTCGCGGCCGGCGTCGGCGTCGCGCTGATCCCGCGCCTGGCGCTGACCAACGGTCATCCAGGAATCGTCGTGCGCGCGCTCGCTCCCGCGGAGCCCAACCCGCAAGGTGACGATCGCGACGATGTCGGGCCCCGGGGTCGCGCCGGCGGCGACCGAGATGATCGCCGTCCTGCGCGATGTCTCGCGCCTGTACACCGACTGAAGGGGCCTGCGCTAACCGTCCGCCGCGATCGCCGCGGCGAACTCGGCGGCCTGGTGGCCGATCACGGCCCGCCGGACGACCCGCTCGAGTGGTCGCGCCAGCCGTCCGATCGGGCCGGGGTCGAGCTCGAGCGAGTAGGTGACCCTGGTCAGCGCCGGGCCAAGCTGCGCGAGCGTCCAGGAGCCGTTCATCGCGTCGAGGTCGTGGGACTGCACCTGAGTCCAGCGCAGCGCGTGGGGCTCCTCGTAGCTCATCCGCACCCGGACCCGGACCTTCGTGATCCGGCCGTCACTGACGGTGTCGCAGATCACCGCCCGGCCCCGCTCGTCGCGGGTGACGACGACGAGGCTCTCCAGCGTCCGCTGCCACTGCGGCGCACGCTCGACATCGGCGATCAGGGCCCAACAGCGGTCGATCGGGAACTTCACCTCCGCGCTGCAGCCGCCCTCCAGCATCAAATCCGAGGGTGAAGGTGGCTGGCGCCTCGGCCCGCGTCGAAAACGGTGACCGTGAGTCGCCGCGCCTGGCGGCCACGGGCGTTGGCGAGCCGCCCGCCGGCGATCCGGAGCGCCGGGTAGCGGACGGTGATCTTCAGGCTCCGAAACCCGCGCCGGAGGTCGATCCGCAGTGCGGTGGGGGTCACCTGGGCGGTGAACTTCGCCCCGCCGCGAGCCGACACGGTGAGGCCGTTGGTCGAACTCAGCCGCAGCGGCGGCGGGACGCTGAGCGCAAGTGCGCCGATCGGCGGCGAGCCCTCACCGGTCGCGAGCGTGAACGACAGTGCGAGGCGATGGCGGCCGACGCCGGTGAGGGACACGTGACCGATCCGGGGAGCGTTGCCGATCGACCACGAGAAGCGTGCGCCGGCCAGCGCCCCGCGGCCATCCTGAACGGTCGCTACCACGTGATAGGCGCCGGTCCGCCGTGGTCGGCCGGTGATCTGGCCGGTGGCGTGGTTCAGCGACAGGCCGGGCGGGAGGCCCGAGACGTGGAACCGAATCGTGCCGCCGCGTGGGGCCTGCACGTGCAAGCGCAACCGGACACTCGCCCCCAGCGACGATCGCTGCGCACGTGGCTTGCTCATCCGCAAGGCGACCGCGCACAGGCTCGCCGCGAGCGAAGCCGCGTTCGGCGTCCCGAGGCCGGTGGCCTCGTCGTAGCCGACGCCGGCCGCGAACTGCCCGCCGTTCGCGCCCGTGAAATCGTTGTTGCCCGACCGCACGTCGTTGAAGTCCGCTGCGTAGGAGGTGCTCGCGGCGCGGTAGAGCGCCGGCAGCGCATAGCCGACCGGTCCGGCCGTGCACGTCGGCGACGCGTCGGCGAGCGCCATCAGGGCCGCCCAGACCGGAGCGGCCCCGCTCGTGCCGCCGATCGTCTGCCACCCCTGAGGGGAGCCGGCCGAATCGCCGGCGCCGTTGAAGTAGATCGTGTAGCCGGTCATTGGATCGCCGTCGGCGGCCACGTCCGGCACCTCGCGGCAGTACCCGCCTGGGTGGCCGCACTGCGACCCGGTGACGCCGGCGGCGAGGACGTTGAGCGCCGGCGCGGCGTCACGCTGGCCGACCGGCATCTGCCACAGATCTGAGATCCCTCCGCCACTGGCACCGGCCTGCGGCAGCCCGGGCAACGACCCAAGGCCGATGTTCCAGACCGCCTCGGTGGGCCGCGGCCCGATCGCGGTCAGCGTCGTACCGCCGACGCCGGTCACGAACGGCTGGCTCGAGGGATCGTCGACTGCCAGCTGTGTCTGGTTGCCGTCCTCGCTCGAGGCGCAATCCTCCGATCCGCTGTCGCCGCTCGCCGCGACGACAGTCTGCCCCTGGACCGCCGCCTGCTCGAACAGCTCCCCCTCAGCGCCGGCGTTGGCCGCCCCGAGCGCGCTCTCGCATTCGCCCCAGGAGATGCTGACGACCTGAGCCCGGTCCTGATTGACGATTGCGTTGAAGGTGTCAAAGGGACCTGAGCCCGGCGCCCCGGAGTTCGAGTTTCGCCCCTGGTAGACCAGCAGCTTGGCGCGAGGGGCGAGGCCGATCAGATTCTCGATGTCGAGTGCCGCCTCGCCGGTTCCCGGCCCGTGGCCGTTGCCGCCGT
Organism: uncultured Solirubrobacterales bacterium; assembly: GCA_963730075.1. Taxonomy (GTDB): domain Bacteria; phylum Actinomycetota; class Thermoleophilia; order Solirubrobacterales; family Solirubrobacteraceae; genus Palsa-465. The sequence continues at coordinate 75,754 of CAVSQH010000015.1, read as the reverse complement.
CCACCGGCACGTAGGAGACCGACGCGTGCGTTCCGTAGCACGACTGATAGCCGCTGATGTCGCCGCGATCCACCGGCTCGAGCTCGTAGATCGCGACCGTAACGCCGGCGCCACGGTCACCGGCCCGATACAGCCCTGCGAACCCGTACGCGGCCGCGATCTGGTCGGCGGTGTAGGAATCCTGGGCGGCCGCCTCGGTACGGGCGGCCGAGCACGGCTGCGGTCCGCCGGTCACGAGCTCGGCATGGGTATCCGAATCGCCACTCGCGCGCCCCGCCGAGTCGCGGGGAGCGCGGAGCGCCAGCGGGTGTGGCGCGGCCACCGAGCTCAGTCCGACGATCGCCTGGACCGCATGCGCGGCGGCCGGTTGCAGCGCTGGCGCGGAGTCAGCAATCACCGCGGTGCGCCTGCCCGGCAGAACAAGCCTGCGCAGCGAGATCCGCAGCCCCCGCTCGAGTTGGGCGGCGGTTGCGATGACCGGGATCGAGAGTCCTCCGGCACTCACGCGCCCGGGGGTCAGCCCCTGTGCCTCGAGGCTGTCCCGGACGGCCTGGATCGCAGCCGGCGCCGCGCCGAAGCGCCGCGCGAACTCGGCCGGCGTGAGGTAATCGTGAAAGCTTCGCGAGCCAAACGTCGAGACCGCCTGCGCGTAGCCGGCGAGCCTGGCCGGATCGCGGGGCTTGAGCGCCACGGTGACGTGAAGCCGGACCGCCGGGGCGAGCTGTCCCACGACCTTCGCGCCCCGCGGGGCTGCGGGCACTCGTCCGATGCGCGTCACGGCGGCGTGAGCCACTGCCAGTGGACTCAGGATCGTCGCTGCGGCCAACGCGCACGCGAGCCGCACCGCTGGTCGCGTTCCCCGCGCCATCGCGCATCGGAGCGTAGCGATGGCCCCGTACGGCTTGCGCCACGGACCGCCGCGCTCTGCTTGGCACGATCTGCCGGTCGCGGCCGCCGAGCGCTGCTTGACTGATCTGTCGATGGCACTCCCACGACGACTGCTGTTCGGCGAAGTCGCTGACCTGTACGACAGCTACCGGCCCACGTATCCGGCCCGCTTGATCGACGACCTAGTCGAGCTTGGCGGTGTCGCTCGCGGGACGACGATCCTCGAGGTTGGCGCCGGAACCGGCAAGGCGACGGTCCTGTTCGCGGCACGGGGTGCACGGGTGGTCGCGGTCGAGCCGAGCGCCGGGATGGCGCGGATCGCGCGGCGAAACTGCGCGGCTTTCCCCGAGGTCGAGATCGTCGAATCTGACTTCGAGCAGTGGGATCCGGCCGGAGCGAGTTTTCCGCTGCTGTACAGCGCTCAGGCATGGCACTGGGTGGCGCCCGAGGTCCGCTATCAGCGCGCACGCGAAGCGCTGAGCCGCGGCGGTGTGCTGGCCGTGTTCTGGAACCGGCCGGCGTGGGGTGCTTCACCGGTTCGCGAGGCGCTGCGCGAGGCGTACGCGCGCGCCGCGCCCGATCTGAAGCCGACCGGGCCGACACATCCCGCCAACGAGAATCCCGACGGCGACGAGCGCTGGGACGACGAGATCGCAGCGGCCGACGATTTCGCCGACGCCGAGGAGCGCCACTACGGCTGGAGCATCGACTACTCCGCCGAGCAGTACGTCGGGATGCTGACGACACTGTCCGAGATCCGGTTGCTGGGCGACGTCGAGCGCGACCAGCTTCTGCGCGGGGTGGCGGCCGTGATCGACGAGCACGGCGGCCGGTTCACGTTGGAGCTGCGGACGAGGCTATGCCTCGCGCGGGCGGTCTGAGCGGCGCCCGGTCAGGCGAGCTGCAATCTCGAATCGGTCCGCCATCGCGGCCACCTACGGAGATGGGTGGCCCGCGGCCAGTCGTGCGGCGTGCCCGTCGACGCGCTGGCGCAACTGCTCGCGGAGCGGTGGCCACTCGTCGTCGATCACCGAGTAGTACGCCGAATCGCGCGGGCCGCCGCCGCGGACGACCATGTGCTTGCGGAGGATCCCCTCGAACTGGGCGCCGAGCGCCAGCAGCGCGCCCCGGGACCGCTCGTTGCGCGCGTCGGTCTTGAACTCGACGCGGCGCAGGCCCACGTCCTCGAAGGCGCGCCCCAGGAGCAGCATCTTCGTTTCGACGTTGATCCCGGTAGACCAGGATTCGCGGCGCAACCAGGTCCAGCCGATCTCGGCGCGCAGATGCTCGAGCCGGAGCTCGAGAAAGCGCGTCGAGCCGACGACCTCGCCCGTATCCGCATCGCGGATTGCGAACGGGACATCGCGCCCCGCGTGCGCGGACTCGAGCGTCGCCTGCAGCCAGCCGCGGACGGCGTCCGGAGATGACGCCATGTCGACCGGCATCCAGGCAAACAGCGCTGATTCGCTCGCGGCGGCGATCAGTCCGGCCTCGTGCTCGAGGGCCAGTGGCTCGACGATTGCGAGCCTGCCGACCAGTCGGCCGGACAGGTCGGCGGCGGTCGGGCACGGGAGCGGATGATCGGACGGTGCGGCCACGATGCCGACGATAGCTACGATACCGCCGCCGCACCCACTCAATCGATGCCCAAGCTCCTGATCGTGATCGCCAGCACACGGCCCGGGCGGGTTGGTCTTCCGGTCGCCAACTGGTTCATCCGGCGAGCCACAGAACATGGGCAGTTCGAGCTGGAGGTCGCGGATCTGGCCGAGTGGGCGTTGCCGTTTCTCGATGAGCCCCACCATCCGAGGCTGGGTCAGTACACCCAGGAGCACACGTTCGCGTGGAGCGCGGCCGTCGACGCCGCCGACGCGGTCGTGCTCGTGACCTCCGAGTACAACAACGGCTATCCAGCGCCGCTGAAGAACGCGATCGACTATCTGAATCGGGAGTGGCACTACAAACCGGTCGGGTTCGTGTCCTACGGTGGCATTGCGGCCGGCACGCGCTCGGTCCAGCAGCTCAAGCAGGTCGTCACGGAGCTGCGGATGGCGCCTGCTCATGCCGCCGTCCACATCCCGTTCGTGGTTCAGTTCCTGGATGAGCACCGCGAGATCAAGGCCAACGACGTGATGGACTCGGCCGCGTCCGACATGCTCGACGAGCTGGTGCGGCTGGAGACTGCACTGCGCCCGTTGCGCACACGCGGTTAGAGGCTCACCGGGGCGGTCTGATGGGCGTCCTGGAGGCGATTGCGATCTTCGCCGCGGGCATCGCCGCGGGGACGATCAACACCGTCGTCGGCAGCGGCACCTTGATCACCTTCCCCGTGCTGCTCGCGTTCGGGTACGCGCCTGTCACCGCGAACGTCTCCAACACGGTCGGCCTGGTTCCCGGCTCGGCAACCGGAGCGTTCGGGTATCGCCGTGAGCTCGACGGCCAGCGACGGCGGCTGGCGTATCTGGCATGCGCATCGCTGTGCGGCGGGGTGATCGGCGCGGTGCTGTTGCTCAGCCTGCCAGCGTCGGCGTTCGAGGCGATCGTGCCGGCTTTCATCGCGCTCGCGCTCGCCCTGATCCTCTTGCAGCCGCGGATCTCGGCGGCACTCGCGACGCGGCGGCCGCGCTCGCACGAACGCGCAGGACCGCTCGCGACGCTGGCGGTGTTCGGCGCCGGGATCTACGGTGGTTACTTCGGCGCGGCGCAGGGGATCATGGTGCTCGCGGTGCTGACCCTGTCACTCGACGACGAGCTGCAGCGGCTCAACGCGGTCAAGGTGGTGCTGACCGGGGTCGTCAACCTCGTGTCGGGAATCGTGTTCATCTTCGCCGCGCACGTCGCGTGGGGGCCCGCGGCGCTGATCGCGGGCGGCTCGCTCCTGGGCGGCATCCTCGGGGCGCACACCGGACGGAGGCTGCCTGCGCCGGTGCTCAAGGCGGTGATCGTCGTGGTTGGCATCGCGGCGATCATCCACCTGCTCGCGTGACCACCTAACCCCCCGCTCGATCCGATCGGGCCGCCTCAGCGCTGCACGTGCCGCTGCGCCGGCTCGCGCCCCGGCGGCTGGCTCGGAGCGGGACGCGGCTCGATCGCCGGGCTCTCGAGCGTCACCGGCTGGTCGCGCGAGACCGTGAATGACTGGCCATGGTGGGCGAGCTCGAGCGGCTCGCCGGCCAGCACCGCGTATTCGGTTCCCTGGTGCCGGATGTCGACGCGCAGGCTGCGTCCGCGGTACATGAGCCGGAAGCACAGCCGCGTCAGCGCGCCCGGCAGGCGGGGGCTGAAGGTCAGCTTGCCGCCGTGGTCGCGCAGGCCGCCGAACCCGGCCACGGCCGCGATCCAGGTCCCCGCGACCGACGCGATGTGGATCCCGTCACTCGTGTTGTGCTCGAGATCGCCCAGATCCATGAGAGCGGCCTCGGCGAAGTAGTTGTAGGCGAGGTCGAGGTGACCGACCTCGGCTGCGACCACCGCCTGGGTGCCTGCCGACAGTGACGAGTCGCGCACGGTCAGCGCCTCGTAGTACTCGAAGTCGCGCGCCTTCTCGTCGGCGGTGAAGGAGTCGCCGCAAACGAACAGCGCGTAGACGAGGTCGGCCTGCTTGACGACCTGCTTTCGGTACAGGTCGAAGTACGGGTAGTGCAGCAGCAGCGGGTACTGGTCGGGTTTGGTCGCCTCGAAGTTCCACCGCTGATGTGAGGTGAAGTCCTCGGCCTGCGGGTGCACGCCGAGCGCCTCGTCGAACTCGACCACGACCGCCGCCGCAGCGTCGCGCCAGCTCGCGACCTCCTCGTCGTCGACACCGAAGCGCGCCGCCACGCGCGGGTGGCGCTCGGAGATATCGGCGGCGGCCCGGAGGTTGCGCTGCGCCAGCAGGTTGGTGTAGACGTTGTTGTCGACCACGGCGCTGTACTCATCGGGCCCTGTGACACCGTCGATCCGGAAGCGCCCGGTCGTGTCATGGTGACCGAGTGACCGCCACAGCCGGGCGGTCTCGGTCAGCAACTCGAGCGCGGTCTCGCGTTCGAACTCCTCGTCGTGGGTGGCGCCCATGTACCGGATCACGGCGTCGGCGATGTCAGCGTTGATGTGAAACGCCGCCGTTCCGGCCGGCCAGTAGCTTGAGCATTCCTGGCCGCGGATCGTCCGCCACGGGAAGGCAGCACCCTTGAGGCCGAGGGTCTTCGCCCGGTCGCGCGCGAGATCGAGCGTCTGCTGTCGCCAGCGCAGCGCGTCGGCGGCCGCGTGCGGGGCGGTGTAGGTCAGGACCGGGAGCACGAACATCTCGGTGTCCCAGAACGTGTGGCCGTCATATCCGGGGCCGGTCAGTCCCTTGGCGGCGATCGCGCGCTGCTCTCCCCGGGCGCCGGCCTGGAGCGTGTGAAAGAGGGCGAACCGGAGCGCCTGCTGGAGCTCGGCGTCGCCCTCGAGCTCGACGTCCGAGCGCGCCCAGAAGCGATCAAGGTACTCGCGCTGCTTCTTAATCAGTCCGTCCCAGCCGGCATGCCGAGCCCCCTCGTCGGCTGCCGCGACCTGGTCACGGAGGGCCGGGAGCGAGCGCTCGGCCGACCACCCGTAGCACAAGATCTTGACCAGCCGCAGCGGCTTGCCCGGCTCGAGGTCGGCCGAGACCGTGAACCGGGCGAGATCCTCGGACGCCTCGGTCCGGCACTCGTAGCCGTCGGGCGCCTCGACGAAGTGGTCCATCGCAGCGGCGATCCGCAGCTTCGACTGTCTGGTGCGATGCACGAGAATCGCGCCGCTGTCACGCGTGGCGAACAGCTCGGACTCGAGCGGCGCGGCGAGCGCGGCGGCCGCGCGCGGGTCGGCACTGGCGCTCGGCGCCGCCTCGTTGGCGACCAGCTGTGACTGCACGACGACCGGGAAGCCATCGTCGACGCATTCGACGACGTACTCGATCGCCGCAACCGCCCGGTGGTTGAACGACACCAGCCGAGTCGAGGAGACCCTCACCTGGCGGCCGGTCGGCGAGACCCATTCCACCGTGCGGTGCAGCAGACCGGCGCGTAGGTCCAGCACCCGCTCGTGCCTGATCAGGGTTCCGTATCGCAGGTCGAAGGGCTCGTCCTCGACCAGCAGCCTGATGATCTTGCCGTTTGTGACGTTGACGATCGTCTGGCCATCCTCGGGGTACCCGAACCCCGCCTCGGCGTACGGGAGCGGGCGTACTTCGTAGAAGCCGCCGAGATAGGTGCCCGGCAGTGCGTACGGCTCGCCCTCGTCAAAGTTGCCGCGCATTCCGATGTGACCATTTGAGAGCGCGAACACGGACTCGGAGGGGCCGAGGTTGTCGAGCTGCGGCTCGGTCTCGCGGACCGACCAGGGCTCTACCGGGAAGGCCGGGTGGCGGATCACAGCAGCTCGGCGAGGTCCTTCACGACGACTGTCGCGCCGTGCTCGTGCAGCGCCTGCGCCTGGCCGACTCGGTCGACCCCGACCACATACCCGAAGTGGCCATCGCGTCCGGCCTGGACTCCAGCCAGCGCATCCTCGAACACGACCGCCTCCGACGCCTGCACACCGACCGCCTTGGCGCCGGCAAGGAACGTGTCGGGCGCCGGCTTTCCCTTCAGGTGCTCGCGTTCGGCGACGATCCCGTCGATCCGTTCCTCGAACAGATCCTCGATCTCGGCCGCGATCAGCACGTCGCGACAGTTGGCACTCGAGGAGACGACCGCGCGCCGCAGCCCGGCATCGCGCACCGCGCGCACGTACCGCACGGAGCCTTCGTACGGTTCGACGCCCTGCTCGCGGATCAGCTTAAGGACCAGCTCGTTCTTGCGGTTGCCGATCCCGCACACGGTCTCCGCCGTTGGCGGATCGTCAGGGCTGCCCTCGGGGAGCTTGATCGCGCGCGAGTCCAGAAAGGAGCGGACGCCGTCGTAGCGCGGTTTGCCATCGACGTACTCGTCGTAGTCCGCGACCGGGTCAAACTCCTTGAACTCCTCGCCCCCGCGCTCGGCCCGCGCCCGTAGGTACTCGTCGAACGTCTGCTTCCAGGCCGCGTCGTGGACCTTGGCCGTCTGCGTCAGCACACCGTCGAGGTCGAACAGACACGCCTTGATGCCTTCCGGTAGTCCTAGCACGGCCATAAACCTACCGGTCAGCCGAACAGAGTCGCGGGCGCCCGCGCGAGTGCCTCGCGCGCCGCCGCGCGGCCGGCCTCGCGGGCGGCGTCGAGCTGGTGGAACTCGAGCAGCCCGACCCCGGCGGCGCGCGGTTTGATCACCAGGTCCGCGTGCGCGCGGGCCGCTTCGGATGTGTTGTTCGACGCGAGCAGTATCACCCGGGTGAGGGTCTCACCGAGGCCTGGTACCCGCCCATCGCGCTCAGGCTTGCGTTCGCCCCCGCGGGGTTCATCGGCTTGACCGGAGCGATCCGCGTCCGTCCCGGCGCCGGCAGCAGCGTCGGCCGCCGAGAAGGTCGCCTTGACGTCGACCGCGATGATCGGTCCCTCGCCCATCTCCGCCATCGCTCGGACCGGAAGGTTGTCGACCAGCGATCCATCGACAAACAGGCTACGGCCACGGATCTGCGGCGCTGCGAGCACCGGGACCGCGATCGAAAACGAGACGGCGTCGTAGAGCGAGCCGTACCTGGACAGCACCAGCAGTCCACTGCGCAGCTCGGCGCAGCCGCAGACGAAGCCAAGCGGTAACTCCTCGATCGCGATCGAGTCAAACGCGCGCCGCAGCATCGCACGGACCCGGTCACCCCGGATCAATGCATTGCGCGGCACGGTGTAATCGCCGAGCGGGTGGCGCTGGACCCACTCCTCGAAGCAGAGCGCGTCGATCTCCTGTGGGTCCAAGCCCCTGGCGAACAGGGCGCCGATGAAGGCGCCCATACTCACCCCGGCGACGCGGTCGATCTCGATCCCCGCGGAGGTCAACTCGTCAAGCACACCGATGTGAGCGAACGCCCGCGCGCCGCCGCCCGATAGAACAACGCCGACCGACCGTCCGGTGAGCCGCCGCGCGATCCGCTTCACGTCACTGTCGGCGGTCGCCGAACGAAATGCGTGCGACTCGATCGGCTCGAGCGCCTGCACGTGTTGAGCCAACACTCCTGAGCCAAGGCCGACGTCACAGGCGACCAGATCACAGCCTCGAAGCTCGGCGCGGTCGCGAACCGGACGAACCTCTGGCGTGCCGCACGTCAGCGCGAGGATTCGGTCGGCTTGCTGGAGGCAGAACTGAGTCCAGGGCGTCAGGTCCCGAGCGTCGCTCGCCATCAGGACGACGAGATCGTGGGTCGCCTCGGCCCGGTCGAGGATGGGGGCGTAGAGAGAGGCCGAACCGGCGTCGCCGCTCGAGGGTCCAAACTCGCTGCCGTTGAGGACCGCGCACGACTGCCCGAGTGCACGCGCAAGGCGGTCGACAAAGGTGCCGAGCTCGACCCGATCGTCGAGTGCGACAACGGCGACGGTCGTCGGCAGCGGCCGCATTGTGGACGCCGGCGCGCGCGAGTCGCGTAGCTGCTCGGCCAGCGTCCGGCTGAGCGCCACCGGCAGCGCGGGCGAGGCGCTCATCAGCCGTTCGAACTCGTCCTTGCCGACGACGACCAGCTCGCTGGCCCGGACGGCGCGTACCGAGGCCGACCGGGGCGAGTTTGTCAGCAGCCCGAGCTCTCCGACGGCGTCGCCGCGACCCAGTTCCCGCAGCGTGGCGCCGGAGCGCTCGTCGGTGACCACCAGCCGCCCGGCTCGCACGATGTACAGGGCATCGCCGGGGTCGCCCTCGTGAAACAGCCAGCGGTCGGCCTCGAGGTGGATCGTGTGCGCGCCCGCGCAGACCGTCTCGCGCAACGTTGGCTCGAGTTCGGCGAACAGCGGCACCTGGGCGAGGAAGTCCGCGATCGATTCGGGCCGGTGTGAGTCGATCTCCGGTGCCTGCGAGACCGTGAGGGCGCGTCGCGCGTAGGCACGATGCGCCGCAACGGGCTCAGCGCCCAGATGAGCCACGATGTGGGCCGCCTCGCCGAGCGACGGTGACTTGTCGACGTCGATCCGCCCGACGAGCAGGCACCCGAGGCCTGCGACGAAAAGGCACGCCGAGCCGAACGTCCAGGCGTGGTCGAACGTGGCCGCGGCGTCCAGTGCCGTGGGTGAGCCGATGATCGCCACCACGACCGCGACGCCGAGCGCCGCGCCCACCTGACGTGCAACCGAGTTGAGCCCGGCGGCGGTCGCGAAGCCCCGGCCAGGAACCGAAGCGATGGCCGCGCTGGTGAGGTTGGGAAGCAGCGTGCCCGCTCCAATGCCGAGTAGCAGCATGCCCGGCAGCCACTGGCCGAGGAAGTCGGGGACCGGGCCGACCACCTCGACGAACCACAGCACGGCGCCGCCCCAGATCAGGCCGCCGGCAACCAGCACCGGCCGATGACCGATCCGCCGGACGAGGCGGCTCGTCGGCCCGGCGACGGCAGCGGCGACGAACGGTCCAGGCGTCAGCGCCAGGCCGGCCTCGAGCGTTGAGTAGTGCCAGACCCCGGTCAGGAACAGAACGTTGGTCAATGTGTAGCCGTAGAAGCCGGCCGCGCCGACGATCGTCATCCCGTTGGCAGCGCTGAAGCTCCGCACGCGCAGCAGCGACAGGTCGAGAATCGGCGATCGGTGCCACGTGCAACGCCACACAACGAGGCTGGCGAAGGCGAGCGCAAGCGCGAACGAGACGAGCGTCTGTGGCGCGGTCCAGCCCCAGTCAGGGCCCTTGACGACGGCAAGTACGAGCGTCCCGATCGTGAGCGCGAACATCAGCGAGCCGAGCAGGTCGGGCATCCGCCTTCGCCCCGGTGCGCGGCTTTCGACCAGTCTCGTGCGGGCGAGGATGATCGCTGCGGCGCCGATCGGCAGATTGACGAGGAAGACCAGGCGCCAGTCGTCGGCGCTCACAAGCACGCCGCCGATCGACGGACCGAGACCGGCGGCGACGGCTGACACCGCCGACAGGAGCGCCACCCCGTGGGAGCGCTGCTCGGGCGGGAACGCATGCAGCACGAGGGCGAGCGATGAGGGCACGACCAATGCGGCTCCGAGCGCCTGAATGACGCGGAACGCGATCAGCGCGCCGGGCGATGGCGCGAGCGCACAAAGCAGCGATGCGACCGTGAACAGTTCGAGCCCGGCGACGAATATCCGGCGTCGACCGAGCAGGTCAGCGATCCGCGCCGACGCGACCAGGAACGCGGCGAAGAAGATGTTGTAGGCATTGAGAACCCACGAGAGGGTCGAGATCGACGTTCCAGGGAACGAGCGCTCGATATCGGGGAATGCGATATTGACGATCGTCGCGTCGATGAACGCGACCACGGCGCCGAGCGACGCGATCGCCAGCACGGTCTTCGGTGACGGGCCGCGAGGGCCTGCGTTGTCCCCGGCGCCATCGAGCGCAGCGGCACTTGCCTCAGCGTTTTGGTCGCTGATTGCGGCTCCGGTCTCCATCAAGGTGATCTAGCCCATCAATCGACTGGGCAGCGCGGGGTCTGCCTCGAGCGCCTCCCGTGCTGCCCGACGACCGAGCTCTCTCACCTGGGCGATTGCCTTCCAGTCCATCATTCCGACTCCCTCGACTTGCGGTGCGATCACAAAGTCTGCGTGCATCCTTGCAGCAGCCGTGGTGTCGGCGCTGCCCACCATCACGGTCCGCACGATTGTCTCACCCAGCCTGGGGATATCGGCCTCGCTGCCGGTGAGCGCTCGACGCAACGGCGCCCCGAGCGATGCCAGCCCGGGCCGCCGGGTCCGCGCCACGTGACCGCCGCGGCCTGTGACGTCGATCGCGACCACCGGACCCTCGCCGCCGCGTGCCATCGTCTCGACCGGCAGGTTGTCGAGCACTCCTCCATCGACGAGCAACCGTCCTTCAGGCGTCGCCACCGGTGGAAACACGCCCGGGATCGCGAGGCTCGGGTAGACCGCGTCAGCGATCGGCCCGGTGCGGTGCACCACGGCCTCGCGTGCGACCAGGTCACAGCTGAGGCAGAAGAAGCGCCGCGGGAGCTCCTCGATTCGGCGCTCGCCGAACGCATCTCGCATCATCCTCCGAGTCTTGCCGCCGCGGACCAGCGAGAACGCCGGCGGCGCAAAGTCGTTGGTCGGATTGGTGTCGACGAACCCGCGCCGGAAAACATCGTAGACCGCGTCCGGCTCGACGTCCATTGCCACGAATCCGCCGACTAGCGCACCGAGGCTCACCCCGCCGACACGGTCAAAGCGAATCCCCGCCGCGCGTAGCTCCTCCAGCGCGCCGAGATGCGCGAACGCGCGCGCCCCGCCTCCCGAGAGGACGATCCCCGGGGCGCGGCCGACGAGCCGTCGGGCAGTCGCTGCGACCGCCTCGCCGATCCCCGCACGTTCGCTGATCACCTGCACTTCGCGGGGCCGCATCGCGGTCATCACCGAGCGCTGCGGCAACGGGCCGAGTACCACCAGCTCGCACCCGCGCAGCGCCCGATCTCGCTGGGTCCACCGCGGATCGGGTGAGCCGCTGGTGACGGCGATCACGAGGTCTGACTCGCCCACGCACAGCTCGGTCCATGGGTGATCGGGGGAATGGCTGGTCACCAGCAGGGCGCGGTCACAATCGCGCTCGGCGTGGTCGATCGCATTCAGGTCCGCATCTCTGAGGCGTGCGACGCTTCCGTATACCGCCAATGACCGCGCAAGCAGGTCCGCGACTTCGTCGACCGGGGCTCCGTCATCAAGCGCGCTGACCGCGATCGTTCGTGGCGGTTTCGCGATCGCGACCGGTGGTCGAGCCGCCGCGAGCTGAGCGCCCATCACCCGGGTCAGGCCGAGCGCGAACGTGGGCGCGTCGAGGATCAGCTGTTCGAAATCAGCGCGGTCGAGTTCGAGCAGTTCGGTGTCGCGCAGCGCCCGCACCGAGCGCGACCTGACTCCCTGGCGCAGCAGCGCCAGTTCGCCAAGCATGTCACCCCGACGGAGCACGCCAACGAGCGACTCGGGCGGCCCCTCGTCGATGACCTCCACGCGGCCGCTACGGATGATGAACATCCCATCGGCCTCGTCGCCCTTGTGCATGACCCACTCACCGGCGGCAAAGTGGACCTCGCGGACCTGCTCGCCGACGCGCCGCAGCAGCCCGTCCGGCAGATCGCTCAGGATCGGTACCGCGCGAAGGAACGAAACCGCAGCCATCAAGCAGCGGCGACCAACGCCGCGCCGAACAGACCCACGAGGTGAAAGCCCTGGCCGACCCCGGTCATCAGACCGCCGTTGCCGCCTCGCGTGCGAGCAGCGCGCCGGCTCGCTCGAGCCAGGGCGCCGCCCTGAGCGCCGTGAAGATCCCGGTGCTCTCGTTGAGCAGTGCCTCTGCTTCCACCGGTCGGCCGAGCTGCTGTAGCAGCCGGCCGTGATCGAGCAGCCCTCGTGCCAACGCCAGTGGGGACTCGCTGAGTCGCAGGGCATCGACTGCGGCGGACATCGTCCGCTCGGCGGCAGCGGGCCCTTGGCGCAGCCACTCGAGGTGCGCCCGACCGCGCTCGAGCTGACCGTGAACGCCCGCCATCACACGCACATCTGATGGCGGGACCAGCTGCTCAAGCTCCTCAAGGCGTCCGAACTCGAGCAGGATGTCGATCACCTCGTCGGCGAAGATCGCCTTCGTGCTGTTGTTGACGTGCCGGAGCTCGGCGGCCGCTCGTACCGCGAGCTCCTCGCAAAGATCGCGCTCTCCGAGCGCACGGAGTGCGATCGCCCTTCCGGTTGTCTCCATCAGCGCCAGCTCGTGCCACTCCGATGGTTGCGACTGCGCCGCGGCCAGCGGTTTAAGAGCGGCCGCATCGCCACGGGCGGCGAAGATCAGTGAAAGCGGCGCCGTGCCGACGCGCGCGGCCTCGTCATCGGCGCCCTCCTGAAGAGTTCGCGCATTGGCTATTGCCTGATCCCAGCGGCCGCGGAACACATGCCCCTGGTTGATCTGGGCCAGCATGTCGCGCTCCCAGCTGCGATCGCCCCGCTCGCGCGCGAGTGCGAGCCCACGCTCGAGCAGCTCCGAGGATTCGGCTGTTCGCCCGCTCAGCAGGCGCAGATCGGAGAGGTTGTAGTAGCCGCGCAACGCCTGATCGGTAATCCCTGACTCGAGCGCGACCTGAAGGCCGAGCTCCATCAGCGCCGCCCCTTCGGTCATGCGGTCCTCGTAGCCGAGAGCCACCGACTTGGTCAGCGCGGCCTCGGCAATCACCGGACGCAGATCACGCGGGTCGGCGATGCTGAGCGCGAGTTCTGCCTGGTCGCGGGCACCTCGGTAGTCATCGGTCAGGAAAGCCAGCTGTGCGCGGCGCGACGCCAGCTCGGCGAGCGTCGGCTGGTCGTTGATCGAGCGCTCAGCTTCGTCGAGCAGCTCGCGAGCCTGCTCGAGACGGTTGTCGCTGATCTGGACGACCGCAAGTCGAAGGCGCGTGCGGGCCGCCTGCAGGCCGCGCCCCGCAGCGTCGAGCGCGGTGATTGCGTCGCCCAGCAGGACTCGAGCGCCCTCTCGGTCGGCGGTGCGAGCGGCCGCCGAGCCCGCCTCTGCCAGCAGCTCGGCGCGCTCGGGCTCGTCGCGGGCCAGGGTGGCGGCCTGCTCGAAGTAGCGGCGGGCCTCCCCTCCGAGGGCCAGCGAGACGGCACGGTGCCCAGCCGTGGCCAACGTCTCTCGCGCTCGCCCGCGAATCTCGTCGGCGTCGGCGGCGTCGGGATCGGCGTCGACCGCGTCGAGGTAGTGGCTGGCGAGCACCTCGGCGATCTCGGTCGTGTCCCCGTAGGCGTTCTGGAGATGCTCCGCGGCGGCCAGGTGGCGCGCCTTGCGGTCGCGCCGAGAGAGCGTGCCGAGTGCGATCGTCCGCAGCAGCGCTTGGAGAAAGTGATACTGACCCTGCTCGCCTGAGCGCTTGTCCTCCTCGAGGCCCAGCAGCTGCTTGCCCACGAGCCCATCCAGCGTCCGGCGGACCTCGGCCTCTGGCCGCTCGCTGACCGCCGCTGCGGCCGCTGGGAAGAACGAGATCCCGAGCACCGCGGCGTCCTGGAGCAGCTTGCGCTCGACGGAATCGAGGTTGTCAAGGCGGGCGGCGACCAGCGCATGCAGGGTTTCTGGTACCTCGAGGTCCGAGATCGTCCCGGACACGACGTAGCGATTTCCCTCCTGGGTGACGATCCCGCGGTCGAGCAGCATGCGCACGGTCTCGACCGCGTACAGAGGGACCCCTTCGGCGCGTTCGAGGATCCGCGCCGTGAGATCGTCCCCTAGACCCGGCACCAAGCCGTCGAGCAGCGCCTGCATCGCGTCTGCTGCGAGCACGTCGAGATGGATCGCCGTGCCCCAGTCGCGGCGCCGGGGATCGAGCGCGGGCCTGCCCAGAGCAAGGATGAAGATCGGATGCTCAGCCGACCACTCGAGCAGGTAGTCGATGAAGTCCAGTAGCCCCGAGTCGGCCCACTGCAGATCCTCGAACACCAGGATCACCGGGCTTGCAGCGGCCATCCGCTCGAGGAACAGCCGCCAGCCGCTGAACAGGTCCGCGGCCTCCGTGGCGCTGCGCTGTTCGAGTCCGAGCAGCTGTGCCAGGCGCGGCTCGATCAGCCGCCGCTCACGCTCATCGGCCACGAACCGCTCGATCGTCGTACGCAGCTTCTGGCGCTCGGTCGGTGGATCGTCGTCCTCGCTGATCCCGGCGCGCGCCCGGATCATCTCGGCCAGCGCCCAGTATGCGACGCCCTCGCCGTACGCCAAGCACCGGCCCTGATGCCACCAGCGGGTTTCCTCGATCCCGTCGATGTACTTGAAGTACTCCCACAACAGACGCGACTTGCCGGTCCCGGCGTCGCCGGTCACGGTCACCAGCCGCGCGGTCCGGTGCGCGACCGAGTCCTCGGCGACCGAGATGATTGTCTGCAGTTCGTGCTCGCGGCCGACGAACGGCGCTTCGAGGCCGGCGCCTCGGCGCGCGCCGCCCACCCCGGCGACCACTCGCAGCGCGGTCCACCCATGCACGGGCCGCTCGCGTCCCTTGACGTTGTGGGCCCCGGCGTCCTCGTATTCGATCGCGGCCTCGGACGCACGCCGTGTGACGTCATCGACGAGCACCGTGCCGGGCGTGGCGATCGATTGCAGCCGTGACGCGGTGTTGACCGTGTCGCCGAGCACCATCCCCTCGCCCTCGGCGCCGACCTCGACCGCCGCGTTGCCGGTCAGCACACCCGCCCGGATACGGAGCTCGGGCATCCCGACCTCCTCGCCCAGCAGCGTCACCGCGCTCGTCAGGGCAAGCGCTGCCCTCACCGCGCGCTCGGCGTCGTCCTCGCGCGCGACCGGGGTCCCCCAGACGGCCATCACCGCGTCGCCGATGAACTTCTCCACCGTGCCGCCGTAGCGCTCGATCAGCGACCGGCAGCGGTCGAAGTACTGCGACAAAAGCTCGCGGACCTCCTCGGGGTCGCGATGCTCTGACAGGGTCGTGAACCCGACCAGGTCCGCGAACAACACCGACACCAAGCGGCGCTCCGAAACCGGTGCTACAGCGGCTACCTGAGCACTCACAGCCCCCTCGGTCAGCGGCGAGCCGCACGTGCCACAAAAGCGGTTCTCGGGCGGGTTCTCGGTGCCGCAAGAGGCGCACACGCACGTCAACGGCGAGCCACACCCGCCGCAGAACCGCTGCCCGGGCGGCGACTCGGCTTCGCACGACGCGCAGGTGATCATGCGATCGTCTCCGTCGCCCCCGCTCGGGCGCGCTCGAGCCACGGCGTCGCGCCGAGCGCTTCGAACACCTGGATTGCCTCGTCACGTGGAGCGCGGGCCTCGTCCGCCGCTCCGAGCAGCTCGGAGTACTGGAGCAGGGCGCGCGCCAGCGGGAACGGGGTCTCGTGCTCGCGGATCAGGTCGATCGATCGCCGGAACCAAAGCTGGGCGGATTCCAGATCCCCTTCTGCCGCGGCCAGCCGGCCCCGGGCCCGCATCGCCTCGGCGTCCAGCAGCGGGATCAGCTGTACCGGCTTGAGCGCGTCGATCCTGGCCAGAAGCTCGCGGACCACGTCGAGCTCGTCAGCGTCAAAGGCGCATTCAACGGCTTCCGCGAACTCGACCGGAATGTGGGAGAGGCTGGTGTCGATGACCGACAGCGCGGCTTGTCGGGCCTCGGGGAGTGCCCGGGTCGGCTCGTCCATCTCCCGAAGGATCCCGGCGCGGGCGCATTGCGCCATGACCATCGGCTCGGCCCAGCCTGTATCGACGCTCAGGGGTTCGAGCAGCTCGAGCGCGTTGGCCATCTCGCCACGGTTGACGAGAATCCATGGAATCAGCACCAGCGCCTGGAACGACCACTGGTCGTCCCTGCCACCGCCGCGCAGGGCGTGGGCGTTGGACAGCGCCTCGTCCCACCGTCCGAGCATGAACCGCACGTACAGCCCCTGCGAGACGAGCTGCCGCTCCCCCTGTCCGTCCCCTCGGCGGTTGGCCACGGCAAGACCCCGTTCGAGCAACTCCTCGGCCTCGGCGAAACGCCCCGCGGCCATCTTGTCCTCGGCCAGGTTGTAGAGGCCGCGCACGGCGTCCGGTCCCAGATCCTGATCGAGCGCCATCGACGTGGCGTGCGACAGCAGGGCCGTCCCCTCGACCACCCGCCCGTCCTCGATCATGACGTTGGCCTTGGTCATGAGGGCGGTGATCAGAATGCGGTCGAGCCGCAGCCCTTCGGCGATCACCAGGGCGACGTCGGCCAACGCCTGCGCCTCGACATGATCGCCCGCCAGGAACGCAAGCCGGGCCCTGGCCGCCGCCACCTCAGCCAGCGCCTCGTCATCGCTGCCGTCATCGAGCGTCGTATAGGCCTCGGCGAGGCGTTTCATCGCCTGGTCCATCTGTCCCGTCTCGGCCTGGGTCTGCGCCATCACGCTCTCGACTCGCGCCACATCCCGCGTTGCCCCGGCATGCGACAGGACGTCCGCGGCCGTGCCCAGCAGCTCCAGGGCGCCAGGTAGGTCCCCGCTGGCCCGGGACGCCGATCCCGCATCGCCGAGCAGCCGGCCGCGGTGCTCGGGCTCGATCGCCAGCTCCGCGGCGTGCTCGAAGTGGCGGCGGGCCTCCGGGCCGAGGGCCAGCGAGATCGCGCGCTTGCCGGCCTCCTCGAGCGTCCGGCAGGCCAGCGCGCGGATCTGCTCCGCGTCGTCGGCCTCGGGCTCGGCCTCGACCGCGTCGAGGTAGTGGCTGGCCAGCACCTCGGCGATGTCTCCGGCTTCGTCGCCCCATGATGCCGCCAGCTGGCGCGCGACCGCCAGGTGCTTGGCCTTGCGATCGCGGCGCGACAGCGTGCTCAAGGCGACGCTGCGCAGCAGCGCCTGCAGGAACGAATACTGGCCGAGCTCGGCCGAACGGACATCATCGGTGTAGTCGAGCACCTGCTTGGCCACGAGCGCCTCGAGCAGCTGGCTGACCTCGGCCTCGGGACGGCCCGACACGGCGATCAGCGTGGCCGGGGTGAACGACTGGCCGATCACCGCGGCGTCCTGTAACAGTCCGCGCTCGGACGGGCCGAGGTTGTCCAGGCGCGCCGCCACCAGCGCCTGCAGCGTCTCCGGGACCTCGAGGTCGGCGACCTCGCCGGTCAGGACGTAGCGCGTCCCCTCCTGGGCCAGGAGACCGCGGTCCAACAGCATCCGGACCGTCTCCACGGCGTACAGCGGCACGCCCTCGGCGCGGGCGAGGATCTGCTGTGCCAGCGCGTCCGGCAGCCCCGGTACCAGCCCGTTGAGCAGCCGGTTCATCGCCTCGCGCGGGAGCGCGTTCGAGCTCGATCGTTCGGGGCCATCCGGGCCGGGTGGTCAACATCTCGGGCCGGCCCAGGGCCAGCAGGAAGATCGGGTGATCGGCTGACCACTCGAGCAGGTAATCGATGAAGTCGAGCAGACCGGAGTCCGCCCACTGCAGATCCTCGAACACCAGCACCACCGGCTCGGTGTCGGCAATCCGCTCAAAAAACAGGCGCCAGCCGCTGAACAGGTCAGCCCGATCGGTGGCCGCACGCTGCTCGAGCCCGAGCAGGTGGGCGAGGCGGGGCTCGACCAGCCGGCGCTCGCGTTCGTCGGTGATGAACTCGTCCACGACGGCTCGCAGCTTGTCGCGGGCGCTGGCCGGCTCCTCCTCCTCCACGATCCCGGCGCGCGACCGGACCATCTCGGCCAGCGCCCAGTACGACACGCCTTCTCCATACGACAGGCAACGGCCCTGGTGCCAGCGGACGAGCCGCTCGACCCCGTCGATGTACTTGAAGAACTCCCACAGCAGCCGCGACTTGCCAAAACCCGCGTTTCCGCTCACCGTCACAAGCTGAGCTTGGCGCCGTTCGGCGGTTTGCTCGAACGACTCAAGCACGTGCGCGAGCTCGCGTTCGCGGCCGACGAACGGGGCCTCGAGCCCGGCGCTGCGTCGAGCGCCACCGGCGCCCGCGACGACCCGCAGCGCGGTCCACGCCCGCACCGGCTGCTCGCGCCCCTTGACCGTGTGCTCGCCCGCGTCCTCATAGGCGATCGCCGCCTCTGAGGCCCGCCGGGTCACGTCATCGACCAGCACCGTCCCCGGCGTGGCGATCGACTGCAGCCGCGACGCGGTGTTGACGGTGTCCCCCAGCACCATCCCCTCGCCCTCGACGCCGACCTCCACCGCCGCGTTGCCGGTCAGGACCCCGGCCCGCATCCGCAGGTCGGGCATTCCGACCTCCTCGCCCAGCAGCGTCACCGCGCTGGTCAGCGCCAACGCTGCCCGGACTGCCCGTTCGGCGTCGTCCTCGCGCGCCACGGGCGTGCCCCACACCGCCATGACCGCGTCGCCGATAAACTTCTCCACCGTCCCGCCGTAGCGCTCGATCAGCGACCGGCAGCGCTCGAAGTACTGCGACAGCAGTTCCCGGACCTCCTCAGGGTCGCGGTGCTCAGAAAGTGTCGTGAACCCGACCAGGTCGGCGAACAACACCGACACCAACCGCCGCTCGGCGGTCGTCAGCGGCTCGTCGGGTGTCGGCTTGGCTGCGGTGGTCGTCAGCGCCGTGCCGCACTCAACACAGAACCTTGCTCCGGGCACGACTGCAGCACCGCATGACGGGCACGACTGCTCGGTCGGCGTCCCGCAGTGGATGCAGAATTTGCCGGCCGGGGTCAGCTCCCCACATGCCGCGCAGCGATGCTCCGCCGTTGCGCTCATGCGGCGGCTCCGGCGTACTGCGCGCGTGCGTGACCTAGACCTGGCATCGCCCCCAAGTCCGGAAACCTATCGCGCGCCTCTCTCCCGAGCGCCACCGCGTCCGTCAGCCAATCCCCGCCCGCTGCGCGTCTTTTCAGCTCATCCTCCTCATGCCGCGACGTGTGTGCCCCCCGAATGCGCCCGCTCGAGCCACGGCGCGGCGCGCAGCCGCTCGAAGATCGCGATTGCCTCCGCTTTCAACGGCGCCGCCTCCTCCTCGCGTCCCTCGCTTTGCAGGAGCTCGGCATGTTCGAGCAGCACCTGGCCGAGGACGAACGGAGCCTCGATCGCGCGCAGCTCGCGGGTCGCGGCGGCGAGCCGCTCGTCGGCTTGATCGATGCTCCCGCGGCGTTGCGCCAGCAGCCCGGCGAACCGGGCTGCGCCCGCGCGCAACAGCGGCGATCGCATCGCGGGAGGCAGTCCGTCGACGTGCTCGATCAGGCGCTCGACGGTCGCCTGGTCATCGAGCGCGAGCGCCGCCAGACCCGCCTCGACGTAAGCCTCGCGGCGATCCTCGTTGGCTACTTCGCTGCCGGACGTCGCCAACGCGCTGGCCGCTTGGAGCGCCTCGGCTGGACGACCGAAGGCGTTGAGTGCAATTGCGCGAGCGACGGTCGCCGAAGGCCCGTACTCGGTGTTGCTGCTGCCCTCAGCCGCGACCGCAATCTCGAGCGTGGACTGGAGCATCTCGTTCTCGCCTCGGGCTGCCTGGACGCGCGCCAGCGCGGGCAGGTAGCCAAGGCGCGTCAGCCCAATCGCGTCGGTAAGCGCGCCGACCAGCTCCAACGCCACGTCCCAGTGCCCCAACCCCACGTTTGCGGCGGCGACCATCAAGGCCAGCATCTGCTCCGAATCGCGATGCCCCCGCGCCTTGGCCAGTTCGAGCCCAGGACTCGCCAGGTCGCAAGCGTCCTGGAAATGATCGTGCTGAAGCGGGCCGTTGGCGAGGTTGTTGTAGCTGCGCAGAGCGTCCGCCGTGAGATCAAGTGCCAGCGAAATCTTGAGCGCTCGCTCGCGCAACGCCGTTGCTTCCTCCACCCGGCCGGAGCGCTCGCGCACATTGGCCAGCGTGTTGAACCCCCTCACGACAGTCGGCCAATCCTCGAGCGGCTCGGCGATCGCGAGCGCCGAATCGGTGGCGGCGAGCGCCTGCTCGAAGTCGCCGCTGAACGAGAGGTGACTGGCGAGTACCGCCAGCGCGGCGGCTTGCTCGGCGCTGCCGTCGGGCAGCCCCGCGACGGCGCGTCGGCTCAGCGCGAGCGCGTCGTCGAGCCTGTCCTGACGGTAGAACGTGTGTGCAAGCGCCGCGAGCGACCGCGCCACACCCACCGTATCGCCGAGTGACTCGAACAGCTCGACGGCCTTCTCAAGGCGCTCCACAGAGCCGTCGTAGTCCGCATTGAGCTGGGCCGCGCGGCCAGCCTGGTCGAGCAGCTTTGCTCGGCTTCCGTCGTCCTGCGCCAGCTCGGCCGCCCGGTCGAACGCCCGCTGCGCCTCGGCTCCGAGCGCAAGCGACAGGGCCCGCCGCCCGGCCTCGGCCAAGGTCTCGCACGCGGAGGCGCGGATTCGAGGCGCGTCGGAGGCCTCGGGGTCGGCCGCGGCGGCCTCAAGGAAGTGCGCCGCCAGCACTTCGGCCAGCTCAGGTGCCTCGTCGCCCCACGCCTCTTGCAGATGGCGGGCCGCCGCGAGGTGGCGGCTCTTGCGATCCTTGCGCGACAGGGTGCCGTACGCGGTCGCTCGAAGCAGGCCCTGCAGGAAGTGGTACTGGCCGCGCTCGGACGACAGCCGGTCGTCGTTGAAGCCGAGGACCTGTTTGGCCACCAGACCATCGAGAATCTCGGTGACGCTCTCGGGCGCGCGCTCCGATAGCGCGGCGACCCCTGCCGGCGTGAACGACAGGCCGAACACCGCCGCGTCCTGGAGCACCGCTCGCTCGCTCGGGGTCAGCCCGTCGAGGCGCGCGGCGGCGAGCGCATGAAGGGTTTCGGGCACATCGAGCTCGTCAATGTCGCCCGTCACCCGGTAACGGCTGCCCTCCTGCGCGAGCAGGCCACGGTCGAGGAGCATTCGCACTGTCTCGACGGCGTACAGCGGCATCCCCTCGGCTCGTGTGAGCACCCGCGCAGCCATGTCCTCGGGCAGGCCCGGGACGAGACCGTCGAGCAGCTGCCGCATCGCCGTGTCCTGCAGCGGTGCCAGCCTGATCGCGGCAGGCGCCCAGGCAGGCCTCGTGTCCAGCAGCTCCGGCCGGCCGAGCGCGAGCACAAACATCGGCCGTTCGACGGACCACTCGAGCAAGTAGTCGATGAACTCCAGCAGGCCAGAGTCGGCCCATTGCAGATCCTCGAAGATGAGCACGACCGGGGCGTCCTCGGACATCCGCTCGAAGAACAACCGCCAGCCGCTGAAAAGGTCCGCACGATCCGGTGCGGTTCGCTGCTCGAGCCCAAGGAGGTGGGCGAGGCGGGGCTCGACCAGCCGGTGCTCGCGCTCGTCGGTCACATACAGCGACACCGCTTCGCTGAGCTTCGCGCGCGCCGAAGCCGGGCTCTCCTCCTCGGCGATGTTGGCGCGCGCGCGGATCATCTCGGCCAGCGCCCAATAGGCGACACCGTCTCCGTACGACAGGCATCGCCCTTGGTGCCAGCGCACGATCCGCTCGACGCCGTCCATGTACTTGAAGAACTCCCACAGCAGCCGCGACTTGCCAGACCCCGCCTCGCCGACGACCGGCACCAGCCGAGCACGAGTCAGCTCGGCGCTCTCCTCGAACGACTCGATCACGTGCGCGAGTTCGCGCTCGCGGCCGACGAACGGCGCCTCCAGCCCGGCGCTGCGCCGCGCACCCCCGGCACCGGCGACGACTCGCAGAGCGGTCCACGCGTGCACCGGTTGCTCACGTCCCTTGACCGGATGCTCCCCGGCATCCTCATACGCGATCGCGGCTTCAGAAGCGCGACGTGTGACGTCATCGACGAGCACCGTGCCGGGCGTGGCGATCGATTGCAGCCGTGACGCGGTGTTGACCGTGTCGCCGAGCACCATCCCCTCGCCCTCGGCACCGACCTCGACCGCCGCGTTGCCGGTCAGCACACCCGCCCGGATACGCAGCTCGGGCATCCCGACCTCCTCGCCCAGCAGCGTCACCGCGCTCGTCAGCGCAAGCGCGGCCCTCACGGCCCGCTCGACGTCATCCTCGCGCGCGACCGGCGTCCCCCAGACGGCCATCACCGCGTCGCCGATGAACTTCTCCACCGTGCCGCCGTAGCGCTCGATCAGCGACCGGCAGCGGTCGAAGTACTGCGACAGAAGCTCGCGCACCTCCTCGGGGTCGCGATGCTCGCTCAACGTCGTGAACCCGACCAGATCCGCGAACAGCACGGAGACCAGCCGGCGCTCGGCAATCGATTGCGCCGGCTGGGTCAGTGCGGGGTCGGCAGCGCCTGGGTCGGCGCTCCACTCCAGCGCCGCGCCGCAGTCACCGCAGAAGCGATCGCCCGGCTCGTTGTCCGCGCCGCAGTTGCTGCACTTCACCGAGAGCGCCGCCCCGCACTTTGCGCAGAAACGTCTCCCGGCTCGGTTGTCCGTTCCGCACGCCGAGCAGGTAGCCACCTCGCGCGGCATTCTATCCCGCCCTCTGACGCAGAACGTAGACTCTCGCGTCCATGGATGGCGCACGCATCGCGGGCTGGTTCTCCGGCTACCGCTCGGTCCTGGCCAAGCGGGACGTCCGGCTGCTGTTCAGCGGCCTGCTGATCTCCGCGACCGGCAGCTGGGCCTACAACGTCGGGCTGCTGTCGTTCGTCTATGAACGCACCCACTCGCTTGGCTGGGTCGGGGCCGCCGGACTCGTGCGGTTCATCCCACAGCTGCTGCTGAGCGCCTACGGCGGTGTGATCGCCGAACGCACCGAGCGGATTCGCCTGATGGTCAGCTCCGATCTGCTGTGCGGGCTCTGGCAGGTCGGGCTCGCGGTAGTGGCCGCCACATCCGGGCCGCCTGCACTCGCGCTCGTGTTCGCGGCGCTGACCGCGACCTGCAGCGTCGTCTATCTGCCGGCGACCTCGGCCACGATCCCGTCGATCGTCGATGAGGACGACCTCGTTGCGGCCAACGCTTTAACGGAACGATCGAGCAGCTCGTCGTGATCGTGGGACCGGCGATCGGGGCGCTGATCCTGGTCGTCGGCTCATCGACGGCGGTGTTCGTCGTCAACGCCGTGAGCTTTGCGCTGTCGGCAGTGATCGTCTCGAGGATCCGCACCCGGAGCCGGCCGGTCGACGTGACCGAGGGTGGGGCCGCCGGGCCGCTGGCGCAGATGCTGGTCGGCGCCCGGACGATCCTCGCCCTCTCCGCCGCCCGGACCCTGGTCGCCTACAGCGTCCTGGTCAGCTTCGTGTACGGGACCGACACGGTCCTGTTCATCGGCGTCTCCGAGCACCGGCTCGGGACCGGCCCACAGGGGTTCGGCTACCTGCTCGCGGGGCTCGGTGTCGGCGGCGTGCTCGCGGCCGGCGCGGTCAACAAGCTCGCGGGAGCGCGGCGGCTCGGAGCGATCATCCTCGCCGGCGCGCTCGGCTACACGCTGCCGACGGCGCTGATGGCGATCATCCATGCCCCGGCGCTGGCCTTCGCGGTGCAGGTCTTCCGAGGCGCGTCGACGCTCGTCGTCGACGTGCTTGCGATCACGGCCCTCCAGCGCGCAGTTGCCGCCGACCAGCTGGCACGCGTGTTCGGCGTGTTCTTCGCGTTCGTGCTCGGTGCGATCTCGCTCGGCGCCCTGCTGACGCCGATCGCCGTCCACGCACTCGGACTGAACGGCGGGCTGTTTGTGATGGCGTTCGCCCCGGCCCTGCTGGCGCTCGGCGGGTATCCGGCGCTGCTCGCGATCGACCGCGAGACCGCGGCCCGCGTGCGCGTGCTCGAACCCCGGGTCGCACTGCTCGAGCAGCTCGAGATCTTCGAGAAGGCGACCCGCCCGATCCTCGAGCGGCTGGCAGCCGCCGCCGTCGAGGTGCGGTTTGGCCCCGGCGACGTGATCATCCGCGAGGGGGATACAGCCGACTCGCTGTACGTGCTCGCAGAGGGCCAGGTCCAGGTCAGCGCCTACGGCACCGACGGCGAACCGGATCAGATCCTGGCAGTGCTCGGCGCACCCGGCTTCTTCGGCGAGATCGGCGTGCTCGAGCGGATCCCGCGAACGGCGACGGTGAGCGCACTGACCGATTGCTCGTGTGAGCAGATCGACGGCGAGACGCTGCTCGAGGCGTTGACCAGCTCGCCGCCATCGTCGTCGCTGATGGAGACCGCTCAGGGGCGGCTGTCGGTGACCCATCCAGCGCGGGCGATGACGTACGGCTCGGAGGCGGAGTCCGAGTCTACGGCTGCGGCGAGCGGCGTCGGCGAGTAGCTGCGCGCAACCGCCGCCGGGTGCCGGGTGACGTCCGCACGGGCAGGGGACTCGCACCGGTGGTCGAAAACAGACGCCAAACGTTCGAATGGAACCGGAGGCGTCGTGGACCAGAATCGCAAGCTGACCGTCGAGTTCATCGGGACTTTCTTTCTCGTCTTCACCGTCGGCACGGCGACGGCCAAGATCAACCCCTCTGGACCGTTCGCGCCGCTTGCGATCGGCTCGATCCTGATGGTGATGGTGTTCGCCGGCGGCTGGGTGTCGGGCGGTCACTACAACCCGGCGGTGTCCACCGGCGTGCTCGTGCGCGGCGGGATCAACGGGTCCGAATGGGGCGGATACGTGATCACGCAGCTGATCGCCGGTGTCTGCGGGGGGCTGATCGCGAGCGTGGTCGCCGGCCATCAGCATGCGGGCGCGCTGCTCGGAACCGGACGAGTGCTGATCGCCGAGTTCCTGTTCACGTTCGCGCTCGTCTACGTCGTTCTCAACGTGGCGACCGCCAAGGCCAATGAGGGCAACTCGTTCTATGGACTGGCGATCGGATTCACGGTGCTCGCCGGTGCGTTCGCGGTCGGCGGGATCTCGGGCGGCGCTTTCAACCCTGCGGTCGCCCTGGGCCAGATCGTCCACGGCGCGGTCGGCGTCGGCCACATCTGGGAGTACTGGCTGGCTCAGTTCGTGGCCGGTGTGGTGGCTGGTCGTACGTTCCTATACCTCCAGGGGCCAGAAACGGCTGACGCCGCGGCGGACGCGGCTTAAACCATGGCTCGGGGGAGCCCAGACCGGGCTTCGCCTCACCCCCGGCCCAACAACCGCTCGAGCCCCGCGACCACCGCCAGCGCCGCCTCGCGCTCGGTTGGGGTCGCGTCGGCCAGCGCGCGCTCGAGCCCGGCTAGGCCGCCGCGGTCACGGTCGCCTTCGGACTCGCCCCGCCGTGCGGCCTGGACGAGCGCGAGGACGGTGGCGGCGTGGGTTGCGATCCGCGCGAGAACGTCCATGTCGGCGAGGCCGACCTGCTCGCTGGCCCCCTGGTCGAGCACGCTCAGCACGCCGAGCGAGCACTCGCCGTGGAGCAGCGGGTGGACCGAGATCCTGGTCGGGACAAAGCCGGTGCCCTCGGCGAAGCCACGCGCGAAGCGAGGGTCGTGGCTGACATCGGCGATCGCGATCGGCTCCTCGGATGCGAGCGACCAGCCCGCCAGTCCGGTGGTCGCCGGGATTCGCTGCCCGACCAGCTCGTCGGCGCCCTCCCCGGCGACCGCCTCGAACACGAGCTGGCGGGTCCCCGGGTCGTGGCTCATGATCGAGCATGCCCTGGCCGCGAACACGGCGCGGGTGATCTCGACGATCGTCTGCAGCAGCTCGCGGCGCCCCGCTTCGCTGGCGAGCGCGTCCTCGACGCTCATGCCGCCTGCGCGATGTTGCTGCCCGCTGCCCGCAGCGCCGTCTTGAGCTCGAACGGCCGCAGCCGTCCGTGCTTGGCGAGCACCAGGGCGGCGATCGCGGCGATGTGGGGGGCGGCGAACGAGTTGCCCGTGGCGGTGATCGTCGTGCCGCCGAACCAGGCGAGCTCCAGGTTGACCCCGCGAGCCGCAAACTCCGCGGGCGGCTCGGGGTTTACGTAGTACTCGAAGGGATCATCGCCGGCGTGGCTGCCGACCGACAGCACTGATGAGAATCGCCACGGAAACGACTCGACCGGCATGTTGTGCGCCGACGCGACGAGGATGTTGCCGCGGAAGTAAGCCGTGTCGGTGAGCTGCCGAAGCTCGGGCGCGAACCGGCTCTTGGTCGTCGAGAGGCTCAGGTTGATCACCTCGAATCGCTGCTCGATCGCCCATCGCAGGCCGTGCAGCAGGATCGGTCCGGTCCCGGTCAACTCACCGCCGAGCACGCGCACGGAATGGATCTCGCATGCGGGTGCAAGCTCGCGGATGATCGCCGCGCACGCGGTGCCATGGCCGAACGCGTCGCCCTCGTCGTCCGGCACCACCGCGAGCTCGCCATCCGGTTTCTGCGTGACCGCGACCGCGCTCTGAAGCTCCCCGACCAGCGGATGGGTCGCGTCGACGCCGCTGTCGACGATGCAGACGCGGACGCCCTCCCCGCGAGAGCCGCCCCACGCCCAGGCCCGGGCGTCGCCCAGCGGCCAGACCGACGGCTGCGGTCGCGCGCTGACAGCGGCGCGGTCCAGTGACCAGGCCGGTAGCTCCTCGTCCGCGTCGCCCTCGGCCATCGCTGGATCCTATGTGCTGTTCGTCACGGAACGGAAGATTTCCGGTTCGTCGCCCGTCCTTGATGCATGCGCGCCCATCAGGCGGACGGCAAACCCAAAAACAAGGAGCTCCGATGAGCGACAAGGACGAGCAGGTCAAGCCGGACGAGCAGCTTCCCGAAGCCGAGAACACCGACAAGGCTCCCGAGAGCAACGAGGAGCCGGATGTCGAGGGCCACTTCCGCAAGCACGGTCAGGCCCCGTTCAAGTCCAAGGGGCGGCGCTTCTAGCTTCTCGTTGCCCTTGAGGTGACGGTGCTCCTGGTCATCGTCACTTCATACGACCACCCGTGACCAGCAGCGCGACCGGTATCACCTGGGATCTCAGTCCGCTGCTTCCGGGCGGCGCAACAACAGCCGCGGCGAAGGGACACGGGGCACTGTCCCTCGCCGCGGCGTTTGCTCAGTCCCATCGTGGGCGGATCGCCGACTATGACGCGGCCCAGCTGGGAGCCGCTCTCCGAGAGCTCGAGCTCCTGCAGGAGGCCGTGACCGCGGTCTACGCGTTCGCGTCGCTTCAATTCGACGCCGACACCGAGCCGCCCGACCACGGCGCCCTGCTCGGCGAGGCCGAGGAGATCGCCGCCGGCGTCGAGACGCTGGTCACCTTCTTCGACCTCGAGTGGATCGCGATCGATGATGCTCGGGCGCAACGGCTGATCGAGGCCCCGGAGCTCGAGCGCTACACCCACCTTCTGCGCCGACTGCGCGGGAGCAAGCCACACCGCCTGACCGAGGCCGAGGAGCAGATCCTGGCCTCCAAGGTGGTCACCGGAGCGCACTCCTGGCGCCGGCTGCTCGAGACGCAGCTGTCGGGGCTGGAGTTCGAGCTCGACGGCGAGGCGGCGGACCTCGAGGAGGCCCTCGCTCGGCTGGCATCGCACGACCGCGGTCAGCGGCGGGACGCCTCGGAGGAGATCTCCGCCGGCCTGCTGCCGGGACTACGCACGCGCGCGCGGATTCTCAACGTGCTGCTCGCCGATCACGCCGTCGATGATCGCCTGCGCCATTTCCCACACTGGTTGGCCGACCTCAACCTAGACAACGAGGCCTCTGACGAGTCCGTGCGCGCGCTGGTCGACGCGGTCGTCGCCCGGTACGACATCGCGCAACGCTGGCTGCAAGTCAAGGCCGATGCGCTCGGGCTGCGGACACTCCAGGTCTACGATCGGCTCGCGCCCGTCGCCGGCGAGCCATCACCGGTCAGCTGGGATCAGGCCAGGGAGCTGGTGCTCGGCGCATACTCGAGCTTCTCGGTGCAGCTTGGCCGCCACGCCGCGAGGTTCTTCGATCAGCGCTGGGTCGACGCCGAGCTGCGGCCGGGGAAGATCCCGGGCGCCTACTGCGCGGCCACGGTCCCGGATGCCAACCCGTACATCCTGGTCAACTTCACCGGTCGTCCCGCTGACGTGTTCACGCTCGCCCACGAGCTCGGGCATGGCCTTCACTTCCTGCTCGCGGCGCCGCAGGGCGTCCTGCAGATGGAGGGCCCGGTGACGGTTGCCGAGACAGCATCGGTGTTCGGCGAAACGCTGATGTTCGCGCACCTGCTGGCGCACGCAGACAGCGCGGAGGCTCGCTTGCACCTGCTCGGCCGCCAACTCGACGAGGCGATGCAGACCGTCTTTCGCCAGATCGCGATCCATCGCTTCGAGGACGCGATCCACCGCGAGCGACGCGAGCGCGGTGAGCTCGCGACGGAGCGGATCGGCGAGCTCTGGATGGCGGCCAACGAGGAGCTCTACGGCGACTCGGTGAACCTCACGACCGATTACAGCTCGTGGTGGTCCTACATCGGCCACCTGTTCAAGATGCCGGGGTACGTCTATGCCTACGCCTACGGTCAGCTGCTGGCGCTATCGATCTACGCGCGCTACCTCGAGGTCGGCGAACAGTTCGTGCCGAGCTACCTCGAGCTGCTCGGCGCCGGCGGCTCGCGGCCGCCCGATCAGCTTGCGCAGATGGTTGGCGTGGAGTTGAGAGACCCAGGGTTCTGGGACTCGGGGCTGGCCCTGATCGAACGGCAACTGGCCGACGCCGAGCAGGCGGTCCGGGAGCTTGCCGGCGGCGGACGGGCGGCGATGCTGTGAGCGAGACCTCGGCCGAACTGTCGGAGATCGCGGGCCGCCTGGCGCTCGCCTCCCCGACGGACGGGGCCGGTGTCGTGGCGGCAGGCGTGGTCGGCCTGGCGGCGGCACTGTGTGAGTCGATCGCGCGCGATTCGCTGCAGACCTGGGCCGACGGGGGCGGCGCGGCGGTCCAGGCGGCGGCGCTGCGTGCACGGTCCAGCGACGCGGCGACCGCCAACGCGCGCGCGTACGACACCGCCCGCGCGGCGCTCGCGCGGGCGCCCGAGCCTGGCATCAGGGGCCGCGATGGCAATCTGCTCGCGGCGCTGGTCGCTGCGGCTGACACGCTGCTGACGATCGCCGCGGCGGGCGCCGACTGCGCGGCGTTGGCGGCCGAGATCGCACGGCGGTGTGAGCCCGCGTTGCGCGCCGATGCGGCCGGCGCGGCCGAGCTTGCAACCGCCGCCGCGAGGTCAGCGTCAGCCCTGGTTGAGATCAACCTCGCGTTGATGCCGGGAGATCAGCGGCGCGAGCGAGCGAGCGCGATTGTGGCCGGCGCTGAGGCCGCTCGGGCAAGCGCCCGCGAGGCCGCCGCTGCGACCTAGAGTCCGCACCGGTCGTCAGGAGAACCGACTGTGCAGCGCCTGCACGAGCTCATCTGACGGAGTCAGTCCGGCCTGCTGGACGGCGTCCCGCGGATTGCTGGCAAACCGCTCGCGAAACTCCGCGCTCTCGACGGCGCGCTCGATCGTCTCCAGGTCGCCCAGGGTCGACGGGATCATCGCCGCGGCGTCGATCCAGGCCTGCGGCGGCCCCGCGGTCAGCTTCAGTGCGCTGACGAGTCCGGTTTCGTTCTCGAGTGGGTCATCCATGTAGAGAGAAAGACGTGGCCGCACGCGGCGATCTTCCCTCTGGAGGCCGGAATCGCGTCAGCGCCGCGGGTGCTCGCGCTCGAACTCGACCCGCAACGCCGCCAGCGCGCGGGAGATCCGGCTCGCGATCGTGCCGGGCGGGATCCCGAGCTCCTCGCCGATCGTCTGGTAGCTCTCGTCGCGCGCGAAGAACCGGTCGAGGATCTCCCGCTGGTGCTCGGGCAGGCGCGCCATCGCGGCCCGGACACTGAGCGCCTCGTCGACCGCCCGCAGTGGTTCTTCGAGGGCGTGCTCGTCGAGCTCGTCGCCGCTCGCCAGCTCCCGGCCGCTCTTGCGCAGCCAGTCGAGCGCGACGTTGCGCGTGACCTGCGCGATCCAGCCCCGCACCGCATCCTCGTCGCGGATGCTCTCGAGCCGGACGTAGAGCCGCGTGAACACTTCCTGGAACGCGTCCTCGGCATCGTGGGACTCGAAACGGAAGGCGCCGCGCAGGATCCCGTGTACGAGCGAGGCATGGCGCTCGACGAGCGTCCGCCAGGCAACCTGATCGCCCTCCCGGCAGCGGCCGATCAGCTCCGCGTCGTTGATCGACGACGGTAGTGCGCGTCCGGGTCCAATTGGCATTCCGCCCTCGGCGGACAAGGCGTCCTCCGATACTCCGAGTCCGGCCCGCGCAACCCTACCGCGCGCCTAGTCCTAGGGGCTCGGGAGCGACTCCTGCCCGTGTTCGGATTCGGGCTCCGGCGGGTGCAGGCGCTCGACCATGCTCGCGAGCCGCTCCAACGGTTCGACGAGATCCTCGCGGTCGGCCTTGCGCTCGACCGCCAACCTGACCGCCGCGATCTCCCGAGCGAGGAACTCGGCCTCGGCGAGCGAGCGGGCGTTGACGTCGCGGTCGCGTTCGACCTCCTCGCGGTCGCGATCGGCCTGGCGGTTCTGGGCCAGCAGGATCAGCGGCGCCGCGTACGCCGCCTGGGTCGAGAACGCGAGGTTCAGCAGGATGAACGGGAAGGCGTCCCAGCGTCCGAAGATCGCCACCACGTTGAGCGAGATCCAGAAGATGACGAAGATCGTCTGGCCGACGATGTAGCGGCCGGTGCCGAGCAAACGGGCCAGGCCCTCGGCGAAGCGGCCGAACGCGTCCGGGTCGTAGACCGGGCCGCCGGGGGTCCCGCGTGGGGTGCTGAGATCATCGCGTCGCGCCATATCAGTTACCAGACAGGGTAATCCTCCAGTTGGAGGGAAGCACGCGATCGAGCACGTCATCGATCGTGACTGCGCCGAGCAGGCGGCCGGAGTCATCGACGACCGCGAGCGAGACGACGTCGTACGCGGCCAGCTGGCCTGCGACCTCGCGGTCGCTCATCTCGACGTTGACCGGTTCGACATCCTCGTCCAGGCACCGCCCCAGGGGCTTGCTCGGGCCCTCTCGCAGCAGCCGCTGGATCCCGACGTTGCCGAGGTAGCGCCCGGTCGGCGTCTCGAGCGGCGGCCGAGCGATGAACACCGCGGCTGCGAGCGGCACCGGCAGTAACGGGTCGCGCACCCGTGCCAGCGCCTCAGCGACGGTCGCCGTTGGTGCCAGGATCACTGGCTCGGGCGTCATCAGCCCGCCCGCGGTGTCCGGCTGGTAGCTCAACAGACGCCGGACCGGCTCGGCCTCGTCGGGGTCCATCGCGGTCAACAGCTCGGCCTGGCGGCTGGCAGAGAACTCCCCGAGCAGGTCAGCCGCGTCGTCGGCCTCCATCTCGTCGAGCACCCGCGCGAGGCGCTGCTGGTCAAGGTCCTCGACGAGCTTGACCTGCTCGTCCTCTGACAGCTCCTCGAGCAGATCTGCGAAGCGGTCGTCCTCGAGCTCGCCCGCGAGCACCCGCCGGCGGCTGAGCGGCAGGCGCCGGATCGCGTCCGCCATCTCGGCCGGGTGCAGGCCGCCCAGCTCCGCTGCCTCGCGGTCGAGCGAGCGATCGGAGGCGAACAGCTCACCTGCCTCGCTCCAGTCGATCACATCGGGGGCTCGCCGCAGGCCCGGGACGCGGCGGCCGGCGAGGGCGACCGTCGCGACCTCCCAGCCGATTCCCTCCGGCGCCGGCGTCAGTCCGATGTCCGCGACCCGCGCGCCCTTCAGCCGCTTGCCGATCAGCTGCCCGGCGAGCAGCATCTCGCCGTCGCGCAGCTCGAACTGGCGCAGGTTGACCGATCCGCGCCGCAGCCGGGCGCCGTCGCTGCCGATCTCGCCGATTCTGCCGATCCCGACGAATACCCGCCGGCGCTGCACGGCAACCACGACCCCGTTGACTCGCGGGGGCTTGGATCCGAGGTCGACGACGCCGTCGGCCACCCGCCCGACCTCGGCGCCGTCAGCGCCGAGCAGTGGCAGCCGGATCAGCCGCGACACATAGACGATGCGGCTCTCCATCACCTGGATCGTACGCCCGTCTGCCTCATTGGAGCGGGATTGCGACGCCGCGCTGCTCGCTGGGGCGCGACCCGAAGATCCTCCGGTCCGAGACCTCGATCGCGAGGTCGTTGATGCTCGCCTCGCGACGGGTCATCAGACCGTGCTCGTCGAACTCCCACTGCTCGTTCCCGTAGCTGCGCCACCACTGTCCGCTGCGATCATGGCTCTCGTACTGGAAGCGGACGGCGATCCGGTTGCGGTCGAACGTCCACAGGCTCTTGCGCAGCGCGTACTCGAGCTCGCGCTCCCATTTCCGGGTCAGGAACACCACGATCTCGGCGCGGCCGGTCACGAATGTGTCGCGGTTTCGCCACAGCGAATCCTCGCTGTACGCCAGTGACACGCGCTCCGGATCGCGGCTGTTCCAGGCATCCTCGGCGGCTTGAACCTTCTGCGCGGCCGTGTCGTGGGTAAACGGTGGAAGCGGCGGTCGATCGAGCATCGGGCGCTCCTTTCTCGGCGGGGGGCGTTGCGGCGGACATAGGGTATGGTCGCCCGCCGCGGATGAAGATCGTCTACACGCACACGGACGAGGCTCCCGCGCTGGCCACCGAGTCGCTGCTGCCGATCGTGGAGGCGTTCGCAGCGGTGGCCGGCGTCGAGATCGAACTCCGAGACATCTCGCTGTCGGGCCGGATCCTGGCGCAGTTCTCCGATCTGCTGCCCGAATCACAGCGCGCCTCCGACGCGCTCGCGGAGCTCGGCGCGCTGGCCGAGACCCCCGAGGCGAACATCATCAAGCTACCGAACATCAGCGCCTCGGTGCCGCAGCTCAAGGCCGCGATCGCCGAGCTGCGGCGGGCCGGTTACGAGCTGCCCGACTACCCCGACGAGCCAGCCGACGACTCCCAGCGCGAGATCCGGAGCCGGTACGACAGAGTCAAGGGGAGCGCCGTCAACCCGGTGCTGCGCGAGGGCAACTCCGACCGCCGCGCGCCCGCGTCGGTCAAGGCCTATGCCCGCCGTCACCCGCACTCGATGGGGGCGTGGTCAACGGACTCCCGGTCGCACGTGGCGACGATGACCGAAGGCGACTTCCGAGCCACGGAGGAGTCGGTAACCGTGTCCAGCGGCGGCGCGGTGCGGATCGAGCACCTCGGTCCCGACGGGAGCGTGATCGTCCTCAAGGAGAAGACACCGGTCCTCGCCGGTGAGGTGCTCGACGCGGCCGTGATGCGCCGCGCCGCGTTGACGGCGTTCCTGGCCGAGCAGATCGCGGACGCCAGGCGCCGCGGCGTCCTGTTCTCGGTTCACCTCAAGGCGACGATGATGAAGGTCTCGGATCCGATCATCTTCGGCCACGCCGTCCGCTCCTACTTCGCCGCGCTGTTCGCCAACCACGGCGACGCGCTGCGGGCGGTCGGGGTGAACGCCAACGACGGCATCGCCGCGCTGCTGACGGCGATCCACCAGCTGCCCGGCGACCAGCGGGAGGCGATCGAGCTTGCGATCGAAGCTGCCTACGCCGACGGGCCGGCGCTCGCGATGGTCGATTGCGACCGCGGGATCACGAACCTGCACGTCCCCAGCGACGTGATCATCGACGCGTCGATGCCGGCGGCGATCCGCGCCTCCGGTCAGATGTGGAACGCCGCCGGGGCCCAGCAGGACACCAAGTTCGTGATTCCAGACCACTCCTATGCGGCTCTGTATGCCGAGGCCGTCGATGACTGCCGCGAGCACGGCGCGTTTGATCCGGCGACGATGGGGACGACCCCGAATGTCGGTCTGATGGCCCAGAAGGCCGAGGAGTACGGCTCGCACGACAAGACGTTCGAGATCGCCGGCGACGGCGTCGTGCGGGTCGTCGATGACGGCGGTCAGACGCTGCTCGAGCACGATGTGGAGGCGGGCGACATCTGGCGGATGTGCCAGACCAAGGACGCTGCGATTCAGGATTGGGTTGCGCTGGCGGTCTCCCGCGCGAGGGCGACAGGCGCTCCGGCCGTGTTCTGGCTCGACGAGACACGCTCCCACGACCGCGAACTGCTCGACAAGGTCCGGCCGGCGCTCGATCGCTTCGACACGACCGGGTTGGAGATCGAGATTCTCGATGTCGCCGCCGCGACCCGGTTCACGCTCGCTCGTGCTCGTGCCGGCGAGGACACGATCTCGGTCACCGGCAACGTCCTGCGCGATTACCTGACCGACCTGTTCCCGATCCTCGAGCTGGGGACCAGCGCCAAGATGCTCTCGATCGTGCCGCTGATGAACGGCGGTGGCCTGTTCGAGACCGGCGCCGGCGGTTCAGCCCCCAAGCACGTGCAGCAGTTCACCCGCGAGAACCACCTCCGGTGGGACTCGCTCGGCGAGTTCCTCGCGCTGGCGGTGTCACTCGAGCTGCTCGCCGACCGTGAAGGCAAGCCGCGCGCGAAGCTGCTCGGCCAGGCGCTCGACCGGGCGACGGCGACCCTGCTGGAGGAGAACCGCTCGCCGTCGCGCAAGGTCGGCGAGCTCGACAATCGGGGCAGCCATTTCTACCTGGCTCTCTACTGGGCCTTGGAACTGTCCGAGCAGGCCGACGACCCGGACCTCGCCCAAAGCTTCGCGCCGCTTGCCCAACGGCTGAGGGCCGATGAGGCGACGATCGTCGCTGAGCTCACGAACGTGCAGGGCTCGCCGGTCGACGTCGGCGGTTACTACCGCCCGGATCCCGAGCGGGTGGCAGCGGCGATGCGCCCGAGCGCGACCCTCAACGAGGCGGTCGCGACTCTTGGGACCTAGCTGGGCGCGCCCTGCCAGTGAACCGACGGCCCGTGGTCCCCACAGATGGCGAGCTCCAGGGCGGGGTTCGCTGTCCGAGGTCTGCCTGTCGCTCACAGCCCGCATAATGGTGACGTGGTCTCCGAAGCTCCGATGCGCAAGACACCCGCTGGCAAGGTTCCCGACGGCGAGGGGTGGTTCGTCCTCAACGCGCGCGACTCCGTCTGGATGGAGGGCGACTTTGGCGCCTACACGCGCTTTGAGGGCGACGTCAGGTTCCCGCAGATCGGCGTCAACATCGGCGTGCTGGAGCCCGGCCAGCCCGCGTGCTACTACCACCGCGAGAACGAGCAGGAGGACTTCCTCGTCCTGGCGGGCGAGTGCCTGCTGCTGATCGAGGGGCAGGAGCGCACGCTCAGGCAATGGGATTTCGTGCACTGTCCGGCCTGGACCGACCACGTGTTCGTCGGCGCCGGTGACGGGCCGTGCGCGGTGCTCGCGCTCGGCACCCGGCTGACCCGCGACGTCGTCTATCCGGCGGATGGGCTCGCGCAACGCCACGGTGCCGGGGTGAGCACGGAGACGACCGATCCGAGCGAGGCCTACGCCAACGTCGGCGAGGATCGCGAGGTCAGCTACCGGGAGGGCTGGCTTCCCGGCTGAGGGACCGGGGCCCCGGTCAGGGCAGGACCCGCCGCCCCCGATCGGAGGACGCGCCGCCCCGTCAGGGCAGGACCCGCCGCCCCCACGCGAACTGGTCGCCGAGCCAGCTGGCCTTGAGCGGCAGCACGTAAACGCCCTGGCCCGATGAGTGGATCACCCAGTTGTCGCCCAGGTAGAGGCCGGCGTGAATGATGTTCGCCTCGGCCGCGGTCGAGTTGAAGTGCGCGCTGCCGAAGAACAGGATGTCGCCCGGCTGCAGCTGGCCGTAGCGCAGGCGCTGGCTGCGCGGGCTTTCCCCGGCCATCTGGGCTGCGGTCCGGCCGTGGATCTTGCGCCCCCACACGAGCCCGAGATCTTGTACACGCGCCATACGAATCCCGAGCAGTCAAATCCGCCGTGGGCGAGACCGTCAGCCGTGTTGTCGGTCGTCCCGGCGTACACGTAGGGGTAACCGATCCGCGAGACCGCGATCCGCATCGCTGTGAGCTGGTCGGCGGTCATCCGCGGGAGCTCGTAGGCGCTGAGCGACGCGCGCGCCGAGTCGATGCTCCAGCTGCCGTTGTCGAGCACCTGCGCCAGCGACCACGCCGCCTCGGCACGCGTGATCTGGTCGGTCGGGAACAGTTCAAGCTGATCGGTGCCGGCCGGGTGGTCGTAGCGCAGCCCCATGAACCGGGCGACGACCTCGGTCCCGTAATAGGAGGGCGGGCGCAGGCCGACCGCGGCGGTCGCGCGCTGAACGTGCCCGGCGACGTCAGCGAGACCGAGCTGGTCAACGACCAGGGCGTCGAACCCGCTGACCGTCAGCACGCTCTGCCTGGCCCGGACCGCCGTGGCGGTGCGCTGTTGACCGAGGTCTGCGGACCGCCCGTCGATCATCTTCGCGAGCGCCGCCATCGACCGGTCTGCCTCTGCGCCGGTGAGCCGCTGCGCACCACCGAACTGGTGGCCGCTCACGTCTGTCATCAGTCCTGCGCGGATCACCTGGCGCTTTGGGCGAGATCCCAGTTGCCGAGCGTCACGCGGCCGAACGCACTCGCGGGCGCCAGGCAGGCGCAGGCAATCACCCCGGCGAGGATCGGTAGCAGTCGTCGGTTGGGCAGCCAGATGTACATCCACCGAGGTGATCGGCGGGCACTCTCGCGACCGCAAGCTCGCGACGCCCGATTTCGGACTCCCGTCCAGGCCGTGCGAGCCCACAACGGCGGCTCGCCGCGTGGCGATCGGCCCGAACGTGTTGGCACCCGTACCGGGTGACTGAAAGACTGGGCATAAGGCGTTATTTCCCACCGATAGGAGGTCTCATGACCGAGAGCGTCTACCGTGTCACCGAGGTCGTAGGCGTCAGCAGCGAGTCCTGGGAGGCAGCGGCTCGCGTGGCGGTCGAGACGGCCGCCAAGAGCGTGCGTGAGCTGCGCATCGCCGAAGTCATCCGCCAGGATCTGACGATCCAGGATGGCGGCGTTCTCAACTACCGCGTCCGGTTGGGGATCTCGTTCAAGTACGACCCCGAGTAGCGCGAGCCCGACGGCGCTCGCTCCTTCAAAGACGCCGGCCCAGCAGCCGTCCGGCAGGAGCGAGCGCCCGAGATGTCAGGGCGCAGACCAGCTCGAGCTTCCGGCGCGCTGCCCGCCGCACGTCGCTACTCTTAGCGGCGGTCACCTAGCTAGTCGTGTGCCGGCTTGGACCGTGGGGGCGCGGACCGGGGATCTCGTTCATGGATGCCGACGGAGGTACCGAAGATGAAACATGTATTGAGGCGTCGCTGGCTGCAATGCGGGCTCGCCGTGGCCGTCGTGTC
This sequence comes from uncultured Solirubrobacterales bacterium, assembly GCA_963730075.1. GTDB lineage: Bacteria > Actinomycetota > Thermoleophilia > Solirubrobacterales > Solirubrobacteraceae > Palsa-465. Next base: position 38,359 of record CAVSQH010000015.1, on the reverse strand, counting down.
CCTGGCCGTGGCCCCTGCCGCGACAGCGAAGGCGCGCCCGTCGGCCCGGTTGGGGGCGAGCGCGATCAAGCACAAGGTCGGACGCGGCACGAGCACCAACTGGTCGGGCTACGCCGTCGACGGCAGCTCGGCGACCAACGTGGTCGGGTCCTGGACCCAGCCGACCGTCAAGTGCGCCGCCGGCGAGAACAGCTGGTCATCGCCATGGGTCGGGATCGACGGGGACGCGAGCAACACCGTCGAGCAGACCGGCACCGACTCCGACTGCCAGAGCGGCAAGGCGACCTACTACGCGTGGTATGAGATGTACCCCAAGAGCCTGGTCATGATCGCGATGACGATCCATCCCGGTGACTCGATGACCGGTCAGGTCAGCTACGCGTCTGGCAGCTTCACGCTGAAGCTCACCGACAAGACAACCGGCGCCACGTTCTCGACCAAGCAGACTTCGAAGAAGGCCAGGCGCTCGTCCGTCGAATGGATCATGGAAGGCCCCTCGAACGGCCTGCTGTCGAACTTCGGCACGGTCTCATTGACCGGCGCCTCGGCAACCATCAACGGTCAGACCGCGAACCTCGGTTCGTTTAGCTCGGACCCGATCACGATGATCACCAGCAACGGTGCCGTGCGCGCGACGCCGTCGGCGATCAGCAAGGGGGCCTCGTTCGGGGTCACCTGGGACCACTCGTAGGCCGCGACCGGGAGCGTCAGACGATTCAGCGGAAGGTATCGGCGGTGACGCGTGTGACCTCGGTCACCGCGTCCGCCGGTATTCCCGCGCGCTTGGCGGCGGCGATGATCGCGTCGGGATTCGGTGCCTCGTAGAGGCAGTAGGTCCGGTACCGGTCAGCGCTCAGAAACGAGAACAGCCAGCTGACGCCCTCGTCGGCGTTGATCTCCTCCAGCAGATCGACGTCATCGGTGTCAAGGTCGAGCTGCTCGGCGAACGTCCGCTCGATGACATACATCGGCATCGGGCGATCCTACCGCGTGTCGGGCGATTCGAGCAGGCCGTTGCGAAACGCATACGCGGCCGCCTCGGTGCGGTTGGAGGCGCCGGTCTTTCGCAGGATGCTCCGAACGTGGTTGGCGACCGTGTGCCCGCTGATGAACAGCGCCTCGCCGATCTCGCGGTTGCTGCGCCCGGCGGCCGCCAGCCGCAGGATCTGAACCTCCCGCCAGGAGAGATCGTCGGGCAGCGTCTGCACGGGCGCGGCCGTCGCTCCGAGCGCTCGCGCGCGCGTCAGCAGGGTCGGCATCCCGATCTGCTCGGCCAACGTCGCCGCCTCCGAGAGGAGCTCGGCGGCACGGGCGCCGTCCTCCGCCGTACCCCGCATCCGCAGCGTTCTCCCGTACGCGTACAGCGTGTGTGCGGTCCACGTTGTGGCGCCCATTTCCCGATTGCGTGCGAGCGCGTGCTCGAAGTGCTCGACCGCCAGCGGATGATCGCCGAGCGTCGAAGCCAGCATTCCCAGGTAGCGATCGGCTGATCCGTAGCAGGCGACGCCATGGCCGACGACGACGTTCGCGCCCGCCAGCGGCACGAGCTCGGGGTAGATCAGCGCCGCCATTGGCTCGTCGCCGACCGCGGCACTCGCATCGGTCAGATAGGTGAGTGAGGCGAGCCAGATACCCGAGCGGAGACTGTCGAACCCCTCCTCCCGCACGCGGGCCAGCTCGCGGCGAGCCTCAGCCTCCATTCCAAGCTCGGCCAACAGGGCCGCGAAGCCCGGCCGCCAAGCGCCACTCAGCCTGTCGCTCGCAGCGAACAGCCGCGTCACGGGGGCGAGCTCGCTCAGCCGCCCCTGTTCACGGCGGATGCCGAACATCTGGATCCCGTGGATCCCCGACGCGGGCCGGTCGGTCAGCAGCAGACTCCACTCGTGCGAGCGCTGGGCGGCGGCGTCGGCCTCGGCGAGCCGCCCCGTGCAGAGCGCCAGCGTCGAGGCGTAGTGCTCGGCGACGTGCAGCATGAACGGTTGGCGCAGTCGCCCCGCGAGCGCGTGGACCTCCTCGAGCTCGCGCGCCGCCTCGTCGAGCTCGCCGAGCGCGATCAGGCTGGCGACTCGCCACTCCATCGCCTCGGTCTGAAGGTCGGCCTCGCCGAGCTCGGCCGCGAGGTCCCGGGCCTCGGCGAGCATCTCGAGCGTCTGCTCGAGGCTGCTGTTGCCGTGTGACCAGTAGGAGCGCATCAGGACCGTCGCCAAACCGAATCGGTCGTCGAGCCGGCGCGCCATCGCGATCGCCTGGACCTCGACCTCGGCCGCCCGCTGGTAGTGACCCGGCAGCGCGTGCGCCCGGGTGATCCCGGACAGCAGACGGACCCGCAACTCGGAGTCGCCCGGTCCGAGCGCCAGCGACGCCTCGTGCAGCAGCTCGAGCGCGGCGTTGTCGGTTCGGGATGGACGCCAGCACGCGTCCTCGAATCCGACCGCGGCGGTGGCCAGCAATTGCGGGTCATCGAGCTCGCGGGCGATCTGGGCCACAGCTTCGAACGCCGTCATCGCCTCATCGGAGTGACCGGCACGGACGCGCGTCGTCCCGAGTTCGAGCTGCGTCTGCGCGCGGCGGCGCGGGTCTTCGATCCCGAGCTCGAGCGCGTATGAGAAACGGAGGTCGGCCTCGTCGAAGTCGAGCGTCGTCAGCGCGGCCCGGCCGGCGAGCACGGAGTAGTCGATCGCGCGGCGAGGCCCGTCGACGGGCGCCGCCTCACCGAAGTGGTGGGCCAGCTCCGCCAGCCCGCCTCGGCCCTCGTCGGCAGCGTGCATGCGCTCCAGAGCCTCGGCGACCTGCAGGTGAAGCTCGGCTCGGCGTAGCGCCGGCATGCGGTCATAAAGAGCCCGCCGCACGAGCTCGTGTGTGAACTGATAGCCAAGCCGGCGTGACGCCGTCTCCTCGATCATCCCGTGCGCGAGCGCCTGCTCGATCGCGATCCGGACCTCGGCGTCTGCCGCCCCGTCACGCCCGACGATCGACAAGTCGAATTCGGATCCGGCCACCGCGGCCAGCTCCAGCAGCCGCGTCGTGCCCGGGCTGAGCCGCGCCAGCCGCTGGCTGACGACTTCCCTGACGCCCTCGGGGCTGCCGAGGTTGGCGACCGCGTACGCGAGATCCGCGCCGGCGCCGATCGACGCGGGATCTGCCTCGAGCACCGAACGCCAGAGCTCGGTCATCAGGAATGGATTGCCGCCGGTCAGGCTGCGCAGCACCCTGGCGACGTCGCTCATCCTGGGTCCGAGATCCTCGCCCCCGGCTCGCTCGACGAATTCGACCACCTCCTCGGGGCTCAATCCGCCGAGCCGCAGCCGGACAACGCCCTCGGACCGGCGCAGGTCGACGAGCGCCGCCGAGAGGGCCTCGGGGACCTCGGCGTCGGTGTCACGGAACGTGGTGACCAGCAGCGCTCGCGCTCCTGACGCGCCACGGGCGAGATGACGAAGCAGCAGCAGCGTCGGCGTGTCGGCCCAATGTCCGTCCTCGATCACGACGACCAGCGGCGCCCAGCCGCCGACGGCGGCGAGCAGCTCGGCGACGGCCGTGTGGAGACGGTGACGCTCGGTGTCCGGGTCGGCGGCCAGCGGCGCGGGCAGTTCCCCGACGACCTTCGCCAGATCGGGAAGCAGGCGCGACAGCTCACCGCCCTCGGTGCCGAGCGCGTCGCGCAGCGCGACGGGATCGGTCCCGCGGACAAGCTGGTCGAGCGCCTCGACGAACGGCCGGTAGGGGCGCCGCACGACCGCGTCGCACGCACCGTAGAGCACCAGCGCCCCACCGGCGACCGCCTCGCGCACGAACTCGCGCACCAGCCGGCTCTTGCCCGAGCCGGCCTCGCCGCCGACGAGCGCGAACCTCAGCCCCTCCCCGTCGGCGCTTGGAATCAGCGCCCGGAGCGTCGCCAGTTCATGCGATCGCCCGGCGAACGGAAACGACGGAGTAAGGCGAAGTGGTCCCGGCAGGCTCGACAAGTGTTCCGCGCCCCCAGTCGCGAATAGTCAGACCTGACTATGCCACGTCGGTCCAGCGATGGTCAGAGGTGATCAAAGATCAGTCAGGTCGGGTCATGACACGGCGACGGCGCACGGCTAGCTTGATGATCGGGCCACGGGGTCCGTACCTAAACAACCGGGGAGAGAAACATGACCGCTACTGCGTCGTTGGTCGATTCCGCCCGCCGCGAGCTTTCGGGGCTGGACGGCCGGATCGTCGGTGCCGGAGACGCCGGCTATGACGAGGCGAGGGCCGTCCACAACGGGATGATCGACAAGCGTCCGGCGCTGCTGGTTCGCTGTCAGACGGAGGACGAGGTCGCGCGCTGCATCGCGTTTGCGCGCGCACATGGCGTCGCGCTGGCCGTGCGCGGCGGCGGACACAACGGAGGCGGGCTGGGCATCGTCGACGACGGGCTCGTGATCGACCTCGCCGGGATGGACGACGTCGTCGTCGACCCTGAGGCTCACACCGTCCGCGTCGGTGGCGGCGCCACCTGGGGCCAGGTCGACCGGGCGACGGCCGAGCACGGGCGGGCGACCCCGTCCGGGATCATCTCGACGACCGGGGTCGGCGGGCTGACGCTCGGTGGCGGGCTCGGTCACCTGACCCGCCGGTTCGGCTTGACGGTCGACAGCCTGATCGGTGCCGACGTCGTGCTGGCCGACGGCTCGGTCGTGCACGCAAGCGCCGACGAGCACCCCGATCTCTTCTGGGCGCTGCGCGGCGGGGGCGGCAACTTCGGCGTCGTCACGTCGTTTCAGTTCAAGACCCACCCGGTCGGCTCGACGGTGATGGCCGGCCCGACCTTCTGGCCGATCGAGCAGACGCCCGAGGTGATGCGGTTCTACCGCGAGTTCATGCCGACGGCGCCGCGCAACGTGGGCGGCTTCTTCGCCGAGATGACCGTCCCCCCGGTTGACCTGTTCCCGGCCGAGCTGCACCTGCGCAAGGTCTGCGCGGTGATGTGGTGCGTCGTCGGCTCGGAGTCAGAGGCGACCGAGCTGCTCGCGCCGGTCCACGACGTCGGCAACGTGCTCCTGCACGGCGTCGGCGCGATGCCCCATCCGGTTCTGCAGAGTCTGTTCGACGGGCTGTACGTCAAGGGCCTGCAGTGCTACTGGCGTGCGGACTTCTTCAACGAGATCTCCGACGGGCTGATCGAGCAGCACGCCGAGTGGGGACAGAAGCTGCCGACGATGCACTCGACGATGCACCTGTATCCGATCGATGGCGCCGCGCATGACGTCTCCAACACCGACACCGCGTTCAGCTATCGCGACGCCCAGTACGCGGAGGTGATCTTCGGCGTCGACCCCGATCCCGCCAACGCGGCGATGATCCGTGACTGGTGTGTCGGCTACTGGGATGCGACCCATCCCTACTCGGCCGGGGGCGCGTACGTCAACTTCATGATGGAGGAGGGGCAGGAGCGAGTTCAGGCCACCTACCGGGACAACTACGGTCGGCTGGCCGCGATCAAGGCGCAGTACGACCCCGAGAACATGTTCCGGGTCAACCAGAACGTTGCACCGGCGGCGTAGGCGCGGCCTGAGGGGCCAGGCGAGTCGCGATGCCGGCGCCGGTGTGAACCCGGCGCCGGCACCGCACCGGCTCAAGCCAGAGCCGGTGCCTCCGGGAGGCTGCCCAGGGCGCTGTTCATGTCGGCCTCGGAGAACTCCGGGTCCTCGAGCTCGCCGGCGAGGAACGCGTCGTAGGCGCTGAGATCGAAGTTGCCGTGGCCGCAGAGGCCGAACAGGATCACTCGCTCCTCGCCGGCCTCGCGAGCCGCCTCGGCCTCGGCGATCACGGCTCTGATCGCGTGTGCCGGCTCGGGCGCGGGGATGATCCCCTCGCATCGCGCGAACCGCACAGCCGCCTCGAAGGTCTCATTCTGGCGGTAGGCGCGAGCCTCGACCAGCCCGGCCTTGACCAGACCGCAGAGCAGCGGCGCGTCACCGTGGTAGCGGAGTCCGCCGGCGTGCACCGGAGGCGGCACGAAGTCATGGCCGAGCGTGTACATCGGCATCAGCGGCGTCAGGCCCACCGTGTCGCCGAAGTCGTACGCATACACGCCGCGGGTCAGCGTCGGGCAGGCGGCCGGTTCGGCGGCGATGAACTGAGTCCTGGTCGCGTCTCTCAGCGCGCGACGCAGGAACGGGAACGTCAGGCCGCCGAAGTTCGAGCCGCCGCCCACGCACGCGATCACCATGTCGGGATACTCGCCGGCCAGCTCCATCTGGGCCATCGCCTCCTGCCCGATCACCGTCTGGTGCAACAGCACGTGATTGAGGACCGATCCGAGCGAGTAATTGGTGTCCGGGCGCTGGGCGGCGACCTCCACCGCCTCGGAGATCGCGATTCCCAGCGAGCCCGTCGGGTGCGCGCTCTGGGCGCGGCCTGACTCGGTCACGTCGGACGGCGACCGGTGGACCGTGGCTCCCCAGGTCTGCATCATCGAACGGCGATACGGCTTCTGGTCATAGCTGGATCCCACCATCCAGACCTCGCACTCGAGCCCGAACAGACGGCACGCGAACGCGAGCGCCGAGCCCCACTGGCCGGCGCCGGTCTCGGTCGTCAGCTTCCGGATCCCGGCGGCGGCGTTCTCGTACGCCTGAGGGACCGACGTGTTGGGCTTGTGCGACCCGGCGGGCGAGACCCCCTCGTACTTGTAATAGATGTGTGCGGGCGTGTCGAGTTCGCGCTCGAGCCGCCGGGCGCGATACAGGGGCGTCGGGCGCCACAGCCTGTAGGCGTCGCGAACGGGCTCGGGGATCTCGATCTCGGGCTCGGAGGAGACCTCCTGCAGGATCAGCCCCATCGGGAAGATCGGCGTCAAGTCATCAGGGCCGGCCGGCTCCTTGGTCCCGGGGTGAAGCGGCGGCGGTGCCTCGCCGGGCAGGTCGGCCATCAGGTTGACCCAATGGGTCGGGATGTCCTGCTCGCCCAGCAGGAACTTGACCGTGTCGCTCATCCGCTTCTCCTACGCTCGATTGTGGCGCGATTCTATGCACTCCCGGGCGCTCGGATCAGACGCTCCGAGGCGTTCGCATGGCGGTCGGCGTGGCCGGGCGAGCGAGGCGGCAGCTCGAGCTCACGCGTCGCCCGCGGGACCAGCGCGAGCGCCAGCAGCCCGATCCCGATCACGCTGCCGACGGCCAGCACGGTGCGGGCGCCGAACCATCCCGCGAGCGGCTCGGCGATCAGGTAGCCGAGCGGCAGCAACGCCAGCGAGCCCATCCAGTCCCAGGCGCTGACCCGAGAGAGGGCATGGGCCGGGATGTGATGCGCGAGCGCGGAAATCCACCAGATCGTCACCAGCGAGAACCCGAATCCGGTCGCGAACGCCAGCCCGATCACGTACGGGAGCGGCGCTCCGAGGGCGAACATCAGGTCCTGCAACGGCCACGCCGCCACCAGCACCAGGCCGAGGCGCAGTGGACGCGCCGGCCGCCATGCGAGCCCGACCACGGCGCCGAACACCGCGCCGGCGCCGCCGACCGCTTCCAGCACGCCGAACACCCCGGCGCTGCCGTAGACCGACCGCGCGATCCCGGGGCCGAGCGCGTACCACTGGGCGTATACACACAGGACGGCGCCGGCGAACGTCGCGATCGTCGCCCACACCCACGTGCGGGAGCGGACCTCGCGCCATCCCGAGCGCAGGTCGCCGATCACCGAGTCAGCTGCAACCGTCTCCCCGCGCGGGCGTGGACGAAGGCGCATCAGCAGCATCGCGCTGACCGCGAACGTCAGCGCGTCGAACACGAACGCCTCGCCCGCACCGATTCCCAGGACCAGAGCGACGGCGAGCATCGGACCAACCATGAACGCGAGGTTCCCGACCGTCTCCGTCATCGCGGTCGCGTCCTGGATCATCGACTCCGGCACGGTCTGCGGGAGCAGCCCGCTGAACGCCGGTGCAAAGAAGGCCTCGGCCGCGCCGAACAGCGCCTCGATCACGACCAGCTCCCAGATCCGGACGCCGCCGGTGAAGATCAGGATCGCGAGGCCCGCATGCAGCAGCCCGCGGATCACATCGGTGCCGACCATGATTCGGTGGCGTGGGAAGCGGTCCGCCCAGACACCGCCGATCAGCAGCAACGCCACGAGCGGCAGCGACTGCGCCGCGAGCACCAGCCCGAGCGCCTCCGGCGAACGCGTCTGCATCGTCACAAACAGCGCCAGCGCGACAACGACCACGCGGTCGCCGACCATGCTCGCTGCTTGGCCGAAGAACAACAACCGGAAATCTCTGATGCGCAGGACGCGCAGGTACGAACTCACGACACACTCTCGAGACGACGCAGGGGGACGGAACAGACGCTGCGGCGGCCGTGGCCGGGCAGCTCAGGTGCGGGTCAGAAACGAGGTATGGCGAGGCGCATCGCCCGCCGAGTTTAGCAGCCGGACCGGGGTCCGAAAAGGGGCCCGCGCCTACGGAACCGCGGGATCGCCGGAGTTCGAGACCACGCGGCGGGCGAGCGCGCGGAGCACCTTGCGCTCGACATTCGGGTCGGTCTCGAGCACCGAGTTGAACGCCCTGTCGCTGATCACGAAGAATCGCAGCGGTGTCGCAGCGGTGACTGTGGCGGTCCGTACGACGTGTTCGAGCAACGCGATCTCGCCGAAGAAATCACCCGGTCCAACGGTCGCCACGGCCTTGCGTCCGCGGGTCACGGTCGCCTCTCCCTCGAGGATCACGAAGAACTCACGCCCCAGCGACCCCTGTTCGCAGAGCACGGTGCCGGCGGGCACGTCGAGGTCGTCGGTGAGTCGTGCGACATTGGTCAGCTGCTTGCGCGAGAGACCCTCGAACAGCGGTGACCGCTTCAGCGCCTCGATCTTGGTGTCCTGCGTGATCCGCGCCACGGCCGCAACACTACTCATCGGTCGGCGGCCACACCACCGGAGCGCTATGCAGACATACGAGCGGTTGTCTGCGCGGGGTCAGCGCCAGCGCGCAGGTCCAACCCATGTGTAACCCTGTCGCCGGGTGTCAGTTTTCTCCCGAGCGTTCCGACCGCCTCAGGCCGCACTCGGCGCGGGGCATCTGAACGCGTCAGCGGTCCCGAGTACGCGCCGGTGAACGGCCGTCGTGTCCTACAGGCCTGCGCCGCCGCGCTCGCCGTGCTCGCGATTGGGGCGATCGTGATCATCTCGCTGCCCTACACGGACAAGCCCGCCAGCGCGGCGTCGACGACGGGCTGCGGCGGGTCCAACGGTTGCGCACGGCCGCCCGCGGGCATCCACAAGATCCGGCACGTCGTGATCATCATGCAGGAGAACCGGTCGTTCGACAGCTACTTCGGCACCTTTCCCGGCGCAGACGGGATCCCCGCCCGGGACGGGATTGCGGCCGTCTGCTCACCAAATCCGCGCAACGGCCGCTGCGTCCGTCCCTACCACGACTCAGCCGACGTCAACGGCGGCGGGCCCCATGCTCGCCGCAACGCCGCCGCCGACGTCAGCGGCGGCAAGATGAACGGGTTCGTCGCGCAGGCCGAGATCGGTGCCAGGGGCTGCGGCCCAGGCGTGAACAACCCCAGCTGCAGTCAGTCCGTGACGCCCGATGTGATGGGTTACCACGATGCGCGCGAGCTCCCGAACTACTGGCGCTACGCGCAGAACTACGTTCTCGACGACCACATGTTCGAGCCCGTCCGCTCGTGGAGCTTCGCGGCTCATCTGTACATGGTCTCCGGCTGGTCTGCCACCTGCACCGAGTTAGGCGAGCCGTCGAGCTGCCACACCAACATCAACCACCCCGGCGGCACCGCACTGGCCAGGAGCCAGTACGGCCCCAGATCGCGCTTTCCGGCGGTCCACTTCGACTGGACCGACATGACCTACCTGCTCCACCGCCGCCACGTGACGTGGGGCTACTACTTTGAGCCGGGGCTCGAGGCGGACTGTCCCAACGACCAGATGACGTGCGCGCTACAGCGCCAGACGCCGGGCAGTCTCGCGCTTGGCGCCGCGACGCCCGATATCTGGAACCCGCTGCCGGAGTTCACGACCGTCCACGAGAACCGGCAGACCGGGAACGTCCGCGGGATCTCGAACTTCTACGCCGCGGCTCGCGCCGGAACGCTACCGGCGGTCTCATGGGTCGTGCCCAACCAGGCCGACTCCGAACATCCGCCGGCCAGCATCGCCGTCGGACAATCGCACGTCACTCACCTGGTCAACACGATCATGAGCGGCCCCAACTGGAACAGCACCGCGATCATCCTCGCCTGGGATGACTGGGGCGGCTTCTACGACCACGTCGTGCCACCAAGGGTGGACCGCAACGGCTACGGGCTCCGGGTTCCATCGATCGTCATCAGCCCCTACGCAAAGCGGGGGTGCGTCGACCACCAGACGCTCTCCTTCGACGCGTTCAATAAGTTCGTCGAGGATGACTTCCTCGGTGGCCAGCGCCTGGACCCGCGCACCGACGGCCGCCCCGACCCGCGGCCCGACGTCCGCGAATCGCTGCCGATCCTCGGCAACCTCGCCGACGACTTCAACTTCGCCCAGCGGCCGCGGGCGCCGTTGCTGTTGCCTCTGCGCCCACGGCCCGGCCCACCGTCGAGCCTGGGCGCCAGGGCGCTCGCGGTGCGATGTGGCTCGGACCTGTCGGTCACTGTCAGGCCGGCGACCCTGTTGGCCAACAAAAGCGCCCGCGTGAATGTCACCGTCACGATCCCGGGGCAGCCATCGAGCAGCAGCGCCGTGGCCACGCCGGTCCGCGGCGCGCTCGTCACGCTCGCCGGCCACCGGCTGGTGACCGACCGCGCCGGCCGTGCGGCGCTCACGCTCGATGTTGATCATTCGGGCTCGCTTGCGGTCGTCGCGTCCCGCTCCGGGCTCGAGGCGACAGCCCGGTTGGTGGTCCGCCGATGAGCGGGGCTGGCCACCCGCGGGCCGAGTCCGGCCGCCGCGCGCCCGGGCCGCCGGCGCTGGCGGCGCGCGGCCTGGTCAAGTCATTCGACGCAGATCGCGCCGTCGACCAGGTGGACCTGGTCGTCGCCGATGGCGAGGTGCGAGGGCTGCTCGGCCCAAACGGCGCCGGCAAGACGACCTTGCTGAGGATGCTGCTCGGATTGGTGACTCCGAACGCGGGCGAGATCGAGCTGTTCGGGCGGCCGCTCCACACCGCGGACCCAAACGCGCTTGATGGAGTCGCCGGGTTCGTCGAGACGCCGGCGTTCTACCCCTACCTGTCGGGTCGGGTGAACCTCGAGCTGCTCGCCGAGCTCGACGATCGAGGGGCGTCGGCGCGGATCGATGACGCGCTGGCGCAGGTGATGCTCGCCGACCGCGCCGATGACCGGGTCAGCGCGTACTCGACCGGAATGCGCCAGCGGCTCGGGATCGCCGCGGCGCTGGTGCGCGCGCCGCGGCTGCTGCTGCTCGACGAGCCGAGCAGCGGACTGGACCCAGCGGGAGTGCGCGATGTCGGCGCGCTGCTGCGAGGACTCGCCTGCGAGGGCGTCGCGGTCCTGCTGTCAAGCCATCAGATCGTCGAGGTGGAGGGGATCTGTGACAGCTTCACGGTGCTCCGCCGCGGCCGGGAGGTGTGGAGTGGGACCGTGGCCGGGCTGCGCGACCAGGCACCCGCGATCGAATACCGGCTGATCACCAGTGACGACCACGGGGCGCTCGAGGCGGCGCGCGAACATCGCGGCGTCCGTGCGATCCCGTCGCCAAACGGCGGCCTCCAGCTCCAGGCTCACCCCGAGAGCCTCGATCCGTACGTGGTCGACCTCGGCCGTCGCTCGATCGCGATCCGCGGCCTCGAGGTGCTCGTCGGGCCGCTGGAGGCGATGTTCTTCGCTCTGACCGGGGAGCGGCCCGGTCCTGAGCCCCACCGGGAGGCGGTCCAGCGAATGACCGACGACCTGATCAGCGATGGCCGCTAGCGCCTCCGCGATCGCTCGCGTGCTCGCGACGCCGTCGCCCGCGAGCCGCGTCCTGAGTGCGTTCCGCGTCGAGTGGCGCAAACTGACGAGCCAGTTCGCGACCCGGGTACTGACGCTGATCTGTGTGCTCGGCCCGTTCGCGTTCGCTGCGATCCTGAAGCTCCAGAGCAGCACGCCGTCGGACACGCTGTTCGGAATCTGGGTCCACAGCTCGGGGTTCGCGGTCGGGCTGGTGATCCTCTCGTTCGCGGGTCAGTGGGGCTTCCCGGTGATCGCCGGCGTGATCGCCGGTGACATGTTCTCGGCCGAGGATCGCTACGGGACCTGGAAGACGCTGTTGACGCGGTCGCGGACGCGGCGCGAGCTGTTCATCGGCAAGGTGCTCGCGGCTGCCGCGATGGCCGCCGCGATTGCGCTCGCGACCGCGGTCGCGAGCACCGTCGCAGGGCTGCTGGTGATCGGCGATCAGCCGCTGGTCGGACTTGGTGGAACTCTGATCCCGGGCGGGCGGAGCCTCTTGCTGGTGACGGTCAGCTGGGCGGTGGACCTGCTGCCGCTGCTCGCGTTCGTGACGATCGCTGTCGTGTTCTCGACGCTGACCCGCAACGGCATCCTCGGCGTCCTCGGCCCGGTGCTGGTCGCGCTCGTGATGCAGCTGCTGGCGCTGATCGGGAGCGGCGTCTGGGTCCACACGCTGCTCGTGAGCTCGGCCTTCGGAGGCTGGCACGGGCTGTTCGCGGATCCCGCGTTCTCAACCCCGCTGATCGTCGGCAGCCTCGTCAGCCTCGCCTGGATCGCGACCTGCCTCGCTGCCTCGTGGGCGGTGCTCGCGCGGCGTGACTTCGCCGGGGTCGCGGTCCCGCGCCGGGTGGGGTGGAGGGGGCCGGTCCGGGCGGCGCTCGTCGGCGCCGCGACACTGGTCGTGCTGACCGCGGCGACCAACTGGGGTCCGACCGGCGTCACCGCACAACGGCTCGATCGCGCCTTCGCTCCGACCTTCAACCGGCTGACGGTGCGCCAGCAGCGGTTGCTGGGCCGCAGGGTGCCGGCCGGCGCGAGGCTCAACCAGTTGACCTCCTGCTCGCGCCGCAGTGGCGCGGCCGGCGGCCCGGGCGACGATTGGGCCTGCAACGTGACCGTGCTCATTCCCCAGTCTGGTCCCACCCCCTATCAGCAGACCGTCTCCTACGACGTCAGCGTTCAATCCGACGGTTGCTACAAGGCGGACTCGCCGCCCACGTTCGTCGGTCAGCAGTTGATGCGCGTGCCGCACGGGCGCACGGTGGTCAACCCGCTGTTCACCGTGTACGGCTGCTTCAACACGTTCTGAGCCGCGTACGATCGGGCGATGGAGCTGCCCGGAGGCCCACGTGCGCCCGCCGCCTGGCAGACGATCGGCTGGATGGCACGCCCGGCTGGGTTCATGCAGAGCCTCCACCGCCGCTACGGCGACCCGGTCACGATTCGGACCTACTGGACCGAGGAGCCGATGGTCCTGTTCTCGCACCCGGCCGCGGTGCGCGAGATCTTCCGGTTGGACCCGGCGATCGCGCCGGCCGGACAGAGCTGGGAGTTCCTGCGGCCGTTCGCCGGACCGCACTCGATCCTGCTGCTCGACGGCGAACAGCACCTGCGCGAGCGGCGGCTGATGGCGGCGCCGTTTCACGGCGAGCGAATGCGCGCGCTGGTTCCGATCGTGTCCGAGCTCGCACAGCGCGAGTTGGACGGTTGGCAGGGGCCGATCGTGGCGCTTGAGAGGATGCGGCAGCTGACGCTCGAAATCATCCTGCGGGTCGTGTTCGGCGCCCGCGGCGAGGAGGCACGCCGGCTGCGTGACGCGATCGACGGGACGCTGGCCGGCGTCCGCTCGATGCCGAGCATGCTGTCGATGGCGCTGGTGCGCCGTGACCTCGGCCGCCACAGTCCGTGGGGACGCTTTCGGATGGCGGTGGCGCGCTTCGACGCGCTGATGTTCGAACTGCTGGCGGTGAGGCGGTCGCAGGCCGGCGACGGAGGGCCGGACTCTGTGCTCGCGATGCTGCTCGAGCAGCGTGACTGCAACGGCGACCCGGTCGGCGACCGCCAGCTCCGAGATCAGCTCGTCGCGCTCCTGGTCGGGGGCCACGACAGTTCGGCCGCGACGCTCGCGTGGGCGTTCGAGCGGCTGGCGCGCCATCCGGCAGTCCAGGCGCGGATGCGCGACGGCGAACCCGCCTATCTCGATGCGGTCGTCAAGGAGGTCATGCGGGTGCGTCCGGCGTTGACGATCGCTCCCCGTCTGCTGCGCGAGCCGGTGGAGATCGCGGGCCACGCGGTGCCCGCCGGGGTCCAGGTGGCAGCCTGCCTGTGGCTCGCGATGCGGCGCGAGGACCTGTGGGAGGACGCCTCGGCCTTTCGCCCCGAGCGGTGGCTGCAGGGGCCGGCGCCCGACCCGCACGCATGGATCCCGTTCGGCGGTGGCGTCAGGCGCTGCGCCGGCGCCCCGTTCGCCGAGATGGAGATGAGGGAGGTGTTGCGAGCGGCGGCGGGCCTCACCATCCGGCCGCGCTCGGCGCAGAGCGAGCGAGCGAGGCGCAGCATGCTGGTGGTCGTCCCCGAGCGCGGCGCCGAGGTGCTCGTCGAGCGCGCGTCGGGATCAGTCGGCTGACCCGACGTCGGCCGACTCGGATTCGGCGACACCGTCGAGTGCCTGCTCGAGCGACTCGACGGTCTCGACGCTCCCCGCCACGCCGGCGAGACGAAGCGCGTCGCCGGCGGGCGACGTCGGCGCGACCACCAGCGCGAGGCCCTGCCCGCGAGCGCGCAGTTTCGTGCGCAGCTGGAAGACCAGACGGATCCCGGCGCTGTCGATGTAGTCCACCGCGCTGAGATCGAGCACCAGCGCCGCCGACTGGTTGGGCACCTCGACGAGGATCGCGTCACCGATCGCGTCGGCGTTTGAGAGGTCGATCTCGCCGGTCAACCGGGCGACGATCGCGTTGCTGCGGACGCTGAACTGCGCGTCTGAGATCCTCACGGGCGGACGCTCCGTCGCATTACGACCTCGGTCCCGGAGGGACCGGAATTCACGTGCACCTCATCCATCACTGCGTCGATGATCGTCAGCCCGCGTCCGCGGTCGGCGCCGCGCGGCGGGCGCCAGCTGCCGGTGTCTCTGACGACAAACGTGAGCAGTCCGTCATCCTCGGAGGCGAGTAGGTCGAATTGAGCCGGCGCCGGCGAATAGGCATGCTCGATCGCGTTCGTGCAGGCCTCGCAGACCGCGAGCGTGATCTCGACCACAGCTTCGTCGCTGGCGCCGCGATCGTGCAGCCACCGTCGCAGGGCGCGGCGGATCTCCACCAGCACGCGCGGGTCGGCATTCGGTCGCATCCGCAGCTCGCCGGGAATCGCCTGGTTCTGCATCGCGACGACCGCGACGTCGTCGCGCAATCCTCCGAACGGCACCAGCTGCTCGATCGCGAACCGGCAGACTTCCTCGGCGGTCGAGGCGTCGATGACTACTTCGAGCAGCTCCTGGATGCTCGTCTCGAGCGCGATTCCCGGCCGTTCAACAAGACCGTCGGTGTACAGGACCAGCGTCTGGCCGGTCTCGAGCTTCAGCTCGTGCTCGTGATAGCTGCCGTATGGGAACGCTCCCAGTGGCGTCGCGGGCGAAAACTGCAGCATGTGGCCGGCGCCGGCGCCGATCACCAGCGGGGGCAGGTGGCCGGCGCTCGCGACAGTGACGCGGCCGGTGACGGGGTCCAGCACCGCGTATGCGGCGGTTGCCATCGCATCGCCCGGGATTGCCTGGACGAAGCGGTCGACCAGCTCGAGCGTCTTGCCCGGGCCGTGATCCTCGATCGCGTAGGCGTGCAGCGCCGTGCGCAGCTGACCCATCAGTGCCGCCGCCCGCACGCCATGGCCGACGACGTCGCCGATCGCGACGCCGATCCGGCCGCGCGAGAGCTCGAACACGTCGTACCAGTCGCCGCCGACCTCGTCGCTAGCCGGCAGATAGCGCGCCGCCGCCGAGACCCCGATCACGTTCGCGAGCTGCCGCGGCAGCAGGCTGCGCTGCAGGACCATCGCGACGCGGTGCTCGTGTTCGAACGCGGAATACAGCCGCGCCCGTTCGATGCCCGGTGCCGCCCGCGCGGCAGCCACCTGAAGCAGAGCGAGGTCAGTGTTTCCGAACTGGCGCGGGACGAGCGCGCCGACGTGGAGCACGCCGATCAGCTGGCCCTCGACGACCAGCGGCACGCCGAGCAGCGAGCGGATCCCCTTCTCGCGGAGGATCGGATTGAGGATGTCGGCGTGATCGACGTCCTCGATGAAGATCGCGACGCGCTCAGCCGCGATCCGGCCCGCGAACCCCTGGCCGATCGGGATCCGGACCCCGCTCTCGACCTCCTCCTCGATTCCCTTCGCGGCTCGCGCCACGAGCTGGTCGGTTGCCTCGTCGAGCAACAGGATCGCGACCGTGTCGACATCGAGCGCGACCTGCACGCGCACCAGCAGGGCGTCGAGGAACTCGTCGAGGCCCAGCTCCGAGAGCGAGGGGTCGCTGAGGCTGTAGAGGTCGCGTGCCCGATCGGAGGGGGCGAGTTCCAGATCGGCCGGGGACATCATGACCTGGCCGGTGCCCAGCTCGGGGCGCGGAAGATCGGTCGGGTCGTTCCGGAGGCTCATGAGATCCGGCTTTTATTGTGCCCGTCAGAGCACGAAGCCGAACCCCGCTCGCTCCGGCCCCTAGCGCGCCACTTCGACGGTGCAGCCCGCCGATTCGATCTCGGACACGACCGCAGGGTCTGCGGTCTGGTCGGTAATCACCATGCTGACCTCTTCGAGGTCGCACACCTTCGCGAGCTCGACCTCACCGAGTTTTGACCCATCGGCGACGATCACGCTCCGCCGCGCGGCGAGGACCATCGCGCGCTTGATCTCGGCTTCGGGGAGGTTGATGTTCGTGATCCCGCTGCGCACATCCACGCCGTTGCAGCCGATGAACCCGATCGACGCGTGGACCTTGCCCAACAGCAAGGTGGCCAGCGGGTTGACGAGCGAATGCTGCAGCGGCCGCAGCGTGCCGCCGGTCACGACCACGGTGATACGCGGATGCGCCCGCTCGAGCTCGAGGGCGACGTTGAGCGCCGTCGTGAATACGGTCACGTCGTGCAGGTCGGTCCGGGCCACCAGCGCTCGAGCGACCGCGGTCGTGGTCGTCCCGACGTCGAGCAGCACCGTCTCCCCACTCGCGACCATCCGGGCTGCAATCGATCCGATGTGGGCCTTCTCGGTCGCGAGGTCCAGCGCCGAAGCCTCGAACGGCTGTTCGCCGGGCACGACGCTGGCCGGCACCGCTCCGCCGCGGATCCGGCGGAGCTTCCCGCGGGCCTCGAGCAGCTGCAGATCACTCCGGATCGTGACCGTGGAGACGCGGAACCGCTGTGCGAGATCCACGACCCGCATGAAGCCGCGATCGTGCACGAGGCCCGTGATCCGCTCCTGACGCAGCTCAGGCGGAACCTCGGCGTCAACCAGCTGCCCCGAGTCAAGGCTCACGGCGTCAGCCTATCGCGCGTAGCTGCCGATTCCGCTGACTCAACTCCCGACCGAGATCGCGAAGATGTGCATCGCCGGGTTGTAGCCGGTCACGCTCCCCAGCCCTGGCAGCGCGACCGCCTCGACCGTCTTGCTCGGGTCGATTCCGACCGTGTCCTCGAACACGTACACGGTGTGCCCCGAGGAACCGGTCGGGTAGTTGGCGTAGTTGACCGACGCGACCTGGGCGTTGCTCGGATTGCCGTTGGTCCCGGCCTGATACCAGAAGTTGCCGACTTCCAGGCTGAACGTGGAGCTGGTGCCATCGGTGTAGTACACGGTGCCGGTCCCCGACAGCGACGAGTTGTTGCTCGAGGTCAAAAAGCCGAGCTTTGAGCCCGAGCCCGATACGTCGATGATCTGTCCCTCCGCCATCGTATTGTCGAGTTGCGCCGACGGAACGCTGGGCCACGTGAAGTTGAGGCCGTCGGCCGTCACCGACGCGCCCGGGTCCAGGCCCGCGTTGTTGAGCCCCTGTGCGGAGAACGTGGTCCCCTCGCCGTCGAAGCCGTCGAAGTTCGGCGCTGGGTTGGTGTTGGTGTCGTCGGTGATGCCGATGTTGTCGTAGCTCTGCGCCAGCGAGGCGTAGGGGACCTCGACGGTGACCCCTGCCTCGAGCGACTGGGCGCCGCCGCTGGGCGTGGAGTAGGTCGCCTTCGCGGCCAGCGGCACCGGGCGGGGTGTCAGCCCGGACGAGCCCGGTGTCACCGTGAAGGTGCTCGACCGGCTCGTGCCGGAGGTGAGCGTCCCAAGTGACCCACTCGACGGTGACACCGTCCACCCGGACGGCACGTTGAGGTTGACCGTCGCGTCGTTGAGCGGCTCGTTGCCCTGGTTGGACATGGTCGCCGTGACGGTGAACGACTTGCCCGCCTGCGCGAGCTGGCTCGAGGAGGTCAGCGCGAGCGTCGGCTGGCCTGCCGTCGGCGGCCCGTACACGGCCGCCGAGTAGCCCGGGCTGTCGACCTGCTGGACGGCGACTCCGCCGGCCTGGTTCCCGAGCGAGACGAGTTTGACCGCTCCCAGCCCGCCGCCGCTTGGCTGCAGTGACCATTCCGCGATTGCGATCGTGTTCTGGCCCTGCTCGTTGAGGATGCCCGCCGGGACGTAGAACTGGGTCTGCGGCCCCTGCCGGTTGTCGTACTGGCCTATCAGCCAGCCGTTTAATGAAAATGAACGCGCGCGAGTCGGCGTTCGGGGCGTCTGGCAGGCTGCCGAGCTGGACCGCGATCGGGCTGTAGCTGTTTGACGGCACCGCGAGCGAGAACGTGGTGCGGTACCACCCGATCCCCTCGGGCACGCCACGGCTGTTCCAGTCATCTGGAAGCGACACTGACTGCCAGCTGTCATCCGGGAAGCCAGGAAGGTCCCAGCCGTGGTTTGTGCCGTACAGACCGGTCGCGTTGAGCGGGCCCCCGACCGGGTCCTGGAGCTGTTCGCCGCCCTGGTTGCCCTCAAGACGCCAGGTGACCGCTTCCGACCCTCCGTTGAGCTTGGCGCCCATCAGGCCACGCGGGCTCTTTTGTCCATCAGCCGGCGGTGAGCCGTAGACGCCGTCCTCGTCGTGGCTCGAGCTCTGGACGAGCACCGCGACGACATTGTCGGCGCCCGGGTGGAGCGCCGCGGCCGGGAAGGTGAACGTCTGGGTCTGCTGGTTGCCCGACGAGTTGGAGCCGATGAAGGCGCCGTTGAGCCAGACGCTGAACGCGCCGTGCGAGCCGCCGTTGGCGGTCAGCGTGATCCCGGTCTCGTTACCGGTCGCGGTCAAGTGGCCGCGATACCAATTGCTTCCTCCTCGGCAACGATGACGCCTTGTGAAAGCTTGCGAAGACTTGCAGACAGGTTCCGTCAAGGCGCTATGTACCCGGTCCTGTGAGCCGGACCACCTTAGCCACACTTACGAAGTCTTGTCAAGTGGCCTGGTTACGAAAGTGACGACTTTCGTAAACGCAAGCTAATGGCGCAGGCTCGGACACGCGCTCTCCCCGGAGGGGTGCAACCGTCTAGCGCCACTGGAAGACTTGGCGCGTGACGTCGACCCTGACGAGCAACGACCTGCTGCTCGGGATCGGGCTCGTGGTCGCGCTGGCGGTCGGCTCGCAGTTGGCGGCACGGTTTCTCCGACTGCCGGCGATCGTCGTGCTGCTCCCGGTGGGCTTCGTCGCCGGCATCCTGACCCCCGACGTGCGGCCCGGCGACCTGCTGGGACCGCTCTATCAGCCGTTCGTCGCGGTCGCCGTCGGCGTGGTGCTGTTCGAGGCCGGGCTGAGGCTCTCGTTCCGCGAAGTGGCGCCGCGCACGCGGCCGGCCGTGATCCGGTTGGTGACCGTCGGGATGCTGATCACATGGCTGCTCGTCACTGGCGCGACCACGCTGCTGTTCGGCGGCATCGGTACCGGTCTCGCGTTTCTGATCGGTGCGATTCTGGTCGTCTCCGGTCCGACCGTCGTGCTGCCGCTGCTGGCCTACATTCGTCCGGCGCGAGACGTGCGGTCGGTGCTCAAGTGGGAGGGCGTTCTGATCGACCCGCTCGGGGCGCTGCTCGGCGTGGTCGTCTTCCAGATCGTGCAGACCGGCGGCACGAGCGGCTGGCGCCCGGGTGCGATGCTCATCAGCCTGCTCGTTGGCGCGCTCGTGGGCGGGATCGGAGCCGGGCTGCTGTGGCTGCTGCTGCGTCAGGTGCAACAGGTCGCGCCGCGCATGGTCGTCCCAGTGACGCTCGCGCTGGCCGTCGCGGCGCTCGTCGGCGCTGACCTGATCCGCGAGGACACCGGGTTCGTCGCGACGCTGCTGATGGGCGTCTTCCTTGCCAATCAGCGGTCGATCGAGTTGGCCCCGACGGTGGAGTTCCACGAGACCCTGGTCCAACTGCTGATCGGCGTCCTGTTCGTGCTGATCGCAGCGTCGGTCTCCCCGACTGACGTCAAGAACGTGCTCGCGGGCGCGCTCGGCCTCGTCGCGGTGATGATTCTGGTGATCCGTCCGGTGATGGTCGCGGTCGCGACCTGGCGGACGAGCCTCGATCGACGTGAGCGGGCGTTTGTCGCCTGCATGGCGCCGCGCGGGATCGTTGCCGGCGCGACCGCGTCGGCGTTCGGGCTCGAGCTTCAGGCCGCCGGCATCCACGGGGCGGACAAGGTGCTCCCGATCGTGTTCGTGGCGATTTTCGGCACCGTCGTGATCTACGGGCTGACCGGCGCGCCGGTCGCCAGAAGGCTCGGCATCGCAGGCAAGCCGGGCACGCTGGTACTGATCGTCGGCGGCCACGAGCTGGCGCGCGGGATCGGCAGCGCGCTCAACGAGGCCGGCGTCGGCGTCCGGCTGTGGGCCGGCCCCAGCACCCAGTCGGCCGCGCGCGCGGCAGGCCTGCAGGCCGACCGCGGACGGCTGCTGGTCGACTCGCTCAACCGCGAGGCGGAGCTCGAGGAGGTCACCGACGCGCTGCTGCTCTCGCCCAGCGATGACTTCAACGCCCTGGCTGCCTCGCAGCTGCGCAGCGAGCTCGGCCACGGCCATGTCTACCGGGTCGCCCCCGATCCCGACGAGCCCGACCTGGCGCCCGCCTCGATCGAGGCCGAGATCCTCGGTCGCCGGGAGTTGACGCTCTCCGAGCTGACGCGCCGGCTCGCCGACGGCGCGCGGTTCGTGACCACGACCGCCGACGGCTCCGGCGGCGCCGACCTGCGAGACCGCACGGTGGCGTTTGTGGTCGGGCCCAACGGGAGGATGCGCGTCGCGACCGATCACCAGCGGCCGGCGGTGCGCCATGGGGACACTGTGATCCGGCTCGCCGGTTCCGCCGGATCGGCGTAGCTCGGGCCCTGCGATCCGGCCTCGCTGCGACGGTTTAGCTCGGGCCGGCGTTCGCCCCGAGGCTGTTCAGCCAGTTGCGCATCGAGCGGCCCGCCGGGGTGACCTGTCCCTCCTCGTAGCCCGTCGTCGCCCTCGCCAGCGTGACTCCGTTCAAGGTCGACCAGCCGTACTCGATGTCGGTGCCCGACTTCGCAAACCGCGCCACCGGCTGCCCCTGAGCGACGATGCTCCCGGGGCGTGCGATATCGGTGATCTGCTCGGCCACGTACTGCACCTTGCCTGCGTCGGGGCCGTTGAGCAGCTCGAAGTAGACGAGTGGCTGGCCGGCGTACCAGTCGGGGATGATCGCGAGGATCTTGACCGGGCAGGGGGCGAGAATCGGCGCGCCGACGGGCATCCCGGCGTCGACACCCTGATCGGTGCGCTCCCAGGAGGTGACGAACCGCAGCGGGTCGACGTAGGAGGCGTTGGTCACCGGCGCGGCGACCAACTCCAGCCGCAGCTCATGCCTGACCTGCGACAGCGGCGGCGCGTGTGCGTTGACGTCGCCGACCGGGTCGCTCGCCGACCCGCCTCCCGCGGCAAGACCCGCCTGCACGCCGGCGGCGGGCTCGATCACCTGCGGTTTTGCCTGTGGGACGGTGCCCACCGGATCGCCGCCGCCGTTGCCCGACGGCGAGCCACCGCCGGATCCGCCTGACCCACAGCCGACCAGCGCGCATCCCGACAGACCGAGAACGATCGTCACCAGCGCGGCACGGCTGCGCATCACAGATCTCTGCCCGTCAACGTTGCTGTCCGTCTTGTTGTCCGCCTGCCCACCGACGTGGCCGCCTGCGGTGCCGGGGCGTCCGGGTCACGCAAGCGATTCACGTTAACAGGCGATTTCGGTCGGCGCGCGAGTTGGTGTACCCGCCGCCAGCGCCGATGAGTCTTCGCGACCCCGGTGGTCTGAATGGGTGTCACCAACCCCAGGAGGAGTCATGAGCAAAACACAGACCAGGATCAGCAAGGTGGGCGTCGTTGTCGTCCCGGTCTCGGACCAGGACCGCGCGATCGAGTTCTACGTCGACACGCTCGGCTTCGAGAAGCGCACCGACATCCCGTTCGGCAACGGCTACCGGTGGGTTGAGGTGGCCCCGGCTGATGCCGTGACAACGATCGCGATCGTTCCGCCGCCGCCGGGCAAGCCGACCGGCAACGTCGAGACGGGCATCGGGCTGGCCACGAGCGACATCGATGCCGACCACGCGGACCTCAAGTCCCGCGGCGTCGACGTCGACGACGAGGTCAGCCGGATGGGCGATCCGGTCCCGCCGCTGTTCTGGTTCCGCGATCCAGACGGCAACACGCTGATGGTGGTCGAGAACTAGCCGGCCCCACCTTCGGGAGCGGCGCGCCAACGCACGCCGCTCCCGGCCCCGAGCCGCACCGCGTCGCCCGCTCTCACCGTTTAGTGAGCCCGCGCGTGCTTGGGGAGCCAGAACACGGCTGCGCAGGCGGCGACCAGGAACGCGACCGCGATCAGCAGCGCGTGGTCGGCGGCGCCGACGAATGCTGCCGGCCCATGGCCGCTGCCGAGACGGTCGAACAGCACGGTGCCGACCGCGGCGATCCCGACTGACATCGCCAGCTGCTGGACTGACTCGAGCAGGCCCGACGCGGACCCGAGCTCATGCGGCGCAACGCCGGCGAGGATCACGTCGAACATCGGCACGAACACCATCCCCATGCCGTAGCCGGTGATCGCGAGCGGTCCGGCGAGCTCCCAAGCGCTGACGCCACCGCTGGCCGACCGCATCACCAGGTCGACGAAGATCAGGCCGGCGGCCATCGTCACGATGCCGATCTGCATCGTCGTGCGCCCGATCCGCGCCAGCAGCGCCGACGAGGTGATCGAGCCGCCGATCGCGGCCAGCGGGATCGTGATCGTCGCAACGCCACATGCGAGCGGCGTGAACCCGAGCCCGGTCTGGAACATCACGTTCAGCGCGATCATCATCCCGCCCATCGCGCCGATGAAGCCGACCACGACCGCCAGCCCGGCGACGTACGGACGCCGCCGCAGCACCGACGGCTCGACCAGCGGCGTCTGACCGTTGCGCGAGCGGCGGACCTGCAGCAGCGCGAATGCTCCGAGCGTCACCAGCCCCACGGCCAGCAGCACGAACGACCACACCGGCCAACCCTGCTCGCGGCCCTGGATCAGCGGGTAGACGAGCGCGACGCCGCCGATCATCGCCAGCAGGACGCTCGGGGCATCGAGCCGGGCTCCCGGGGTCGCAGGCGCCGAGCGCGGCAGGTACCGGCGACCGGCCACGATCGCTGCGATTCCAAGCGGCACGTTGACGAGGAAGATCGCTCGCCAACCCGAGCCGAGCAGGTTGAGGTTGACAAGCCCGCCGCCGAGCAGCGGACCGAGAACGGCCGCCAGCCCCATCACCGGCCCGAACACTGCGAACGCCTTCTGCTGTCCCTGATCTCCGAACAGCTCGCGGATCAACCCGAACCCCTGCGGGACCATGATCGCCGCGGTCACGCCCTGCAGCGCACGCGCTGCGATCAGCAGGTCGGGAGAGGGCGCAAGCGCGCACAGCGTCGAAGCCCCGATGAAGCCGCCGATCCCGACGAGCAGCACCCGGCGGCGTCCGAGCGCGTCGCCGAGCCGGCTTCCGAGCAGCAGCGTCGCGGACATCGCGAGCGTGTAGGCGGCGGTGATCCACTCGAGGTCGGCATACGAGCCGCCGAGGTCACGCCGGATCGCCGGAGCGGCCGTCTGGGCGATCGTCGAGTCGAGCAGATCCATGACCGCGGACGCGATCACGACGATGAAACCGAGCCACACGGCACGGTTGGCAAACCGCACCTTTTCGGCGGTCGGGGAGTGGGTGAGAGTGGTAGTTGACATGGGCCAAACCCTTTCGACGATTGCGGCCAGATCCGGTCCGCAATTCCCTCCGACCGTGACCCCATGCGGTCAATTGCTGTCCGCAATTCGTAGAATCCTTTGCCGCGTCCATGGTCCAGACCTCCGCCCGCCTGCTCGCGCTGCTTTCGCTCCTCCAGGTCCGCCGTGAATGGACCGGTCAGGAGCTGGCCGAACGGCTCGAGGTCGGGCCGCGGACGATCCGGCGCGACGTCGAGAAGCTGCGCTCACTCGGCTACCCAGTCGAGGCGGCGCCGGGCGTCGCGGGTGGGTATCGGCTCGGCGCGGGAGGCGAGCTGCCGCCGCTGCTACTCGACGACGCCGAGGCGGTCGCGGTCGCGGTCGGCCTGCGGACGGCTGCCTCGGGGTCGATCGCGGGGATCGAGGAGACCTCGGTTCGGGCGCTCGCCAAGCTTGAGCAGGTCCTGCCATCGCGCCTGCGCAGACGGGTCAGCGCGCTTGGGGACGCGACCTCGGCGTTCGGCGTCGACGGCCCGCAGATCGACGCCGACACGTTGGCGACGATCGCGGGCGCGTGCCGGGACGGGATCAGACTGCACTTCCCCTACGTCGCCAAGGACGACCGCTCCACCAAGCGCAACACCGAACCTAGCGCCGTCGTCTACAGCGGCCATCGCTGGTACCTGGTCGCGTTCGACACCGACCGCGATGACTGGCGGACGTTCCGAATCGATCGCATCCGCGGCCGGGTTCGGCTCGGTGGCCGAGGCAGGCGCCGCACGGTCCCCGGTGGCGACCCGGCCGCCTACGTCAGACGACAGCTTCACGCGAGTGGGAGCGGAGACTCCCCGGCCGAGCCGGGCCGCGTACGGCTCGCGGTGTCCGCGGCGCATGCCGGCAGACGGATTCCGAGTCGGTACGCGATTGTCGAGCCCGACGGGGAGGACGCCTGCATCGTCAGCACCCGCGGCGGCTGGTCGCGCAGCTTCCTGGTCTGGATGGCGATGCTCGATGAGCCGATGGAGGTCCTCGGCCCACCCGAGCTCGCCGAGGCGGCACGGTCGCTTGTCACCCGGCTCGCCGGCGCCGCCTGACAATCCGCGGGGCGCCGCCTGACCTACCGCCGGCCGCCGCCTGACCATCGCGGGCCGCCGCCTGAACCATCGCGGGCTGCCGCCTGACGACCCCGGCGTCCGCGTTTGCGCCAGCCACCGGTCGGCTAGAGTCGCCGTATTCGAGGTCTCGTCGCTACAGCCCTCGTGGCGTTCGCGCTGGCAGGGTGCGGTTCGAGCGCGGCCATGCAGCAGTCGCAGACAGCGACGCACGCCTCGACGACGACGACCGTCGCATCGACCCAACAGGCCCATCCGCAGGCGATCGAGCCGGTCGCCGGCGAGGCACCGGTCAAGCGCACCAAGTCGACCGATCCCGCGGCGGTGGTCGTCAAGCAATCGAGCGACCCGAGCCTCAACCAGCCGGCCAGCGTGGCCAGCCAGCCGGCCAAGGGCGCGCCGACTAACGCTCAGGTGCGCGCCGCGGTCGCACGATTCCAGCTCGCGGTCGTCCGGTATCACCTCGACCGTCTCAACTTCTCCAACGTGCTGCTGGACCCGGCCGACCTCCCGCCGGGGCAGTACAACGTCAGCATCGCCTCGTTTTACGACGACTATGGCAACGGCGTCGCCTGTGGCGGGATCCTGCACGTGTCGACCCTGGGCGTCGCGAACAAGACCTTGCCGTGCGGAACCGAGGTCCTCTTCAAGTACGGCAATCGCGCCATTCGCGTGCCGGTGATCGACCGCGGGCCGTACATCGCGGGTCGGACCTGGGACCTGACCGGGGCGACCGCCGAGGCGCTCCATTTCCCCGGTCTGGGACCGATCCAGTGGCGGATCGTGAATTGACCTCAATCGGCGCTGGTGGCTTATATTGAGGTCGCGGCGAGAGGGGCGCCGATCGGCGTTTAGCGCCGCGCTCTTGCACATCCAGGATCGGAGGGGACAATGCCTACGCCTGCCACCATTTCAGAGGGCGCGACCGGAGCAGAGGTGAGGTGGCTGCAGTACAAGCTTGTGCGCCGCACGCTCAGCGACAGCCAGATCGACGGCATCTTTGGCCCGGTGACCAAATCCGCGGTCGAGCAATTTCAGAGCGACGCGCATCTGACGGTCGACGGGATCGTCGGCCCCCTCACGTGGGCGGCGCTCGGCGGTGACGGCGCCGAGCCGCCGACCCTGAGCGAGGGCTCCCATGGCTCGGTCGTCGAGAAGCTGCAGAACGCCCTCAACGAGGGCCGTGGAGACTTCGCGCCGAACTCGAACCCGGTGCTGGCGAAGGACGGCATCTACGGCCCCGAGACGACGACCGCGGTCAAGGGCGCACAGCACGAGGGCGCGATCACGTCCGACGGCGTCGTCGGCCTTCAGACCTGGGCGCTCTCGGTGCACGCCGCCGGGGAGGTGCTCGCCGACCTGTGCGGAGTTCCCGGCCCGGGGTAGTCGGCGACTAGGCCGCCGGGTCGACGAAGTCCCCCCGCGGGTCGACGAAGTCCCCCGCGGACCTCGGATTCGGGCATCATTACGGGCGATGTCTAGGGTCAGGTCAACGGGTCGCGCTGCGCCACGGCCGATCTCGGGCCCCGGTGGCTGCGCGCGCCGGCTCGCGTCGCTTGCGGCTGCGTGTGCCGCGCTTCTCCTGAGCGCTTCAGCCGCATCGGCGACCCCAATTGTCGAAGGAGTGCCCCACTTCGGGCACGTGTTTCTGATCATTGGCGAGAATGCCGACTACTCCCATCTGAACGCGACCAACGCGCCCTTCCTGATGACGAATGTCCGGCCTCGGTCGGCGTGGCTGGCCAACTACTACGCGGCGACACACTGGTCGCAGGCCAACTACGTCGCGCTCGTGAGCGGGCAGTTCAACAGCTGCGAGCAGGCGGACGGCGGCGTCGCCTGCCACCAGAACGTCGACAACCTCTACCACCAATTGGACCTGGCTCGCTCGAGCTGGAAGGTGTGGCTCGAGGCCGGGGCGGGCCGATGCGACGGCGGTGGCTCCAGCTGCGCGAGCGACGACCCGTGTCCGCTTACCGGCTTCTACACGACCGGCAACCCACCGGTCGTATTCGACGACATCGAAGGACCGGGCGGGATATTCTCAGCCACGACGCCTTCGGCGAAATGTCTCGCCAACGATATCCCGGCGGGCACCGATGCCGATGGGATGTCGATCTTCAACGCTGACCTCGCAGCCGGCCACGTCGCCACATTCAACACGATCATCCCCAACGGTTGCGACGACGGCGAGGGCAGCTGCGCGCCCGTCAACAACCGGCTCACCCAGTACGACGACTTCCTCGCGCGTGAGGTCCCGCTGATCGAGGCCTCGCCCGCGTTCGCCAACAACGGCGTGATCATCATCACCTATGACGAGGATCAGCGTATGGGCGGGCTGACGCCGCACAACGGGCTCGGTCAGGGTGGGCACACCGTCTGCGCGATCCTCAGCCCGCTGGTAATGGCCGGCAACTACCCGGCGCAGACGTTTTCCTACAGCGTCCTCCGCACGATGCAGGACGGCTTCGGCGTGTCGCCGTATCTCGGTGCCGCCGCGGGCGTGAGCGCGCTGCCGGTCGTCTGGAAGTAGATGGAAGGGCGACTCTCGGGCACGATCGCCGCGGCGCCAACGCCGCTGCGCGACTCCGGACAGCGCCTCGACGAGGACGCCTTCGAGCCGCTGCTGCACTTCTACGAGGCCAGCGGGATCGAGGGCGTGCTGGTGTTGGGCACCACCGGCGAGGGGGTCCTGCTGACCAACGACGAGCGGCGGCGCGCCGCCGAGCTGGCGATCGCGAACAGTGGCGGGCTGCAGGTGATCGTCCATTGCGGCGCGCAGACGACCGCCGACACAAGCGCCCTCGCGACCCACGCGTCGCACGCCGGCGCTGACGCCGTGGCGGTGATCGCACCGCCGTACTTCCGGCTCGGCCCGAGCGAGCTCCTCGAACATTTCGCCGCCGCGGCGAGCGCCTGTGCGCCGCTGCCGTTCTACCTCTACGAGTTCGCTGACCGCAGCGGCTACTCCGTCCCGGTTAGCGTCGTCGCGCAGCTTCGCGACCGCGTCGACAATCTGGTCGGGATGAAGGTGTCCGACGCTCCGTTCGAGCGCGCCGAGCCATACCTGCAGACCGGCCTTGACGTGTTCATCGGCGCCGAGAGCGTCCTGCGCCAGGGGCTTGCGCACGGTGCGGTCGGCGCCGTGTCGGGCGTCGCCGGGGCGTTCCCGGAACTCGTCTCGGCGCTGGTTCACGATCCGACCGCCGAGCGCAGTGAGTTGCTCGCGTCACTGCGCGGCGTGCTGGCCAAGCGCTCCGTCCAGCCGTCGGTCAAAGCGGCGCTCGGCCTGCGCGGGGTGCCGGTGACCCGCGACGTGCGGGCGCCGCTCGCGCCGCTGACCGAAGCGCAGACCCAGGAGCTGGGAACAGAGCTCCAAGATCTGCTCGGGGCCGACGCGCTCGCCCACCCGGCCGCCGCCTGACCGCCGGGGCCGGATCGGAATCAGCCCAGACCGGGGACCAGCGTCTGCGGTCGGAAATTCGGTGGCACTAACCCGACTCGAGCAGTTCGGAGTCGTACTCCTCGAAGATCTGTGCGAAGTCGCTGCGCACGCCCGAGTGCAGCGCCTCGATCAACTTGTGGATCCGCGGGGTCATCACGAGCAGGTAGTGAGCCGGCTCGGACAACGGATTCCAGTAGGAGTGAGGTGTGCCGCGCGTGACGAGTAACGACTCGCCGGCACCGATCTCGCGCTCGGAGTCACCGACGCGAAACCCCAGCCGGCCCTCGAGCACAATCCACGCCTCGTCGTCGGAGCGGTGCAGGTGCAGCCCGGCGATCGGGCGGCCTGGATGCGTGCCCGGGTCCGTCCAGTCGGCGATCACGAACGAGTCGCTGACGATCACGGGGCCAAACTTCCGCTCTAGGCAGCTCAGCGCGCCTGATCGTTCTCGCCGACGTCGATCCCCGCGGCTCGATACTGATCGATCATCAGCTTGCGCATCTTGGGGTCCTTGACGTACAGCAGCGCCCGCCTGGCGTTGTCGGCGGCGAGCTTCTGCATCTCGGGTGCGATCGATCGGAGCGCGGCCATATCGACGGCCCGCGGCGCCGTCGGCGCAGACCGATCCGCGGGCGATACCGCGTCGTTGAGCACGCTGCGCAGCTGATCGACCTGCTGTGTCTGCGCCTGGCGAGTCGCGACCGAGCTTGCGATGCGGTTCATCAGCTGCACGTCGTGGCTTGGCACCTCGTCCCAGAGGATCTCTACGTCGGCCGGGTGCTCGATCGAGACGAGCGCGGGCAGGGGGGTCCAGAGCGGCTCGACGAGATCGGTCTCGCACTTGAACTTTCGGGCATAGAGCGCGTAGGGCGGCCGTCCGAGCGCGTTGACCGACAGCACGGCGGCGCTCTTGCGCTCGTACGTGAGCTGGTCGTGGGTGCTGTCGTTGTTGGCATCGCCGACGATCTTGCGCCGACCCCTGATTGTCGCGATCAGGACCACGGCCCGCACCTTTCCCGGGGGCGCCGGCTGCTCGCCTCGCTGCGCCAGCGCGCGCTCGACGCGTTCGGTCCGCGACGAGCCGGTGTCCGCCGTCGTGAGGCCAAGCGCATGGGCCACCTTCCGGCGCGCCGCCACCGGCTCGGCCAGCGCCGGGTCATTCGCCGCGGCGCGGGCCTCCATGCTCGGAATCGCATCCCAGTCGATCTCGAAGCGATCCGGCCGCTGGCTGTCGAACGTCACCGCGACCTCCATGCCCGGGACCAGCCAGTGCTCCTCGATCATCCGGATCCTGTCGTCGAAGGTCCGGCTGCCCGACCCAGGATCGGCCTGGATGCGCAGTGTCCCGCGCGACCCGGGGCCGATGCTCGGCCCACCCTCGGGCGGAGCGGTGGCCTCCAGAACCAGAGCGGTTGTTCTGACCGGATGTTCGCCGTCGGACTGCTGTCCCTTGTGAAAGAACCCCATATCTCCCCCTTGTCCGCCGCGGAGTTGAGGGGATCGTAACCCCGCGTGACGCTCGGTCACAGGCCAGACCTGCAACCGTGCCGGTTTTGCGTCGTTTTACTCTGGCGAAGAATCGATCGTCGGCGCCGTTTCCGGGATCGAGATGTCGAGCACCAGCAGCGTGATTGCGATCGCGAACACACCGTCGCTGAATGCCTCGATTCGCCCGGTCTCCCAACGCTGGCCCATCGCCCCGGCGTTCGCTGCAGCCCGCCGCGCTCTTCTCGGGTTGGTCGCTTGCGGCAGCTGACCGTTGGCTACGATCGTCGGCGTGCAAGCGTCGGGTGAATCGGTCGGGGCCGGGGGCACGGACTCGACGATCGCCGATGTGATCGCAAACATGCAGAAGATCGATGCGACCCTCCCTCGCAAGGATGGGGTGGCCTATTTCAATCGGCTCTATCTCCAGGTGACCGAGGCCGTCGAGACGGCAAGTGCCGGCACCACGTTCAAAGATCCCGCGTTCCTTGATCACCTCGATGTCGTGTTCGCGGACTTCTACTTCGATGCCGAGGCGACAATCGCCGCCAGAGCCGCGGCCCCGATCGCGTGGCGGCCGCTGATCGAGCAGCGCAGCCAGCCGCTGGCGCCGATCCAGTTCGCGCTTGCAGGGATGAACGCCCATATCAACCATGACCTGCCGCTCGCGGTCGTCAAGACCTGTGAGGAGCTGGGGGTCGCGCCCGGCGATGACACTCCTCAGCACTCCGACTTCGAGCGGGTCAACTCGCTCCTCAACACCGTCGAATCCCAGGTGGCCGGGTGGTTTGAAACGGGCCTGATCGCCGACGTTGAAGATGTCGTTCCCAAGCAGGTCGAGAACGCCCTCGCGATGTGGTCGGTGGTGACCGCCCGCGAGCTGGCGTGGGATCACGCCACCCTGATCTGGGAGCTGCGGGGGGAGCCGGCCCTCGCCGGCGCCTACACGGACATCCTCGCGGCGCACCACCGAGCTGTCCGGTCGTGCGATGCTCGTCTAGGCGAGGCGCGAGTTGGAGCCAGACCAGCGCGTCAGCGACGCCCACGGGGCACAGCCGGCGGCGCCCAGCACCGCACTGCTCGACATGGTCTATGCGTTCGAGCTTTCGCGCGCGGTCTGCGTCGCCGCCGAACTGGGAATCGCCGACCTGCTGTTTGACGGCCCGCAGACCGTCGATGAGCTCGCCGCCGCGACCGGAACTCAGCCCGATCCGCTGTTCCGGTTGCTGCGCGCGCTCGCGAGTCGCGGTGTGTTTGAGCAGCGCGAGGACGGTCGGTTCGCGATCACGGCGCTCGCTGAGCCGCTGCGCCGAGACGCTCCCGGCGGATCGGTCTACGAGTACGCGTTATACGTCGGACTGCCGCTCGTGCAGCGACCGTGGGAGGAGCTGCTGTCGACGCTGCAAACCGGGCGACCCTCATTCGAGCGCGCGTTCGAGGCGTCCCTGTTCGACTATCTCGCCTCCGACGCGGCGGCCGGGAAGCGGTTCAACGACGCGATGTCGAGCCACACGACGCGCGACGCGTTGGCCGTCGTTGACGCGTATCAGTTCCAAGCGGGGAAGGTCGTCGATGTCGCGGGCGGCCACGGCGCGCTGATCGAGGCGGTGGTAGCGGCGACTGCGGGCGCGACCGGCGTGCTGTTCGACCGCCCGCACGTGATCGAAGGTGCACGCGAGCGCCTCGGTCAGGGCGCGGTCGCCGATCGCTGTCAACTCGTGCCAGGAGACATGTTCGAGTCGGTCCCGAGCGGCGGCGATGTGTACATGCTGAAGCGAACGCTGCACGATTGGGAGGACGACCGCGCCGCCGTGGTGCTGGAAAACTGCCGCCGCGCGATGAACGAGGGTGGACGCATCTTGGTCATCGAGATGGTCGTCGACCCGGGCGGGGCGGGGCACATGGCGAAGTTCTATGACCTGATGATGCTCGTGATGATCGGCGGCCGCGAGCGGACCGAAGCCGAGTTCGAGCGTCTGTTTGCGTCCGCGGGGCTGAAGTTGATCCGGACGATCGACACCGGGTCGCCGCTGAGCGTCCTCGAGGCGGCCGCGGCCTGACGCTCGCTACGGCGAGCCGCCAGGGCCTGGCGCTGGCCGTCTGGCTCCCCACTCGGCTCGCAACACGCGAAGCGCGTTGGCGCTGCAGATCTTCTCGGCGTCGCCGTCGCCGTAGCGCTGGCGCAGCCGCTCCTGCAGCTCGCCCATCCGCCCCATGTGCTCGAGCCCCGCCAGGGCGGGTTTGATGTAGCCATCCAGGTCGGAGCCGATCCCGATGTTGTCGTAGGTGCCGGTGAGCTCGTGGATCTTGTCGATGTGCCGGCATAGCTTCTCGACCGACCCGTCGATCGTCTTCGGGCCGCCGGGCGACCCCACTGCTGATGTAGTGGTCGCACAGGATGCAGCCGAGTACGCCGCCACGGGCCGCGACGGCGCTGATCGTCTCGTCGTCGAAGGAGTACTCCAGCCCGCCGAAGCGGTATGCCATGTGGGTCGCGATCACCGGGATCTGCTTGCCGGGGTCGCGATCATCGAGCTGCGTGAGCACATCGCGGATTGACTGCGAGCGCATGTGTGCTGAGGTCGATCAGGATCCCCTCGTCGACGAGCGCATCGATCACGTCGTGGCCGAGCGCCGTCAGCCCCTCGTGGGGCCCCTGCGGAAAGATCCGGTTGTAGAGCCAGTCTGGAAGGAACGGCAGCGCCGGAGCATTGGTCGCGACATCGCGGAAGAACAGGTGCGCGACCGTCACATACGCGACGCCGAGCCCGGCGAGCTTCGCAACGTTGCGCCGGACCTCCGCTTGGTCGGCCCCGAGCTGGAACCCTCCCTCGATCGCGTGGATCAGGATCGGGATGCCGCCGTCGAGCAGCGCGTCGAGCTCGGTCGCCGAATGGGCGATCGCAACGGCGCTGCTGTGGGCTTTGACGTGATCCTCGACCGTCTGGTGCTGATCGACGATGTCGTCGAAGTAGCTCCTGGCGCGGCGGCGCGCCGTAGGCCTGGCTGAGATCCATCTCGTCAAACGGCTGGTAGAGCATCGACAGGGCCACACCGACGTCGCCCTCTCGCATCAGCGCCTCGGTCACGCTCGGATCGCCACCGGGCCCCTGGTAGTTGGCCAGGCGCGACAGCAGGGAGACCACGCGACCCTGCCAGCGTTGTCGCCACCAGGTCTGCGCACGCTCGTGCGTCCGCTGCTGCTCGTCGGCCAGCAGATGCATCGGGTAGTGAGCGTGAAGATCAACGAGCACCGGCTACTCCTCCTCCGCCGCAATCATCGCAGCCTGGAGCCCGGATTTGTGCCTCAAATGGAGGGGCATGCGGCCTCCGGGCCGGTAAGGCACGAGCCCGCGCAGTAAGGGGTGCTGCCCTGAAACAGGCTCCTTTTGCCCGATGTGCAAAGCCAGGCTTAGGCGCATCATCGTCATAGGCAATTGACTGAAAGGAAGCTCAGATGACCTCCATCAATGCAATCGCAGCCGCCGCCCATCGGGCGGATCTGCACCGGGCCGCCAGCGACTGGCGGACGAGCTCCGAGGTGGCGACGGGACGCAACGGTTCAGAGCCGAGGCAGCACGTCGAGTCGCTGCGCCCGCCAGCACCGACGAGGCGACCGTCGTCTCACAGCTTGCCCAGCTCGATGACGCCGCGCCGCTCGCCGGCGAGGTGCTGCTCGCGGTGGTCGACGGCGAGGCGATCGCCGCGATCGCGCTCCAGGACCGAAGGGTGGTCGCCAACCCATTCGTCCGCACCGTGGACGCTGTTGCCCTGCTCCGCCTCCGGGCCGACCATCTACTCGGTTCCCGCTCGGGCCGCCGCCGGCGCCCCCTGCTGC
This sequence comes from uncultured Solirubrobacterales bacterium, assembly GCA_963730075.1. GTDB lineage: Bacteria > Actinomycetota > Thermoleophilia > Solirubrobacterales > Solirubrobacteraceae > Palsa-465. The sequence goes on along the minus strand of CAVSQH010000015.1, from coordinate 4,293 downwards.
GCCCGCGCCTCCGCGGTCTGAGCCGGACGCTCTCGGGTCGCGGGGACTGGGGGCCTGGGCTCCGGTCGCGGTGTCGATCGCGCGCGACCCGAGTGCCGCGATCGTCGTGGCGGCCACGCCGGCGACACCGGCGAAAGCCAGCACCGCGGCGGCGCCGGCGCTTTGCGCGAGCCAGCCGGCGACCACCGCTCCGCCGGCCGCTCCGGTAGACGAGGCCGTGAACGGCCGTCGAAGGCCTCAGTGCGTGCAGCGGCCGGAGCAGCCTTGTCGGCCATCGCGTAGATGCTCGCCTCCGTTGGAGCGATCGTCGCGCCGGCGAGGAGGATCACGAACGCGATCGCCGGCACGCTGCCCGTGGCGAGCATCAGCGCTCCATGACCGAGCGCGAGCAGCCCGACCAGCACCGTGAGGCCCTTGCCGCGCCGGGCCCCGCCGCCGAGACGGGTGGCGACGATTCCTCCAGCAGCGAGCCGGCGCCCCAGATGCCGAGCAGCGGGCCCGCCGCCGCTGTGCTCCCGAGCGTCTTGCAGGCGGCGGTAACGCCGATCTCAGTCGCGCCGAACACGACTCCGGTCCCGAGTTCGATCAGGACCAGGGTCCGCATCGCGGGCGACCGCAGCGAACCTCCGCGCGTCCTGTGGGCGCGGCTGGTCGGCCGCCAGCGGCGCGACAGGCTGCAGGGCGAACGCCGAGCATCGCCGCGAGCATCACCAGACCGCCGACCGCCAACGCGGCGCCGGTCGACCACAGAACACCGAGCCCGAGCGCCAGCGGTGGGCCGACGCCGAACGTCAGCTCGAGGACCGTGGACTCGAACGCGAACAGAGCCGGGAGCGTGCCCGCGTCGACGGCGATTGCCGGCAGCAGCGTCCGGACGCAGGCGTCCAGCGGCGGCGTCGCCGGGCCGGCTGCGGCAGCGAGCGCGATCAGGACCACCGGCACGGTGCCCTTGGGGAGCAATCCGATGATCACCAGCATCAGCGCGGCGACCGTCGCCCGAGATCAGCACAGCAGTCTGACCGCAGCGGTCGACAAGCCGGCCGAGCAGCGGCGCCGCCAGCGCTCCCGAGATCGCGTAGGCGCCGGTGACGACGCCCGCGATCGCGAATGATCCAGTCAGCCGCTGCGCGTGGACCAACAGCGCGATGCTGAACATCGCCAGCGGCAGCCGGGCGAGGATCGAGGTGCCGAGGAGCGCGGGCGCCCCGGGCGCCGAGAGGATTGAGGGCCTGCCGCTGCGAGTGCTCATGGCAGCTCACGCTACGTCTCAAGCGGCTCATCGATACGAGCCAATCAGGCGCCAAAACAGTGAGCCGCTTTCGCGCGCGACCGGCGGCCTGGGTCTCAGAACAGATCGCTGATCGTCTTGATCCCCCGCTCGATCGCCGACTCGCTCAGATTCCCGAAGCCGATCACCAGCTGCGGGGGTCCGTCGCGTCCGCTCGGGCGATAGCCGCTCATCCCGTAGAGGCCGATCGAGCGAGCGCGCGCCTGGTCGACCACCGCCCGCTCGTCAGCGTCATGCCCCAGTGGGCAACCGCGTGAAAGCCCGCCGCGAGCCCGGTCAGCGCCAGATCCGGAGCGTGCCGCGCGAGCGCGCCGAGCGAGCGTGTCGCGGCGCGCGCGGTAGAGGCCGGGCTGCGGCGCAGGTGGCGGTCGTAGCCGCCGGTGCGATCAACGGCGCGAGCGCGGGCTGGTCGACCGTACGGCACCCTAGATCACGCAACCGCTTGTGGTCGACCAGTGACTCGGCCGCAGCGCGGGGCACGAGATCCACCCGAGCCGCAGCGCCGGAGCGACTTGCTGACGTTCCGGTCAGACGACGTGACGGGGATCGAGCGCCTGAAGCGCGGCCACCGGGTCGCGGTCGTAGCGATGCTCGGCGTCGTAGTCGTCCTCGATGATCATCCCGTCGTGCTCGGTCCGCCCAGCCGACCAGCGCCTGGCGTCGCTCCGGAGCAAGCGCCATGCCGATCGGGAACTGGTGCGTCGGCGTCAGGATCACGGCGCGGACGTCCTCGGCGAGCACGTCGACATCGATCCCGAGCTCGTCGACCGCCACCGGAACGGCCTCGACGCCGAGCCGGCCCGCGATCACCTCGTAGTCGTCGTCACCGGGGTCCTCGATCGCGACGCGCCGGATCCCGTCTCGGGCCAGCGCGCCGAGCACGAGGTTGACCCCCTGTCCGAAGCCCGAGCAGACAAGGATCTGCTCGGCATCGGCGACCGTGCCGCGGACGCGCCGCAGATAACCGGAGAGCACCCGGCGCAGGACGTCGGTGCCGCGCGGGTCACCGTAATCCAGCTCGGCCGGCGTCGCCTTGCGGCAGCCCTCGCGCAGCGCCCCAGGCCCAGTCACGCCGCGGGAAGCTCGTCAGGTCAGGGACCCCGGGGCAAATGAGCGAGTCGCGGCGCCGGGGTGGGCCGCGGCGGCAGCTCGGCGGGCGTCAGCGCTCCGGCGGCGACCCGTGTCGCCGACCCGGTCCTCGAGGTCAAGAAGCCCTCGGCCTGAAGCTGGCTGTAGCACTCGAGCACCAGGCCACGGGAGATTCCGAGCTCGGCCGCCAGGCGCGCGATGAGGGGAGCCGTTCGCCGGCCGCCAGCTGGCCCGAGCGGATCGCCTCGCGGAGCTGGCGCTCGAGCTGGGCGCCGAGCGGCTCGGGCTGCGATCGGTCGAGCGCAAGCAGCAGTTCAGGTCCCAAACCGGCCCACTCGATCGGCATCGAAACCGATCGTAGCGGTGAGCCGGTTCGCCAGCGCCCGCTACCGCGCGTAGCGGTGGTGGAGCCCGAGCGAGTTGCCCACGGAGTCCAGGAAGATCGCCTGATGGCAGACACCGCTGTCGATCAGGTCACTCACGAACCGGACTCCCTTCGCCTCCAGCTGCTCGCGCGCCTTGGGCACGTCATCGACCTGGAGGGCGATCGGCAGTGAGTGCGGACGGAACTCCTGCCCGAACGCCGTCGGGTCCATGATCGCGAGCGTCAGGTTACCGGCCTGGTACTCGGCGCCGGGCATCTCACCCCAGCGCTTTACGAACGGCAGCCCGAGCACGTCTCCGTAAGAGACTTCATCGAGGTGTCGAAGTCCAGCGCCGGGACGGCGACGAAATCGACCCCGGTGACGAGCGTTGCAGGTGCGGTTTCAGTTGCCATTCGGGCCTCCCGTTTGTGCGACGATCTTGTCGCCGACACCCTAGCTCGGCAAAACCGTCGCAGTGATCCGAATCCGGGGGAGCAACGACGGGGAGGGGGATGACATAAGTAGACGACTCCGACGAACGGGCGCGGCCGGTGGAGCGGGAGCCGCGGCCGGACTGGCGATCGCGACGATCGTGCTGCCGCAGCTCACCGACATCGCCGGGCCGACGGCGCTGCTCACCCTGCTGGTGACACTTCTGCTCGCGCTGACGGGGGCATGCGTGCAGCGATGGCTGGCGTTCAACGGTCAGCTGAGCTCACTCGAGAACGCGCTCCGCGTGGCCCCCGCAACCGCTGGCAACGACCGAGCTTGGCCGCACTCGGGGTCTACCCGGTGAGCCAGGCCGGCGGCGGGCGCTACCAGCCGCGCAGCGAGGATGAACAGCTCGACCAGGCGCTCGCGGAGGCTGAGCCGATCGTCGTCCACGGGCCTGCGCGGTGCGGCAAGTCGCGTGCCGCGCGGGAGGCGAGCTCCGCGCGTTCGGAGACATCCCGGCGATCGTGCCCGTCGACGCCGATGGGCTCCGATGGCTCGCCGATCACGAGCTCGATGTGAAGCTGCCGTCGGCGGAGGTGTGCCTGTGGCTCGACGGCCTCGATCGATTCTTTGACGTCCTCAACGTGGCCGCGCTCGAGTCGCTGACCGCGCTGAGCTCCCCGAAGGTCAGGCTGGTGACGACGATCCGCACCCACCAAGTGGAATTCGCTGCTCGCCGACGGCGGTCAGCAGTGCGAGGCGGCGCGCGCCCTGTCGGAGGCCTCCGAGGTGATCGAGCTCGGATCGTTGCCCGAGCTGCCCGAGCAAGGCGCTGGTGGCGAGGATGGCGAGCGCGAGGGCAGCCGCGCCCTGGCGGCGGGTGGTGACGCGACCGCCGTCGCCGACCCCGTCCCCGACATGCCCCACTCGCCCTGGAGCGACAATCTCTTCCGGGGGCTGCTGGTCGCGGTGCTGGCCGTCGCTGCGAGCACCGCCGCGATCGGCTTCACCAGTGACTGGCGGACGTTGGTCAAGCCGCCGCCGATCGCCGACCAGATCAATCAGACGATCGACAGCATGCTCACCATGGCGGTCACGTGGTCGTCAACGAGCGGT
>CAVSQH010000014.1:0-207161 GCA_963730075.1 uncultured Solirubrobacterales bacterium | reverse complement strand
CATGCGCGAGGAGAACGCGACCGCTGCGGCTGAGGTCCTCCGTAACGCCGGGTACGAGGTGAGCGTCGCGACGGTCGACGTGTCCTCTCGTGAGGCCGTGCACGCGCCCGTCGAGACAGCCACTGGTCTCGGCGATGTCATCGGACTGATCCATGCGGCCGGCGTCTCACCATCACAGGCGTCGCCGTCGACGATTCTCAAGGTCGACCTCTACGGCACCGCGCTCGTGCCGGAAGAGTTCGGTCAGGTGATCGCGGCGGGTGGCGCTGGCGTCGTCATCGCCTCGCAGTCCGGGCACCGCCTTCCCGCACTCACCGTCGAAGAGAACCAGGCGCTGGCCACAACCCCGGTGCAGGAGCTGCTCGACCTTCCGTTCCTTCAGCCCCACCAGGTGACGGACTCGCTTCACGCCTACCAACTCGCGAAGCGCGGCAACTCGCTGCGCGTGATGGCCGAAGCGGTTCGCTGGGGCAAGCGCGGCGCGCGAGTCAACACGATCAGCCCAGGGATCGTCATCACCCCGCTGGCCAAGGACGAGCTCACCGGACCACGCGGTGAGGGGTACCGGCGCATGATCGACACGTCCCCGGTAGGCCGCGCCGTCACCCCCGACGAGGTGGGCGCCGTCGGCGCGCTGCTTATGGGCCCGGACGGTGGGTTCATCACCGGCAGCGACTTCCTGATGGACGGAGGAGTGACCGCCGCATACTGGTACGGCGAGGTCGCTGAGGTCCGGCACTAGAGACGGCACGGCCGAGACCCGACCGGCTTGCTCTTCCAACTGAAGCGCGACGACGGCACTGACCGCCCCCTGTCGCCACGTAATGTCGACGACGAAGACGCGATCCCGGACGCTCCTGTTCGTGGCAACCCAGAAGGTTGCTGCACGCCACCAAGGCTTTCGCGAGGATCCTGGAGCACCACTCCTTCCGGGCAGCGTGATGATCATGACTCCACCCGAGTTCCGGGCATTGCAGGAGCGACCCCGGCGATGGTCCGGTGCTCGTCACGGCGGGGAAGGGCCAGGCCTCGGTCAGCTCGACCTGGCTACTTCTCGGCGATCGTTGAGTGAACGAAATGTTCCGCATTCGCCAGTCGAAGGAGCACTCCGCCGGCCGTGCTCACTGCCGCTCTCTGATTCGTTGCAGAGCCGAGGAGACGTCGAACTCGATGCTCCCCAACGCTCTGGGCTAGAGCAGGCCGTGCTGCATCGCGAACAGCGTGGCGACCGAGCGGTTCGACGCGCCGATCTTGGCGTAGATGTGCTCGAGGTGGCTGCTGACAGTCTTCGTTTGGATTCCGGCTCGCGTGCGGCCTCCGCCTAAGTCCGTCCGCGCGCGATCAGCCGAAGGACTTCCACCGCGCGCACACTCAACGGTCCCACAGGTCCCCGCGCCACGCTGTCGCACGGGCTCTAACGCACCAAGCCTCACCGACGTCGATCCGGGCCCAGGGATTCTCACCCCTCAAAGGCGGCCGGCGCGCGCCGGCCCCCGACCGCTGTCGTGCAACAGACGGTCGAGCTGCGGACGTCGACATGTAGGTCGTGGGCCGGCGGGCCGTGTTGACCCGGAGATGGGATCGCTTGGTCGTAGATCTCCGGCCGCGGGCGCTAGCGTTCCCCGCGATGTCCGCCCAGCCGGTATTCGAACTCCTCGATGGACGATACGTGGCGACGGAGCTGGCGAGCGGGCCGTGGGACCGGAACGCCCAGCACGGGGGCGCCCCGGCAGCTCTCCTCGCGCGGACGTTCGAGCGTCTGACTGCTCCCGGAGGACTGAGCCTGGCCCGCCTGACCTACGAGTTTCTGCGCTCGGTGCCGATCGGACCGGTCGAGGTCCGGGCCGAGGTGACTCGCCCGGGGCGTCGCGTGCAGTTACTCGACGGCTCGATGCTCGCCGACGGCGTGGAGGTCGTTCGCGCTCGCGCCCTGAGGATCCTTGCCGCCGACTCGGGCGGGGCGCACTCTGAGGAGATCGCGCCGCCGCCCGGTCCCGAAGAGGGTCGCACCGGGGAGCTTCCCGGGTTACACCGTCCGAGGTTCGCTACGGACGCGATCGAGATCCGCTTCGTCGCCGGCGCGTTCGGCGGGGGCCCCGCCACGGCCTGGTTTCGCCTCGAGCGTCCCCTCGTCGGGGACGAGAAGCCCTCGGCGCTACAGTGCCTCGCCGCGGCCGGCGACTTCGGCGCCGGCCTCAGCGGGATGCTCCCCCGGGACGACTACTTGTTCATCAACCCCGACCTGACGCTGTACGTCGAGCGCGAGCCTGTCGGGGAGTGGATCTGTCTCGAGTCGCAGACGCGAATCGCCGCGCGACGGCATTGGCGTCGCCGAGAGCGTGCTCTACGACGAGAGGAGCCGGGTGGGTCGCGCCACTCAGGCGCTGCTGATCGCCCCGCGCTAAGGCCGGTTGGCGATGTAAGTCGGCACATGTTCGGACTTACATCCCAAGCGGGAACATGAAGGCGTCAAGCAGCCGGCGAGCGACCGCTCACGACCACGCAGTCTCGGCTGCGGGCCGAGACTGCCGCTCTCGTGCTTGCTGGCGACCGGATCCGACTATGACGGGCGGACGCTCGGGTTGTCGCGCGAGGTGGTGAGAATTTGATGGCGTTCCGACGGCGGACTCGCTTCGTTTATTGGACGTCCTGCGCTAAAACGCCCCCTGCGTGCAACGCAAGACCGCGGGCGTGCGCCTCCGTTATTGGACGAGGCTAGAGCTCGACCAAGCCCGGCCCGCTGGTCACCTGTCCCATGGCGCTCGCTGACGCGGCCGAGGCCAATGCCGTCCACGACCGCCGCGAAGTCCTTACGATCGTCCCGACCCTGTAGGAGAATCGATGGCCGCCACAGAGATCGCCGACGCCGTCCGCGAGTTCCTCGCTGCCGACAGCCACCCGCTGCTGATCGACGGTGAGCGGGTACCTGCCGCCGACGGACGCACGTTTGACACACCCGACCCGTCGACCGGCGAGCGCTTGGCCACGGTTAGCCATGCGGGCGCGGAGGACGTTGACCGCGCTGTCGCGGCGGCGCGCAGCGCGTTCGCCGACGGCTCGGATTGGCGCAGACTGAGCGCCGCGGACCGCGGCCGCCGGCTCGGCGCGCTCGCCGCGCTGCTCGACGCGCACGCTGAGGAGCTCGCGCAGCTCGAGTCGCTTGACAATGGCAAGCCGGTCACGTTCGCGCGCTCGGTCGACGTCGCCAAGGCCGTCGCGCACCTCGACTACTTCGCGGGCTGGCCGACGAAGATCGAGGGCGCTGTCGTGCCGGTGTCTGCGCGTGATGTCCTTTGCTACACCCAGCGCGAGCCGGTTGGCGTCTGCGCTCAGATCATCCCCTGGAACTTCCCGCTCCTGATGGCGGTCTGGAAGGTCGCCCCCGCGCTGGCCGCCGGCTGCACGACCGTGCTCAAGCCCGCCGAGCAGACGCCGCTGAGCGCGCTACGACTCGGGGAGCTCGCTCTCGAGGCCGGAATCCCGGCCGGCGTGCTCAACGTCGTCACGGGCGACGGCCAGACCGGCGCGGCGCTTGTCGACCACCCCGGCGTCGACAAGGTCGCGTTCACCGGCTCGACTGCTGTGGGGCGCGAGATCGGCGCCCGCGCGGGCCGTGCGCTGAAGCGGGTGACGCTCGAGCTCGGCGGCAAGTCGCCGAACATCCTGCTGCTCGACGCCGACGTCAAGCGGGCCGTCAAGGGTGCCTTCACCGGCATCTACTACAACAGCGGCCAGGCGTGCAATGCGGCGTCGCGGATGCTCGTGCCCAAGGAGATGTTCGACGATGTCGTTGGCGCACTGGCGGACCAGGCGCGCCGGACGGTGCCCGGGCCTGGCCTGGACCCGAACACGTTCGTGGGCCCGCTCGTCTCAGCCGAGCAACATGAGCGCGTTAGCGGCTACATCGATGTCGGCCGCTCCGAGGCCGAGCTCGTCGCCGGCGGCAACAGCGACTTTGGCAACGGCGGGTACTACGTCGCGCCGACGGTGTTTACAACGACTGACGACGGTGCGCGCATCGTACGCGAGGAGATCTTCGGGCCTGTGCTCGTCGCGCAGCCGTATGAGTCCCTCGAGGAGGTCGCCCGGCGGGCCAACGCCGGCGAGTACGGCCTCGCGGCGGGCGTGTGGACGCGCGATGTCTCCAACGCGCACCGCCTCGCCGCGCTGCTGCGCGCTGGGTCTGTCTACGTAAACGCCTGGGGCATCGTCGACGCGGCGGCACCGTTCGGCGGCTTCAAGGCCTCGGGCGTCGGCCGCGAGCACGGCGCCGCCGGGCTGGACGCGTACCTGGAGCCGAAGTCGGTCTTCGTACAGCTGTAGCCGCCGCGCCTGGTCTCTCCCCGGCAGTCCTCGCCAGCACGCAGCTGATGTGGGCCGCGCTTTTATTACAGAGATGGCGATAGTCCGAGAAGTCCGGATCGCCGGCCACCCGTTCGTCCTGCGCAGCAGCGACGTCGTCCGTGCGATGCGAGAAGTCGATCCCGAGCCCATCGCAAGCCACTATGTGGTCGTCGGCACCCGGCGGTTTCCACCGAAGCAGATCATCGGCGAGCTCACCGGCCTTGACCGCGCCGACTTCACCACCCACCAGGCGAGACGAACCCTCATCCGCCTCGGCTTTTCGGCAGGCCGCAGGCCTGGGCGGACAACCGGGACCAGCTCGGCCCGTTCCCGCCACAAGCCGGTGAACGCCCCCACGCCTCTCGCTGACAGCTTGCGGCCGTTGGCTGGCAGCTGGGTCGCGATCAGGGATGACGACATTCTGCATTCGACGGAGTCTCCGCAGGAGCTCGTCGCATGGCTCAGCCGGCACGGACAGACGGCGGACAGCATGTTCCGAGTGCCGGAGGACGAGCTGACCGCGAGCGGGCTCGCGCCTCAGTGAGGTTCGCGTTCAGAGACATCCCGGCTCCCGGCACGGGTGGCGTTCGCCCGCGTCCCATCGTTGACGTTGTCGTCGAGGGCCTCGAGATCGCGCCCCAGGCGTGCCTGCTCGACAGCGGCGCGACGGCAGTGCGCTTCGGCGCACACGTCGCAGAGATCTGCGGGATCGACCTGCGGGACGCGCCGCGAACGCGCCTCGCCGTCGGCGGAGCAGTCGTCACCGCGCTCATGGCCGAGGTCACGCTCGAGGTCGACGACGGCTCTCAGCAGTACGCGTGGTCAGCGCCCGTCTGGTTCTGCGAGCCATGGGCACCCTCGTTCGGACTCCTCGGCCTGACCGGCTTCTTCGACCATTTCACGGTGACGATCGCCTCATACCAAGAGTGGTTCGAGCTGACTCCAGCCAGCTGAGCGCGCCCTGCCCTGGCCCTACGCCGCATCACCTAAGTCGTCGAGATCGGTCAACGAGGTCGTCGTAGCGGCGGGCCGTCAGCGCCAAAGGCCCTCGAGCGGCACCGCGAAGAGGCGATCACCGAACGGGAGCGTGCGTTGACCGGTGTACACGACGATCCCGGCTCGTAGTCGTGACCCGAGCTGATCGCGCATCTGCTTGAGTCCTTGGAAGTCGCGTTCTCGGACAGTCGCGGACGCCTTTACCTCGATGCCGACCAGCTCGCCGGAGGGGCGCTCAGCGATGATGTCAACCTCGCGTTCCTGCTCTCGGTAGTGCCAGAACGTCAGTGGTGCCACCGACCAAGACGCCTGGCGCTCGAGCTCGGTCGCCACGAACGTCTCGAACAACGCGCCGGCGAGTCCGTCGTCGTTGCGCACCCGCTGTTCGTCGATGCCGATCAGCCCCGCTAGCAGCCCGGTGTCGGCGACGTACGCCTTCGGCGCTTTGACCTGACGCTTGCCGAGGTTGGCGTGCCAGGGACGCCTAACGCGCACGAGAAAGAGGCGCTCGAGGACGTCGACGTGGCTCTTCGCGGTCTTGCCGTCGATGCCGGCGTCTCGACCGAGCGTCTCGTAGCGGGCGAGCGCAGCCGACCGAGCGGCGATGAGTCGCAGCACCGTCCCGACCGAGCTCGGGTCATGGACACGCGCGGCATCGGCCAGATCGCGGTCGAGGATCGAGCCGACGTAGCTCTCGAAGAACCGTGCCCGGGCGGCTCCCTCTGTCCGGGTGAGCGACTCGGGGAACCCACCGGTGAGCAACCTGCGGTGCATATTCGCTGCGACCGACCGGCGCATCAGTCAGCATCGGCACCTCCCCGTCGAACAGCCGGTCCAGGAAGTCCTCCCGGCGACCTTCGATCTCACCCTGCGTCAATGGCCAGAGGGTCAGGTAGTCGACGCGTCCAGGGAGCGCATCGGCGACTGCCGGGATTCGGCGAAGGTTCGCGGAGCCAGTGAGCAGAAACTGTCCGCGCCGGCGGTCACGGTCAAGGCGCGCCTTGACCGCCAGCAGCAGATCCGGTGCGCGCTGCACCTCGTCGATTACCGTGGAACGCCCAAGCGCGGCCACGAAACCCTCCGGATCGGCCTGGGCCGCAGCTCGGACCGGATCGCTGTCGAGCGTCACGTAGTCCGCCGGGATCGGACCGCCGGCGAGCACGCGGGCGAGAGTGCTCTTGCCCGCCTGACGAGCGCCGAGCAGCGCGACCGCCCGGGCGTTCTGCATGGCGTCGACGACGACCGGAGCGATGCTCCGCTCGATGAACGCCTCGGATGGAAGGATGTCCGCCAACTCGGAAAATACTAGCGGCTAACTCGGAAAATCTGCTCCAGCTAACTCGGAGAGTCGCCACCGCACACCCCGGACTTTGCCTCTGCGTGCACGTCGGTGTGGGCCACGCCGCCGCCGCCGAGCGCCGTCGCGACTGGCCACGCCGCACCCCGGGAAACCAGCTTGGCGCGCACCTAACCCGGGGCCGCTGAACGGCGAATCGCCGTGGGCGGCGGCGTAGCTGGGGCAGTCCTCGAGAGCTTCGTTGCGACGGAGCTCCTGCGCCAGGCCGAATGGACCGAGCGGCCGCTCCAGCTCTTTCACTACCGCGACAAGCAGCAGCGCGAGATCCACGTCGTGATTGAGCGCCATGACGGCGACGTCATCGGGATCGAGGCCACGTTCGCAAGAAGATCGGTTGCCGGGTACCTGGCGCCATCCACGGCTCGGCCGTCGAGCGCGACCTTGCCGTTAACCCCGCACGGCAACCGGAACTGCCAGGCGACCGCGACGATCGCCCGCTCGGGGATCACCCGAGAGCCGGAACCGCCTGAGGGCGGGCGCTGCGTGGGCGCCCAGCCGAGGTCAGGCGGCGCGCTCGGACTCGATGGATCCGATGCCCAGGTCGGCAAGGTCGCCGAACAGCGTTCCGGCATACCACCCTTCGCCGTCGGTGGCCGCCGGTGAGACGAGGCCGGCCCCAGGAAACGCCGCCGCCGCCGCCCGCTTGGCGGCTGCGTCACGCTCGGCGAGGATTGGGACCAGGGCGACGGATGTCTCGGCGTCCGCGGCCGTCACCGTCGCCGCGACGGTGTCGCGCAGTCGCTGGCCGATCCGCATGCCGAAGGCCACCAGGAAGGAGCGCCGAAACCGGGTGGTGCGGCTGCGCCCGTCACGGTCGAACTTGGAGCCCGCGCGCCGCAAAGCCACCGCGGCCTGGACGAGCAGCGAGGTGAAGAGCTCCTCGACCGCGTCGAGCTCGTCGGCAAAGCCGAACGCGGTGCTGAACCCCAGACCTTTCGACCACACCGAGTGGCAGCCGTTGGCGGCGGCGATCTCTCCGAGCATGAGAGCCTTGGCCTCAGCGTAGGGGTCATCGACGGCGAGCCGCCGCCCGACAGGGCTCGTCCGCGACGCATGGAAGTCGTGCTCGAGCACGGCACGGTCGATGCGGTGACGAGCCATCAGCTCCTGAGCCTTGGCGGTCAGCGCCTCGGCCTCGGCATCAAAGGTGGTCGACTCGGCCTTCGCTAGGAGCGCCCGGACCTTGCCGAGCATCGCCGGTGGCACGCCGGGGTCCGCGGCCAGCGTTCCCTCGCTCCAGCGGCCCGGCGGGTCGACGAGGTGCGGCAAGCGGGGCAGCGACATCAGCAGCGCCATGAGCGCCACCGCGGCGGCCAGAGCATCAGGCCACTCGCCGCCAAGCTGGCGAAGGAAGGCGCCATCGGCGGGCCGATCGGGCCGCGCTCCGATCTGCGCGAGCTGGGCCATCCACCCCGGTTGGACCTGTCGACCGAGCGTCTCATAGGCCCGAGACTGCGATGCGATCGTCCAGCGAACCAGGCGGGTTTCGCCTGAGCCCAGGCGCTGGCGCACGATCCGGTCGACATCGGCCGGCTGCCAGCCGTGCTCCCACAGGTCGCCGACGTGGCTCTCCATGCATTCGGCGACTTCCTTGGCGATCTGGGCCGACGACTCGCCGGCGAGGATGGCGACAACGTGTGCGACACGCTCGGCGTCACCCAACTGCTGGGCCCAGACCGCCGCTAGGAAAAGCTCCCTGGGCGAGAGCGACAGATCGGCGGGCGCGAAGGCCCGACTGTGAGACGCCGACTGCGACCAGCTACCAGCGCCGCGGGACTCGCGGGACGAACGCTGCGTCTGAGCGCGCTTACGAACTTTGGCCGCTCGTCGCTGCCGGTTGTTCTTGCCCACCGGACGTTTCTAGCCCACCGGCCGGACGGCAGCGCTCCTGAGGCATGGTGATGGCGAGAGGCCGAAGTCGTCTCGCCCGATGGTGAGCCCGGTCCGGTCGATCTTGTGCAAGCGACGATCGTCCCCTCCGAACCCGGTCGAGAGGGCACGTCGCGCTTCACCAGTCGCTCTTGCCACCCTGCCGGAGCCTTGGCGGTCTCAGGCCCGACGCCGTGGGCGTAGTAGCCGAAGGCGACGTGGAACTGCGACCCGTCCCCGAGCGCGCCGTCGATCAGGTCCGCGGCCCGCGGATCACGCAGCCGGTAGATGTCGACTTCCAGCGACCGCAGCATCGACTCCGGAGGCTGCTCCAAGCTGCCGAGGACTGCCTGACTGCCGACGACGACGAAGTCGTGAGGGCCGGTCACGTTCGCGGCGGCCGCGACGACATGCTCGAACTGATCCGGACGCAGGCTAGATCACCTCTCGCACGATTCGCCGGCGCTCGGGCTCGCTGAGGAGTCCGGCGAACGGCGAGTTCTGGCGGAGATCGTCGTACTCCTGGCTCTCGTCAGCGAGTGCCCTGCGTATCTCCGGGAGCGGCTGGTTCAGAAGCTGCTCCCAACGGTCGGCGTAGCGCTCGTCGATCCGCCCCTGATCTCGCCACCGGGAGAGCACGTGCCGCGCTTCGTCAACCATCGGTTTGCGGAGTCGTCGCGCGACGGTCCGGTGGTAAGCGTGGCTGCGCGCGCGGGCTCGTTCGTGGTCGCTTCGCTCAGTGTCCTGTTGAAAGCGCTGAAGATCGAGGCTCTGCGCCGCTTCGCGGCGACGAACCATTGTGGGCGCCAGCACGTATCGGCGACCGCCGTCCGCGCGATCAGCCTCGACGGACTCGTAAAGATCGAGGAGCGCTGGCACGGGCACCTCGGTGCGACCCTGAGCTGAGTAGACGAGCGGAAGATCTCCGGCCTTGATCCAGCGATCGAGCGCTGTGTGGCTGACCCTCAATATGCGCCCGGCCAGCCGGCGGGACACAGTCTCGCCCAGTTCCCGTTCGAGCGCGGTGCGGACTGCGAACACGTCTCCGTTACCGGGTAGATCTCGCCCAACACGACGAAGACGAACGATGTTTTCGAATAGATCTTGCTTACGGTCAACGGCGCTCATAGCGATGAGGACATCATTTGAGTTGTCAAAAAACGATAATAATGGCAACTGTCTAGTCGTCGCTGCGCGGCTCGAGCTCGTCCCGCACGTCCCCACCGCGGCGTGCGTCCTGCGCAGCGCGAGGATGCGCTGAGCAGTCCGCGTGGTGTCGATCGTCCGTGGCATGTTCACGGGGCAGCTGATCTTGGCGATATTCCCGTGATTTTCGCCAGCTTGCGCACAGACGCCAAATGCTGACGTCTCTGCGCGCGGGACGCACCGTGCGAATACGCGTCGTCGGGGTCATGCCCGGCCGATCGCTCTGTAGGGATCGACCTCGATCCTTACGAAGCTCGGCCAGCTCCGAAAGGTTCTGACGCGGGGCACCCGCGTACGCCAGCTCGCCGGCGTCGGCAACGCAGAGGTCGATGAGTCCTCAAGAACCCAGCAGCACGACCGCTCGGGCGTTCTGCATCAGGACTTGGTGTCGAGTAGATCGAGAAACTGCCGTGGGGTGAGTACCGGCGGGTTGGGGTCAGTCAGGTCGAGGAGGTGCCGGTCGCCGGAGACGAGGTAGTCCGCGCCAGCGGCGCGCGCGAGCGCGACGAGGTAATCGTCGTCAGGATCCGGCGAGACACCGGGTAGCTCTGGAGGGTCCGCGACAATGGTGGCGTCGGTGGCGAGTCCGTCGATGAACTCGGTCGCGACGGCGACGGTGATGTAGCGCCGGAACTTCGGGCGAGCGAGCACGTCGGCGAGTTCGTCGAGCAGCGCGGGACTGGCGATCAGCTCGAAGCGCTGCTCGATCCAGGCGGTGAGGATCTGTCGTGGCTGACCGGTCGGCGAGATCGCGGCCGATACGAGCACGTTGGGGTCCAGCACGGCGCGCACGCGCCGCTGTCAGCGCTTGGGAGCGCGCCGTTCTCGGCGCATCGCGTGCAGCTCGCTGTTCGCGAGCTCCATGGCGGCGTCGGCGTCGAGCGTTTCGCCGGCCTCGCGTGCCTGCTGCTCCAATGCGGCTGCGACCCGTTCGCGGCCGCCGACGAGCTTGAGGTACCGCTCGTAGGAGAGCACGACAGCCTCGGGACGGCGGCGTGCGCCGATCACGACCGGTTCGGCGTCAGCGCCGGCTTGGCGGAAGCGCTCGAGCAGCGCGGGCAGTTGCGCGCGCGCTTCGCGGGTCGCCAGAACATCGTGCGGGTTGCGAGCCATAGCCAGAAGGGTAGCACGAACGTGTACACATATGTGACCGCATCAGCGGGTCAGGGCGCCCAGCGGCGGTAGGCCTCAACCCACTCCCAGCCATCCGGGGCCGGGTGGGAGACCGGCAGCTCGAGGATCGGGATCGTCTGCCGGTGCCCGTCGCGTGCGCAGATCGCGACGATCTGGTCATCGGTCGTGACGTCGACGCGGGCGACAGTGACCGGCACGCCGAGCACCGTTGCCTGGAACGGCAGCGCGAGGTGCTCCTCGATCATGGTGAACAGGCCGGTGACCTGTTCTGACTCGTTGTAGCAGTCGACCGTCGCCTCCTCGATCAGCTCATCGAGCTCGGCGCTGCTGATCGCGGGCTGGCGTCGCCGGGGCATACCGTCAGAGCAGCGTCGGTTGGGTGAGCTCGGCCGAGGGCCGCCATCTGCGGACCGTCGCGTTCGTGTCGATGTGCGCCCTGCTGCGGGCTGCGTCGGGTCCGTCGAGCTCGCAGAGCACGTCGAGCGCGGCCAGGCGGACGTTCGATTGCCCGCCCTGCAGGCCGCGGGCGACGAGCCCGCGGCGCTCGGTGACCTCAAGCCCGTCGCAGGCGTCGAGCAGCCCGTGGATCACCGCATCACGGTGGCGTGGCGCGAGCAGGTCGGCGTCGCTGAGCAGCTGCTCGAGCCGGGCCGGGTTGGCGCGCAATGCGCGTCGGGCCGCCCACCGGCGCAGCGGCGGCTCAGGGCGCGTGCGATGCTGGCCGAGTGTGCCCTGATCGACGACGCGGACGGTGCTGCTGCCGTCGTGAAGCTCGACGTCGAGCCATTCGGGTGAGACCCACGCGAGCGGATAGGCGATCACATGCTCATGGGCGAGAAACCCCTCGGCGAGTTCATCCAGATCGGCGGCGTCGAGCAGCTCGCTGTGCTCAAGTGCGGTGATCAGCCGAGCTGTGACCCGATCCCAGCGCCGGCAGGTGCAGATCATCAACGCCACGAACGCGGGCGGCAACTCGCCGGTGCCGCTCACCCCGGCGAGCAGCTCGACCGCCTCCTGGTGGCGCGTGCTGCGCCCCCACCCCCACGGCGAAGCCGACAGCCGCCTGCACACCTCATCGGCATCACCAAGCCCCGCCAGTTCCTCGAACGCCTCGTCACCGCCTCGCAGCATCACGGGCAGCGTAGGGGCGCTCGCGGACGTCGCCGACGGCCTTCCGTCACGTCGCGGTGACGGCGCCGCCGCGGGTAAATTGTGCGCCGCGATGCCGCAGCCGGAGACGATCGATCACGTTCTCGAGGTGTTCCTGCGCGACCAGCGACTGCGGCTGTCTGAGCGGACGTACCGCAATTACGCGGACGTGATCCGGCTGCTGCGCAACAGCTTGAACACGTACGCATATTCCTCGCTGAGCGCCGCTGACGCCAAGCGCTGGCAGAAGGCGTTCGACGCTGGCACGGTGATCGAGTGCCACTGCAGCTCGTTGACCACGATCGGATCGGGATCTCCACCGGCGTGTTCGCCTCATCTCGAGGTTCCTGGCCCAGACTTGTCGATCAGGCATTGCGGGTCTCGACCATCGCCGTCGAGCTGTCGGCGCTGTCGGGCGACGAGCTGCCTGGCCTCGTGGCCTACCTGCGCTCCGAGCCGCGTCTCCCGTTCCACTACGTCAGCGTCCACGCGCCCGTCAAGGGGATCGACACGATCCGCGGGCACTCCCTGCTCCACGAACTTCCGCCCCGGGTGTGCTCGATCGTGGTGCATCCCAACGCCGAGATCGACCTCGACTCGTGTCGCGCCCTCGGGAACCGCCTGACGCTCGAGAACATGGACTTCCGCAAGGACAGCGGCCGCGTCGCCGCCGAGCTGGAACCGTTCTTCGCAGCTCTGCCAGACGCCAGCTTCTGCTTGGACGTCGCGCACGCTCACTCGATCGATCCGTCGATGAACGCCGCCACCGAACTGCTCGACCGCTTCGGCAGCCGGCTCCACCAGGTGCACCTCAGCTCGCTGGACGACGACGGCCATCACCTTCCGTTGAGGGAGGCCGACGAACCGCTGTTCGCTCCCGTCCTCGATCGCTGCCGAGACGTGCCCTGGATTCTCGAGGCGCCGCCGCCGCGCCGTTGGAGCGAGCGATGACGACGAACTTCGGAGGCGAGGCTCACGGCGCGTACACGGACATTGGTAAGTGCGGAATTTCCGTCTTTGGCGCACAGAGGAATCCGACGGCGGCGCTACGTTGCGGCGATGTCGAAGACACGCCGAGCATCGAAGAGCAACACGCGCGCCAAGCGCCAAGCGCGGGCTAAGGCCTCACGCGAATCGCGCCGAGACGCTGTCGCTCAGCGGGCCGCCGAACAACGGCTCGAGGAGCTGTTCGGAGCCGACACTCCACCACGGCGCTCAGCAGAGCTGATCATCGAGCGACTCGGCGCCGGCGCAGTGCCGGCGGGGATCTCGCGATTCTTCATCGTCGCCGGTTCGACCGAGCGCGCCCGCGAGGTCTCCGAAGCGGTGACAGAGCTCTCACCAGACAGCGTCTGCGCCCTTTCGTTTGCGGCCGACGTCGCGGCCCATCTCGACCGCGACGATCGGATGGCAAGCCAGCTGCTGGACCGTGCGCTGGCACTGACCGACGACGATGCGAACCGCGTAACGCTCGCCGACCACCTCGTACGCCTCGGCCGGGCGGCCGATGCACTCTCGATCGTCGAGGAACTCCATCTCGACGACCCGCAGGACGACGACCTCGAGGCGATCCGCGCCGCCGCCCTGATGCTCGCCTGGCAGAGAGCATCCGCCGGGCCCGACGATGAGCATCTGCCAGACGAATGCCCGTGCTGGTCGGACCGTCCGTGGCTAGAGTGCTGCCAGCCCGCCGAGGCCGCGGCGATCGCACGCTTCGATGACCGATCGGAACTGACGCAACTCCAGATCGCCATCGAGCGCTACGTCGACGGCGAGCCAGTGTTGCGCGCCGCTGTGGCGGACGATGTCCGGCGGTGTCTGGAGGCCTCGACGATCTGCGGCGAACCGGTTGCCGACGCGGGCGAGGTGACGCGGATTGGTGCCCGGCACGCGTGGCTGATCGGCGCCGAGGACTTGGACCCGGAACCCGGGCAGCTGGCACGGTTCGATCCGGACTCGCCGCTCGCGTCGTTTGCAGGCGATCCCTCGACGCCGAGCCGGCAGGCGGCGCAAGCTCGCCGCTGGCTTGAGAACTGCTCCTACGGTCTGTGGCAGGTGCGCGAGCCGATTGCAGAACCAGGGGTGTGGCTAACCGAGCTGGTGACCGGTGTCTCACGCTACGCCGCGCTCCCGGCAGAGCTGTTGGCGCGCGCAAGCCGCTGGAGCGTGCTGCTCGGCGGGCTCGTTGCGATCGATGGAACCTGGCGTCCAGCCGCCGACCTGATCCTCCTGCGCCCTGGCGAGGCCGATGAGTCAGCTGATCTTGTCGAGGAGCTGTCCTACAAGGTGGTGTCCAGCGCGAGCGGGACGCCCCTGCGTCGTCCCCGCGGGAGCGACATGGTCCAGCCACACGGCGTGCTTGCGTCGCTCTCGGATCCGAGCTCGCCTGAGGTCTCGCGGTTCGTGAGCATGGTGATCGGCAGCGGAATCCCACAGCTACTGGCATACATCGCCGAGATGCGCAACGCGCAGCCCAAGCTGGTCAACACCGACAAGCACCCGACTGTTCTGATCAAGGCGACCGTTGCCGTCAACGATGTTCTTGAGGTGACCGCCCGGTTGGCGGACCATCCCGAGTTCGACGTCGAAGACGGGGCGATCAAGTGGTGGGGGCGCGAGCTCGACGCGATGGAGCGCGAGACGTCTCTCGCCGAACTCAGAGCTTGGCTGAAGGAGCAAGGCGAAGATCCAGCACTCGCGGCTGAGTCCGAAGGACCGCAGCGCTGGTTGCGTGGATCGATCTCGATCGGCGATGGCACGCTCGAGATCGATGTCAACTCGCGCGAACGCTTCGACCGATTGTTGAGCCTGCTCGCCGACGTTGGGGGCGCGCCTGACGTAGTCGCGAAGCTCGTGATCGACCCAGCCCAGGACATGGCGCTGCCCCATCTCGGCTCCGTCCTTCCCGGTTCGAGCTCGGAGGAGGGAAACGAGGCCTGGCGACGGCATTGGCCCGATCAGAAGCTTCCGGCGCTTGGCGGCATGACGCCGCGGCAGGCGGCGCGCAGCGAACGACGCAAGCCGTGGCTGGAAGCGATGCTGCGTGAGCTCGAGCACGACGCCGATCGACTCGCACGCCACGGCCGACCGGCGCCCGACGTCGATGGCCTCCGCGCCGAATTGGCAATGCCGGCCACGGCGTTCAGCTGATCCGAAGGGCACACCGTGGGCGCCCGCCAACGAGGAAGGCGAGGAGGGTGTCGGAGGGCTGGTTCGGGGTCACTCGGTCCGGGCTATACCAGCGCGTCGAGCGCCGCAGCTGTCATCTCCGCG
Source organism: uncultured Solirubrobacterales bacterium (assembly GCA_963730075.1). Classification (GTDB taxonomy): domain Bacteria; phylum Actinomycetota; class Thermoleophilia; order Solirubrobacterales; family Solirubrobacteraceae; genus Palsa-465. Next base: position 191,833 of record CAVSQH010000014.1, on the reverse strand, counting down.
AACGTCTGCCAGTAGGCCTCGCCCGGGCCGGCCGTCCGCTTGGATACGCACGCCCGCGTACGCCAGATCCTGTGCGATGTCGTCCGCCAAGGTGCGGGCCGCGCTGGCGAGCATGTAATCCGACAGCTCGTCGAGTCGTTCGTCGCCGAGCCACCGGACGAGCCGGCGCAGGGCGTGGAGGAGCCGCGGCCAATCGCGGTACTCCGGGAGTCGGGTGAGGCCGAGTAGCTGCGCCCATGTGTCGCCGTCGATGCCGTACCGGTGCTGGTTGCCGAGCGTCGAGCCGTTGATGACGCCGGCTGCGTGCAGCGAAGTCAGAGCCTCCTGGACGTTTCTCTTGGCAAAGCCCGCCGAATCGGCGACGGCCTGGGTCGAGAGCCGCGGCGCGTCGACGGTCAACAGGAATCGCACGACCTCGGCGCGAGCGCCGACGCCGAGGATCTCACGAAGCCTGAACGCGAAGTTGATCGGAGCGAGCAGGTCCGGGGCCTGCGACTTACCGCTCGGCTCGGTCTCCGGCTTCAGCCATCCGTGCTTCAGGAAGCCCGCGTCCGGCGTTCGCCGTATCGGCACGGTGGAGTCGCGGAAGAATGGCTCCCCTCGCGATGGTTCGAGCCGCGGCGCGGGCTGGTGTCCGGCGAGGCGCGGCCGCGGCCGCCAGCGCGCCACCGACGTTAGGAAGGCGTCGGCGAGCGCTTCGTCGGTCTCGTCACGGCAGAGGTTCCGCAATCGTCGGACGCTCATCAGCCGCTCGTTGCGGACCATCCAGTCCGATACCTCTTCGAACAGACGGGCGTCGTAACGGCCGACCTCGAGCGTGACCAACAACAGCGCCTCCGGGTCGGCGGCCCATTCGTCCTGTCGCCGGCTCGTCGCGAGGACCCCCATCTGAGCCCACTGATCCCAGACGAATTCGAGCGACCGCGTCTGGACGACGTTCCTAAGCTCCGAGATCTGCATCCCGAACTCCCAGGTACTTGAGCGCTTCTTCGAGCATCTGTCGGTAACCGTCGGACGAATCGTGCGTCCTGCTCCACCGTGCCGCCTGGACGAGCTCATCGTGTGTCGGCTGGAGTGCGTGGAGGTCCTGCTCGTGCTTGCCCGGGCCCTGGTCGACGAGCGCGTAGAGCTTGAAGTGGATCTGATCCACGCGAGAGGCGAAATGGACGGTCAGCGCCTGACCGAACGTCCGCGTTTCGGCGCGATCGAGAAACCCGGCCGGCAGCCCGAAATCCATCAGGTCCGCGGGCTCAGCGTTGAGCCAGTCTGGCGGGAGCCCGAAATCACGTGCCACCCGAGCCCTGCCGCGACCAGTCCAGGCGGTAGCGGCTTGGCCTTGGTCAGCACGCCGGCCTCTCGGAGCGCAACGACGTCGACGTCGCGCGTGGGTCGGTCGATCAGCCCGAGCGCGAGCAGTGCCGAGCCACCGATGACAGCCAGCTCGTAGGATTCGCCCGCAGCGGCAAGCTGCTCGGCCAGCGCCCTGAGCAGCTCGTCGGCCCTGGAAGCGTTCAGGATGTCAGTCATCTCAAAACGAGATGATAGTCATCGCGCTCAATCCTTTGCGAAAGCCTCCCTCACCATCGCATCTCGGCCCTGATCGCATCCGCGGCCTCGAGGGCGCCTTCGCCCGCCGATCGACAATCGAGATAGAGCTGCACGGGATCGGCGACCTGTATCCCGTTGCGGTTGGTTGCCAGTGACAGGACGAACGGATCTCGCGTCAGCTGCATCGTGAGCCGACCCGGCGCCGGCCTGGAGGTGATAGGCGCGAACTCCTTCGCCCAGACGTCAGCATCGTCTCGCCGGATCCAGACGAGTACGTCGACCGGCTCGACCGCCCGGCTGGTGAACGACGCTCCGGCGACGCCACCGACCGCGTACGGCCCCTTGAGTCTGCGGGCCGCCGTCTGCAGAGCCTTCATGGCCTCGAGCGCGTCGCGCGCGCCGATTTCCCACGTGACGCGTCGCGGCCGGCGCAGCGCGACAGCCTGCTCGAAGGCGCCGAGCAGCGTCACGGCGGTCGGTCTTGACCCGGTCGCCGGACCCCCGGGGACCGGCGGGAGATCGCCAATCGCGTCCCGGAGCGTCACAAGCTCGTTGGTCTCGACCGGCCAGTTCATCCGACGACCTCCGCGGAGTCCGGTCAGCAGCAGCCGGGAGCGATGCTGGGGCACCCCGAACCGGTAGAAGTCCATGATGCGCGCATCGACCGCGTAGCCGAGGTCGCCGAGCGCCTGGAGGAACCCGGACAACACCGCCCCGTCATCCCAGGACGGAAGGTCGGGCACGTTCTCGACGAGCACCGCATCCGGCCTCAGACGCTCGACGATCCGCATGAACGACCGCCACAACAGCGCCCGCGGGTCCTGCGGATGCCGTTCACCCGAACGGATCAGCTCCCGGAGCTTGGCCTGCCCTGCCCGGGAAAACGGCTGGCAGGGAACGCCCCCTGCCACAAGCTCCACGTGGTCCAGTCCCCAGCCGTCCAGCTGCTCGAGCAGTTCGGTCGGATCGCCCAGATCACCCACGTATCCGAGCCCACCCAGGTTCGCGGTGTGCGTCTTCACCGCCCACGCATTCGCGTCGGCTCCGACGAGCACCGAGAAGCCGGCATCGCGGAGCCCGAGCGACAGGCCGCCCGCGCCGCAGAACAGGTCGATCGCGCGAGGTTTCGGCGCACCGGCGATCCAGCGGCGAACAGCCCCCAAGTCGCCGGGATCGGGTGCGTTAGAGTACCGGGAAAGCCGAAGGACGGCGCCGCGCTGGGACGGGACCGCGAGGCCGGCCGTGGCTTGGAGTCCGAAGCCGGTCCGAGATCGTTCGTCCTAGGCAAAAGAAAAACCCCGGATTTCCGGGGCTTTCCTATAGCGGGGGCGGGATTCGAACCCGCGACCTTCGGGTTATGAGCCCGACGAGCTACCAGACTGCTCCACCCCGCGGCGGACCACTATTCATAGCAAATCCTGGCTGGCGATCTCAAGGGTTTGCAACGTTAAGCACATGTGAGCACCTCGAGGCTTCCCGGGCCCTACCAGCCGAACTGGCGGCGCGCACTGCCGCGAGCCCACGAAGCCGCGGAGCAGTGGAAGCGAACATCCTGATAGCCCCTGGAGAAAATCCACGAATCGGTGTCGGCGAATCCGATACTCTGGGAGCCGTGCGTGTCGCGAAGCGGCACGTGGGGAGGCCGATAGGTGACGTGGGCGAACAGGGGGGCTCACGAGCATGGGACTACCGTCCAACGTGACGGACGGGCCACGCAGAGGTACCGAGCGGGTTTCGTCGCAAAGTGGGGAGATCAGGACCTCGCGCATGGCGCGGCTGTGCGTAGTGCGCGATGGACTTGCCGAAATCCTCGATCGCTCGGACCGCGTTGAGACGGCGGGGACCGCCTCTGGCGAGGCCGACGGGCTTGCGCAGCACCGGACGCCGCCTTCGGCGGCGGTGGTGTTCGACTCCACCGCCAAGCAGAACATGGACGGGGTCGGGGGCTGGATCGACGAGCAGCCCGTCGTGGATCACGTTGCCGGCCCGCTCGACGAACGTGAACACGAGCTGACCGCCTGCGCGGAGGCGGGCGTCGTCGGATCTGTCGCGAACGACGGCTGGCTCGCGAACGCCGAGGCGGGCAGTCAACCGCGCTGCACGCCCACAGCTGGTCTGGCCACGACCCCTGCCGGCGGCCCTCATACGACCGCTCGCTCCGCTGCCCCGCACCACTGCCCGCGCACACAACAACGCAATAGCCAACGCAACTCACATTGGAGGAGAGATGCTCCCGATTCACATAGGTCTAGTGACCAACTCGCGCAAGGTCCGTGCTGCCGATCTAACGGCCGCAGCGGCCGCCATGCAGGTGCAGGTGACCCGCGACTTCGGACCAATGTGGAACATCACGGCCACGGTGTCTGCGTTCTCGTCGCTGAGCAACGTGCCGGTCGGAACCTGGCCGGTGATCATCAAGGACAACATCAACACGCCGGGGGCGGGTGGTTTTCACTGGGATCGCAACAACCAGCCCTACGCCCTCGTTCAGTACAGCGACACGTGGACGCTTACGATCAGCCACGAGACGCTCGAGATGCTGGGCGACCCAACGGCCAACCGGACGCAGGGGGGTCCGTCGCCCGAGGATCAGACGACGCAGGTCCAGTATCTGGTTGAGATGTGCGACCCGTGCGAGGACTCGCAGTACGCGTACTCGATCGACGGCATCGTCGTCTCTGACTTCATCACGCCGCACTTCTACGACGCGGTTGCGAGCAGGGGGGCCCGGTTCTCGTTCACCGGTGCGATTCCCGGCCCGCGGCAGATCCTGCCGGGGGGATACGTCTCCTATCTGAACCCGACGGACAATCACATGTACCAGCAGATCTGGCCGCAGGGCGCGAACGGTCCAGAGCAGAAGGATCTCGGTCCCACCAAGCTGGGCACCGGCAGTCTTCGCGAGTGGGTCGACGCGCGCACGCCACATCCGGAGCTCGAGAAGGGTGCGGCGCCGCAGGTGGAGACAGTCAAGCACGCCGCAGCGCGGCGAAAGGCCACAGCTCCGGTGCGGAAGGCGAGGGCGGCCGCGCTTGAGGAGGACATCGCAAAGGTCCTTGCGAAGTGACCGATGCTCGGGCTGTGACCGAGCTGATCGCGTGAGGCCGGCAGCGCGTCAAGCCGTGCGGGGGCGGCCGCCCGGCGAGCAGTGCGTCGGCCAGCCCCGGAAAGCCAAGACGGGCGGCCCCGGAGCGCAACCGAAACTCCCGAGGCCGCACATGGCCTCGACGGCGCCCCCAAGGCCACCCGTCAGCTACCCGAAAACCGCGGCAAATAAGCAGCATGCGCCGCCAGCAGCTCATCGAGCAGCGCCTCGGTCTGATTCAGATCGAGCCGCGCCGCGATCGTGGGCTCGAGCAGGAACGCGTGCAGCGCATCCCGCCGATCCCCGCTCAGCGCAGCCTTGACCATCTGCTTCTGCAGCGCCACGTACTGCCTCAAATGCGCGGCCAGCGGCTCGGGCAGCGGGCCCGTATAAATCGGGCGCACTCCGTACGCGTTGACCGAGGCGTTGACCTCGACGATCGCATCCGCGGGCAGGTTCGGGATCGTGCCGCCGTTGACCGCGTTGACGATGTGCGTCTCGTTGCGGTTGTCGACGATCGCCTCCATGATCTGGATGACCTCGATGCCTTCGTCCTCGTCGCCGGGCGGCAGGTCGTCGAGCGTCACCGGGCCGGCGTCGGGCTTGGTCCACTCGACGACGAGGTCCTCGAAGCCCTTCACCCTTCCCCGCTCGTAGTCCATGTCGTGAGTCTTGATCCCGTAGCGGACCTTAAGCCCCTGGGCTCGCCCCTCGTAGGGCTCGTCGACGTACTGCATCTGCGGATGGAACTCGACCCAGTGCGTCCAGCAGTAGGGCAGCACGCCATACGTCTCAAGAGCCCACCGGACGACGGGCTCCTCAGCCCGCTCGCGAGCAAGCGCGACACCGTCCCGGCCGTCCTTCAACCGCAACTCCAACACGCTCGCGCAGTGGTTGATCCCGCCCACCAACGCCGGCATCTCGATCTCGTCTGCCTCGACACCCGCGTAGTGCGCCAGCCAGCCCGGATGCGCCGGCATCGCCGTGCACGAGCACAGCGCCAGCGACCGAACCTCCGGCACCGTCCGCAGCGCCATCGCGTTGGCGCTCGCCGGGTTCGCATAGTTGAACACGAGCGCGTCGGGCGCCACCTCCAAAACGTCGCGAGCCACGCCCGCGATCACCGGCGCGTTGCGGAATGCGCGCATGATCCCGCCGGGGCCGATCGAGTCGGCGACGTGCATCACGATCCCGTACTTGGCGGGGATCTCGATGTCGTTCTCCCAGGCGTTCATGCCGCCCACGGCTATCGTCGTGATCACGTAGTCGGCGTCGCGCAGCGACTCGCGCTGGTCAAGCGTGGCGCTGACCTGCAGAGGACTAGCGGAGCTCGCGACCAGCTTCTTAGCGAGCGCCTCCATCGTGCGCACCCGCTGCTCGTTGATGTCCATCAGCGTCAGGTGGACATCGTTCAAAACGTCGGAGGTGATCAGCTTGCGAACCAGCGCCGGGACGAAGCTGCTCGACCCGCCGCCGATCACGGTCAGTTTGATGGGGCCGGACTTAGCCAAGGGAGTCCTCCCCCATCGGCAGCAGCGAGGACTCGAGCACCCGCATGTTGCGCGGACGCGTCAACACGTGAAGCACTGACTCGGCCACCTCGTCTGGCTTCATCATCACCGCAAGGTCCGGGTCCTCCGGCGTGCGCCCGCGACCCATCGCGAAGTCGGTGGCCACGCCGCCCGGACAGAGGATCGAGCATCGAACTCCCTTATTCCACAGCTCGTGATCCAAGGAGCGCATGAACCCGACCTGGGCGAACTTCGATGACGAGTACACGGCCTCGCCCTCGGGACCGCGCTGGCCGGCGATCGACGCAATCACCACGAGCTCCGCGGACGAGCTCTCCAACAGCAGCGGCAGCGTCGCGCGGATCGTGTACAGCAGCCCCTTGACATTGGTATCGATGATCTCGTCCATCACATCGACGTCGAGATCGAGGAAGTCCCCGTACGCGCCGACGCCGGCATTCGCGACGACGATGTCGACCCCCCCGAACCGGTCGCGAGCCGATGCCGCCAAAGCCTCCAGAGCATCGAGATCGCGAACGTCGCATGCGACCCCCAGCGCGCCGTCGATCCCGAGGTCACCTCCGGACCGAGACGCAAGCACGACACGCGCATTCGCGCCAGACAAAGCGTGAGCCACCGATGCACCTATCCCGCGACTGGCTCCGGTGATCAGGGCAACCTGGCCTTCAACAGGGCTCATCGCTCTCCTCTCAAATCGTTGACTCAGTCGCTCATCCGGTCGGATGGCAGTGCGGCTCGGACGGCGGCACGTCGAGCGCAGGATTGCGCTCGAAGAACCCGACGGGTTTGAGCGTGAAACCGATCACCGCCACCGGCATCACCGGCCAATCCTCAGGGCGCGGCACGTGGTGGTGGCCGAACGTGTACCAGACCACGAGATCGCGATTCTCCAGCGGCCGGTCCTGGGCCGTCCACTCCGGGAGACCGGCCCCGCCGGGGTGCTGGCTGGGGTACTCGCCGGCCGCGTAGCGCTCGGTCGGCTCGTACGGCGTCACCCAAAGGTGGTTGGTGATGAACCCCGCGCGCTTCAGAACCGCCGCGCCCTCCTGCGCGTATGGAACCGCGTTCTCGCCCGGAATCAGCCGGTAGCCGACCGGCTCCCCAAGCCGGTGGCGGACACCCGGATTCAAAACCTCCCACCAACGCGCGGCCGACGCGTCCACACGACGGCGCGCCTGCGCCTCAGAACTCAAAGCCCGCCTGTGAACCGCGAACGCGTTGCCGTGCGGGTTCTCCGGCCCCGGCTGGACCGGCTCGGTCCACACCTCCTCGACGGTGTTACCCACACCATCGATGTCGAGGTCGAGGCGCATGTTGAAGTAGTGCTGGTGGATCATCGCGTTCAGCCCCGGCGCCACCAGCACCCCATGGCGCGGACGCTCGTCGGGCACCACCGCCCCGGTTGACAGCACTCCGGTGAGCTTCACCTCGTGCGCAATCGTCCCGTCCTGATACAGGTACCAGAAGAACCCGTAGTCGTAATTGCCGATCGCGGCGAACGACGAGATCACGAGCCGGCGCGAGCGGCGCACCTCACCCTCGCCGGTCCGCCATTCGATGTGGCGCCACAGCACGCCAACGTCCTCCTCGTGCATGCAGATTGCGTTCGGGATCGGGACCGGCGAGCCGGCGGAATCCGACACAACCGCATCGAAGTAGTGGATCTCGCCGAGACAGTCACAGCCGAGCGTCAGCGTCGAGGTGGAGACGCCGACCCCGTTCTCGCCGGCATCGAACGCATTCTTGAAGTAGTGAGTCGGGCCCGGGTCGCCGTACGGCACGACCATCTCCGACAGCGATGCGCGGTACAGGATTGGCCGCCGTCGCCCGGCGTCCTGGTAGCTCACCTGATTCAAGACCAGACCCTCGCGGGGGGTGAAGCCGACGTGCAGCTGCCACCCCTGCCAGGTGACCACGTTGCCCTCGACGACGAAGCCCGGGCCCTCGGGCTGCGTTATCTCAAGCGGCGCGATATCCGTCCGCAGGGGACCGACCGACCCCGGATCGAAGTTCCCCGGCTCGGGCGGCACCGGCACCACGCCGTGGTCCTCGATTCCGAGCACCTCGAGACGGTTGAGGTCAACGAGCGCGATCAGCCCGTCGACCGGGTGGGCCCACTCGTTGTCGCCAGGGCGGTCACGGAGGAAGGCGACGCACCGAGCGAGACGGAGGCCGACCTCGTCCTCATAGCCGAAGTTCCCGGCCGCCCAGGCGTCGATCTGGACCATCTCGAAGTCGGTCACCCCTCGGCGTCGCAACGCGGCCTGGAAGTCGGGGTCGAGACGGACGAGCTCCTCGGCCTCGCCAAGCTCGTCGACGGTCGCCAGCGGCTGGACGCCCTCGCACCGCCGCCAGTCGACGATCGCCCCGTCGTTGACCGACACGACAACCTCGTACGCGCCCCCAACGCCGTGGTCGAGCAGGACGACCTCGGCCTCACGCGGCGGCATCTGCGCGTCGGGCTGGTCACGCAGGGCGAGGATCACGTCCTTATGCGGCTCACGCAAGGTGATCGTGATGAATCGGGTCCGCCGGCTGAGCGCCTCAAACTGAGACGAGCCGCGGACGGCCGCGGTTACGGCGGTGATCTCGTCCGCTGACAGGGGATCGAGTGCCGCGTATGCGCGAAGTCTGCTCGGGCTATGCGCGGCTTCGTTCGTTATGGGCGCATTCAAGCACAGGCGAGCATGCCGATGAAACCCCGGGTTCTCAATCGGATCGCTGGACGGCCGCCGCGGCGAGCGCCTCGTCGAGCGTCGGCTGGCCGTCGAGCCCCGCCACCGAGACCGATAGCGACCCGCAAGCGCATGCCAGCTCCAGACACCGAACGGGCTCCCATCCGCTGAGCACGCCGCACAGGAACCCGGCGTCGAAGCTGTCGCCGGCGCCCGTCGTGTCGACCGTCTCGACCTCCAGCGCCCCACGGCGGATCGTCTCCGCCCCCGCCGACACCAGCAGACCGCCCTCCGCGCCCAGCTTCACCGCGACCGCCGGTCCCCGGGCCGCCAGCTCCAAACCGCCCGCCTCGGCATCAGCGGCCCGTCCGATCAAGCGCGCCTCCTGCTCGTTGACGAACAGGTAGTCGAGCAACGGCAGCAACGCCAGCAGCCCGCCATCCCAGGTCTCCGACGGATCCCAGTTGGGGTCGAGCGAGACCGACGCGCCACCCTCCCGAGCCGCAACGAGCACGGGCTCCAAGGTCGCCCGAAGCCTGCCCTGCAGGTAGTACGAGCTGACGTGGACGTGGCGCGCGCCCCGGAGCACGCCTGGGTCGACCAGTCCGCCCTCCAACGCGTCGATCGCGCCGAGCGACGTCAGGATCGCCCGGTCGTCGCCGCGCGAGAGGATCACGGTCAGGCCCGTGCCAAGCGAGTCGTCGACGATCACGGCCGACGTATCGACCCCGCGCCGCCCCAGGGCGTCGAGCTGCAAGCGCGCCAGGTCGTCATCGCCCACGACGCTGACCAGACCACATCGCAATCCCAGCCGGGCAGCGCCGGCGGCGACGATCGCCCCGGAGCCGCCGATCTCGAACCGGGCCTCGTCAACGATCTGCTCGATCTGCCCGAACGCGGGCACCACGTTCCCTCGCAACAGCAAATCGGGGTTGCAGTCCCCAAGGACAACGAGATCGCGGTCGGCCATCGCGGGTCGGCAAGTGTAGCTTTGCGACGCAGATCCCAGCGATTGGCGCGCGAACGCTCATCAGGTACCGTGCACGAACGTGCAGCAGTCTGAGCGCTTGGCGGGCATCCTCGAGCAGCTGTCGGATAACGGGAGCGTCAACGTCGGCGAGCTGGCGGAGACGTTCGATGTCTCGCTGGCGACGATCCGCCGCGATCTCGGTCTGCTCGAGGAGCAGCGTCTGATCGGGCGCGTCCACGGGGGCGCGGTGGCCCGCGGCGTGCTCTACGAGCTCCCGCTGCGCTACAAGGCGGGGCGCCAGCATGAGGAGAAGCAGCGCATCTCCCAGGCGGCCGCCGCCCAGGTGACCGACCATCTCACGGTCGGCCTCACGGGCGGCACGACGACAACCGAGGTCGCTCGCGCGCTGGCCGAACGGCCGGGCCTCACGGTCGTGACAAACGCGCTCAACATCGCGTCAGAGCTTGCGGTGCGGGTGAATCTCAAGATCGTCGTGCCAGGTGGGGTTGCTCGGCCCGAGTCCTATGAGCTCGTCGGCCCGATCGCCGAGGCGGGGCTCGAGGATCTGAACCTCGATCTCGCGTTCGTGGGGGTCGATGGGATCAGCGCGTCGGCCGGTTGCACGACCCACCACGAGGTCGAGGCTTACACCAACCGGGCGCTGATCAGCAGGGCCAACCGCGTGGTCGTGGTCGCCGACAGCTCAAAGCTCGGGAGGGTAGCGTTCGCCCGGATCTGCCCAGTCTCGGACGTCGACGAGCTGATCACCGACCGGTCGGCCGACCCCGAGGCCGTGCAGGCGCTCGAGGCGACCGGCCTGCTGGTCACGCGTGTCTAGCCCAGACCATCGGCCCCCGAAATTCGGCGGTGAGCGATCACGCAAGTTCGTGGTTGTTGGATGAGCGAATTAGCGTTAGGGTTGCGCGAGATGCTCAAGATCGAGCATGAGCTCGCGAGTCAACCGCTCACCTGGCGCAGAGCCGCGCAGGAGGCGAGCGCCGCCGCCGATCGGCTGCCACAGCCTGGTGACCGGGTCGCGATCATCGGCTGCGGGACCTCGTACTTCATCGCCCAGGCAATGGCCACCCTGCGCGAGCAGGCCGGCCACGGCGAGACCGACGCCTACGCCGCCTCCGAGGCCAACCTGAGCCGCGACTATGACGCGGTGCTGGCCGTCTCGCGCTCCGGGACCACAACCGAGGTCCTCAACGCGCTCGAGCTCGTTCCGCAGACGACCAGGAAGATGGCGATCTGCGCGGTCGCGGACACCCCGATCCCTGGGGCGGTCGACGACGTCGTGCTGCTCGAGTTCGCCGACGAGGACTCCGTCGTGCAGACGCGGTTTGCCACCGGTGCGCTCGCCCTGATGCGAGCCGTACTTGACCAACCGGTCAACGAGCTCAGCGACGCAGCCGAGACGGCGCTCAATGAACCGCTTCCGGTCGCGTTAAAGACTTCGATCAGGTCGTCTTCCTGGCCCACGGCTGGGGGGTCGGCATCGCCAACGAGGCGGCGCTGAAGCTGCGAGAGGCAGCGGGCGCGTGGACTGAGTCCTACCCGGTGATGGAGTACCGGCACGGCCCGATCAGCGCAGTGACGGACAGGACTCTCGTGTGGGCGCTCGGGGAAGTGGATGGGGGCGTGCTCGAAGAGACGGCGGCGGCCGGCGCAACGGTGATCGACAACCGGCGCGACCCGATGGTCGAGTTGGTCATGATCCACCGCGCCGCCGTCGCGCTTGCGAACGCTCGCGGTCTCGACCCGGACCAGCCGCGATTTCTGAGCAGGTCCGTAGTTCTACAAGCAGCGCCTGATCAAACCGGGAGGGCGCAAAGAGGAGAGGACGGGTTCCATGCCAACCAGTAGGCGGGCGGTTAGCGCACTGATCGCGACCGCGGCTGTCGGTGTCGTGCTGCTGCTCAGCGCGTGCGGTTCGTCGTCGTCGTCGAGCAACGCTTCGAGTGGTGGGGGCTCTACCTCCAAATCGGTCTTTAATCCGAGCGCGTCGATCCGGGGGCAGCACATAACCGTGCTGCTGCCCTATCAGGTTTCCCAGAGCATCCTGAACCAGTTCACCAAGCAGACCGGCGTGACGGTGACGTACAACACCGCCGGCTGGGACAACGTCAAGTCCAAGCTGATCGTGGCCAACACGGCTGGGACGTACATCGCCGACGTGACCGAGTTCGACTGGTCGTTCACTGGCCAGTTCGGAGGCTCCGGTTGGTATGAGCCATTGGAAGCGGGTCTCGGTTCGAGCTTGATCAACGACCTCGGCAACGTCAACAAGGCGTTCGACACCAAGGGGCACACGTACGCCGCGTGCTACAGCAACGACTACCGCCTCTCGATGTACAACAAGAAGGACTTCGCGGCGGCCGGGATCAAGCAGCCCCCGACGACCTTCACTGCGCTCGAGTCAGATCTCAACACGCTCAAGCAGAAGAAGCCTGCCCAGTGGCCGATGTCGATGCCGCTCGGCGCGACGGAGGGTGGCCTGACCCCGTGGTATCTGGTCACGCTTGCGATGGGCGGCCAGCTGTTCAACTCCCAGAACAAGCCCGTCTTCGGGGAGCCGAACTCGGTCGCGCTGAAGGCGCTCGAGTGGGAGATATCGGCGGTTAAGAATGGCTGGGTCTCGCCCGGCTCGGTGACCCTCGACGACACGCCCGCGCTGAACAACTTCAACGCCGGGGACGCCTCGATGATGTTTGCCTCGGGCCCCGGGAACATCCCGAACGCCAACGACCCGTCACAGTCGAAGATTGCTGGGCAGGCGACCGGCTCGCTGATCCCGGGTGAAAGCGGCCCTGGCTCGTCGTTCGGGCTGCCCGAGGGACTGGCGATCCCGGTCACAGCGCATCACAAGGACGCGGCGCTTGCGTTCATCAAGTGGTGGATGGAGCCAAAGACGCAGATGGAGATGTACACCAACAAGACGACCGGCTTCTTGCCCTGTCGGCTCACAGTGATCAAGACCCTCTCGAAGGATGGCAAGCTCCAGGGCGGTCCTGCGGTCGCAGGGGAGCTGAGTCACATCGTGCCGCTGTTCCCGCAGGGAGCGCCGCAGTGGTACTCGAAGTTCGACACCAAGGCGCAGCAGCTGATCAACGCCGCGGTGAAGGGAGAGATGAGCCCGAGCTCGGCTCTGTCGCAGCTTCAGTCGTACACGAACAGCGTGGCGAGCGGCTCGTTCTGACGCACGGCGGTGGCGACCCCGACGCTGAACCAGCCGCAGAAAGCCGACCGAGCGGGACCCGGACGCTGGGGTAGATCGCGCTCCGGGTCCACGCTCGCGCGTGAAAACGCGTGGCTCGGGCGATGGTTCGTGCTCCCGGCGGTCGCGATCACCGCCGCGCTGGTCATTTACCCGCTGATCATCGGGGTCCAGACGAGCCTGCACGCCCAGGCCTCGACGTTGAGCGCGCCGAGCAAGTTCGTCGGTCTGGGCAACTACTCCGATGTGCTCAATGACCCGACGACCAGATCGACGTTCGTCCACACGCTGCTTTACGTCGTGATTGCGCTGTCGCTTGAGATCACGGGCGGGTTGATCATCGCGGTCGTACTGCACCGCGCATTCCGCGGCCGCGGGATCGTCCTGGCGATCCTGATCATGCCGTGGGCACTACCGTCGGTGGTCAGCGGTGTGCTGTGGCAGCGGATCTTCGCCCCCGACAACGGCTTGCTCAACAGCGTGCTGGTCAACCTCGGCATCATCCACTCGCCCGAGGTGTGGTTCGCGAACGGGTGGGCAATCCCGTTCATCACGCTGGTCCACGTCTGGGGTGTGCTGCCGCTGATCGCGTTGATCTTGATCGCCGGCTTGCAGAGCATTCCCGAGGAGGTCTACAGCGCCTCGGCGGTTGACGGCGCGACGCCGGTAAAGCAGTTTGTGCACATCACGCTGCCGCTGTTGCGGCCGGCGCTTGCCGTTGCGGTGATCGTCGGGCTGATCCAGGCGATCACGATCTTTGACGAGATCTACGTGCTTAACGGCACCGCGCTCAACACGGCCTCGGTGCTGATTCAGGTCTACAACATCGCCTTCGTCGACGCCGACTTTGCCCACGGCACGGCGCTCGCGTTCATCGTCGCCGCGGCGACCGGGGTGTTCGCGCTCGTCTCGCTGCTGATCACCAGGAGGACCAGCACGGCATGAGGGCGTCGCTTCCAGTACGGACGCTTCGGGTGCTCGCGATCGTCGCGATCATCGCCTGGTCACTCGGGCCGGTCGCCGTCGGCATGGTCACGAGCGTCTCGAGCCAGAACGACGTCGAGACCGTGCCGGCGCGGTGGATTCCGCACAACTTCAGCACCCAGGCATACAAGGCGCTGATCACCGGCACGAACACGAATACTGGTAACACCGCCGCCGATGCAAGCGCGTTCGGGGCATCGCTGCTGAGCAGCATCGAGGTGACACTTGAGGCGACCGTCGCGACACTGGTGGTGTCAGTGCTGGCGGGCTACGGCTTCAGCCGCTTGCAATTCCGCGGTAGCAAACCCTTGATGTGGGCGGTGCTGGTGACACTGATCATCCCGCTGTTCACGCTCGTGGTCGCGCTGTTCAAGCTGATGGTGCAGCTGAACCTCGTCAACACTCAGCTCGGGCTCGACCTCGTGTACCTCAGCAGCTTGGCGCCGCTGGCGATCTGGCTGTTCTACAACTACTGTCGTGATCTGCCGCTGGAGCCCGAAGAGGCCGCTTTGATCGACGGATGCACCCGCTGGCAGGCATTCCGCAAGGTAGTGCTGCCGCAGATGCGGTCGGGAATCGCCGCGGTCGCGGCGATTGTCATGCTGCTGGTGTACGGGCAGTTCCTGATCCCCCTGCTGCTGAGCTCGTCGAGTTCGACGACTCCCGTTACGGTGCTGATCACCGATTTCGTCGGCAAGTACTCGACCAACTACCCGCTCCTGACCGCAGCCGGGGTGATCGCGCTGCTGCCGCCGGCGATCGTCGCGCTGGCGCTGAACGGCCAAATCCGCGGCATGCTGAGCGGTTCAACGTGATCGGAGGACGTCCGCAATCGTGAGCGGCATCGTGCTCGAGTCAGTGCGCAAGGAGTTCCCCGGCGGCGTGGTCGCGGTCAACGACCTCGACCTGGAGATCGCGGAGGGCGAGTTCGTGGCGCTGGTCGGGCCGTCGGGATGCGGCAAAACGACGACGCTGCGGATGGTGGCGGGGCTCGAGGAGATCACCTCGGGTCAGGTCATGATCAACGACAAAGTGGTGACGCGCGCTGCGCCGCGCCAGCGCGACATCGCGATGGTGTTCCAGAACTACGCGCTGTACGCGCACATGAGCGTCCGGCGCAACATGGGCTTCGGTCTGAAGATGGCGGGGATGCCCAAGGACGAGATCCGCCGCCGGGTCGATGACGCCGCCGCGATGCTGAGCGTGACCAAGCTCCTTGACCGCAAGCCCAAGCAGCTGTCCGGCGGCGAGCGCCAGCGGGTCGCAATGGGCCGGGCGATCGTGCGCGAGCCGGCCGCGTTCCTGATGGACGAGCCGCTATCGAATCTCGACGCCAAGCTCCGGGTCGAGATGCGCGCCGAGATCGTCAACGTCCAGCGCCGGCTCGGCACGCCGACGCTGTACGTGACGCACGACCAGGTCGAGGCGATGACGATGGGGGATCGTGTGGCGATTCTCCGGGGCGGCCTGCTCCAGCAGCTCGGGACGCCGGAGGAGCTGTACGAGCGGCCGGTGAACGTGTTCGTGGCGACGTTCATCGGCTCGCCGGCGATGAACCTGTTCCCCGGGCGGCTGAACATGAACAATGGCGAGTGCAAGGTGTCGATCGGCAGCTCCGAGATTCCGGTCTCGCAGGCGGCCCTGCGGCGTTCGCCCACACTCCACGAGCATTCCGTCGAGGAGGTCGTGGTCGGAATCCGGCCGGAGGACTTCTCGTCACCCGAGCAGGCCAGGGCGACGGGTCACAGCCAGCTTGAGGTAAAGGTCGCTCGGGCGGAGTCGCTCGGCTCGGAGCTGATCGTCTACTTCGAGCCTTTGGACGGTGCGAAGCCTGGCGAGGAGGTCCCGCTCAAGACCCACGAACTGGTCGCCGAGGCGACGGATCAGGTCGCCGGCGGGACGCCACGCCTGATGACCGCTCGCCTCGGCCGTGAGGCGTCAGTCCGCGATGCGGGTCCGGCGCGCCTCGCGATCGACCTCGACCGGCTGTACTTCTTTGACGCCAAGACCGGCGACGCGATCGGTCACTAGGAGGTCGGGTCGGTTGCGGCGGTGGCGGTGGTTTCGCGAAGCCGCTGGTAGACCTGTTGGTCGAAGGAGCCGGCCTGAGAGGCGCTGACGGCGGCGGCTGACAGCGCCGCGGCGTCGGCCAGCCGTTCGGGCCACGGCGCGTTGCGGACCAGGCCCGCAGCCAGGGCGGCCGACGCGGCGTCCCCGGCGCCGGTGGGATTGCCGGTCATCACCTCGGGCGGCGAGGCGCGGAGCACGCCGTCATCGGTGAAGCAGCTCAGGCCGGCCGGCCCGTCGGTGACGACGACGATCGTGGCGCCGTCACCGCGCAGAGCCTGCGCGCCGGCCTCGATCTCGTGCTCGCCGGTTACGCCGCGCAGCTCGAGCCGGTTGATCTTCACGACGGTCGGCTGGGCCCTGACGCCGAGCGCCAGCGCCTCGCCCTCGGCGTCGAGCAGCACGGGCACACGGGCATCGTTGGCGGCGTAGATCAGCTGTTCGTACGCATTGCTCGGGACGCCGGGTGGGAGGCTGCCCGACAGGACGACGGCAGAGGCCGAGCGGATCAGCTCCTCGTAGTGTGCGCGTGCCGCGTGCCATTCGTCCTCGGTTACATTCGGTCCGGGCTCCGAGAAGCCGGTCGCCTCACCCTCGCGGTCGACAACCACGATCGTCAGCCGCGACTCGCCCTCGATCTCGATCAGTTGATCGCGTAGGCCTGCCGATCTGAGCTCGGCGCGCGCCGCCTCGCCCGTGTGTCCGCCGGCGAGCCCGGTCACCACGACCTCATGGCCGAGTTCGTGCAGGACCCTGCCGACGTTGACGCCCTTGCCGCCGGCCCGGCGCGAGACCTGCCCGACTCGGGTTGTGTGTCCACGCTCGAAGGTGTCGACGTGGTAGGTGACGTCGAGCGCGAGGTTGAGCGTAATCGTGAGGATCACTGGGCTGGCTTGGTCCGCTCCGGGGGCCCGAGGCCAGGCGACTATTGCAGACCGGGGCACGCCGACGGGCGTGCACAAAGTCGCGACGGAATTGGCACAGAGTTGGCACATCTACGTCTAGATCCGTTACACGATCTTGGGCACCATCGCCGTATGGCAACGCTCAAGCAGAAGATCGCCGCCGAGAAGAAGATGCGGGAGCTGATCGAGTCAGAAGGACTGCCCGAGCCCAGCCGGGTCGAGTACGGGTACACGTGCATTCGGCTGATCTGGGACGAGTCGAGATTATGTCTCGTGATCGACATCGACGAGGCGCCGGAAGGGTTCGAGAAGATCGGCGAGCAGCTCGACGGTCCCGAGGAGGTGATCGAACGGCTCAGAGGGGTCGAATGATCCACATCGCCTGAAATCGGCCCCCCGCCCACGCGTGCGCGGAGAGTGTGGGTGCTCTCCGCGCACGCCCCGCTGCGCCTGCTCGGGGACCGGGCGCCCGGACGGGCCAGGCCGCACGAACGGCCCCAGGCCGCGCAAGCACGCGCGCCCGCCCGCGCCCGTGCCCGCCCGATGGCGTGTGACCGCGGTGTGCGTTGGAATCCGAGGTGTGCGTTGGAATCCGACCGATGTGGACGCACGACGCCGACGCTTGCAATATGGTGTCCGCTTCAAATAGAGCCGAATCCCCGGAGTTGCCGATCCGGGGAACGGGGAACCCGAGTAGTTCGGGGCGAGTCCTGTGGTGATCCACAGGAGGCGCATGCAGTAAGCGCTAGCCCGTCAGCTAACCCCGCAGGCACACGGCAATCAGCGAGTCCCCTAGCCGCCGAGGATCATCGCGTGCCCTTCCAACCGCATACGTCCGTACCCAGTTCCGAGCGATCCGCCCAGCGGATGCGGCGAACGAACCGCAAACGTGCTGCGCATACCCGGATCCGGGCTGCGCTGATCGGGGTTGTCGCCGTCGCGGGCTTCGTGACCGCGGGCGTTCCCGAGCTTCAGAACGCGTTCGCGCGCTCGTCCGGGGCGCTGCCGATCCTGCGCATTGGTGACCACGGCGGAGCCGTGCGCAAGCTCCAGCACTGGCTCACCGACGTGGGGCTGCCCACGACCGCGGACGGGAGTTTCGGCGCCGGCACCAAGCGCTCGGTCGTCCGCTTCCAGCAGGCCGCCCGCCTGTCGCCAGCGAGCGGAACGGTTGGCCGTCGCACCGCGAGCATGTTGCATCACTGGGTCGCGCGGCACCGGTCGGTCAAGGGCGGGGCCCGACGCTCGTCCAGGAAGGGCACGAGCGCCTCCAATCCGCTGCATGAGGTCCTCCGGCAAGGGATGAGCGGGGCGGCAGTCCGCACGCTTCAGCAGTGGCTGACGGTCGTCGGGATCACCACCAGCGTCGACGGAACCTTCGGGCCCGGCACCAAGTCCTCGGTGATCAGCTTCCAGGAGGCGGCCAAGCTCTCGCCGCCGAGCGGCACCGTCGGTCTTCACACCGCGAGCACGCTCCAGTCGTGGGTCCAGGGCGGACGAAAGGTCTCGCCAACGGCCTCCCAGCCCGCCCCCACCGCCCCGACCAGCTCCGGCTGGGTGTTCCCGCTCAAGCCCAAGAGCCGGGTCCTGCCGCCCCGTGATTGGAGCCAGGATCAGGGCGTCGACATCGGCACGATCAACAACCAGTGCGGCGCGCGCGTCACCGAGGTGGCGGTCACGTCCGGGACGATCGTGCAGGAGGGAATCGATGGGTTCGGTCCCGCCGCCCCGGTGCTCAAGGTTTCAAGCGGTCAGTACAAGGGCCGCTACGTCTACTACGGCCACGCGCTGCCGGCGCTCGTGCCGGTCGGAGCGCACGTCACCACCGGCGAACCAATCGCCGAGGTCGGCTGCGGTGACGTCGGTATTTCGGACGCGCCTCACGTCGAGATCGGGATCAGCGCCCCGGGCGGGCCGCCGTGCTGCCCCGGCTTCCACGAGACCTCGCAGACGATGTACGACATCGTCCACAGGCTCTGGGGCTGACCGCTCGAGCCAGACGAACCGGGCCGGCGGTCACGACCACGCGGGCCGAAGCAACGCGCGTCAGAACGCCCGCG
Organism: uncultured Solirubrobacterales bacterium; assembly: GCA_963730075.1. GTDB lineage: Bacteria > Actinomycetota > Thermoleophilia > Solirubrobacterales > Solirubrobacteraceae > Palsa-465. The sequence continues at coordinate 172,790 of CAVSQH010000014.1, read as the reverse complement.
ACATCCAGAGCACAGCCGTCAGCACAACGCTGACGATCGAGACGACCAGCCCCACCACCCAGCCGGCGCTGTTGCTCGAGACCATAATCGCGGCGATCGCCACGCCGATCGCGACGATCCCGCACGTAGCCACGAGCCGCACCAGCACGTGCTCGGCGGCAACCCGGCGCGCCTCGCGGACGTCGCGCCGGTGCTCGCGGCGCCCGCTGCGGCCAACAGACGATGGGCTCGTGGCCGGGTCTGAAAGACCGGCGTCCAGCTCTGGATCGTCCCCCTTACTCATGTCTGGTCTGTCTATCACCCGTATCGGAGCGGGGCAAACCGCCGCCCGCAACCCCCACCCGCGCGACGCAATGCACGAACCCTGCCCCTGATGCAATGATCGCGCTGTGAGGACAAGCACCACGGGGGCAAAACCACGATGACCGAGCTCGCACCATCAGTCGCCGACGCGGTCGGCTCGACGATCGCCTCGGAGGGCGTCAAGGACGCGTTCGGAGTCCTCGGTAGCGGAAATCTGATCGTCACCAACGCGCTCGTCCGCGGCGGTGCGCGCTTTCACCACGCGCGCCACGAGTGCGGCGCGGTCTGCATGGCCGACGGCTACGCGCGCGTGACCGGGCGGGTCGGCGTCGCGAGCGTCCATCAGGGCCCCGGCCTGACAAACATGATGACCGGGCTGGCCGAGGCCGCCAAGAGCCGCACCCCGCTCCTGGTGCTCGCCGGCGAGACCCCGGCCGCGGCGGTGTCGTCGAACTTCAGGATCGACCAGCACGACCTGGTCGAATCTGTCGGGGCGATCGCCGACCGCGTGCACGGCGCGAGGACCGCCGCCGATGACGCGCAGCGGGCCTATCAGCGGGCGCTCACGGAGAATCGGCCGGTGGTGTTGATGCTGCCGATCGACATCCAGCCGCAGCCGCCCGGGGAGCTCGCGCCGACCAGTCCTCGGCTCCCCGCTCTCCCCGTATCCGAGCCGACCGACGAGGCGACTGCCGACGGCGCTGACCTGATCCAGGCCGCGCAGTGGCCCGTGATCATCGCCGGCCGCGGCGCCGTGATCTCGGGCGCCGGACGCTCGCTTGAGTTCCTCGGCGCGATGACGGGCGCGCTGCTCGCCACCTCGGCGCCCGCGAACGGCCTGTTCGCCGGTCTCCCCTACTCGCTCGGGATCTCGGGCGGCTTTGCCTCCCCGCTGGCGACCGACCTGCTTCCGCGCGCCGACACCGTGATCGTCGTCGGCGCATCGGTCAACCACTGGACGACCAAGCACGGCGAGCTGATCGGCAAGGACGCCAACGTGATCCAGATCGATGTCGCCCCCGGGGCGATCGGCCGCAACCGCCCCGCCGACCTGGCGATGATCGGCGATGCGAAGGCGAGCGCGAGCAAGCTGACCGCCGAGCTGCAGCGCCGCGGCCACGTGAACACCGGCTTCAGAACCCGCGAGATGGCACTCGAGATCACCTCCAAGCGATGGCGCGATGACCCGTACGTCGACGCGTCGACGGACGAGTGGATCGACCCGCGGACGCTGTCAATCGCGGTCAACGAGATGCTCCCGCGCGAGAAGAACGTCGCCGTCGACTCGGGCCATTTCACGGGCTACCCGGCGATGTTCCTCGATGTCCCCGACGCCCGCTCTTGGGTGTTCGCGAACGGCTTTCAGGCCGTCGGGCTGGGGCTCGGCAACGCGATCGGGGCCGCCGTGGCACGGCCGGACCGGCCGACCGTCGCCGCACTCGGGGACGGCGGCACGTTCATGGCGCTATCCGAGCTCGACACCGCCGTCCGCCTCAAACTCAAGCTCCTGGTGCTGATCTATGACGACTCGGCCTACGGCGCCGAGGTCCACCACTTCTCGCCGCTGGGCCACAACGTCCGAGCCGTTCAGTTCCCCGACGCGGACCTGGCCGGGATCGCCCGGGCGGCCGGCGCACTGGGGCAGACGGTCCGCAACACCGAGGACATCAAGGTCGTCGAGTCCTGGCTCAGCGAGCCCGAGCCGCGGCCGCTGGTGCTCGACGCGAAGGTCAACCCGACGATCTGTGCAGAATGGCTGACGGAGGCGTTTCGCGCCGGGTAGCACCACACCAGCCGCTCCGCGCCGGGTGGCAGCGACACCCCGCCCAACAACGGCAACCCGCCCGACAACGACACCCCGCCCGAAACTTAAAGGAGGAAGCGAATGGAAAGCAGCCGCATCACCCAGGTAGGCCACGCCAGCGTCACCGAGGTCTCGGCGCTCATGGGCGGACTCGCTTCTGGAACCGTCGAGATCGTTGACCTGACCCAGCCGCTGACCGAGAGCACGCCGGTGCTGAAGCTCCCGCCGCCGTTTGCAAACACGCCCGGCCTCAGTCGCGAGGAGATCAGCCACTACGACGACCGCGGCCCCGCCTGGGCGTGGTACACGCTGACGATCGGCGAGCACGTCGGCACGCATCTCGACGCGCCGATCCACTGGGTGACCGGCAAGGACGGCAAGGACGTCGGCTCGATCGCGCCTGAAACCCTGGTCGGACCGGCCTGCGTGATCGACAAGACCGCCGAGACCGAGCAGGACAACGGCTACCTGCTCACAGTCGCCGACCTTGAAAATTGGGAGGCCGAACACGGCCGCGTACCCGATGGCGCCTGGGTGCTCCTGCGTACCGGCTGGCAGTCACGCGCGCGGGATGAGGCGGCGTTCCTCAACGCCGGCGAGAACGGCCCCGTCACGCCCGGCCCCGATGTCGAGGCGTCGCGGTGGCTGGCCAACGAGCGGGGGATCTCCGGGTTCGGCGTCGAGACGGTCGGGATCGACGCGGGCTCGGCCGGTGGCTTCGATCCGCCGTTTCCGGTGCACAACTTCCTGCTCGGCGCGGGCAAGCTCGGGCTGACGCAGCTGGCCAACCTCGACAAGCTGCCGCTCACCGGCGCGCTGCTGATCGTCTCGCCACTGAAGTTGATGGGCGGCACCGGCAGCCCGAGCCGCGTATACGCGTTCGTTCCCACGGCCTAGCGCACACAGACCAAATGCAAACCCGGGCGCGGGCCGAGGCGCTCGATCGGGCCGACCCGCTCAAGGAGTTCCACGACCGGTTCGTGGTCGCCGACGACGGGCTGATCTACCTGGACGGGAACTCGCTCGGTCGCCTCCCCAAGGAGACTGTCAACCGAATCCAGGACGTCCTCACAACCCAATGGGGCGAGCGGCTGATCCGCGCCTGGGGCGAGGGATGGATGGAGCTCCCCAGGACGATCGGCGACCGCCTCGGCGCCGAGCTGCTCGGCGCCCAGCCCGGGCAGACCGCGGTCGCTGACTCGACCACGGTCTGCTTCTACAAACTGGCCAGCGCGGCGCTCGATGCCCGTCCCGGCCGGACCGAGATCATCACCGACCGCGACAACTTCCCGACCGACCGCTACGTGCTCGAGGGACTCGCGAAACAACGCGGTCTCCGGATCAGATGGATCGAGGCCGACCCCCACCGGGGCCCCGAGCCAGACCATGTGAGCGACGTGATCAGCGACAACACGGCGCTGGTCACCTTCTCCCAGGTCAACTACCGCTCGGCGTACATCCTCGACCAACAAAAGATCACCGAGATCGCCCACCAACACGGGGCGCTCGCGCTCTGGGACCTGTGCCACAGCGTCGGCGCGATCCCGGTCACGCTCGACGATGACGGGGTCGACCTCGCGGTCGGATGCACATACAAGTACCTCAATGGGGGCCCAGGCGCACCGGCGTTTCTGTACGTCGCCACCAGGCACCACGAGCGGCTACAGCAGCCGATCTGGGGCTGGCTGGGGCGCGCCGACCCGTTCGAGATGGCACAGGGCTACGTTCCCGGCGCCGGGATCTCGAACATGCTGTCGGGCACGCCTCCGGTCCTCGGCCTGACCGCGACCAGCGTCGGGATCGAGCTCACGATCGAGGCGGGCATCTCCGCGATCCGCACCAAGGCAGCCACCATCACCGACTATGCGATCGAGCTGATCGACGAGCAGCTCGCACCGCTGGGCTGCACGGTCGGCTCCCCGCGAGACCCACGTGAACGCGGCTCGCACGTCGCTCTGGTCCACCCCGAAGCGCGCACCCTCTCGCAAAGACTCAGAAAAAAAGGCGTCGTGGTCGACTTCCGGACGCCCGATGTGATCCGCCTCGGTCTCTCACCCCTGACGACCGAATACACAGAGGTCTACGACGGTCTGGATCGGATCAAACAGCTGCTCAGCTAGCCGCCTCGAACGCCTCGGTGACCAGGTCGAAGTGGCGCTGGGACGCGTCGGCAAGGCCCGCGTACAGCTCATGGAACACCCCCGCCGCCCGCGCCCGCGGCACGCTCACCGGGGCCAGCTTCTCGGGCAGCTCGGGGTCGATCACAGGGAAGCCCCGGAACTGGTGCACCAGCCGCGTACGCAGCACAAACGCGTCCCGGTCTGACAGCGACGCATGCGCTCGCCGGGCACACAGGGGCTCGAACTCGGCCACGAACGCCTCGTAGCGGTCGACCAGCCCGCTCAGGTCCCAGGCGCGGGAGACAATCGCGGGCAGACCGACGACCGCGTCGGGGTGAGCCGTGAACAGGGTCGCGTAGTCGGATACGCGCAGCTCGGCCAGCAGCCGCGCGACCTCGGCCGAGTGGTCGTGGGGCGAGACCCAGACGCTCCCCTGTACCGAGCCGAAGCCGAGGAACCGCAGCCGTCTCGCGAGCCGGGTCAGCTCGAGCCGACGGTCCTCCGGGATCTGGTGCCAGAGCACCGTCCAGGTTCCCTCGTCGTCACGCGGGTCACCGAGCGAGAAGATCCGGACGTCGCCCTCGGCGAGCAGGCGGTCGGCGCGCTCGGTCAGCCGGTAGTGCACCAGCCGGCCGTCGCGGATCCGCTCGATCAAGCCGCGGCGCACGAGCCGCGTCAGCGCCACCCGCGCCGCGCCCTCCGAGAACCCCAATTCCCCGAGCAGCACCACCAACCCGCCGGACCAGACCAACCGACCGAACGGCCGCACGTAGGTCCCCAGCAGGGTGATCGCAAGCTCCTGGGGCTGGACCTGCTCACTCGAAGGAAGACCGCCCGGCACGCCCGTGCCGACAGAACGCATAGCGAGAGAGCTCATGACCAACCCTCCGGCGCCACCAGGACCTCCGGTGGATCGGGCTCGAACGAGCGCTCGAGCTCCTTGCGGACGCCGTCGGCGCGGCCGGTCGGCGGCCTGCGCGACCCGGCCTGATACTGCGGCACCCAGGCGACCCCGTCACCGGTGTACTCCTGGTCGGCGGCGGCGTGCAGCGTCCAGTGCGGGTCATAGAGGTGCGGCCGGGCGAGCGCGCACATGTCGGCGCGGCCCGCGAGCACGGTCGTGTTGACGTCGTCATAGCTGGCGATCGCGCCGACCGCGATCGTCGGGATCCCGACCTCGTTGCGGATCCGGTCGGCGAACGGGGTCTGGAAGCTGCGGCCGAAGGCCGGCCGCTCCTCCGGCGACACCTGGCCCGAGGAGACATCGACCACGTCACAGCCGTGCTCCTGGAGCATCCGGGCGAACGCGACCGAGTCGTCGGGATCAAAGCCGCCGTCGACCCAGTCGGTCGCCGAGATGCGGACGCCCATCGGCTTCGAGGCCGGCCACAGGGCGCGACAGGCGTCGAACACCTCCAGCGGGAAGCGAGCGCGAGCCTCAAACGATCCCCCGTACGCGTCGGTCCGCAGATTGGTGAGCGGCGACAGGAAACTCGAGAGCAAATACCCGTGAGCGCAGTGGATCTCGAGCAGGTCAAAGCCCGCCTCCAGACAGCCCCGCGTGGCCGACACGAACTGGGCCAGCACCACCTCCATGTCGGCCTCGGTCATCGCTCGCGGCACCTGATTGGAAGCCGAGTACGGGATCGCCGACGGCGCGATCACCTCCCAGTTGCCGTCGGGAAGCGGCTCGTCGATCCCCTCCCACATCAGCTTCGTCGACCCCTTGCGCCCCGAGTGGCCGAGCTGGGCCGCCATCGCGCAACCCCCATAACGGTGGGCGAACGAAACGATCCGCTGCCACCCCTCGACGTGCTCGGGGCGGTACATGCCGGCGCACCCGGGCGTGATCCGCCCGATCTCAGAGACGCAGATCATCTCGGTGTAGACGAGCGCCGCGCCGCCCAGTGACCGTGACCCGAGGTGGACGAGATGGAAGTCCGACGGCATCCCGTCCTGCGCTGAGTACATGTCCATCGGGGAGACGATCACCCGGTTGGGCAATTCCAGCGAGCGCAGCTTGAACGGGGCGAACATCGGCGGCCGATCGGCGGTGCCGTCGGCCTGCGAGACGTCGTCGACGAACTCCTCGTCGCGGAGCCGCAGGTTGTCGTAGGTCACGCGCCGGCTGCGGGTCAGCAGGTTGAACGCGAACTGCATCCGGCCCTGGTCGACGTAGCGCGAGATCCCCTCAAACCACTCCAGCGACGCCTGGGCCGCGCGCTGGGTGCTCTCGACGATCGGCCGGCGCTCTGTCTCATAGGCCTCGAGCACCGTCGGCAGATCGTCGAGCCCGAGCGTCCTGAACGACCACGCGAGCGCGACCGCGTCCTCCATCGCGAGCTTGGTCCCTGATCCGATCGAGAAGTGCGCGGTATGGGCGGCGTCCCCGAGCAGCACGACGTTGTCCGATCGCCAGCATGCGTTGCGCACGGTGACGAAGTTGATCCACTTGGAGTTGTTGGCGAACAGCTGATGACCGTCCAGCGCGTCGGCGAACAGCTCGCGCGAGAACTGCACGCTCGCCTCGTCGCTGACCCCGGGCGGCAGCGACTCGGCGGGCACCGCGTCGAGCCCCGCCGCGCGCCATGTCTGCTCGCCGGTCTCGACGATGAAGGTGCTCATCTGCGAGCTGTACGGATAGCCGTGCGCCTGGAAGACCCCGTGCGGCGTCTCCTCGATATAGAACTTGAACGCGTCGAACACGAGGTCGGTGCCGAGCCACATGTAGCGGCAGTAGCGTGGGTCGAGCGTCGGGCCGAAGTCCGAGGCGCGCCCCGCACGCACGGCGCTCGACGCCCCGTCGGCGCCGACGATCAGATCCGCCCACCCGAGCTCGTCCAACGAAGGGGCCTCGCACGAGAAGCGCACGTCGACCCCCAGCGCGACCGCCCGCCGCTGCAGGATCCCGAGCAGCTCGCGCCGCCCCAGGGCCGAGAAGCCATGCCCGCCCGAGCGGGTGCACATCCCACGGTGGTGGATGTCGATGTCGGTCCAGTGGACGAAGCCGTCGGTGATCTCGGCGTACGAGACCGGGTCGGCGTGCTCGAACACGGTCAGCGTCTCGTCTGAGAACACGACCCCGAACCCGAACGCGTCCTGCGCCCGGTTGCGCTCGAAGACCGTGATCTCGCAATCGGGCGCGGCGCGTCGCATCAGGATCGAGAAGTAGAGCCCCGCCGGTCCGCCTCCTACGACAGCGATACGCATGACGTCAGCTGACGGCGACGCTCACACGCCCAGATCGGTCAGGTGCTCGTACTCGAGCGCCAAGCCGTTCACGACGTTGTGCATCAGCGCCAGCGCGGCGCGGACGTTGGCAGCGGCGATCGGCGGCAGGTCCTCGTTGCACAGCGCCTTGAGCTCGTTGTAGACGCCGAGCAGCCGCTCATCGGTGGCGCTGATCTCGTTGCCGAGCAGGTCCTGGGTCATGTCGCGGCCCCGATCGGCGCGTCGCGCTTGTCAACCGTGCGCTTGGCCTTGAGCTCGAACCGCGGCAGCTCGCCCTCGCCCGCGCGCTCGATCCTGAAGTTGAGCCCCTCGTGCGCCGACGCGAGCCGCTTGTGCAGCGAGTCCGAGAGGCCGTCCCACTGCTCCTCGCGCCAGTCGGGCTTGAGCTCGATCCGCAGCGTGATCTCGTCACGGACCCCCTCGCGGGTGATCACCGTCTGGAACTCGTCGACCTCGGGGAACTCGCGGACGATCGCCTCGATCGCGCGCGGGTAGACGTTGGTGCCGCGGATGATCTTCATGTCGTCGACGCGGCCGAGGATCCCCCCCTCGTAGATGTCAAAGCCGCGGCCGCAGTCACACGTCGACGCCGGCACCTTGCAGACGAGGTCGCCGGTCCGGTAGCGCAGCAGCGGGATCGAGCCGCGCCCGAACGAGGTCACGACGCGCTCACCGCGCTCGCCGTAACCGACCGGCTCGAGCGTGAACGGGTCGATCACCTCCTCGATCACGTGGTCCTCGATGATGTGCGTCCCGCCCGGCTGGTGGGAGCACTCGAACACCATGATCGTCCCGATCTCGGTCATGCCGGCGGTGTCGTAGGCCTTGGCGCCCCACAGCTCCTCGATCAGCGCCTTGGTCTGCGGGATCGACCCGGCCGGCTCGCCGGACAGGATCAGCCGCTGCACGGCCGACCCGGGCAGGTCGATGCCGAGCGTCGCGGCCTCCTGGGCGAGCCGCAGCGCGTAGGTCGGGGTCGAGGCGACCACGGTCGCGCCGAAGTCGATGATCTGGCGCACGCGCGACTCGGTCGGCTGGGCGCCGCCGGGGACGTTCAGGACCCCGATCTTCTCCATCGAGTAGTGCAGCCCCCAGAAGCCGATGAACGACCCGTACCCGAACGCGATGTACGCGGTGTCACCGGGGCGGATCCCGCAGCCCCAGATCCCGTAGGCCCACATCTCGGCGATCCAGGACCAGTCCTTGCGCGAGTCAAGCGCCCGCAGCGGCCCCTTGCCGGTCGTGCCCGAGGTCGTGTGGATCCGGATCGCGCCGTCGCCGCCGATCGTCGGCAGCTCGCCGTAGGGCGGGTTCTCGAACTGGGAGTTCATCCACTCCTCGCGGGTCAGCATCGGCAACCGCCGCAAGTCCTCGAGCGAGCGAAGCTCCGCCACGTCGAAGTCGGCCAGCGCGCGGCGATACCACGGGCTGCGCTCAGCCGCCCAGGCCGCCTGTCGGCGCAGCTTGGCCACCTGCAGCGCCTCGATCTGCGCCCGATCGAGCGTCTCGGTCTTCGGATTCCAGTAGGGGCTGTCGGAGGCCACCAATCCGCGCCGGAGCATACATAACATTGCCGCGGAGTTCTATGTCGAGTATCGTCGTCGCTCGACGATGAGCCCGCACCGCGCGAGTGCCCCCCTGACGCCGGAGTGGAAGCATTTCGACTATGCCGTCGACGACGGCGTGGCGACGATCACGCTCAACCGCCCGGCGAAGCTGAACGCGCTGACGTTCGACGTCTACGCCGATCTGCGCGACCTGGTGACCGAGCTTCCCCAGCGCGGCGAGGCCCGCGTGTTGGTGATCACCGGCGAGGGCCGCGGCTTCTCGTCAGGCGGCGATGTCGAGGAGATCATCGCGCCGCTGCTCGAGATGGAGACCGCCGAGCTGCTCGAGTTCACGCGCATGACCGGCGGCGTCGTGCAGGCGATGCGTGAGTGCCCGCTGCCGATCATCGCCGCGATCAACGGCGTTGCGGCCGGGGCCGGATCGGTGATCGCGCTCGCCGCCGACCTGCGGCTGATGGCCGAGTCCGCCTCGTTCGCGTTCTTGTTCACGCGCGTCGGACTCGCCGGCGCGGACATGGGGTCGGCCTACCTGCTGCCGCGGATCGTCGGGCTCGGGCGCGCGACCGAGTTGCTGCTGCTCGGCGACAAGGTGACCGCCGAGCGCGCCCACCGGATCGGGCTCGCCAACGAGGTGATGCCCGATGACGAGCTCCCGAGCCGCTCGCAATCGCTCGCCCGCCGGATCGCCGACGGCCCCGCGTTCGCATTCAGCACCACCAAGTCGCTGCTGACCCGCGAGCTCGACATGAGCCTCGGCGCCTCGATCGAGCTCGAGGCGATCACGCAGGCGCTGTTGATGCAGTCAGATGACTTCGAGGAGTTCTACGTCGCCTGGAGCGAGCGCCGCGACCCGGAGTGGAAGGGACGATGAGCGAGCTGGTCAACGCCCCCGAGCTGGGCAAGCCGATCGGCTTCTCGCACGCGGCGGTCGCCGGGAGCACCGTCTACCTCGGTGGCCAGATCGCTTCGCTACCGGATGGGTCGGTCGTCGGCGAGACGATGGCCGCGCAGTTCGATCAGGCGGCTGCCAACCTGGTCACGGCGCTGCGCGCCGCCGGGGGCGGGCCCGACGACCTCGTCTCACTGCAGGTGTTCGTCACGAGCGTGGCCGAATATCGTGACGCGCTGTCCGATCTGGGACCGGTCTGGCGCCGACACTTCGGCCGCCGCTACCCGGCGATGGGGCTGTTCGGCGTCACCGAGCTGTTCGAGCCCGACGCCAAGATCGAGCTGATGGGAGTCGCGGTCCTGTCGCAGCCCGAGTCGCCGCTGCTTCCCTGATGACATCGGCGCTGGACCTGCACCTGAGCGAGGCGCAGCTCGAGCTCTACGAACGAACCCGGCTGCTGGCCGCGCGGGAGCTGAAGCCGGTCGCCGACGCGGGCGAGCCGGGGCGGGTCAACCGGCCGCTGATCGAGGCGCTTGCGCAACACGGACTGCTCGATGCGCTGTTCGTCGCCGACGGCCAGGTGAGCTCGATCTCGTTATGCCTGATCCGCGAGGCGCTCGCCCGCAGCAGCCCCGACGCCGAGACGGCGTTCGCGCTCCAGGGTCTCGGCGCGGCGCCGATCGTGCAGGCGGGAAACCGCGAAACGCGCGATACGTGGATCCCGCAAGTTGCCGCCGGCACCGCGGTCGCAGCGTTCGCGCTGACCGAGCCGCAGGCCGGATCTGACCCGGCGGCGCTGTCGCTCAGGGCCGAGCCCGACGGCGAGGGCGGCTATCGGCTGACCGGCGAGAAGCTGTGGATCTCCAACGCCCCCGACGCCGACATCTACACGGTGTTCGCCCGCACCTCGGACATGACACAGGGCGCACGGGGTCTGACCGCGTTCGCGATCCCGGGCGACGCCCCCGGGCTGAGCGGGGAGTCAAAGACGATGCTGACTCCGCACGCGATCGGCTCGCTGACGTTCGACCGCGTCCCCGCCGGTCCCGACCAGGTCCTCGGCGAACCCGGCGCCGGCTTTCGCGTCGCGATGGGGGCACTGGACCTGTTCCGACCCAGCGTCGGCGCGTTCGCGATCGGGATGGCGCGCGCCGCGCTCGAGCTCGCGGCCGATTACGCGCTCGAACGCCAGACGTTCGGCAAGCCGCTCTCCGAGCACCAGGCGGTCGCCCACCGGCTGGCCGAGCTCGAGGCGCGGACGCAGGCCGCGCGGCTGCTCGTCCACCAGGCAGCCAACGCCCACGACCAGGGTCGGCACGACCCGGCGCTGGCAGCGATGTCAAAGCTGCTCGCGACCGAGGTCGCCCAACAGGCGGTCGACGCCGCGATCCAGTTCCACGGCGCGGTCGCACTCGAGCAGGGCCACCCGCTCGAGCACCTGTACCGCGACGTCCGCGCCACCCGGATCTACGAGGGCGCCTCGGAGATCCAGCGCGAGATCATCGCGCGCGCGATCTTCCGTCAGGCCGAGGCGCGTGCTGCAGAGAGCCCGCGTTAGAGCCGCTCGGGCACGTCGAAGCGCGTCAACAGCCCGTCGTCGCGAAAGCGCGTGATCGACGAGATCCCGCCGGGACGCACCCCGACGACGAACAGCCCCGAGCGCACGAGCCCACCGCCATCGGCCGAGGGCAGGTAGTAGGCGAACGCCGGCTGGCCGTTGGCCGCGGTCTCGACGAACCGCCACGGTCCCGCGCGGTCCGCGTGGCGCTCGCGCAGGAAGGCGGCGATCTCGGCGCCGCCGCGGCGCCACACCGGCTCGGGCGGCATGCTGATCACGGCGTCGTCGGTCAGCATCGCGACCATCGCCTCGACGTCGTCGCGCTCGAACGCCTCCGCGAACCGTCCGACCAGATCGCGCTCGGCCCCGGTCAGCGGCATCGCGAGGCGGTCACGCGAGACCGGCACCCTGCTCTCGAGCATCGACCGCGCGCGCTGCAGCGCGCTGTTGACCGACGCCGGCGTCGAGCCGAGCATCTCGCCGACCTCGTCGGCGTGGAAGCCGAGCACGTCGCGCAGGACGAGCACCGCGCGCTGGCGCGGCGCCAGGTGCTGCAGGCCCGACACGAACGCGAGCGCGACCGACTCCTTGGCCTCGTAGCGCGCCTCGGGGCCCGGCGTCGCGTCGGCGATCCCCTCGAGCAGCGCGTCCGGGTACGGCTCGAGCCATGGGACCTCGGCGAAGCTCTCCGACGGCTGGCCCCCGGCCGCCCCCGGCGCCGCGGCCGCAACGGTTGCCGGGCGGCGTCCGCTGTCGCGCAGCACGTTCAGGCACCGGTTGGTCGCGATCGTGTAAAGCCAGGCGCGCAGCGACGAGCGGCCCTCGAACTGCTCGAGCCCGCCCCAGGCGGCGAGCAGCGTCTCCTGGAGCAGGTCCTCGGCGTCCTGGAGCGAGCCCAGGATCCGATAGCAGTGCAGCTGCAGCTCGCGCCGGTAGGGCCCCGTCAGCTGAGCGAACGCCTCCTCGTCACCGCGCTGGGCGCGGGCGAGGCGGTTGCGGCAGTCGAGCTCGTCAGTCACGCGTTCCATCTAAGTACCCCGACACCAACCGGTGGGGAAATTCATCGGTGAATCTGGCCCGGGGTCGGGGGTCTTGTCGTTCAACAGACCCAAACCATCTGATGGACGGGAGGAACCGTGACCTCGAACAGCCCCGCCAAGACTTCGACCGCCCAGCGCTGGGTGCTGGTGCTGTGCTCGATCGCGTCGCTGATCGTCGCGCTCGACGTGACGGCGGTCTCGACGGCGCTCGGCTCGATTCACCACGACCTCGGGGCGTCGGTCTCAGAGCTCGAATGGACGATCAATGCCTACAGCCTCAGCTTCGCGGTGTTGCTGATCACCGCGACCGCGCTCGGTGACCGGCTCGGGCGCAGACGGCTGTTCGCCGCCGGCCTCGGGCTGTTCGTGGCCGCCTCGGCGGCCTGCGCGCTGTCTCCCAACGTCGGCCTGCTGATCGCCGCCCGAGCGGTGCAGGGCGCCGGCGCGGCGCTGGTGGCGCCGCTGTCGCTGTCGCTGTTGAGCTCTGCCTTCCCGCCCGAGCGGCGGGGCTGGGCGCTCGGCCTCTACAGCGGGATCACGGGACTGGCCGTGCTCGGCGGTCCGGTGGTCGGCGGCGCGGTCACCCAGGGGCTGGCGTGGCAGTGGGTGTTCTGGCTCAACGTGCCGATCGGACTGATCGCGATCCCGCTGGTACTGACGCGGATCACCGAGAGCTACGGACCCCGCGCGCGTCTCGACGTGCCGGGACTGGCGCTGATCACCGCGGCGACGTTCGGGATCGTGTGGGGGTTGATGCGCGGCAACCGCGCGGGCTGGGGCAGCGCCGAGGTGGTCGCGACGCTCGCCGGCGGGGTCGTGCTGCTGATCGCGTTCGTCGCCTTCGAGCTGCGGACCCGCGAGCCGATGCTGCCGATGCGGCTGTTTGAGTCACGGTCGTTCTCGGCCGGCAGCGCGACGAACTTCCTGCTCTCGTGCGCACTGTTCGGCGCCGTGTTCTTCATGGCCCAATTCCTGCAGCTGGCGCTCGGCAACGGGCCGCTCGACTCGGGGCTGCGGCTGCTGCCGTGGACCGCATGCCTGTTCGTGGTCGCGCCGATCGCAGGGGCGCTCGTCGATCGGATCGGGGATCGGCCACTGGTCGTGCTCGGCCTGACGCTGCAGGCGGCCGGCTTTGCCTGGATCGCGCTGATCGCCAAGACCGGCCTGGACTACTGGCAGATGGTGCCGCCGCTGATGATCGCCGGGGCGGGCATCTCGATGTCGATCCCAGGCGCCCAGAACGCGGTCGTGAGCGCGGTCGGCCCGGCGGATATCGGCAAGGCGTCAGGGACGTTCACGATGATGCGCCAGCTCGGCGGCGTGTTCGGCCTCGCGTTCGCGGTCACCGTATTCACCGGCGCCGGTGGCTACAGCTCACCGGCTGCATTCGCCGATGGGTTCGCGCCGGCGATCGCCGTGTGCGCCGCGTTCTCGCTCGCCGGGGCCGCCGCGGCGGTGGCGATCCCGGGCCGGAGCCGCGCTCGGCGCGCACCTAGGCTTGTACCCCAATCAGCTACGACCGGAGGCTCAGCACGATGAAGCGCACAATCGTCCAATACAAGGTCAAACCGGAACGAGTGGCCGAGAACGAGGAGCTCGTCCGGGCGGTCTACGCCGAGCTGCACGAGCAGCGTCCTGACGGTCTCGCGTATGCGACCTACAAGCTCGGCGACGGCGTCAGATTCATCCACATCGCGACCGCCGACGGCGCCGAGGGCAACAGCGCGCTGACCGAGTTGCCCGCGTTCAGGGAGTTCGTCAAGGACGTCGCCGGCCGATGCGACGAGCCGCCGGCCGTGCTCGAGGCGACCGAGGTCGGCCGCTACCGGGATCCGTGAAATGCCGCCCGGGCCGGCTTGAGCGAGTTGGCCCGGGCCTCGGCTTTCGGCCTCCGTTCGACTTGATACCTGAGCAGCTATACGATCGGGGTCGAGGATGTCGTTTGACTACGACCCGTTCGGCCCCGAAGCTCGCGAGAACCCGTATCCCGCGTACCGTCGAATGCTCGACGAGGAGTCACTTCGCTTCTACCGAAACGAGGAGCGGGACTTCGTCGCGATCTCGCGTTTTGACGACGCCGTCGAGGTCCTCCGTGACTGGTCAACCTTCACGTCGTCGCGCGGCGTCGACATCGATGAGAGCTCTTACTACTTCGGCGAAGGTGTGTTTCTCCAGGAGGATCCGCCGGTCCATAAGCTGTTGCGAAACGTCGTCCGCGCTGATTTCTCCCCCAAGGTGATTCGCGGTCTGCTCGAGGAGCCACTGACGGCAGAGGCCGCGAACCTCCTGGATCGCCTTTCCGAGAGTGATGAGCCCGACTTCGGTACCGACCTGACCTGGCGCCTTCCGACCCGGGCTGTCGCACTTTTGTTGGGACTGCCGCAAGATGACGTCGAGTGGCTAACCGATGTCGAGCTGCGATACCAACGGCGAATCATCAGCCAGGTAGCCGTCCCCGACGACGCCATTTGGGCAAGCGAGCAACTGCACAAATACTTCTCGACTCTTATCGAGAAGCGACGCCATCGACCGACTGACGACCTACTCAGTCGAATCGCCAATGCGACCGTGGGTGGTCAGCCGATCGGAGACGCTGCGGTCGGCATGTCATTGATCATCTTCGCGGCCGCCATCGACACGACGGCGTGCTTGCTTGGTAACGCGCTGTATCTATTGGAAGCTCATCCCGACAGCCGCACGGTGGCTCAGTCAGAACGTGGATCAGATCCCTGCGGCTGTCGAGGAGGTGCTCCGCTTTGAATCGCCGCTGCAGGTGACGAAGCGCATCGCGGTTAAGGAAACGCTGCTCGCAGGGCACGAGATCTCGGCAGACACCGAGGTTTACGTCTTTTACGGTGCGGCAAATCGTGACCATCGCCGATTTGATGATCCCGATCGCTTTGACATCCGCCGTGAAGCCAGGCGCAACCTGGCCTTTGCCGAGGGAGTTCACCATTGCATCGGTGCTCCGCTCGCGCGTTTGGAGGCGACCATTGTTCTGGCGCTCGTGCTCGAACGGATGCCGGACTATTCGCTCTCGGCCGGGTCCACGCGCTTCGAGAGTCACATGATGCGAGGACCGCGGACATTGCCCGTCGAAGCTGAGTCGGTTCGACGCCGCGTGGCGGCGCCTGAGACTTCGAGCTAGGCGGCTAGACAGCCTGCCGCGCCAGCGATTCGCTGAGGCTGGGTGCCGCGGCGAGTAGAGCTTTGGTGTAGGGATGCTGGGGATCGGTCAGCAGCATCGAGGTCTCGCCTGACTCGACGATCAGACCTCGCTCAAGCACTAGCACCTGGTCCGCAACGGTGGCGACGACCCCGAGGTCGTGCGTGATCAAGAGGATGGAGAGCCCCAACGACGCTCGGAGCTCGGCGATCAGGCTGAGAACGGCGGCTTGCACCGAGACGTCGAGCGCCGACGTGATCTCGTCGCAGATCATCAGGTCGGGCTTGGCAGCGAGGGCCCGCGCGATTCCCACGCGCTGACGCTCGCCGCCGGAGAGCTCGGGTGGGTAGCGGGTCGCCAGGCCAGGAGGTAGCCGAACGAGGGCGAGCAGTCGATCGGCCTCGGCGTCAGCGTCCGAGCGCGAGAAACCGCGTAGTACCTGGGCGGGCCTCGCCACGGCGCTGCGGACGGTATGCCTTGGGTTCAGCGCGTCGCTCGGATCCTGGAAGACAATCTGGATCCGCTGCCGCTGGCTTGTGGATCGCCTTCGAGCCTCGGGAGGAAGGCGCTCGTCCTCGAGAACGATCTCTCCTTCAGCAATCGGGTGGAGCCCGGCGATCGTGCGCGCGATCGTTGTCTTCCCGCTACCCGACTCACCGACCAGCGCCACGCATTGACCCCGGTCCACGGTGAGGCTGACGTCCTTTGCCGCCACCACGACCTCACCCCGACCCCGGTACTCGGCGCGCAGCTTGCTGACCGTGAGTAGAGGAGCTGTTGAGGGCAGTGAAGCCTCGATCATCGCGGCGGGCGCCAATTCCTGCGAACTTGAGACGTCCCACGGGCGCAGACACCGGGAGGCATGAAGCTGTCCCACCTGGCGTAGTGCCGGCATCGAGGTGTCACACTCATCCACGCGCAGCGCGCAGCGCGGTGCAAACGCGCACCCCGGCGGCCGGTCAGCCATGCCCACCGCCACGCCTGGAATTGGCTCCAGGCGCCGGGGGCGAGCGTGGTCGGGGATGGAATCGAGTAGGCCCCGCGTGTACGGATGCTTCGGCCGTCGCAGGAGTTCGCCCGTGGGTCCGTGCTCAACGATTCGTCCCGCATACATGACGGCAATGCGATCCGCGAAGCCGGCGACCACAGCGAGGTCATGCGTCACATAGATCATCGACACCCCGACCTCGGTGCGGAGCCTCACGAGCTCGTCGAGCAGCCTTGCCTGCGTCACGACGTCCAGGCCGGTAGCCGGTTCGTCGAGGACGATCACGGGAGGCTCACAGACGAGCGCGACGGCGATGCACACGCGCTGCTGCTGGCCACCTGACAGCTGGTGAGGAAATCTCCGCTGAAAATCGGAAGCGCCTGACAGGCCGACTCGCTCGAGGGCATCTGCCACCGGCGGCGCAGCGGTCCCGTTGTCGTGGTGAGCCCTGACCATATCCCTGATCGCATCGCCCACCCGCATCGAGGGGTTCAGCGAGCCGGCCGGGTTCTGGGGCACGTAGCTCACCACCTTGCCCCGCAGCTTTCTCTGGGCGCGACCCTTGGCGGGCGTCATCGTGACGCCACCGACTCGCACGTCGCCGTCGCTGATCGTGGTCCCCGGTTGGCTGTAGCCGAGCATGGCGAGCAGCGTCGTCGTCTTTCCCGACCCGCTTTCGCCGACTATCCCGAGTGCCTCGCCCGCTGCGAGCGCGAAGGAGACGTCCTCGACGATAGGCACGCCCGAGTCGGTTTGCACGTGAAGGCGCTCCACGCTGACGAGCGGATCGACAGCTCGTCGGCCGTCTTTAGGCCCGTCGCTCGAACCTGGCGTGGAGCGGCCCGATTGCGCTTGCTCGGATGTCAACTGCCGGCGGGGGGTTGAGAGTCACTCAAGAGTTCCTCCTCCGAGAGGGTCGGAGTCGGGCTGAGGCTCGAGAGGAACCGGCGTCGACGCACGGGAAGCGTGGAACGGCCGGCAGTCTGAACGTAGGCATCGGCCAGCAGGTTCACACAAACCGTGAGCATGCCCAGCATGATCGCCGGCGCGACGACCGCCCAGATGTTAAGTGAGACGTATTGCTGGTTTTCGGCCATCATGAGCCCCCAGTCGGCGGCCGGAGGAGCGAGGCCGAGACCGAGGTAGTTGACGCTCGCGATCAGGATGATCGAGTAACCGAAACGGATGCCGAAGTCGGCCAGGACGACCGGGGCGACATTCGGCAGGATCTCGCGACCGAGGACGGCGCGCGTGCGTTCGCCGCGCGCCTGCGCCGCCTCGACGTACCCACGGGTCGACACCTCGAGCGTCGCGGTACGGATCACACGCGCGATCGGCGGGAGCTGCACAATCGCGACCCCGATGATCAGGACCGGCACATGCGGACCCAGGCCCGCGACCAGAAGCAGGAGAATCAACAGAGCCGGAAACGCGAGCAGTACGTCCACTCCTCGCATTAGGAGGGGATCGACCAGCGATCGGCTGTATCCAGCGATGAGCCCGGTCGGGACGCCCGCCGCGTACGACAGAAGCGTTGCTACGGTCCCGATCCAGATGACTGACAGCCCCCCGTCGAGCACTCGCGACAGAACGTCGCGGCCTAGGTAGTCAGTCCCTAGAGGCGCCGCGGTGGAAGGAGGCGTCCCAGGCGCTCCGATCGGCGTCGCGAGTCCGTGCGGCGCAAACAATGGGCCCAAGACCGCCACCCCCAAAACAAACACAAGCATGCTCAGGCCCACCTTGCCCGAGACGGTTCTTATGAGTCGGGGGGCGCGCAGACGCATCGTCAGGCGCTGGTCCTGAGCTTTGGTACGACGAGCATCACCGCCAGGTCAGCGAGGATGTTGATCGTGATGTACGTCGTTGCAAGGATCATCGCGATCACTCCTATCTCCTGGATATCTCGGAGCTGTACGGCTTGCACGAGCTTGTTACCAATGCCGGGATAGTTGAAGACGCTCTCGGTGATGATGATCCCGCCGAGCAGATACTGCGACGTTTGCGCAACCGCCTGGATCCCTGGGCCGAGTGCATTTCGAAGCGCATAGCGCACGACAACTCGCCGCTCGGACTGCCCATTGAGCCTCGCCATCCTGACGTAGTCCGCCCGAAGGACCTCGACCATTGACGCGCGTACCAGCCTGATCCCCAATGCCAGGCTGACGCTGAGCAAGGTCAGCACCGGGAGAACGAGAGCGTTCGGATGGCTAAACGGCGTTTCTCCCGGACCGATCTCCGCGACCGGTGGAAACAGGTTCAGCTGGGTGAAAAATACGACTATCAGCAGCGTGCCTATAAGGAATTCAGGCATGGCGCTCGCGACCAGCGCCGGGACGGAGATCACGTGATCGACCTTGCGCCCGGCTCTGAGCGCAGAGGTGGTGCCGAGTAACAGACAGATAGGCACGAACAGAAGCAGCGTGACCGCAGCGAGGATTGCGCTGTTGCGCAACGGTGTTTTGATCACGCTCCAGACCGGCAGCCTGAGGCCTTGCGCGAGTGCGGCTGACGAGTTTCCGAAATGACCGGTGGCGAGATTTTCGACGAACGTCAGATACCGCTGCGCAAGGGGCTCATCGAGATGCAGATTGGCCCGGACGGCCGCAACACGTGCCGGCGTCGCGCTCTTGCCGAGCACCACGGAGGCGACGTTCCCGGGCAGGATCTGGATCGCTCCGAAGATGAGAAACGACGCGACCAGCAGCGTGAGAATCCCAGCTCCTACGCGTCGTATGACAAAGCCAGCGACCGGGTGCCGCTTCTGCCACGCGACCAAGCCGCGGCGGATGTGTAGCTGCCCCGGGCCTGCGACTGACGAGGCCGACGACTCGCTCACAGCGTGCTACAGGACCTCATGAGGCCAGCCACGCGGTCTTGAAGTCCCAGTAGTTGCAAGGGCCGGCTTGGGTGGTTTGGATGCCACGCACCTTGGTCGAGTAGCCGTCGACGTTATTGAGGGCGCTGGTAACGATATAGCCGCCTTCGTCGTACTGGAGCTTCTGCACCGCGTGCCACTTCTGCTCCGCGGACGAGGGATTAGCGTCGGCAAGCGCCTCGTCAAGAAGCTTGTCGCCCTGCGCGCTATGCCAATGCGTCTCGTTGTAGGGCGCATTGTGATAAAGCGCCGAGAGGTAGAACAGCGGCAAGGACCCCTGGCCGATCACCCAGTTGTTAGTTGAGAAGTGCTTGTTCGGCCACGATCCACCGGGCGATCCCGTGCTGTAGTAGGTCGCAGGATCGTCCCGAACGACCGAGACTTTCACCCCTGCGGCGGCGGCCTGCTCGGCAAATAGGGTCGCGGTCTCGTTCATCCCAGCAAGGACCGCAGATGTGTACAGCGGAAGCGACAAAGATCCCTGCCCTGCCTGCTTGAGCATTGCCTTTGCTTTCTCTGGGTCATGTACAGCTTTGAGATCGGACGCCCAGTATTGGAGCGTGTTGCCCGGGCAATCGTTGCCTGGGACGGCGAAGCCATCGAACGCACTCGAGACGATCGTCGACCGATCCGGGATCAGCTTCATGGCCTGCCGGACCGCTACATCCGTGAACGGCGCTTGATCTGTGCGCATCGTGACAGCGATGAAAGCCGGTCCGTTTTGGTTTCCGAGCACGATTCGATTGCCAGACGCCTGTGCCTTCGCCAAGGCCGGAGGCACGCTGGGCACGATGTCGAGGTCGCCGGCCAGGAGCGCGTTGAGCCGCGCCGGATCAGCCGTGTAGCTGCTGTCGATGACGAGCGTGTCGACGTATGGCTCCGGACTGCGCCAGTAGTTCTTGTTGGCTGTGAAGACACTCCGGCTTCCGGGGGTGAAGGACTCCAGCTTGAAAGGGCCGGTCCCAACGGGCTTATTCCAGTCCGTGGTCCCGTCCTGGATGATGTGGGACGCCTGTGTGAACGTGAGCTGCGGAAACTGTGCAATCCCTCGGTACAGGGGGATTTCGACCGTCAGCTTGTCCAGCTTGCGAACGCCGTTGAAGTTGATCAGCGGCTTGTAGAGGTTGTAGTTCAGCCCCGAAGGTGCATTCCAGCTTGCCTTGAGCGTGAAGACGACATCGTCGGCAGTGAACGGCTTGCCGTTTTGGAACACAACGCCATCGCGCAGTCGGAGGGTCCAGACGGTGAAGTCCTTGTTGGCATGTGCCTCGGTGGCGAGACCGGGGGACACGAGTCCGTGCGGCCCCTGGAAGAACAGCGGGTCAAGCAGGTTGAACAACCGGATGAAGTCCGGGAAGTTGAACGGCTTGCGGACGTCGAGCGTCTCCGCGCTGCCGGCAGACAGCAGACCGATCCGGAGCGTTCCTCCCTTTACCGCCGTGCCGCTCGTGGGGCCTGTCGTCGTTTGGACCCCCTGAGGAGATGAGGACGAACTCCCGCAAGCCGCCAGGAAGTCAGCGGTCGAGAGCAAGGCGGCGCCGGCAAGTCCGGCCCGGACAAACTCGCGGCGCCGGATCCCCCCGCGACTCGACTCGTCGGTGATCGGTTCATCAGCCACGTCCCTCGCCTCCTCTTGCCTGTCCGCACCGCCACAGCGGGGCGGTCATGCACGTCGCGTTGCGGTCGCTGCCGATTTGCGCCGATCGGCACAAGCCAGAGTACCATGTCGCATGGTACCATCCGGCCCGCTTCCCAATGCCGGACGGCAACAGCTTTCAGCAACTCCTAACGCCCCAGACCCCGGTAACGCAGAGGCTCACCGAGAGATGCACCTGCGAGCGGAATGCGCGTCAGCTAGCGGCGGAGGGTCGCGCACCTGGTTCGACCTTGGGTCCGGAGGCAGCCGCGCTGCGATAACCGCGGAACTGAACTAGCGCAGCGTCGGCTCGATGCACCGCGCCCATGCAAACGTTTGACGCAACGGACATCAAATACACATACAGTCCTGAGCACGCCCCTATCGGCACGGTCGAGCCTGGTGAGCGGTTCACCGTCATTACTCAGGACGGGTTCACAGGTCGGTACAACGACCCCGCGAACTTCACGCCCGAAACGATCGCGTGGGTCGACGATCACCTTGACGGCGTCACTGGGCCAATAGGCGTCGAAGGCGCGGAGCCGGGCCAGGCGGTAGCGATCACCATCGACGAGGTCGAGGTCAGGACTCCCGGTGCGGTCGTAGTCAGTCGCTGCGAGGCGAGGTCACCTGGCGACTGGTGGCGCGAAGAGGATCATGTGGTTCACCTGCCCGTCTCAGGGCGCTTCATCCACATCAGGGAGGACTGGATCGTCGAGGCCCAGCCACTGATCGGGTGTATTGCCACATCGCCGCGGCGGGAGACGATCCTCAGCAGACATGAGGGCGATTTTGGAGGCAATTTGGATTGCCGGGAGATCGGCGAGGGGGCAACGGTGGTACTTCCAGTCGAGGTTTCAGGCGCAGGCCTTTACTTCGGCGATTGCAAGGCCGCCATGGGCGACGGAGAGATCGTCTCCGCACCGGAGGTCGGTACCCGAATCGTCGCGTCGGCTCGCGCGATAGAGCGGCCTGCTGCCATGGCCGCTCCGCGAGTAATCACGGCAGACCATCTGATGACGGTCGTGTCGGCACCCTCACTGACCGACGCCGCTCGGACCGCATTTCGTGAGTTAAAGGCCTGGATAGAGCGGGAATGGGACTTGAGCCATGATGACGCCGCCGTCGTAATGGGCATTGGCGCTCACTGCGGGATTGGTCAGGTGAGCAACCGGCTGCATACCGCGAAGTGCTCTATACCTCGGTCACTCGAACCCCCTGCTGGACCGCCTCCCGGTCAATAGCCGGCGACTCTTCGATCGTCACCGTTATCGGCGATCGCCGGCCATTCTCCTTTCCTCTCTCGGCAGCTAAACGCAAAGCGCACGAGTGTGCTCAATGTCGGAGGTAATGAGCCTCTCCGTCGCGAGAAAATCATGTGCCCGCATCGCTTCAATCAAAGCATGATGCTCCTCGGCCGACTCAACTAGCCGCCCGGAGTTGACCCACCGATCAAGCGCGAACAGGCGCGTCTGACGACACAGCCGGTTCACAAACTCGGTAAGGCGACTGTTCCCGAGTTCGGAGATCAGGTCGACGTGGAACCGTCGATCGAGGTCGAGGTAGCCGATCAGGTCAGGTGCTAATGCGGCGCCGACGATCTCGGTTCCAAGCTCGGCGAGCCGGTCTAGCGAATTAGATGTAATGGTCCTTGCCACTTTGATGGCGCTTGGCACCTCAAGTAACACGCGGATCTCGGATATCTCATCAGCGTCGTGCCTGGAGACCTCCACGACCCGAAATCCACGACTTCGCTCGCTCACCACAAACCCATCTTTCGACAGCTCGAGCAACGCTTCGCGAACCGGGGTAGCGGAGACGCCCAGCCGCTCCCCAAGCGCTGGCGCCGAATACAGAAATCCAGGTTGTAGGTCGCCCGCCGCCAGCGCCGCCTCAAGCGCCCGCCGAACCTGATCCCGAAGATTCGCTTCTCGCGGGGTGGTGATGCCGCTGCGCCTTGGCTTGATGTCGGTGTGCGTCAAGGACAGGATTTCGCGGAGAGCCGGTCGTCCTTTTTGCGGACCCAGCCACAGCATTATTTGGCAGAGCGTCGTACCGACGGGGGCGGGCCCCAGTCTAATCCACGCCTACGCCAGGCCAGACGAGCGCCCCCAGAGTGATCTGGTTTGCCGCTTGCCGCCGCGACCATCAGCGCCGAGCGTTGCGTTACGCGGGTGTGAGTCTCAAGTGCTCGGGGCGGATGGCCGGCATCCCTGACGAGCGCCTGCTCGAGGCGAGGCACCCAGCGCAGCCCGCATTCTTGACTTTTGATCAATGATCGGGTTACTTAGCCCGTGATGGAGTCAGCGCTCGCCGTGCTTGCCAGTGACGGCTCGCCCCGCGGCCACCGGACGCTCGCCGAGAAGGCGTTCGAGACGCTGCACTCGGCGATCATCACCGGCCAGCTGCGGCCGGGGGCGCGGCTGCCGATCGAGGAGCTGGCGGAGCTGCTCGAGATGAGCCCGATGCCGATCCGCGAGGCGGTCAGGCGGCTGGACGCGGCGGGGCTGGTGGAGAACATCCCGCACCGGGGCGCTCGCGTGACCGAGCTCTCGATCACCGATCTGGCCGAGGTCTACGAGGCGCGGCTGGCGCTCGAGGTGCCGGCGATCCGCCACGCGGCCGAGCACTTCACCGCCGCCCACGAGGTCCAGGCGCGCCACTGCCTGCAAGCGCTGCACCAAATGTCGGATGACAATTCGGCGGCCACCTCGTCGGCTCACGAGGGGTTTCACTTCGCGCTCTACGCGGCCGCCGACTCGGCCTGGCTGCTGCGGCTGATCCGCCCGGTGTGGGAGACCAGCGAGCGCTACTGCCTCGAGGTCCCCCAGTGCCGGCAGCTCGTCGCGCGGACCGGCGAGCATGAGGAGATCCTCGAGGCGTGCGTCGCCAATCAGCCCGATCGGGCCGCGACCGCGCTCCGCGGCCACCTCGCGGCGACCGCCAACAACATCGCCGTCGCGATGGGGGGCGGCGCGCTGTACAAAACGGTAGGTCGCAAGCCTAACTAACTAGCGATATGCTCCCCGCGTGGGGAGAAGAGCGGGGATCGGAGTCGTGGGGACTGCGTGCATGCTCGCCGCGTTGTTCGCCTTCGCCGCGTCTGCCACGACCGCGCGGACCCGCTCCTGGATCGTGAGCGGCTCGATCACCGGCACCTACTCCAACGACGTCACGTGGGTCAACTGCCTCGACCACGGGCCAGTCCGGCACCGCCCATGAGAGCCTGACGGTCAACGCAAAGATCAAACCGGGCCCGACCCGTTCCGGCCGGACCCAGGGGACTCGATTTCACGATGAAGATGGTGCCCGGCGGCTCGTGGAGCGTCCACGGCTCCTACCCGCCGCGCGTCGCCCATCCGGATGACACGGTCACATGCGCGGCCCAGCAGCCGATCAACTGCTCCGGCAAGGTCAAGCGCATCGGCCCGCCCGGCGCGACGATGCTCCTCAGCGCGCGCGGCAGATCGTTCATCGCCAGCTTTCTGAACAAGCCGTCGTTCTCAGAGGATGCCGCCGCCGGCCCGTGCCTGGTCAACACCGAGGCGCTGCTCGGACTCGAGGAAGGCCTGATGGAGGAGGACATGTTCAGGCAGAACTCGCTCAGGCACCAGGAGCTCAAGATCCCCCGAGCGCGCTTCGCCCGCGGGCGGCCGTTCACGATCACAACCACGGCCGGTCCCGACGGCGGCTGCCATGCGTTTCACTACTCGCACTGCACCGAGAGCGGCGGACTGAAGATGACGCTTCACTTCGCGCCCCGATAAACCCGTTCAGCGCACGGTAGGCTCGACCCAGCGATGGGAAACGTGCAGACCCTGAAGGACGTCTACGCCGCTGCCGCCAACGACGACATCGACGGCGTCCTGGGAGCGTTTGACCCCGAGATCGAGTGGCGCGAGGCCGACGGCCACCCCTACCAGCCCGACGGCGAGGCTTGGATCGGCGTCGACGCGGTTCGCGCCAACCTGTTCGACAACCTCGACGATGAGTGGGACAGCTTCACGGTCACGCCGCGCGTGTACCACGACGCCGGCGACACGGTCGTCGTCGAGTGCCGCTACACCGGCACACACGGGACGACCGGCAAGCGGCTCGACGCCCAGGCGTGCCACGTCTGGCGGTTCAAAGACGGCAAGGTGGCCGCCTTTCAGCAGTACGTCGACACCGCGCACCTGTATGACGCGATGGGCGCCGGGATCGGCGTGCGTCAGGTCGCCGGCGGCGGCTGAAACACCAACAGCCGGTCAGCGCCCGAGGTACGCGCGCTTGAGGTCGTCGCTCTTGAGCAGATCGGCGGCGACGCCCGAGAGCACGATCTCGCCCGTCGCGAGCACGTAGCCGCGATCGGCGATCGAGAGTGCCATCGTCGCGTTCTGCTCGACGACGAGGATCGCCACGCCCGACTCGTGGACCTCCTTGATGATCCGGAAGTTCTGCTGCACGAGCGCGGGCGAGAGGCCCATCGACGGCTCGTCCATCAGCAGCATTCGCGGGCGCGACATCAGCGCCCGGCCCATCGCGACCATCTGCTGCTCGCCGCCCGACAGAGTGCCGGCGAGCTGATCGGCCCGCTCGTGCAGACGCGGGAACAGCGTGTGCACGCGCTCGAAGTCCTCGTCCAGCGGTTCGCCCTTGCGCAGGACAGCGCCGAGCTCGAGGTTCTCGCGGACGCTCATGTACCCGAACAGGCGACGGTTCTCGGGGACGATCGCGAGACCGCGGGCGATCCGCTCGGCGACCCCGCGCCGGGTCACATCCTCGGAGTCGATCATCACGCGGCCGGCGCGCGGCCGCACGATCCCGAGGATCGTCTTCAGCGTCGTCGACTTGCCCGACGCGTTGCCGCCGAGCAGGCAGACGAGCTCGCCCGCCTCGACCTCGAGCGAGATCCCCTCGAGGATCCGCATCTTCCCGTAATAGGTGGTCACGTCGTCGAGCTGCAGGAGTGCCATCGCCCGTTATGCCTCGGCGAGCGCTTCGGGGTCGCGGCCGAGATATGCCTCGACGACGGCCGGGTGTGTGGCGACGTCGTTGAACGAGCCCTCGGTGATCTTGACGCCGTGGTCGAGCGCGACGACGCGGTCGGAGATCCCCTCGACGACGTGCATGTCGTGCTCGATCACGAGGATCGCGAGCTTGAGCTCGTCGCGCAGCCGCGCGATCAGCTCGGTGATCTCGTGCGTCTCCTTGGGGTTCATCCCGGCGGCCGGCTCGTCGAGCATCAGCAGCCGCGGCCGCGTCGCCAGCGCGCGAGCGATCTCGAGCCGTCGTCGGTTGGCGTAGGAGAGGGAATACGCGGGCTGGTCCCAGCGGTAGCCGGCGAGCCGTTCGCCGAAGAACGACAGCACCTCGATCGCGAGCGCGTCGATCTCGCGTTCCTCGCGCCGCGCCCGTGGCAGCCGGAGGATCGACTCTGGCGGCGAGGCCTTGGTGTTGCCGTACGTCGCCGCCTTGACGTTCTCCTTCACGCTCAGATTCTGGAACAACCGCAGGCTCTGGAACGTGCGCGCGATCCCCATCCTGGCGATCGTGTGCGCCTTCTTGCCGATGATCGACTCGCCGCCGAGCCGGATGTCACCGTCGGTCGGGTCATAGATGCCGCTGATCACGTTGAAGACCGACGACTTGCCGGCGCCGTTGGGGCCGATCACGCTGACGATCTCGCCGTCGTTGACCTCGATGTTGAGCTCGGAGATCGCCCGCAGGCCGCCGAACGCGAGCGACAGGTTCTCGATCTCGAGCAGCGCCATCGTCAGACGAGCTCCACGCGGTGCTTGCCGAGCAGACCGTACGGCCGGGCCGCCATCGTCACGATCAGGATCGCGCCGAGCATGATCTGGGTCGTGATCGCCGGATTGACGATCAGTCGCGACTCCCAGCAACAGGCGGCCACGTAGATCGTGATGATCACGGCGATCAACTGCCTGATGCCGCGCAGCCGCACGATCGCGACCAGTCCGACGATCAGCGCCAGGTAGAGGGCGTTGCCGAAGTTGGTGGGGTTCTTGGGCACGATCACGTACCCGTTCATGATCGATCCGATCCACCCGGGGCTGCCGGGGCTCCCGGCGGTCGCGACCGGCGCGATCGCCGCGACGATCGCGTGCGCGGCATAGCCGAACGCGATCACCCCGGCGACCGCCCAGCCGAGCCTCCGCCACGGCCGCACCTTCGCGATCAGGGCGATGATGATCAGCCCGTAGAACAGGTATGCGGCATCGGTCGGGCTCGCGAGCATATTCTCGGCCGCGGTGACAACGATCCCGCCGAGGATCGCGCCGGCGATCGAGCCGACCCCTCCGAGCACCAGGCAGGCGTAGATCAGGATCAGGATGTTGGCGGTGAAGTTGGTCGGGAAGACGTTGTCCTGCTGGGCGGCGAACAGCGTCCCGGCGAGCGCGCCGACCATCGTCGCGAACGCGAACGCCATCACCTTGAGCTTGCTGACCGACATCGTCATCGCCTCGGCGGCGAGCGGGTCGTCGTTCAACGCTCGCCAGGCGCGCCCGGTTCGGGACGTGTCGAGCAGGTGCAGGACCGCGGCGACCACGACGCACATCCCGAGCGCCACGTAGTAGTAGCCGAGCGGGGTCGTGACGTTGACCCCGAAGCTGTGCAACGGGTCGAGGCCGAACAGCCCGTTGACGCCGCCGAACGTGCCCGGGTCGACGTTGTTGACCGCCAGCACGAACGCCTGCCCGAGGAACAGCGTCACGATCGCGAAGTAGTCACCCGACAGACGGAGCGCGATCAGGCCGACGACGACGCCGACCACGCCAGCCGCCGCGACCACGATCAGGATCGACTCGATCGCCGGAAGGTGGCTGCCGCCAACGCCACCGCTCCCAAGCGCCGTCGACGAGAAGATCGCATAGCCGTACGCACCGAAGCCGAACGAGGCGATGTAGCCGAGATCGAGCAGCCCCGACCAGCCGACCGCGATGTTGAGCCCCATCGACAGCAGCGCGTAGAGGAGGCAGTTGAACGCGACCGTCTGGATGTTGACGTTGCTCGAGAACTGGGCGAAGATCAGCCCCGCGACCGTCACCAGCGCCAGCCGCGGCCACCAGCCGATCCGGGCGTTGGCCCGTGCGAGCGACCGGCGCCATTCCGGCCCCTCATCGTGGCGGTCACCGGACTGCGCGACCCACGAGTCGACCCCGATCGAGCCGCGCGGCGCGCGCTCCTGCGCGGCGGCTTGGGCTTCGGCGTCAGGCGGTTCGCGCTCGACGGTCAAGTCACACCTTCTGGAGCGGCCGCTGGCCGAAGATTCCCTGTGGCCGGACCAGCATCGTCAGGATAAGGATCCCGAACACGATCAGGTCCGAGTACTGGCTCGAGATGTAGCTCGAGCTGTACGCCTCGCAGAGGCCGATGAAGATGCCTCCGATCATCGCGCCGGGGATGCTGCCGATCCCTCCGACGACGGCCGCGGTGAATGCCTTCAGCCCCGCGAGGAAGCCGATCGTGTTCGTGATCTGGTTGAACGCCAGCCCCGACATGACGCCGGCGATGCCGGCCATCGCCGAGCCGATGAAGAAGGTCAGCGCGATCGTGCGGTCGACGTTGATACCGAGCATCTCGGCCGCCTCGCGATCGGAGGCGACCGCACGCATCGATTTACCGAGCGTCGTGCGATTGACCAGCTCGCGCAGGCCGAACATCATCACGACGCTGCCGACGATCGTCAGGGCCTGGACGATGTCGATCCTGACCCCCCCGATATCGATCCCGGTCGAGAATGGGATGTAGGCGTTGGTGTTGTAGCTGCGCGTAAAGCCGCCGAACAGCAGCAGGATTGTGTTCTCGAGCACGAACGAGATCCCGAGCGCGGTGATCAACGGCGCGATTCGCGGCGCGTTTCGCAATGGTCGATAGGCGAACCGCTCCATCGCCACGCCGAGATAGCCGCAGCCGAAAGAGGCGGCGACGAACATGAAGAACAGCAGCAGCACGACCGGGATCGAGAGCGCGTACGCGCCACCGAACAGCTGCAGCACGACGTAGCCGATGTAGGCGCCGACCATGTAGACGTCGCCGTGGGCGAAGTTGAGCAGCTTCAGCACGCCGTAGACCATCGTGTAGCCGAGCGCGATCAGCGCATACACGCAGCCGGCGGTGAGGCCGTTGACGAAGGTTTGGAAGAACTCCTGCACGTCTCTCCTCGAGCCGGAAATGCAGCGGCGCCGCCCACACCAGCGTGGGCGGCGCCGCGGAACCTTAGCCGTGAACTGTCACGGCCGAGTCGTCATCCATCACTTGGGTGGAATCTCGATGTACTTGCCCTGACTGTTGACGTGGAACAGGTAGCCCGGGCTGCCCGCGAGGTTCCCGGTCGCGGTGAACGCGATCGGCACCCCGAGGATGTTCGCCGAGGCCGGGATGTTGGTCTTCTTGATCGCTGCGAGCACGTTCGCGCGGCTCGGCGTCTGCCCGGACTGGCAGACCGACGAAATCGCGTGCATCACGACATCGGTCGCCGCGTAGGTCGGGACGCCGAAGGCGCCGTACGGCCCGTACTTGGCGACGCCCTTGACCAGCGCCTGATCCTTCGGATTCGACGATGCCGCGATGTCAGGCCCGAACGTCGAGATGTAGGTGCCCGGGACGTGGAACTGCGACGGCGAGTTGGTGCCGTCGGTCCCGAACAGGATCACCTTCTTGTGCTGCTGCTGCGCGTCGAGGCCGAACTGCTGCGCGTTGGCGGCAGCCTGCCACGGCAGCACGGCGACCTGCTCATTCGAAGTCAGCTGCGAGGTCACCAGCGACGACAGCGCATTCGAGAGCGTCGCGCCCGTGTCGGTGCCGTTGATCGTCTGGTGATTGACCTTGATTCCGGCCTTCTGCAGGATCGGGATCATCACCTTCGTGATCCCCTGCGAGTAGGCCTCGTCGTCGTCAATGATCAGCACGCCCTTCGGGTGCAGGTGCGTGACGATGTAGTTCGCATCCTGCGGTCCCTGGACGTCGTCGTCGGGCACGACGCGGAAGAACGTCTTGTTCGCGCCACTGCTGGCCAGCGCCGGGAGGGTCGCCGATCCGGTGACGGAGGCCAGCCCAGCTCGGCCGAGCAGCGGACCCACCGCCTCGACCTCCTGACTACCCGATGGTCCGATCACGGCAACGGCCGGCGTCGCGATGATCGACTGGGTCTTGGTC
Source organism: uncultured Solirubrobacterales bacterium (assembly GCA_963730075.1). Classification (GTDB taxonomy): domain Bacteria; phylum Actinomycetota; class Thermoleophilia; order Solirubrobacterales; family Solirubrobacteraceae; genus Palsa-465. The sequence goes on along the minus strand of CAVSQH010000014.1, from coordinate 142,450 downwards.
GTCGCGATTGACGGCGTCAGCTGGGTGTCGTCCTGAGCCATCGTGACGTGGATCCCGAGCGCCTTGTTGTCGTTCGCGACCGCCAACTGTGCGAAGTGCAGCTGCTCGAGGCCGACCTGCGCCACCGGTCCGGTGAACGGCCCTTCGATCGCGATCGACGCCTTGCAGCTGCCGCTCGAGCTTGAGCTCGCGCTGGCGGCGGCGCTGCTGCTACTGCTGCTGCTGCTACTGCCGCAGCCGGCCGCGATCAGCGCCACCAGCGCCCATGCGGCTAGGAACGTTCGTCCCTTCATTGCTTTTCGGTCCTCCTCTGGAGTTTTTCCTGATTGCCGCCCTGGTACGCGGGCGTCCCATCCGGGTAGTACGCGGCCGCCGGAGATCCGGCGGGTCTGAACACGGCGACGACCCGCATCGGCTCCGTGCCCGTGTTTTCAAGGCAATGCACGGTCCGCGCGGGAAGCTGGATACACGCTCCCGGCGACAGCCGTTGCTCGAAATCGCCGGCGTGCATGACCCCTTCGCCGTCGATCACATAGATCACCTCGTCGTAAGTGTGGAAATGCTCCGGCGCCCGCTCGGTTGGGATGTAGCCGACGAAGTGCGTCGCCGAGCGCAGCCCGCAGTCGGGGTCGGCGACGATCCGGAACTCACGTTGGGCCGTTGCGGCCTCGGGCTCCTGGTCGGCCAGACGGCGCACCGCAGCCGCGGTCGGCTCGTCATCGGCTGGCTCGGGGTCGGGGACGCGGACCGCGACCACTCGCAGCGTCTCGGGTCCCGGGTTGTGGAGCTCAAACGCCGACCCCGGCGGGAGGTAGACCCCCGACTCCGGGCCGAGTTCGTGCGCCGCCCCGTCGACGGTCAGCGTGCCGCTGCCGGCGAGCACGAACGCCGTCTCCTCCGCCGCGCCGACCTCGATCGGCCTTGACCTGCCGGGCTCGAGCTCGAGCACCGCCTGCTCGAGCGCCCCAAAGCCGGTCTGGGTTCCGAGCGTGCGCCGGACGGTGAGCCCCGTGTCGGGGTTCAACCTGGGCTCCACCTGCTCGGAGTCGATCACGGCAACGCTGGGCATCGGGGCGTCACGAACGTTGTTTGAGGGCGTCATCAAGGGCTGGCGGCCGGCCAAGCGCGTCCCGCTCTTGGAGCGCCACCCTCCCATATTCGCCCTGAGTGGGTCAACTGCCTGCAACACGCACCGCCCTACTGAAGGGTCGCCTCGAGCGTGATCTCGATGGCGCCCAGAGCCAGCGAGACCGGGCAGGTCTCCTTCGCCTCCTGGGCCAGGGCCGCGAACCGCTCGGCGTCCATGCCGGTCACGTCACCGACGGTGTTGAGCGAGATCCGAGTGATCCGAAACCCCGCGTCGGTCTGCTCGAGCCGCACGCGCGCCGTGGTCTGCAGGTCATTGGGCGGCGACCCGGCCTCGCTGAGCAGGTTGGCGAGCGACATCGTGAAACAGCCGGCCTCGGCGGCCGCGATCAGCTCCTCGGGGTTGGTGCCCCGCTCGACGTCCTCGATCCGCGCCTTGAGCGTGAACGCCCCCTCGTAGGCTCCGCTGCCAAGCGCGATCCGGCCGCCACCGTCCGGCACCGTACCCTGCCAACTGGCCTGCGCACTGCGACTCACGCGAACACTCAAGAGCGGTCCCCTTTTCCCCTGATCTGATTTTGTAGTGTTGATCAAATCACCGTCATATTGGCCGCGCAACAGGGAGGCTTTTAGGTTTTCGTTAACTTTGCGACGGCTCAGACAGCGATTGACGCTCACACGACAGGAAGGAAGAGGCGATGGCTGATGTGCTGAACGCGGCGACGGATCTCGGCCATCTGCGTTCCCGGTTCTCCTCGCTGCAGGGCCGGTTCGCGTTCCTCGACGCCCCGGGCGGCTCGCAGGTCCCAGACGAGGTCGGCGAGGCGATCGCTCGCGCGCTGCGCGAGGCGAGCGCCAACCTGGGCGCCGGCTACGAGACAAGCCTGCGGGTCAAGGCGATCCTCGAGACGGCCGAGGCCGGCGCGGCGAGGTTCCTCGGCTGCGAACCGCACGAGATCATCTTCGGCCCCAACATGACGTCGCTGGACTTCATGCTGTCGCGGACCGCGGGGCGCGGCTTCAGTCCCGGTGACGAGATCCTCGTCTCCTCATTGGACCACGACGGCGGCGTCGCCCCGTGGTTGGAGCTTGCGCACGACCGCGAGCTGGTGGTCAGGCACATCGAGCTCAACAGCGACACGACGCTCGACTTCGACGACCTTCAGTCCAAGCTCTCCGATCGGACCCGGGTGGTGGCGTTCGCGTGGGCTTCGAACGCGGTCGGGACGGTGCTCGACGCCGCGCGCGTCTGCCGGATGGCGCACGAGGCCGGAGCGCTGGCGTGGATCGATGCGGTCCACTACGCGGCCCACGAGCCGATCGACGTGCGCGCGGTCGACGCCGACGTCCTGATCTGCTCGCCGTACAAGTTCTGCGGCCCGCACCTCGGGATCGCCTACGGCCGCGCCTCGGTGCTCGAGACGTGGCGCCCGTACAAGGCGCGGCCGGCGCCGATGGACCCGCTCGGACGGCGGTTCGCGACCGGGACCGCCCCGTACGAGCTGCTCGCCGGGCTCAACGCGACGTTTGACTACCTGGACTCGATCGGCGGCTTTGACGCGATCATCCCCTACGAGCGCGGGCTCGGCGAACGGTTCCTGGCCGGGATCTCAGACGCGGTCTCGGTCTACGGGCGGCAGACGATGGAGGGGCGCGTGCCGACGTTCCTGGTCAACGTCGACGGCGTGCCGGCCGCCGAGGTCGCGCGACAGCTGGCCGAGCAGGAGATCGGGGTCTGGGCCCACGACTCGTGGTACTCGCTGAACCTCTACAAGCGTCTGGGCTACGAGCAGGACGCGATCAGGATCGGCTTCATCCACTACAACACCGCCGACGAGGTCGACCGGCTGGTCGCCGGGCTCGAGGCGGCGCGGGGGTAGCGCAGCGGCGCGCTCCGCGGCGGGGGCGCCACCCAGCGGGTCACCGTCTGCCGAAGCCCCCCGCGCTGCGTGGAAAATCGAGATGCGCGGCACCCATTTTCCACGAACATCCGCGTGAGCGGGACAGGCGTGGAAAACCTAAGCCGGGATCGGCCGATTTCCACGAAATGCGCCGGGTCGGCGCGCTACTAATCGGCGTCGCCCTGGTGCCGCTCGGCGTCGAACTCCGCCACCAGCTTCGTCCGCGCCTCCCACAGCTTCGGCAGCTGGCGCTGGACGATCAGCTTTGTCAAGACCGGCACGGGCACGCCCTGGATCCCGACCGTGTCCTCGCCGATCGCACGCGCGACGACCGTGTAGTGGCGAAAACGCCAGACGCGCAGGCGCTCGTCCCAGTCGGTCAGCAGCTCGGCGAGCGCGTACAGCTGCTGGTGGTCGCGCCGGTTGCGATACAGCTCGGTCAGCTCGACTCCGCCGCGGGCGAGCGCCCGATCGAACGCCGGCCCCAGCGCCTGGGTGGCGCGGGCGAGCCTGCGAAAGCCGGGCGAGTCAAAGCCGCTTCCGTGACCGAGGGCGACCCGGATCAGCTGGTAGTCCCAGCTGTCGAGCTGGTCGAGCATCTCGAGCTGGCGGGTCACGAACTCCAGGCACAACAACGCGCGGCGCATCAGGCGGGCCGCCTCGAGCAGCTCATCGGCCTCGAGCAGCCGCGTTGCCTCGACCACCTCGCTGTCGGCGAACTTCAGCCACAGCTCCGAGGTCTGGTGCACGGTCTGGAACAGGAGCTCGTCGCGGTGGACCCGGTCCTCGGGCTCCTTTTGCAGCGACAGCAGCTCGTCGGTCCTCAGGTAGCGCTCGTAGTCGCTGGCGCCCGGGCCCGGGAGGATCGGGACGCTCGGGTCGCTCGGGTCGCTCGGGACGTTCGGGTCGCTCGGGTCGCTCGGGTCGCTCGGATCGCCGGAGGCGCTCACCGCGCACCTCCGTCCGAGCCACTGAGGATCTCGCTCAGCGTCGCGAGGTTGATGTTGCCGCCTGACACGACGCAGACGATCTTGCCCGCCCCGGCGGCGCCCGCAAGGGCCGCGGCGGTCGACAGCGCGCCGGCGCCCTCGGCGATCACCCGCACGCGCTCGGCGAGCATGCGCACCGCGTCGGCGGTGTCGGCGATCGGGACCGAGATCGCCCGGTCGACGACCTCGGCCAACCGCGGCCACATCGTGTCGAGCACGCGCCGGCTGCCGGACCCGTCCACGAACGAGACCTCGTACTCGACATCGGTCGGCTCGCCGGCGGCCATCGCCGCATGCAGCGCCGCGCCAGTCGCGGGCTCGGCGGTGTAGATCATCGCCTGCGGCCGCAGCGCCTTGACCGCGCTTGCGATCCCGACCGTCAGCCCGCCACCGCCGACCGGGATCACGACCGCGTCGACATCGGGCAGGTCCTCGATGATCTCCAGCCCGATCGTCCCGTTGCCGGCCATCACCGCTTCGTCGGCGACCGGGTGCACGAACAGCCCCTCGCGACCATCGATCCGGCCGGTCACGATCGCCTGCCACCACTCTTCGTAGGGAACCTTCAGGACCGTGCCGCCGAGCCGCTCGATCGCCGCCAGCTTTGCCTCGGGGGCATGCTCGGGCACCACGATCGTCGCCTCGAGGCCGAGCTCGCGCCCGATCCAGGCGACTCCCTGGGCCATGTTCCCGGCGCTCGCGGTCAGCAGGCCCCGCGCACGGTCGGCGGGCGCTGCGCTGCGGACGGCGTTGGCGGCGCCGCGGATCTTGAACGAGTTGATCGGTTGCAGTGTCTCGAGCTTGAGATAGATCTCGGCGGGCGCGTCGTCGATCGGCAGCCGCACCAGCGGCGTGCGGAACGCGACGTCGGCGATCCGGTCGCGTGCGGCCTCGATCTCGGCGAGCGCGATCACAGGTCGACCTCGGTTCCGAGGCCGCGGTCGCGCGCGGTCTCGACCGCCAGCTGCGCGGCCGCGAGGTCCTCGGCGGCGACCCCGAGCGAGCGGAACATGGTCAGCTCCCGGTCATCGGCGCGCCCCGGACGGGTGCCCGCGAGCACCTCGCCGAGCTCGGCCCGGATGTGGTCCTCGCCCGAGATCGCCCCCTCCTTGATCGCGAGGATGAACTCGCCGGCCTCGTTGCGGACCGACTCGCGGCTATCGCAGAACAGCGCCGACGCGGCCACGGTGGCGACATCGATCTCGCGCGACGTCGGCGAGCTGGCGCCGACCGCGTTCACGTGCGCCCCGGTCTTCAGCCAGCCGTGTTCGAGCACCGGCTGGGTGGCGCTCGTCGCGACGACGACCACGTCGGCCCCCTCGACCGCCTCCCGCGCGCTCGGCGACGCGGCCACCCCGGGAAACTCGTCTGCCACCGCCGCTGCATGCTCGGTGGTCGGCGCGTAGACGCGGCGCTCGTTCCAGGCGCGCATCCCCTCGAACGCGCGCAGGTGGGACCTCGCCTGGACGCCGGCACCGAGGATCGTGAGCACCGTCGAGTCCTCGCGCGACAGCGCCCGCGTGGCCGCCGCGGTCACAGCCGCGGTGCGGATCTCGGTGATCGCCGAGGCGTTCAGGATCGCGGTTGGGATCCCGGTGTCGTGATCGAACAGCACCACCAGGCCCTGGTGGGCGTCGAGACCGCGGGCGGGGTTCTCACGCATCAGGCAGATCGCCTTGAGCGCGAACACCCCCGGCGTGCCGTGGTCCGAGCCGGCGGCGGCATAGGCGGGCATCAGCCCCATCAACCCCGGGGCGCCCGGCGCGAGCATCACCGAGCGCAGGGGGAAGTAGGCGTGGCCGCGGGCATGGGCGGTCAGCACCGAGGCCATCGCGCGCTCGCACTCCTGGGGCGCGAGCGAGGCGTGGACATCGGCGTGGTTGAGGATCAGGGCGCTCATGGTTTGAAGATCGTGTCCAGTTGATCATGCTCCTCTGGCGTGAGGGGCTGTTGAAATGCCTCGCGCAGCGGCTCAAGGTGCTCGGGCCGGCCGGGCCCGACCACGACCTGGGTGATGCGCTCATCGGCCAGCAGCCATGCGAGCGCGACGCCCGCCATCGACGTGCCCCGCGCGGCGGCGAGCGATTCGAGCGTCTCGAGCCTGTCGAACGTTCGCGGCTTGGCGAGGTAGTTGTAGGGATCGGGCCGCTGGGTCATCCGCGACCCCTCCGGATACGGCTGGTCGCGGCGATATTTACCCGTCAGCCATCCGCCGCACAGCGGGCTGAAGGCCAGGTATGCGACGCCGCGCTGGGCGCACAGCGGCAGCAGATCGGACTCGTCGCCCCGTTCCAGCAGCGAGTTGCCGTTCTGGACTGCGACGGGCGTCCCGTCGCTCAGGGCGTGCTGCATCTGGACGAAGTTGAAGTTGCTGACCCCGTAGGCGCGGATCTTCCCCGCCTGCTTGAGCTGGCCCATGGCGCCGAAGGTCTCCGACAGCGAAACCACCGGGTCGAAATCGTGCGCGAGGTAGAGCTCTACGTGGCCGACCCCGAGCCGCGCGAGGCTGGCGGGGAGCCGACGTTCGATCCGCTTGCCGGCAAGTCCACTGTCGCCGCCCGGCAGGATCGGGTTGAACGTCTTCGTGGTCAGCGTCGGCAGCAGTCCGCGCGCCGCGATCCAGCGCCCGATCGCCTGTTCGCTGTGGCCGCCGCCATAGGCATCGGCTGTGTCGAAGTGCGAGATGCCCATCTCCCAGGCGGCGTCCATCACCGCGAACGCCTGCTCATCGCTGAGACCGCGGCCGACCCAATCGAGCGCCGAGCCAACGCCGCCGAAGTTCCCGCAGCCGAGCGCGACCCGGGGGATCAGGAAGCCGTCGGGGCCAAACGGGCGGCTTTCGATCTCGAGCGCGGAAGCCACGATATGGATATTTGATCAACCTTGGCGGTTGGGATGCAACCGAGCCGACAGTATCGTTGCAAACGTGGACCGGTACCTGGACGTGAACCGTGCTCACTGGGATGACCGGGCCCCCGTCCACGCCGCCTCCTCGTTCTATGGCCTGCAGCGCTTCATCGATGATCCGGGCTTCCTGAGCGAGGTGGTTCGCTTCGATCTTCCACGGCTTGGCGACATCGGCGGCCTTCGGGGAGCCCACCTGCAGTGCCATATCGGGACGGACACGATCTCGCTCGCACGGTTGGGCGCCCGCATGACCGGCTTGGACCTGTCGCCGGCATCACTGGAGCAGGCCCGACTCCTCTCCGACCGGGCCGGACCGCCGGTGGAGTTTGTCGAGGCGCAGTTATACGACGCGGTAGCGGTACTGGGCACGGGAAGCCTTCGAGTTCGTGTTCACCGGGGTCGGGGCGCTGTGTTGGTTGCCCTCGGTTACCAGGTGGGCGAATGTCGTGGCGGGCCTGCTCACACCCGGTGGGCGTCTCTTCCTGCGTGAGGGTCACCCGATGTTGTGGACGCTGGATGACGAGCGGCCCGACGGCCTGCTGGTCTCCGAATATTCGTATTTCGAGCGCGAGGAGCCGGACATCTTCGATGAGCCGGGAACGTATGTGGGGACGGATGCCACGTTCACCAACAACGTCACACATTCGTGGAACCACGGGCTCGGCGAGATCGTCACCGCGCTCCTGGAGGCGGGGATGGAACTGACGATGCTCGTCGAGCACGACAGCGTCCCGTGGGAGGCGTTCAGCGGACAGATGACAAAGACAGACCGAGGCGAGTGGCGGCTGACCGATCGTCCGTGGCGGCTGGCGCACAGCTACACGCTCCAGGCGGTCAAGCGGGGGTGAGCGCGCGGTGGCTACCTCGTACCGGGCGCTTCTAGCCGCCGGCCATCGAGCCGAACTCACTGTCCTGGCGTCCTAATGCGGTCTCGTCGAGCAGGTAGTACGAACCGCCGATCGTCTCCAGCCCGCGGGCGTACACCGAGTAGGTGTGGTAGACGCGATCGCCGTCGCGCAGGAAGCTTGAGCGGCCCGGATATTCGCCCTCGAGCTCGAACTCCGCGCCGCGACGGCGGAACTCCTCGGCCGAGCGGTAGTTGTACTGCACCGGTGCGAGATCCTCGTCGAGCGTGACGTGGAAGTCGTAGTTGAAGTCGCTGCCGTATGACGAGTACCAGGGCACGTTCCAGCCACGTCGCCGCCGGTAGTCCTCGATCTGCGCAAACGGCGCCCGGGAGACGTAGGCCAAGGTCGTGTCGCGCGCTTGCAGGTGCTTGAGATGGCCCGCAGACATCTCCTCGGCGCCGGCCGAGCAGCTCGGGCAGCCATCCTTCCACTCAGGATCGAACATGAAGTGGCCGACGATCAGCTGGCGGCGCCCCTCGAACAGGTCAACCAGGCCGAGCTCGCCGCCCGGCCCCTCGAACCGGTAGTCCTTCTCGACCAGGGTCATCGGCAGACGACGCCGCTGTTCGCTGAGCGCGTCACGGGCGCGGGTCAGTTCCTTTTCCTTGACGAGCAGGTCCCTGCGGGCAGCAAGCCACTCTTGGGTTGAGACGATCTCGGGCAGGCTCATGCCACTCCTCTCGTTGCGGGTGGTCTAACACCATTAGACCCGCCGAGGGCCCGAAAGTAACCGGCGCTCGCACTGCGGCCGCGCCCAGACGCCCAGACGGCCGCGGGCGCCGCGGGCCCGCCAGGACCCGCGGCGTCCGGACGACCGATGCCTCGTCAGTGCACGAGTCGCAGCGAGTTCGCTGCGCTTCCGCTTCCCGCATCGTCGACGAAGTAGATGCCGCGGCGGTTCGGGGTCAACGCCAGCCCGAACAGGTCCCCGCCGCCGTTGGAGACCAGCGTCTTGACCTTGACCTGACGCCCGCCGGGGCTGGTCTCGATCAGGTTGCCGTCAGCGCCGTTGGCCGACACGACGTCGCCGTTGGGCGCGATCATCAGGCCGAGCGGGTCGTTGAGTCCCTTGCCCTTGGAGACGGTCCTGCCGCCGCCGCCGAGCACCGAGTTACGGGTCATCGCGTGCGGGACCGCGGCAACTCGGTTGTCGGCCGAGTCGGCGACATACAGGGTCCCATTGCGGCCAAGGCCGACGCCCGTCGGGCCGACGATCAGCGCCGCCGGATCGGTGTGCTCGGGGAAGCCGGTCGCGATCACCCGATTTGACAGCACGTGCGGCGCGCCGCTGGTCGGGACCGAGAGCTTGATCCGGACGACCGTGCCTCGCCTGACGGTCTTGCCCTTGGCGGCGACGGTCCCGTTGAGCACGTTGGTCACGAACAGGGTCGCGGTGGCGCCGTGGTCGACCGCGGTCATGTCCCACGGCCCGTTGATGTCCGACGCCTTGATCGTCGAGACGACGTCGCCCTTGTCATCGAGGACCGTCAGCGCGCCCGATTTGGCCTTCTTGGAGTTGCCGCCCGGTGCCGGCAGGCTGCCGACGACCACCAGCCCGCGCTTGAGCGCTACCAGCGCGGTCGTGAGACCGACGGCCGGCGTCGACGTCGGTCTCGGGACGACGGCGAACGTCTGCTGCTCGCCGTCAGGAGCGATCTGGACGATGCTCGATCCGGTCCCCTGCTGGTTGGCGGCGTTGTTGAAGTTGCTGACCAGAACAGAACCCTGGCGCAACACTCCCATCGTGCTGGGGACGACCGCGACCCCGTACGGGTTCACGTCTCCCGCCGCCGGTCCCGCCTTAGGCACGGCCGATGAGAGCGTCTTGATCTTGTGCAAGCCGCCGATGAAGGACGGCGAGGCCGCCGTGGCCCCGCGGGCGCCGGTACGGACCGGCGCCGTCTGACCGAACGGCGCGCTGACCAGCGCGACCGCGCCGGCCGATGCGAATGTGATGAACGCGACGATCGACGCCCTGAGGCGCCTTGACGCGAAAGGCTGCATGGAGGTTCTCCCTTCGATTGAGGGGTCTGCGGTCCGTGCGCGGAGCACACCCCTTGTTGTGAGGGACGCCGAGATCGCCAGATCCTTCCCGGCAGCCCGCGGCGGCAACCCCCCTCACGCAACCCCGCTCACATGTCCCCTCCCCGGCCCGTTGTACGTCCAACAGGAAACGATCTGGAGGAAGCTAGTATGTACGATGATCGTCGTACCAAGGAAACCGCCCCGATGACCCCCGAAACCCGCGCGCAGACCCGGCCACACCTGCGCGCGACGCTGCTGCTCGCGTGTCTGGCTCAGTTCATGGTGATCCTCGACGTGTCGGTCGTGAACGTCGCGCTGCCGTCGATCCGCAACGGGCTGCATTTCTCCGAGGTCAACCTCCAGTGGATCGTCAACGCCTACACGGTGACGTTCGCCGGCTTCCTGCTGCTCGGCGGCCGAGCGACCGACCTGATCGGACGACGCAAGGTGTTCGTGACCGGATTGGTGCTGTTCGGGCTCGCCTCGCTCGCCGGCGGGCTCGCCACCAGCCAGGCAATGCTGATCGCGGCACGCGCGATCCAGGGCCTCGGCGGCGCCGTGATCGCGCCGGCGTCGCTCTCGATCCTGACGACCACATTCAAGGAGGGCCACGAGCGCAACCGCGCGGTCGGGATCTGGGGCGCGATGGGCGGCGCCGGCGGCGCCGCCGGCGTGCTGCTCGGCGGCGTGCTGACCGACGCGCTCGGCTGGCGCTGGATTCTGTTCATCAACGTCCCGGTCGCGCTGGCGACCGCGTTCTTCGCGCAGCGGTGGATCGCCGAGGGCCGTGACTCGATCCGGGCGCGGAACTTCGACCTCCGTGGCGCCGTGAGCGCGACGCTCGGACTGTCGCTGGTGGTGCTCGGCATCGTCCGCACCGATGTGACCGGCTGGGGCTCGCTGCAGACGCTGGCGGTGATCGCCGCCGGCCTCGGGCTGCTGGTCGTGTTCCTGGTGATCGAGGGCCGGTTCGCGTCGGCGCCGCTGATGCCGCTGCGGATCTACTCGTCACGGACCCTGAGTGCCGCCAACGTGGTCGTGATGCTGATGGGCGGCTCGACGTTCGGGATGTGGTTCTTCGTCTCGCTCTACCTGCAGCAGGTGCTCGGCTACTCGCCGATCAAGGCCGGACTTGCGTTCCTGCCGATGACGCTGATCATCGTCGTCGGGTCCGTGGTCGCCTCGCGCGCCGTCAGCCGGGTCGGCGCCAAGCCGCTGCTGCTGGTCGGCATGGCCTCACTGACTGCCGGGCTGCTGCTGTTCAGCGACCTGTCGGTCAACGGCACCTACGCGGGCGTCGTCCTGGTGCCGTCGCTGCTGGTCGCGATCGGGATCGGGCTCTCGTTCGTCCCGGCGACGCTGCTGGCGGTCGCGGGCGTCCCGTCCAAGGAGGCGGGGCTCGCGTCGGGACTTCTCAACACATCGAGACTGATGGGCGGCGCGCTCGGCCTCGCGATCCTGGCCGCGATCGCGACCTCGCGGACCAACAGCCTCGTCGGCGCCGGCGGCGACTCGCTTCACGCGGCGCTGACAAGCGGCTTCGAGTTGGCGTTCCTGGTCGCCGGCGGGTTCGCGCTCGTCGGCGGGCTGGTGGCGCTGTTTGGGCTCCCGCGGTTCGCGCGCAGCGGCCGCGGCGAGCGCGCCGGCCGCCGCGCGGCAGTCGAGAGCTCGTTCTAGCGGGGCGGGACCGCCACCCGGAGCGAGAACAAACGTGGAAAATCCGCGCGGCGCCCGGCGATTTTCCACCGGATGCGCGCTGGGCCGGCCAAACGTGGAAAATCCGGCCGCGGCGGCAGGATTTTCCACGCTATGCCCTGCACAACCTCCCGCACCTCCGAGCCGGGGGCGCCTGGACACCTCCGAGCCGGGGCCGCGTGGACAGCGCTCGCGCGAGCCGGGGCCGCCTGGGCAGCGGCCGCGGGCCGGTCGACGCCGGCAGACGCCTCCCGCGCCCGAACAGCAACGCCAGCAAACTCCTCCCGCGCCCGAACAGCAACAATGCGCGCCTAGTGGCCCACTGTTTCGTCACCCGCGAGCTCCCCGGCCCGGCGCTCGGCCGACTCGCCGAGGCCCATGACGTCGAGGTCTGGCAGCAGCGCTCGGCGCCAAGCCCCGCGGAGCTCGCGCGGGGCGCAGCCAAGGCCGAGGGGCTGCTGTCGATGCTCACCGACCGGATCGACGACGAGCTGCTCGACCAGTGCCCGAAGCTGCGCGCGATCGCCAACTACGCGGTCGGCTACGACAACATCGACCTCGCGGCGACCCGGGCGCGAGGGATCCCGGTCGGCAACACACCCGACGTCCTCACGGACGCAACCGCCGACCTCACCTTCACGCTGCTGCTGGCCGCCGCGCGAGGGCTGCCGCAGGCGATCGCCTCGGTGACCGCCGGCGAGTGGCGCACCTGGGAGCCTGACAAGTACCTCGGTTACGACGTCCACGGGGCGACGCTCGGGATCATCGGCATGGGGCGGATCGGCCGCGCGGTCGCAAAGCGCGCCGGTGGCTTTGAGATGAACGTGATCCACACCGGCGAGGGTGGCGTCACGCTCCTCCAGCTGCTGGCGCGCTCGGACTTCGTCTCAGTCCACACGCCGCTCAACGAGCAGACGCGCCATCTGATCGACGCGGCCGCGCTGGCCGAGATGAAGCCGACCGCGATCCTGATCAACACTGCCCGCGGCCCGATCGTCGACCAGGACGCGCTGCGCGAGGCGCTGATCGACGGCAAGATCGCGGGCGCCGCGCTCGACGTCACCGATCCCGAGCCGCTGCCGCCCGACGATCCGCTGCTGACAGCGCCGAACCTGATCGTCGCGCCACACATCGGCTCGGCCACCCACAACGCGCGCGAGCAGATGGCGACGCTGGCGGTCGAGAACCTGCTGGCCGCGCTCGACGGCAAACCAATGCCGCACGAGATCCGGTAGCGCGGTGCGGGCCGCGGTCGTCGACATCGGGTCCAACTCCACGCGGCTCCTGATCGCCGAGCTGAAGGATGGACGCGTGACCTCGGAGCTCGAGCGGCGCAGCACCGTCACCCGGCTCGGAACCGGGGTCGACGCCGACGGCCGGCTGCGCGATGACGCCATCGAGCGGACATTCGAGACGCTGGCCGACTACAAGGCCGAGATCGATCGCCGCGGATGCGACCGCAGCGTGGCCGTGCTCACGAGCGCGGTGCGCGATTCCGCCAACGGCGCCGAGTTCGCAGCGGAGGTCAAGCGCCGCTACGCGATCGAGCCCCACATCCTGACCGGGAACCAGGAGGCCGAGCTCACGTTTCTCGGTGCGACCAGCGAGCGTGACGCCGACGATCGATCGCCGGTGCTGGTGTTCGACATCGGCGGCGGCTCGACCGAGATGGTGATCGGCGCCGGTGGCGAGGTCTCATTCCATGTCTCGACTCAGGCCGGCGTCGTCCGGCAAACCGAACGGCACCTGCACACCGACCCGCCGCCCGAGTCCGAGCAGCGCGAGCTCTCAGAGGACGTGAGAGGAGTGCTCGAACGGGCGGTGCCCGATCAGCGGCGCACCGCCGTCAGCCACGGGATCGCGGTCGCCGGCACCGCCACCTCGCTCGCCGCGATCGCCCAGGACCTCGAGCCGTATGACCCCGAACGTGTCCACGGTTATGTGCTGACCGCCGACGAATGCGCCCGGATCCTGGCCCGCCTGGCGCAGCTGCCGCTCGAGCAGCGCCGGCAGGTGGCCGGCCTGCATCCGGACCGGGCGCCGACGATCATCGCCGGGGCGCTGATCTTCGAGCAGGTGATGGCTCTGTTCGGCCTGCAGCGGATCGAGGTCTCCGAGCACGACATCCTCCGCGGCGCCGCAATCGGCCTCGTTTAGCGCCGCTCCACAGTGAGGTGTGGGTAGACATGTGGACAAATGTTCGATTGCTGACAGGTTTGGGAAGGATCATGATGCTTGCCGTGGTGCGGGACCGCTTAGCGATTCCTCACCCACACATAGGTTCGGGCGAAGCCGCAGACATCGGCGCCTCCCGCCGTCCGAACCACGCAAAACCGGCCCTATCTGGTACGTACCCCTGCCCGTGCCGATAAGGCCAAACCTGGATCGGAAGCCGCCCGCATCATGCGGGCGGTTTTCGTTCCGGGGTTTTTTTAAGGAGCGCTTGCGCGCCCTCGGTTTGAGGCTCACTCGCTTTCGGCGACCAGCCTCACGGTCGGACTGATCCGCGCATACGGGGCGCCTGCGATCCGGTTGACGAGCTCGGTCGCGTGTAGCGAGGGTGCGTCGAAGCGACAGAAGCAGTACTCGTCCGCGGGCAGGAAGGTCGAGTCCAGATACGTGACCTCGAGCCCGCTTTGACGCAGCCTCGTGGCCGCCGCGTCGAGCCGCGCGGGCAGCCCCTCGAGCTCCTGGCGCTCGATGTCGGCCAGGTAGCGCTCAACCAGGAAGATGGTCATCGCCGGCGACGCTAGGCGTCGAAGGCGGGCCCTTCAACCCGTGGAACCCCCGGGTTTCGCATCCGCAACGGCCGGCTGATCTTCGCCGGCCTGCGCGGCGAGCGCGGCCGCAAGCTGCGTCCGCCCGCGAACGCCGACCTTGCGGTAGATCTTCGACAGGTTCCACTCGACGGTCTTGGCGCTGATCTGCAGCGCGCCCGCGACCTCGTGGTTCGTCCGCCCTGCCGCGACCAGCTCGGCGATGCTGCGCTCGGTTTCGCTCAGGGCCCCGCCCGTGCTCGCCGCCCGGCCGCCGATCCGCCCGAGCTCTCGCTTCGTTTGCCGCGACCACAGTTGCGCGCCGATCGCCTCAAAGTGAGTCAACGCGCGCTCGAGCGCCTCGCGGGCGGCCCGCTTGTGGCGAGCCCGGCGCAGCGTCCGGCCCAACGCGAGCTCGGTCCGTGCCCGCTCACCGGGCCTGCTCTGGCGGTCGTGCTGAGTCAGCGCGCGCTGCAGGGCGGTGACCGCCCGCTCCCGTTCACCGCGGGCGTCGGCGACGAGACCCTCGCAGCGATCGGCCAGTGCCAGCGCCCATGGCGACCCGAGGACCGCGGCGCGGCGCCGAACCTCGACCGCGAGCGCCGCGGCCGCTTCGGCCTCACCGCACAGCGCCAGAGCCTCGACCGAGTCGGGCAGCAACGGCACGCGGCCCAGCGCCCTCACCCCGGCGTCGTCGGCCCATCTCCGCGCCCGGGCGAGCGCGGTCGCCGCCTCCGCGGCGTGCTCCAACGAGAGCTCGAGCACCCCGAGCGCGCTGAGCGAGCCGATCTCATACAGCGCATGCCCACTGCCCGAGGCGAGCGCGAGCCCTTCCTCGGCGGCCGCCCGCGCCCCCGGCTCATCCCCCTGCCAGGCCAGCGCGACCGCAAGCGGCCACAGCGCCGCCGCCCGCTGCGCCCCCTGCCCCGAGGCGTCTGCGAGTTCAAGGTAATGGCGGGCGTGCGACAGCCCCAGTCGCAGTTCGCCGCCGGCGGTCGCGATCGCGCTCAGATAGGCAAGCGCGTGCATCGCCACCCACGGCTCGTCACGCTCGGTCGCGTGGGCGAGCGCCGCCTCGAGTGGCGGTCGCGCCTGCTCCAACTCCCCGCCCCACAGCAGCGTCACCGCTGCGACGATCCCCGGCGCGGTCTCGGGCCACTCGCCCGCTTTCGGCGCGGTCCCCCCCGGCGTCCGCGCGATCGCCGCCAATCCGGCGGGCACCGGCCCTCCCCCCATCACCTCGGCCAACCCGGCGATCGCAGTCGCCCCCGGGTCGTTCCCTGCGGCGCATGCGAGGGCCGCGCGGGCATGTCTGGCGGCTGAGTCGGCCTCGCCGGCGCCGAGCCGCAGCCAGGCAAGCCGCCGGTGGACGTCTCCGCGCGTGGTCGGGCTCACATCGGGCTCGTGCCTGGCGGCGTCATAGAGCGCGATCGCCGATCGGACTCCCTCGGTATCGGCCCGGACCGTGGCCAGCAATGACATCGCCCGCGCGCGCGTGTCGCCCCCGGCGGTCGTCGAGCCGACCAGCCGCTCGGCGAGCGCCGCCGCCCGATCGGTCTCGCCGGCGCGGTGGCACCACTCCGCCGCCCCCAGCGACCGCGACGCCCGCCGGACTTCGCATCCGGCGGGAGTCAGCCTGGAGGCGAGCGTGCAGAGCTCGGCCGCGCGCCCCGGCGCACCCCGTGACCCGGCGGCAGCAGCGGCCCGGTCGAGCTCTTCGGATACGTCGGAGCTCGGCTCTGTGGCGGCCAGCGCCTGGTGGCGCGCCCGCTCCTCGCTCTCGTCGAGCACGCCTGCCAACCGTGCATGCAGGCGCCGTCGCTGCGCGGGCCCGAGCGCCTCGTAGGGAACGCGGGCGAGCAGCGGGTGGGTGAACCGCACCTCTCCGCGCTCGGTCGTGGGCTCGATCACCCCAGCCTCGACGGCAGGCCGCAGCGATGACTCGGCATCAGGGGCGAGCCGCCCGAGCAGCTCGACCGTCGGACGAGCGAGGCCGGCCGCGGCGAGCAGCAGCTCAGCCACCTCCGGCGCGAGACGGCCGACCCGCGCCGACACGAGCTGGCGGACGCTCGGCGGGACCGGCGGCAGCTCTCCGCGATGCAACCCCGCCCCGCGCCGCTTTAGCTCCCGGGCGAGCTCGCCTGCCACGAACGGGTTCCCCGCCGCTGCGTCGAATAGCGCCACGATCGTCGGCCGCGGGAGGTCCAGATGGGTGCGAGCGGCGATCAGCTCGTGGATCGCCGCCAGCGTCAGCGGCCCGAGCTCGAGCCGGTCGACCCGGTCGGCCCCGAGGGCATCCTCGACCTCGAACGCGGGAGCTTCGCCGCTGCGCAGCGTCGCCGCCACGAACACTGCCGTGTCGGTGCACCGGCGCAACGCGAACGAGAGCGCCTTGGCCGACGGCCCGTCGAGCCACTGCAGATCGTCGATGCCGATCAGCACCGGGCGCTCGGCGGCACGGTTTCGCAGCAGCTCGAGCAGCGCCACGCGAACGGCGCGCGCGTCGACGGGCGGACCCTCGACCCTCAGCAGGGCGATCTCGAGCGCGCGCCTCTGGGGCGCCGCCAGCTGGGCGAGCGCCCGTTCGCCGACTCCGTCAACCAGGTCCCCGAGTGCCGCGAAGGTCAGCTGGACCTCGGCACCTGACGGTATCGCCCGCAGCACGTCGAAGCCCCTGGAGCGGGCGTGCCCCAGCAGCTCGCGCCAGATCGTGGTCTTGCCGATCCCCGGCTCGCCGGCGAGGATCAGCGCCCGGGGCCCGGGCTCCTCGAGCAGCCCGAGCGCAGCTCGGAGCTCGCGTTCGCGGCCAACCAGCGGCGGCCCGGCGTCGGTGTTGTGCTGCATCCCGTCGGTGCGTGTGCGCCCGCTATGCAAGTGACTTCCTTCACCGCAACAACCACACGTCCCCGGTGTTGAACAGCCTAGACGATCCAGCAAATCCGGGGGTTTCACCGGTTGTAGGCGCAGCTGGGCACTCGTACGGTGCTCAGCGGAGGGCAAGCCAGCTGGGTGCGCAAACCTAAATGAGAGGAGTAGTTGTGAAGCGATTTGCTTCGCTGCTCGCGGTTGCGAGCATCATCGGGGGAGGGGCTGCGATGGCACTCACCAGTGCCGCAGCGACGGCGGCGCCGGGGGCGTCGGCAGCCGCAAGCCTGCCGACTATGACCGTCGCCGTCACGGGCAAGACGGGCATCGCGGTGTCTGGTAGCACGGTGCAGGGGGCGGTGAGCATCACGTCGACGTTCAGCGGCAAGGGCCAGGGTGCCTACGGGCTCGTCCGCCTGGACCAGGGCGTGACGTTCGACGAGGCGCTCGGTGCCGTCCAGAGCCATCACGGTGACCCCAACGCGCTGACCCCGTTCGGGTCGATTGTCGTTGCCGCCGATGCGCCGGGCACGGTCCAGACGGACCTGACACCGGGCAACTACGTGGCCCTCAATCTCACCGGCAACGGGCCGGCGGCGGATGTGGCGAAGTTCACGGTCACGCCGTCCTCCTCGTCGGCAACGCTGCCGGCTGCCGCGGCGACCGAGACCTCGATCGAGTTCGGCTTCAAGGGGCCGAAGGTCCTGCATGACGGGACGATCGTGCGGATGGTCAACGGCGGCTTCCTGGTCCACATGGACGTCCTGATCGGCGCCGCCAACAAGCGCGGCGCGAACAAGATCGCGGCGCTGCTGAAGGCCGGCAAGGACAACAAGGCCCAGAAGCTCGCGACGGGCTTCGCCGACCTGATGGATCCTGCCTCGCCTGGCGCGATGCAGCAGGAGGTCCTGAACGCCAAGCCCGGGTACTACGTCCAGGCCTGCTTCATGGACACCCAGGACGGTCGGGAGCACACGACGCTCGGCATGGAGCGCGTGATCCGGATCGCCAAATGACAACCGGTGAGGAGGCCGCGCGACTTCGGTCGCGCGGCCGCCGCGCCGGCTTGCTGGCGCTCGCGGTGACGTTCAGCGCCGGCATGCACGCGGCGCTGGTTCCCGAGCACCTCAAGGAGATGCCGCCGCTCGGATGGTCGTTCATCGGCGCGGCGGTGATTGGCGCGGTGCTTGCCTACGCGCTCGTGTGCAGCCCCGAGGGCCGGCTGCCGGCGAGGTTGGCGGCCCTGTTCCTGGCAGCCGAGATTGTCGCGTGGGTGGTGTTCGTGACGGTCAGCGTGCCGGGCTTCATGGGCACGCCCGAGGCGGTCGAGACGATCGCGCTCGTATGCAAGGCGGTCGAGCTGTTCGGATTGGCACTGGCCGTCTGGATCGGCTGGCCTGACCGAGTCGCCGCATGGACCGGCTCGGCGCAGTCGCTGCTGCGATCCCGCTATGCCAGATTCGCTCGCCGCGGGTAAGCGACGGTCGGATCCGTCAGCACGTTGACGAGCGCCGGACCGCCGGCAGCGAACGCGCGCTCGAGCGCGGGCCTCAGCTCGGCCGGCTCGCGCACGAGTTCGCCGTGGCACCCGAGCGCCTCGGCGAGCTTGTCGTAGCGGGTCTCCGGGCGCAGGTCGGCGACGACCGAGTAGCCGTAGATCGCCTCCATCGGGTGCTTCTCGAGCGCCCAGATGCCGTTGTTGCCGACCACGCCGACGACCGCGACCCCATGGCGCGCAAGCGTGTCGAACTCGATCGCCGAGAACCCGAGCGCCCCGTCCCCGAGCAGCAGCACGACCTGGCGTTCGGGATGGGCGAGCTTCGCGGCCAGCGCATAGCCCGGCCCCGAGCCGAGGCACCCGAACGGCCCCGGGTCAAGCCAGCAGCCGGGCCGGTAGGAGTCAACCACGCGGCCCGCGTAGGAGACGAAGTCTCCTCCGTCGCCGATCACGATCGCGTCGCGGTCGAGCAGCTGGGCGAGCTCGCCGTAGATGCGCATCGGGTGCAGCGGCGCGCGGGGATCGTTGAACTCGCCGGCCTCGGCCGCCCGGCGCTCGTCCTCGAGCGCCCGCAACGAGCCGACCCACTCGGCTCGACCTCCGTCGCTGCGACCGGCAGCGGCCTCGCGCAGCGCGTCGAGCGTCTCGGGCAGCGGCCCGTAGACGCCGGCGCTGACCTCGCGCGGGTGCTCGCGTTCGGGCTCGGCGACGTCGATCGCGATCACCTCGCATTCGGGCGCGAACGCGTTGCCGAAGCCGAGCCGGAAGTCGAGCGGCACGCCGATCACCAGCGCCACGTCGGCCTGGCCCAGCCCGGCGCTCCGAGCCCGGGCGAAGAACAGCTCGTGGTCGGCCGCCAGGCACCCACGTCCGAGCCCGTTGAGGAACACCGGCGCGCCGAGTGCCTCGGCCAGCGCCTGGAGCTGCTGTTCGCCGCGGCCCCAGTACAGCCCGGTGCCGGCCATGATCACCGGACGCTCGGCATCGCGCAGCAGCGCGGCCGCGCGATCGAGCTGCGCCTGATCGGGCGGAGGCCCGGAGATCAGGTCGGTCGGCGGCTCGGTCGGCGTCGCGTCGGCCTCCATGAACACGTAATCGAGCGGAAAGTCGAGGAACGTCGGCCCGGTGTGGTGCGTCAGCGCCGAGCTGATCGCGCGGTGCACCAGCTCCGGGATCTCGGCCGTGTCGGCGGGGGTCGCGGCGAACTTGACCAGCGGCGCGACGAACGGGACGTGGTCGATCTCCTGCAGCGAACCCTGACCCCACCTCATCGCGGGTGCCCTTCCTCCAAGCACGAGCACCGGCGAGTGGTTCTCGCGCGAGGAGGCGATCGCGCTCACCGCGTTGGTGACACCCGGCCCTGCGGTCACGGCAGCGACCCCGAGCGATCGAGTCACCTTCGCCCACCCCTCGGCCGCGAACGTGGCCGACTGCTCATGGCGGGTATCGATCAGCTCGATGCCCTCGGCGCGGCAGCCGTCATAGATCGAGAACAGGTGACCGCCAGAGAGCGTGAACAGCTTCGTGACCCCCTGAGCGCGCAGGGCGCGCGCGATCAGCCGTCCGCCGTGGAGCGGAGTGTCGGTTTCGCTCGTCACGGCGCGGACGCTAACACGCGTCGCGCGGCCCGTTTGCGCGGTTACGGGCGCAATCGGAGTGCGTTCACCACCGCGCCGCTGAGAATGATGATCGCCAGCACGTAGAACCAGCCGAGCGCGATCAGGATGAAGACGATCGTCGTCCCGAACCGGGCGATCGTCGAGATGTTCGATAGATACAGCGGGAACACGTAGTCGACGACCGCGATCGCGAGCGTCGCGCCGAGCGCCCCCGGCCAGACCGCCCGCCACGGAACGCGACGATTGGGCACC
Organism: uncultured Solirubrobacterales bacterium; assembly: GCA_963730075.1. Taxonomy (GTDB): domain Bacteria; phylum Actinomycetota; class Thermoleophilia; order Solirubrobacterales; family Solirubrobacteraceae; genus Palsa-465. Next base: position 121,949 of record CAVSQH010000014.1, on the reverse strand, counting down.
TGAAAGTAGATCACGGCCAGGCAGGCGAACAGCAGCCCAATGCTGATCGCGAGCGTGAAGGCGTAGACGAACACCCCGACGTGCGCAAGGTCGAACGGGAGGTCGTTGACGCCCGCGCGCAGGATGGTCTGGGCCGTCGGGACCGCGACCGTGGCGATCATGAACACGATCACGACGACCAGCATCGCGAGCGCGAACCGCTTCTGCTCCAGCCAGCGCCGCGACGGGCAGGCATAGATCCGCGAGAACGCGGTGTCGAGCGCACCCCAGAATGAAGACCCGAGCCACAGGCTGACGATCAACGCCAGCACACCGGTGCTGGTGGTTGAGTCGGTGATCTGGTCCAGCAGTGAGTTGAGCGTGTGCTCGGCGGTGCCCGGGAACACCTCGCGCAGATCGCCGATCACGCTGTGCTGGATCGCGGTGCTCGACAGGACCTGACCGGCGATGAACAGCCCCAGCAGCGCGATCGGGATGATCCCGAGCAGCATGTTGTAAGCCACCATCGCCGACTGGCCGGTGATGTTGGCGTCCCATGCGATACGCCAGAAACGGCGCAAGGCCAGCACGATCCGGGTTCGCTGGCGCGCGCCGAGATCGCGACGGCGCGGAGGCGATCCAATGCCCGCGCTCGCGGGTCCAGCCGGGTCGGCAGGCTCGGCCATGCCGACAGTCTGGCAGCGGGTCCCGTCAGCCGTGGTGCCTGTGACGCTCCCGGTGGTTGAGGATCCCCGCGGCTGCCATCAGGCCGGCCTCGCCTGCGAACAGTCGGCCGCCGAGTCCCACCGCCGGTAGCCGGTCGACTCCGCCGCGGCGCAGCTCGACGGCGGCTGCCTGCAGCGATGCATCGCGGCCCGGGTCGCCGGCTGCCGCCAGACACGCGTCGAGCGAGACGCCGGCAGCGGCCGCCGCCTCGGCGAGCGTCTCGGGATCCTCGAGGTCAAAGCCGCCGCAGAACGCGAGCCGGCAGGCGGCGAGCGCGAACCGCGAGCCGGACCCGAGCTCGGCCGCGTGAGCGGCGGCGCGCAGAGCACGGGGGGCATCGACCGGGAAGCGATCGGGCCACACGAGCGGCAGCCGCAGCAGCTTGGCAAGCACCTCAGCCGTCTGACGGACCGTCGCGAGCTCGTCGGGCGCGCTCTGGCGACCGAGGGCTGCGGTCGCCACCGGGACCCAATCCGCGTCGCCGATCGTGCGCTCGATCCGCTCGGCGGCGAGGTAAGAGAGCGGGCAGCCGAGGTCGAAGAAGAACGCCGGTCGGGGCCGCCCGATCGGCCGCCGGCGGTGGCTGCGATGAGCGTCGAGAACGATCAAATCTCCCATCGACAGGCTGAAACGACAGATTGAACGGAAACTGGCGCAAACTTGGCGAACCTTTTGGGAATCCGTTATGCTGGAAGTCGGTAGGGTGGGCACCGCTGTAAGACGAAGGGACCAACAGAATTCCACACGTACCCCCGCCAAAACGTCATCCGTACGACCAGTGGTCCCCCGACGCAAGGGCCCTGGACCTCGTGGGTGACAAGTGGACGCTGCTGATCATCCGAGACCTGGTCTCGGGTCCCCGCCGGTTCGTCGAGCTCCAGCGTGTCCTGCCCGGCATCTCCACCGAACAGCTGCGTTCGCGACTGAACCGGATGGTCGCCGACGGCATGCTGACCCGTCAGCGCTACCGCGAGGTGCCGCCGCGCGTCGACTACGAGCTGACCGAGCGCGCACGCGAACTCGCCCCGGTGCTGGGCGAGCTGGCCCGGTGGGGGTACGAGTGGGCATGGGGCCCGCCGCGCCCATCCGAGCGGGTTGACCTGGGCGCGATCTTCCGGCTGATTCCGGGTCTGGTCACCGCCGACAGCTCGGCGAGCGGGAAGGTCGAGTTGGTCGTGTCCGATGCCGACGGCGGCGGCGCGATGTCGTACATGGTCACCTTCGCGCCGGGCTCGGCGACGATCTCAGAGCACGACCGCGGCAAGGCCGATGCGCATGTCCGCGGCAGCACCGACGCCTGGGTCCAGGCGCTGTCGCCGGGCGGAGCGCGCAGTGGGCTGCGCAGCAGCGGCGACGCTGCGCTGGCCGACGCGCTGTTCGCGACCCTCGCGCTCAGCGAAGGCCGCGCGGGCGCCGAGCGGGACTCGGTCGCAGCATCCGCCTAGCGCGGTTGCACAGCGAGCCGCCTACTTGTTCGAGTAGTGCGCCGCCTTGATGTGCGGGAAGCGGTTTGACTGCCCGATCAGCGCTCCGAGCGGCGGCGCGACCCAGCACGCCTGCTGACCCTGCGTGAACATCGTCGGGGTACCGCTCGCGGCCTGCTCGCCGTTGCCAGGCGCGCCGGTGTTGTTGCAGTCCCATGACGGGAGCGCGAAGCTGCCCGGGAACTTACCGCCGGCGCTGAACGACTGCGGCTCGGCGAGCCACAGCGGCGGCGGATACGTGTTGCCGCGGTTGTCGCTGTCGCGGTTGGTCGCGAACGACAGCGTCTCGGGACCGACGGGGCCGAACTGGCGCAGGTAGTGGCCGGTGCCATTGCCGCCGAAGGTCGTCGTCTTGGCAGCGATGCCGGTCGCGCCGTTGGAGATGAAGTCAGAGATCAGCTGCTGGTGCAGCGACAGCCAGGTGAGGATCGGGTTGAGCTGCTCGAGGAACGGGCCCAGCGACGCGAGCAGCGGCGTCGCACCGTCGAGCACCTCGCTGATCGCCGGCAGGCCCGTCTTCGAGGCGTCGATCAGCGGACTGAGGTTGACGAACAACGACTCGAGGTACGGCGACAGCGTCCGCACCGACTGCAGCGTCGGCCCGAGGTTCTGCGCCACCGGCTCCAGCTCGGTGACGAGCGGATCGGTGTTCTCGGCGAAGGTCTGCAGCTGCGCCAGCGTCAGCTTCGTCTCGTTGAGGAACGTCGGGAAGACGTGGAACGTCTGGACGATCGCGTTGTTGTTGGCGGCCGTGGTCGCGAACGTCGTGCTCGCCGGTGGTGATCAGGTTGCGCAGCGCCGACTGGTTGTGGTCGAGCGCCGTCGAACACGGTGCCGCCGTTGCGGACCAGGTTGACGACCGCGGTGTGCTGGACGTCGAGCACCGGAGCAGGTCGGTCGAGTCGGCGGCGAACTGGGGCAGGTTGCCGAGCACGTTGTTGAGGTTCTGGCCGTTGCCCGGCGACGGCCTTGGACAGCTCCTGCTGCCATATCCGGAACGCGGCTCGCGTCGTCGGGTCGAGCGCGTTGAAGATCTGGTCGAGCTGGACCGCATGCGCCACGTTGCTCCGAGCTAAGAGGGCATCGTCGGGGAGGGTCGGGCTGTTGCGGCGTTCCCGGGCTCAGCTCGACGTAGGTCTCGCCGAGGATCGTCTTCGTGCGCAGGATCGCGCGCGCGTCCCTGTGGATCGGCGCGAACTGGTTCGTCATCTGGATCGTCGCGATCGTCCGGTTGCCCTGCGGGTCGAGCGACTTGTCGACCACCTTGCCGACGATGACGCCGGCGATCCGGACGTCGGCCTGGTCGGCGAGCTGGGCGGCGTCGGGGAATGCGACCCGGAAGCGGTAGCCCTGCGGCTTGAACGGGATCGTGCCGCCGAACGACAGCCACAGGAACAGCAGCAGGCCCACGCACGAGAGCGCGAACAGCACCATCGAGGCGATCTTGGCGATTGAGGGGGCGCCGGTCTGCATCAGGGCTTGGTCTTGGTCGAGGACAGTCCCAACGTCCCGCTGGTCGCCTGTGGCGGGCAGAGCTGAGCGTCGGAGAGGATCGGGGTCAGGTTGAGCAGCAGCGCCGAGCCGCTGAGCCCGTTGGCGATCTGGGTCAGCGAGGCGCAGCTGGCCTGCAGGAACAGCGGACGCAGAACGCCGTTGGCGTCCTGGATCGAGAACAGAGTGCGGGCGTTGTGGTCCAGCCACGCCAGCCACCACAGGTAGCCGTGCTGGCCGCCGCCGGGGCTGTAGCCGAGCATGTTGACGAGGTGGTTGACGACCACGAACGTCTTGCTCAGGTTCGGGCGTCGCCTTCGGCGAGGTTGACCGAGGCCGGCTCCGAGATCGCGGACCAGCGGTCGGGCCGCGACCACGAACGGCCGGATCTGATGTTGGACGATCGGCGTGCTCGGCTGCGCCAGCGCCGTCAAGGCCGCGTTGGCCGACGGCAGGGAGCGCGCCGGCCGGCAGCAGGTTGGTGGCTGTGGGGCCCAGCAGCTTGGCGAACGCCGTGACCTTGCTCAGCGTGGCGGTCGTCTGGCTGAGCGTGCCGGGCAGATCGACCAGCGCGCGCTGATGTTGCCGTCCTCGGATGCGAAGGCGTGGAAGACCTTGGCGCTCGAGTCGACCAGCGATGAGATCTGGCCCTGGTTGGTGGCCAGCGCCGTGTTGAGCCGCTGCAGCGAGTTGACCAGCTGCCGGAGATCGGCGCCCGCGCACGGCGACCGCCTTGTTGACGCGCGCCAGGTCGCGGTGCGTGGGCTCGAAGCGCTCGAGCACCTGGGCGAGCTCGCTGCCGCCGTGGCCCGCGAGCCCTGGCACCGGCGCCGTTGACCAGCAGCTGAAGATAGCCGCGGGTGTCGGCGTCGAGCGAGCCGAGGATCTCGTCGATGTCGATGTCGGGGTTGGTGTTCCGAGACCGGGATCGTGAACCCGGGCTTGGCCACCGGTGCGCTCCCGCGGCCGGGCGCGAGCTCGATGAACATGTCCTTGAGCCCGGTCTTGGGCCGCAGCAGCGCGGTCCAGTTCTTGTGAATCAGGTTGCTTGTACTGCTCGTCGATCTCGATCTGGACGATCGCGACCCCGTTCTTCGAGCGTCACCCCGCCGACCTCGCCGACCTGCACGCCCGACACCCGGACCGACTGGCCCTGGCCCGGGGTGACCGCCTGCGCGGTCGAGAACTGCGGCATTGATCGTGAACGGCGAGGACTGGATGAACGGGAAGCGGAAGCGCTCGTGGTTGAGCACGTAGCCGGCGACCACGATCGACAGGAACAGCAGCCCGACGATCGCGACGAAGTCCATCGCGTGGGTCTTGATCGCGCGCTTCATCGCTACGGCAGACCCTTGGGGAGGTGGACCTTGAGGCCCGCGGTCTTGGCGGCTTCGTCGACGACCTTGACCGCCTGGGAGATCTGGCGCTTGCGCACCGACAGCGGCAGTCCGAGCGGCGTGCCGGTGCTGACCGGATGCAGCGAGGGACCGGTCGGCGCCGACAGATTCGAGATCGCCGGCTGGGTCTCACACGGGACGTTGGGCTGATACGGCGGCCGCTTGCCGCCAGGCGGCAGCGCCGGCTGAACGGCGGTCAGCGGCGCCAGCGACTGGCCGAACAGGCCCGGCTGCAGCGAGTAGGTCAGCGTCCCGCCGACGCCGAGGATGCGGATGAACGGCCCGTTGGCGTCGAAGTTGCGCGACTCGCCAGCCAGGCCGGGCAGGTAGTCGACCGCCTCGACGTAGACCTTGCGCGGCGGGAAGCCGTTGGACGCATTGAAGTGCGAGTCGGGCACGGTCAGCTGCGACCACGGGTAGATGACGTTGGCCACGCAGCTCGACGCCGGGCGGACCTCGTTCTTCATCAGCGGGATCGTCTCGTTGGTCAGCTTGGCCAGCGCCGGCACCGTCGGCTTGAGATCCTTGACCAGCCCCTGGAGCTCGGACGGCTGGACCAGCAGCCGCAGCTGGGTGACGTACGGCAGCGTGGCGTCGACCATCGGTCCGGTCGACTTGACGCCCGGCAGCAGCGTGACCGCGAGCTCGCGTAGCGGCGGGAAGGCGGCGTTGAGCGCGTTGAAAGCCGGGATCGCCGCCGACAGCGTCCGCGGCAGCTGGATGATCGTGTTGCGCAGCGCTGTGTCCTCGCTCGCGAACGCGTTTGCGGCCGTGTTGAAATCGGTGATCAGGCTCTGGAGCGCCCGTGGATGGGCCACCAGCGCACCCGAGACCTGACCCTGGGCGGCGATGTATCGCGACAGGTCGTTGGGCCCGATCCCGAGCGCGTCGTGCGCGACCAGCGACGTGTACTTGTAGGCCGGCAGCCAGAACTGGATCGAGCGGTTGTAGGCGGGACCACCCTGCTTGACCGCCTTGCCGTACTGCTGCAGCAGGGTCTGCAGGTTCTTTCGCGTGTGGGACTGGAGGCCGGTCAGCACCTGGTCGAGCTGGACCGGCTCGACGCCCTGCTGGATCGGGAACGTGTGGCCGGTGGAGGCGATCGGCGCCGACGGGGTGCCAGGGCTGACGTCGACGAAGAAGTTGCCCTCGAGGAAGATCCGCGGCCGGATCGCGAACGTCGCGTCCTTGTGGAGCGGCAGGCCGTTGTTGTCGATCTCCATCGTCACCTGAGTCGCGCGGCAGGCGAGCGGCGTCGACGAGGCCGACTTGCAACCGGGCTCGATCTGGACGCCGGTCACCTTGCCGACGTTGACGCCGGCGATCCGCACCAGCGACCCGGACTGCAGGCCGTTGGCGCTCGAGAACACCGCCTTGATCGTGTACGGGTTTGCGAACGGATTGGCGAACTTCGTGTACGCGGCGTATGAGAACACGGCGATCACGACGATCCCGATCACCCCGGCGGCGAACGTGCTGATGCCCTTTCTGCGGCGTCCCTTGCGTCGTCTCATGAGTTACCTGGGACCTTTGGCAGCTGGGGGCCGGTCGTCGGGCTGCGGGAGAACGTCTCGCCCTTGGGGACGTGGGTCCGGCCCTTGAAGGTCGGACCCTGATTGCCAGGGGTGTGGGCATCGAGCGCGAGGTCGCGGCCCTCGGGGTCGAAGTAGTTGAGCTTCTTGACGTATCCGCGCTGACCGGTCTCGCAGTCGGCGTTGCCGGCGCTGTTAACCGCGGCCCCGTAGGGCTGGGCGTGGAGGAACTCGTTGCCGCCGGTCAGCAGCGAATCGGTGCCGCCACCGTTGACCGGCGCGGTGGCGCCCTGCTGCCCGACGTTGTTGGTCTGCGCCGTGTTCGCGAGGTTGATCAGCGCGCGCTGGGCGAAGCCGAAGCTCGTCTGCTCGGAGATGTGCTCTGAGAGGAAGGTCCAGAAATAGTTCCAGTCGTTGCAGACCGTCTGGTAGGGGCCGAGGTACTTGACCATCGGGTTGAGCGTCGTGACGGTGCCAGTCAGCGCGTTGACGGCGACGTTGGTCCCCGGGGCCAGCGCCAGCTTCTTGAGCGCGTCCATCACCTTCTGGAGATTCGCGTTCAGGGTCGGCGTGCGGGCGAGCGTCTTGGTGCCGGTCTCGATCGCCGGGTTGAGGACCGGGAGCGTCGCGTTGAGCTCGGCGGTGGCGGGCGTCAGCTCGGTTCCGAGCGTGTTCAAATTGGTCAAAAACGGCTGCAGGACCTTGAGCGAATCGGTCGTCACCTGGAGCGTCGAGGGCGACTCACGGATCGTCGCCTCGAGATTCGCCGGGTCGTGCGAGATCGCCGCGAAGGTCGTCGCGGCGACCGTGAACAGGCGCGCGGCGGTCTGCGAGACCGGCGCGACGGTCCCCATGAAGCCCCGCAGCGACCGGATGAAGCGCGTCAGCTCGGTGCTCGGGGCCGACAGATACTGGGCCACCGGGCGCAGGTACAGCAGCAGCCGCGGCAGGGTCGCGATCGTGTCATTGAGCGCCGAGCCGCGACCGGCGAGCGTGTTGCCAAACCCGAGCAGATTGGCCTGGATCGCCCGCCGCGTCCTGGTGTCGAACATCTGGAAGATGTCCTCGAACTGGACCGGGACGTGGGTCTGGGTGATCGGCATCGTGCCGCCGTCGGCGAACACCTGCTTGGCATTGCCACGGTGCAGCTCGACGTACTTCAGCCCGAGGACGGAGCGCGTGCGGATCGTCGCGGTCGAGTCGACCGGCAGCTTGCCGTCGTTCTGGCCCAGCTGCAGCGTCAGCTGCGCCGCCACCTGTCCGGACTGCAACGTGATCGGCTGCATCGACGAAACAAGCCCGATCCGGAAGCCACCCTCGCGGACCTCGCTGCCCGGCACCAGGTCAGAGCCGCTGGCGATGTCGACCTTCAGCTCGCGGGTGGGGACGAACGGGAGCCCGTTGTTGGCGTTATAGGCCAGGAACACGGCGAGCAGAATCGCGAGCACCGTGACCGCCCCGATCAGGACCGGGTTGGCGAGCGCCGACTGCTGGCGGCGGGCCGGCCGGCGCGGGCCGGGCGGGGGCGCCGAAGCGGGAGGTGGGTCGGCGGTCGCGGTCATGGCGCGAGCAGGTAGTTGAGGAGTTGCTGTGCCTGGTTGGTGGGACCCGGAGCGGGCGTCCCTGGTCCCGCCGGCGAACCCGCTGAGGAGCCCGTCCCGGAGCCCGCTGAGGAGCCCGACCCCGAGCCCGGCCGGGCCGGGCTTGACGACGACGGCGTCGACGGTGACGGCGTGCTGCCCGAGCCCGCCCTCGCCGGGCGCGACGAGCTGCCCTGCGTCCGCGCGCCCGTCGGCAGTGCCCGATGCGCCAGCTTCCCCTGCGCGAGCACGTCGGCTGCCGTCAGTACCGCGGCGCTCGTGGCAGGCCCGCGCTGGCCGGGGGGCGCGCCGCCCGGATCGGGCACCGGAGCGCCCGGGTCGGTCGGATCGGTCTCGTTGACACCCGGCTGGTTGGGTCCCAGCCACGAGTAGCACTGGCGGTACTGGGCGCCGTAGGCCTTGAGCGCCATTGCGACCGTGGCGGGCGTCGCGTACGGCGAGCACATCTTGCTGAAGAACGCGTCCACCGCCAGCACGTGGCCGAAGGGGCCGAACGTGTTGATCGCCAGCGCCTGGTTGAAGGCGTAGCCGAGCAGCGCCTGCAGGCCGGAGAAGCCGTTGCCGCCGGGGCTGCGCGGGTCGCGCTCGACGGCCCGCTTCTGGGTGTCGAGGTCGGCGAGCACGATCGCGAGGTTCTGCGCGAGCTCAGGCGTCGGCTTGGCGAACTGGTTCAGCGCGGCGACCGTCGGGGTGGCGGCTGTGACGGCCGCCTTGCCCGTCACCGACGCCTGCCCCAACGACTTGGTCGCGGGGATCGCCGAGCGCGAGAACGGCGGCAGGTTGGTGAACAGGCGGTCGAGCTGGCCCGAGGCGGAGTCGAGGTTGACGAGCACCGGCTCGTAGGTGGTCACCGTGGTCGCGAGCTTGGCCATCGTCGGGCGCAGCTGCTCGAGCATCGCGGGCAGCTTCTGGAACGTGAGCCGCAGGTTGTTGTCCTGCGTCGCGGTCGCGGTCGAGGTGTTGTTGGCCTCGACGATGAACCGCTGGACTTGACGGCGGTTGTTGGCCAGCGCGGTGGTGACCGTGTTGGCGTCAGTCGTCAGACCCTGCAGGGTCTTCGAGTCGTTGGCCAGCAGGTTGAGCAGGTTGTCGGTCTCCGACAGTGCGGGAACGGCGCGGCGCAGGGCCGCCTGAAGGTCGTCCGAACGCCCCGCCGCGGCCGCGCCCAGCTCGTTGATGATCAGCGCAAACCGCTCGCGATACGGCAGGCGCATGATGTTCTGCAGCAGGTCGGAGGGAATCGTCGACAGCGTGTGCGAGACCGGGATCGTGCTGCCCGGCTTGAGCACCGGGCCGTTGGCGCCGGGGTTGCAGTCGATGAAGTACTCGCCGATCAGCGACTGCGGCCGCGTCTGGCAGGTCGTGTCCTGGTGGAACTGGCCAAAGCCGCCTTGGGTGACCTGGACGGTGACGACCGCATGCAACGTCTTCTGGTCGAGGTTGATCGCGGTGATCGTCCCCGCCGGAACACCGGCGACCTTGAAGTCCGCTCCGGTCACGAGCCCGAACGCGTTGTCGAGCTCGATCGTGTACGTGCCCTGGGCGCCGCCGTTCGAGGCGCCGCCGGCGACGACCAAGAACGCACCCGCGGCGAGCACGATCGCTGCGCATGCGAGCAGCCGCTTCACTTGCCCGTCGGGACCTGGTTGGGATTACACGGGAAGCCGCTCTCCGGGTACCAGATCGCGCCTCGCTCGATCGAGCCCGGGCAGCGGTCACCCTGGTTGGTCACGAGCAGCCCGCCCTTGCCGTCGGTCCCGAACGCGAACGGCGCGCGCAACGCCGGATCGGCGAACGGTGGCAGGATGTTGAGCGCCCCGTTCTCGATCGACCCGACGCCGACCACCGGTGCGATCCGGCTCGAGCCGCCGTTGGCGTCCTCGGTGCCGGGGTGGGTGTAGCCCTCGAACCACCCGGTCAGGTCCACGGCGTAGGGCCGGGCGGTCGCCAGCTCGGGCGTCGAGTCGTTCAGCGCCGTGACCGACTGCGGGAAGGCGCCTGGCCGGACCCTGCCGTTGGCCTTGATGTCGCGCACGGTCGCCGCAGCGAGCGGCACGCCGAGTCGGGTGAGGTCGGTGAGATCGTTGTTGGGGCCGGGCGAGTGGACGATCGCCGACAGGTCGCGGACCGTCGGAACCGACTCCTGGGCCAGCGGGCGCAGCTGCAACAGCAGCTTCTCGAGCTTCGGCGCGACCGGCTTGGAGGCGTTGACAAGTGGCGTCAGGTCGTCGAGCGCGCTGCGCAGGTTGACGAACGTCGTGTTCGCCAGTCGCATGAAGCCCGGCAGCTGGCGCAGCGATTCACCGAGCGGGACGCGCTCGGCGGCGAGCGCACCGGTGGTCGTCGAGAGGTGATCGACCAGCGCGCTGAGGTCGGCGCTGCGCGTCGCCGCGGTGCTGACCAGCTTGCTCGTCTTGACGAGGAAGTTCGTGAACTGGCCCGTGTTGCGGTTGACCTGCCTGAACAGCGTGCTGCTCGCGGCGACCGCCGGGTTCAGGTAGGCCCACGCCGCCCGCGCCACCTTGCCCTCCCCCGCGTACTGCGACGCCGAGCCGAGAAAGACGTTCTGCAGGCCCCTGCGCGTTGGGCCGTTGAGCGTGTTGAACAGCTGGTCGAGGTCGACCGCGCTTGTCGTCTTGGTCGCCGGGATGACGCCGTTGTCGGGGATCACGGCCCGGTTGGGCAGTCCCAGCTGGAGCGAGACGTACCGGTTGGCGATTCCCGTCAGCGACACCGCGCGGATCGTCGCCGTCGTGCCCCGCCGCAACTGCTTATACGCGCCGTTGGTGATGTTCAGCGTCAGCTGCGCCTGGCCGTCGGGCGTCAGCGCGACGTTCGACACGGTGCCGATCTCGTTGCCGGCCACCTCGACCAGGTCACCGTTGACGATCTGGCTGGCGTTCTGGAAGATCGCCCGCACCTTGTAGGTGCTGCCGCTCGAGAACAGGATCACCACGACGGCGACCAGCACCACGCCGATCGCTGCTACAGCGGCGACCCGGCCGATCAGGCTCGAATTCCGCACGGCCGCCGCGAAAGGGTCATGTTGCGCTCCTCCTGTAGCGCGAGGCGGACGGGCCGCCCAGCACGAATCCTGGGTCCGACGCTACCAAGGGCTCCATTACACTGTCAATTGGCAACTCGTGTGAACAAGACGATTTCCGTAGCGAGACCGTGGTTGCAAGCCTCTCGCATGCTTGGCCTTGAGGCAAGGAGTCGCTAGCGTCTGCGCCACCCGCCCGGGTGGTGGAATTTGGTCAGACACGGTCGCCTTAAGAGCGACTGCCCTTTGTGGCGTGAGGGTTCGAGTCCCTCCCCGGGTATCTCCTCGTCCGGATCTTCGGCTCGCGTTCACACCCCGGCATCAAGATCGCTTCGCGATCGGGGCATCCTTACCCGATCTTGGCCGACCCAACCCTCTTACGAAGCGCATCATTTCCGCTGGTAGCTTGGACGTCACAGCCTGCTCAGCCAGTGCTTAAGCGCAACTTTTGCGCTGCTAGCGTGTCCTGACTGTTCGACGGGGAGTCTCTCCAGCCACGGCGGATGGAAGTCTCAGCACTCAAATACCACGGTGGCATCAGCCTTCACGGCCGTTCCCCGCTGCTCCGGATCCAGTCCGACGAGCGGCTGATCGCCTACCTCCGCAGGGGCAACATGGCCGCCTTCGAGGTGCTCGTCTCGCGCTACGAGTCGCGCCTGCTGTCGTTCTGCCGCCACCTGCTCGGGTCCCGCGAGGACGCCGAGGACGTCCTGCAGGAGGTGATGACCGCAGCCTTCAACGCGATCCTCGCCGACGACCGGCCGATCAACGTCCGCCCGTGGCTGTACCGGATCGCCCGCAACCGCAGCCTCAACCACCTGCGGCGGATCCAGGCGATCGGTGTCGACTCAATGGACATGCACTACTCCGAGAACGGAGCCAGCACCGCCGACAAGGTCCACGAGCGCGAGGAGTTCCGGCTGCTGGTCGGCGACATCCACGAGCTGCCCGAGACGCAGAAGACCGCGCTCGTCCTGCGCGAGATGGACGCGCTCTCCTACGAGCAGATCGCGGAAGCGATGGAGACGACCGTTCCGAGCGTCAAGTCGCTCCTGGTTCGCGCGCGCGTGTCGCTTGCCGAGGCCGCCGAGGCCCGCCTGCTGTCCTGTGACGAGGTGCGCATCGAGCTCGGCGAGGTGGCCGAGGGACTGCGCCGCCGCCCGAGTCCGCTCGTCCGGCGCCACCTGCGGGCGTGCGAGCGCTGTAGCGCCTTCCGCGGCCAGCTGCGCGACACCAACAAGGCGCTCGCCGCGCTGATGCCGATCGGTCCGCTGGTGATCCTCAAGAAGCTCGCGCTCGCGCATCTGGGCCACTCGGCCGGCGCGGGATCAAGCGCGACCGCCGCCGGCTCAAGCGCTGCCGGAGCGGGAGCGGGCGCGGCTGGAGCCGGGGCCGCCGCCGGTGGCACCGCGCTCGCCGGCTCGGGCGTCGCCGCGGGCTCGGGTGGCTTCATCTCCGCCGGGCTCGGTGCGATCGCGACCAAGGCCGCCGCCGGCCTCGCCGCCGCGGCGATCGTCACCGCCGGCGCAGTCGAGGCAGATCACAGCACCACCCGGATCCACCGCCACCGCACCGAGTTCGCCTCGGTCCAGCACCCCTCCGAGCCCGCTCAGCAGGCCGCGTTGACGCCGCTGAGCTCGACGCCTGAGCCGCGATCGAGCCAGCAGCCCAAGAAGGCTTCGGCGACCGCGGCCAGTACCGCCAAGCCCACCACGAAAGTCACCGCCGCGTCCAAGACGTCCACCGCCGTCGCCAAGACCACGGCCACGACGCCTACGTCATCGACCCCGACGCCGGCCCCAACCCCCGTCAACTTGAAGACCGCCCCGACCGGCCGCGACCAGACCCAGCAGGATCCGACCGTGATGGCTCCGACCGGGGGCGGGATCGCGACCACCGGTCCGACGCCGACCAGCGGCATCGCGGGCACCGATCCGACGAGCGCGGGCCCGACCACTCCGACATCAACGGACGCGCCGCCGACCGACACGCCCCTGCCAGGCGCGCCGCCCCCGCCGACTGGGACCCCGACAACCGGGACCCCGACCACGGGAACTCCGCCGCCGACCACGAACCCCGTCACCGGCCCGGGCACGCCACCGCCCGGGCCGCCCGGCACCAATCCGAACCCGCCGCCGACCACTGACCCCGGAACGGGCACGCCCCCAGGCTCGACAGCACCGGACACCGCTCCCCCGGCCGAGCCGGGCGCGGCGGCCGCTTCTTGATCGAGTTCGAGCAGTTCCTGGCCGTCGATATGCGCGTCGGCCGCGTGACCGCGGTCGACGACTTCCCGGAGGCTCGCAAGCCGGCGTGGAAGCTGACGATCGACTTCGGTCCCGAGATCGGCGTCAGACGCTCGTCGGCCCAGATCACCCATTACTCCCGCGACGAGCTGCTCGACACGCTCGTCGTCGGGGTCGTCAACTTCCCGCCGCGCCAGATCGGCCCGGTGCGGTCAGAGGTGCTCGTGCTCGGCGCGCTCGACGAGCAGCGCGGCGTGGTGCTGCTGCGCCCCGACCGCGGCGCCGAGCCAGGCTCGCGAATCGGCTAGCCCGGAGCGGCCGGCCCTGGGTCGGCTAGCCCCGGTAGATCGCGATCAGCCGCTTGTAATAGGCGTCCTCACCGAACCGTGCTCGCGCATCCTCGAGCACCGCGGTCCCCGCGCGCTCGCGCGCCCCCGGGTCATGCCAGAGCGCGGCGAGCGCAGCGCCCCACCGGCCAACGTCACCGACCGGCAGCACCGACTCCGGCCCGATCAGCTCGGGCAGCGCCCCGCGGTCGCTGCCCAGGACCGGCACTCCGGCGGCGAGCGCGTCGAGCGCCGCGTACGGGCACGACTCGTCTGACCGCGATGGAACCAGCACCACGCCGGCGCTGTTTCGGAGGTCCGCCAGCGCCTCGGGCGAGACCCAGCCGGTGAAGCGCACGTCGCCGCCGGCGGCGAGCTCGCGCAGCCGCGAACCGTCCGGCCCATCGCCGGCGACGACCAGTGGAATGCCGGCCGCTCGGGCCGCCGCGATCGCCGTGTCGAAGCCCTTCTCCGCCACCAGCCGACCGCTGGCCAGCGCGTGCTCTCCGTGACCGGCACGGGATGCGGTGGCGAACCCAGACGCAGTGACGAAGTTGACCACCGTCGTCGTCCGCTCGGCGGGCAGGCCGAGATCGACGAGCCGCCGCGCGGTCGCGTCACTGACGGCGACGAACCGGTCGGCGTGCTCGAACAGATGCGGCTGCTGGCGGTGCAGACCGATCGCGTAGACGGCCGCCTCGGGCAGCGATCCGCGGCAGCGCAGCCGCAGGCCGGGGAGCGTGTTGGCTGCGCGGCAGCGAAAGCATGGCGCGCCGTCGCGGTAGCCGATCGCGACCGCACAGAAGAGCCGGAAGTTGTGCAGGTGGAGCACGGTTCGGGCACCGGCTTCCCGCGCGGCGGCCAGCGCCCGCCAGCCGAACATCGGGTGGAGGTTGTGGGCGTGGACGATCTCGGCGCCGCTTTCGCGAACCGCCCGACCGACCGCCTCCGGATCGAGCCCGCCACCGATCAGTCCTCGCGCTGCGGTGACCGACCCCACGTCCGAGCTGCGCCGCTGCAGCATCGACACGTGATCGCCGCGTGCGGTCAGCAGCGCGCGCAGGTCGGCCACCGCTCGCTCCTCGCCCCCTTCGGCGCGATAGCGGTTGTGCAGCAGCAGGACTCGCATGGCAAACGAAAGCGCGCCACGTGTGCGGCGCCGCGGGCGGATTCTGGCATCGGCTGACACTGGCGGCCCGCGCGAGCCGCCATCATCCCCGACGATGGCGGTCGCCCTGCTGACAAACCACCTGGTCCCTTACCGGATCGCACTCTTTGAGCGCCTCGCCGACGAGCGCGGTGTGCAGGTCCTCTGCTACGGCGGCGGCGAGCGCTACCTGCCGTCGTGGTTCGCCGGCCTCGATGACCAGCTCGGCTGTGCTCCGTTCCCCGCACGGCGGCTGGGCGGGATCCGGGAGGCGCTCGAGCTCGGGCGCGAGTACGAGGCCGTGATCGCCCCGTACGCGGGCGGGGCGATCCTCCCGGCCGCGTATCTGGGCGCGCGGCGCCACCACCGCCCGTTCGTGCTCTGGGCGTCGGTCTGGACCCAGCCACGGTCGCTCACCCACGCGCTCGCGCTGCCGCTGACCCGCCACATCTACCGTGATGCCGACGCGGTCGTCGCCTACGGTGAGCACGCCCGCCATTTCGTCGCGGGGATCCGCGGCCGCGACGACGACGTGTTCGTCGCCCCCCAGAGCGTCGAGCCCGACCTCTTTCGGCGGACCGTCAGCGAGCAGGAGGTGGACGGGTTTCGCGACCGCCACGGTCTCGGTCCGGAGCCGCTCGTGCTCTACGTTGGGCGGCTCGTACACGAGAAGGGGATCGATGTGCTCGCGCAGGCGTGGCCCCGCGTCGCGTCCGCGGCGACCCTCGTCGCGATCGGCGACGGCCCGCTCACCGGGCTGCTCGAGTCGCTGCCGCGCACCCGCGTGCTCGGGCCACTGCCGCGCGAACAGCTGCCGGTCGCCTACCGCGCTGCGACGACCGCGGTCCTGCCCTCGATCCCGACGCCGCGCTTTCGCGAGCCGTGGGGGCTGGTCTGCAACGAGGCCATGCACCAGGGCCGGCCGGTGGTCGTGACGACCGCGGTCGGGGCGGCGGCGGGCGGACTGGTCCGTGACGGCGAGACCGGGCTCGTGGTTGCGCCGGGCGATCCCGCAGCACTGGCGACGGCGATCGACCGTCTGCTGGCCGATGTCTCGCTGCGCGACCGGCTCGGCGCGAGCGCACGCAAGGCGGCCGCGACGTACACCTACGAGGCGATGGCGGCCGCATTCGGCCGCGCACTGGACGTCGCCGCGGGCGGCCCCGCTCGGGGCGCGTCGAGCCCGCGTTCTGAGGCCTACTGACCGACCGAGAACAGCGCCTCGAGGTCGTGCTGCGAGTAGACCTCGAACGCCACCATCGTCTGCGTTCGCCGCACGCCGGCGAGCTGCGACAGCTTCCCGGTCACGACCTGCGCGAGCTGATCCTGCTCACGCAGACGCAGCATCGCGACGAAGTCCCACTCGCCGGTCACGGAGTACGCCTCGGCGACGCCCTCGATGTCGGCCAGCTCACCGCCCAGCGTCGCGAGCGCCGTGCTCTCGGCCTGGATCAAGACGATCGCGTGGGTCATGCGGAGTGCGTCTCCCCCGGTTCGAGGATCACGACGGTCGAGCTGGTCGCGGCCTCGACCTCGGCCTTGAACGCCTGCGCGTCGGTCTCGATCAGCGGGAACGTGTTGTAGTGGCACGGGATCACGGTCTTGGCCCCGACGAAGCCGGCCGCGTCGACGGCGTCGTGGCGGTCCATCGTGTAGTGGCCGCCGATGCACATCAGCGCGATGTCGATCGGGGTGCGGCGGCCGACCAGCTGCAGGTCGGAAAACAGGCACGTGTCGCCGAGGTGGTAGACGATCTTGCCGCCGAAGTTGATCAGCAGCCCGGCCGGGGTGCTGACGGTGCCGTTCGGCGTCGTCGACGTGTGCCACGCCGGCACCAGCTTGGCCCAGCCCCAGTCGAAGCCGGCAGTGCCGCCGAGGTTGACGTCCCGGACGTCAACCCCCTCGTTTCCGATCTCGCCGGCAACCTCGGTGATCGCGACAACGGTGGCCCCTGTCCGCTTGGCGATCGCGACCGTGTCGCCGTAATGGTCCTGGTGGCCGTGGGTCAGCAGCACCGTCGTCGCGGCGATCTCGTCGGCGCTGGCCGCGCCCCTGGGGTTGCCGGTGAGGAACGGATCGATCAGCAGCGTCGTGTCGCCGTCTGAGAGCGTGAAGCAGGCGTGGCCGAGAAAGCGGACATCCATCGTGATGTGTCCTCCAGTGGTTTTCAGTTCAGGTTTTCGGGTGGCGGGAGCGCGCGGCACAGCTCGAAGCCGACGGCAACACCGACGAGCATCCCGAGCCGCGTCTCCTCGGCGAGCAGGGTTCGGATCGACCGCAGCCGCAGGTCCGGTTCGTCCTCGTTGACCGCTTCGCGCATCGCCTGCTCGTGCGCCGAATCGAACCAGCCGCCGTCGGCGATCGCTGCCGCGAGCACGCGCTGCAGCTGCGGCGCGGCCCGCATCACGAGCTCCTGCGCCTCACGAAATCGCGTCGGGTCGGTGATCTCCGCGATCGCGGCATCGAGCTCGTCATCGGTGTAGGTGCGGTCCGCCACTCGCTTGGAGCATCATACGTATGTGGCCGTTGCGCTCACATCGCTGTCTCACGGTGCCGGCTGCGGCTGCAAGCTCCCGGCCGCCGCGATCGGTCCGCTGCTGGCCGGGATCCCCGGTGTCGCCGATCCGAACGTGCTGGTGGGCTTCGATACGGCCGACGATGCCGGCGTCTACCGGCTCCGCGACGACCTCGCGATCGTCCAGACGGTTGACTTCTTCACCCCGATCGTCGACGACCCTCGGCAGTTCGGCCGAATCGCTGCCTGCAACGCCCTGTCGGACGTCTACGCGATGGGCGCGGTGCCGATCAGCGCCCTGAACCTGGTCGCGTTCTCGATTGACCAGCTCGGCGAGGAGGTGCTGGCCGAGATCCTCCGCGGTGGGGCCGAGATCGCCGCCGAGGCCGGCGTCGCGATCCTCGGCGGCCACTCGATCGACGATGCGGAGCCGAAGTACGGGATGGCCGTCACTGGGGTCGTGCACCCTGACCAGCTGCTGACCAACGCCGGCGGGCGGGCCGGTGATGTGCTCGTGTTGACCAAGCCGCTGGGCGCGGGCGCCATCTCAACCGCCCACAAGCGTGGGCTGGACGCGCCGCTCCAGGACGCGATCGAGGTGATGACGACGCTCAACCGCGACGCCTCAGAGGCGGCGCGCGAGGCCGGGGTCCACGGGATGACCGACGTGACCGGCTTTGGGCTGATCGGCCACCTGCATGAGCTGGCGCTCGCGAGCGGGCTCGCGGCCGAGGTGCAGGCGCGGGCGGTGCCCGCGATCGACGGCGTGATCGAGCTGCTGGCGCGGCCCGACGGAATCGCGGTTGCCGGCGGTACGCGGCGAAACCGCGCCCACGCCGAGCAGTTCACGACCTTCGCCGATCAGCTGCCGGAGGAGCTCGCGTGGCTGGTCTGTGACGCGATGACCTCAGGTGGCCTGCTCGCTGCGATCGCGCCCGCCGACGCGGGCGCCCTGCCAGGCGCGGTGATCGGCCGGCTCGTCGACGGCGAGCCGGGGACGATCACCGTCGGGTGACTCAGCCGGCCAGAGGAGCGCAAGGCTTGGAGACGTAGGCCCTGCTGAGCGCCTAGCGCTGGAGCTTGAAGTGCAGCAGCGGGCCGTCATAGGTGGCGATCCAGAGATCGCCGCGATCGACGGCGATCGACGTCGGCTGGTTCTGTTTGAGGGCTACCGGCTGACCTTCGATGCGATTGGTGTGAGGATCGATCTCGGTCAACGTCGCCGTGCCTCCGATCGGCTGAAACGTCGCTGACGATCGCGACCGCGGGTAGGAGACGACCCAGACCCGTCCTGCGCCGAAGGTGAGCTGAACCGCCCTCGACGAGGTGGTCTCGTGACAAATCCAAATCGCGTCGGGCGATTTGTCGCAAACCGCGGCCTGGGCCTGCGATCTGTGGCAAATCGCACTGGGCCCGTGGGGTTTGTCACGAGCTGCATGGGCGCGCAGGCCAGCGCGGGCGGCAGCGGCGGGCTGGGGCGGCAGCTGCGGGCCGGGGCGGCAGCGGCGGACCGGGGCGGCCGGGCGATCGAGATCAAGCTCGTTGAGGTTCGCTTCGAGCGCGGAGGTCAGCGTTGCCCGGCGCCGCGGTGTGACGCGGTCAGCGGATCGTGATCCGGGCCAACGGCAGCCCGACCGCGAACCCGGCGACGATCCCGACCCCGTCGGCGATCCAACTCGCCTGAGCGACGGCGAGCGGCATCAACGCGACCGCCACCGCGATCGCCGCGGCTCCGATCAGGTCACCGTCGACATCCTCGCCGGACCGTAGCGCGACCAGATCTGAGGTCACCCAGGCGCACAGCAGCGCCAGCGCGGCGCCGTTGCCGCCGAGCGCGACCGGCACCGGGTAGGCCGCCGCCGTGGCCGCCATCCCGCCGACCCCGCCGAGCAGGAACAGGCCGAGCACGGCGATCGGGCCGTGGCGGCGCTCGACCAGCCACCCGAATAGGCCGATCGCGGTCAGCGCGACGAACGCGTAGCCCGTGTTGTTGTAGGTGAACACGGCCGTGAACAACCGCCACCAGTGCTGTCCGGGCTTGCCGAGGATCTCGAGCTCGTTGTTGGCGCCCAGCCCTGTCCGCCATAGGAGTGTGCCGACCAGTCCGGCGACCACCAGCAGGATCGTCGCGTACGGTCGCGTGTCGGGGCGGATCCCCGGGATCTCGTCACGACGGAGCCGCGTCAGCAGCGGCGGCGGCGTGCGCCGTTCGCGACGCTCGGCGACCTTGCCGTCACGGTCGAGCTTCGGCGCCCGTTTGCGCAAACGGTTGCCGCAGTACGGGCACTCGGTGATGTACGAGCTGACCTCGGATCCGCAGCTCTTGCAAACCACGAAAAGTTCTGGACCGCCAGCGCTCACGAACCGATTGTAGAACCGCCCAAAAGCTCTCGCTCGACATAAGTGTGTAGCGGCGCTCGGAACGGCGCCGTCGGGGCGGGCGGCAACCCCGAAAGTCGCTGCTACGGGGCGGTCGCGTTGACGATCTCCCGCGTCACCTCGCGGAGATCGTGGTTGGCCTCGTAGACCACCACCTGCCTGGCGGCGCCGTTGCCCTTGGCGAGCAGGTCCTCGACCGCCTCGAGCGCCGACAGCGAGCCGAGATCGGTCGCGTGCTCGCGCAGCCGGTCCAGCAGGCGGCGCGCCAGCGCCCGCGTCGCGACCCGCTCGGAGCTCGGCAGATCGACCAGCTCGCCGTCGAGTCCGTGGCGTGCGGCGAGCCACTTGTTCTCGTCGAGCATCTCGAACGGATACCGCGACAGCCTCTTGCCCTCGTCGAAGTGGACCGCCAGCTCGCGGACCATCGCCTGAACCAACGCCGCGAGGCCGATCGAATGCTCGACGTGCGTCTGGGAGTCCATCACCCGGACCTCGACGGTGCCGAGGTCCGGGTGCGGGCGGACGTCGTGCCACAGGTAGGTGTAGTCCTCGATCACGCCTGCCTCGATCATGAATTCGACCCGGCGCTCGTAATCGGCCCAGTCGTCATAGGTCGGCGGGATCCCGACGCGCGGAAACGCGCGGAAGATCGGCGTCCGCGTCGATGCCATCCCGGTCGCGTCAGCCCGCCAGAACGGCGAGTTGGCCGACAGCCCGAGCAGCACCGGGATATGGACGCGCATCCCGTTGGCCACGTGGATCGCCTTGTCGGGGTCATCGAGCCCGACGTGGACGTGCATGCCGAAGATCAGCTCCTGGCGGGCGACGAACCGCAGCGCCGAGATCAGGTCGCGGTAGCGAGGGCGCGCGACGATCCGCTGGTCCTCCCACATCGCGAACGGGTGGGTTCCGGCCGATCCGATCGCCAGCCCCTTCGATCCGGCGGTTTCGCTGACCTGGCTGCGCAGAGTCCGCAGTTGCACGTCGGCCTCCGAGAGGTCCTTGCAGGGGTCGGTCGAGATCTCGAGGATCGACTCCATCAGCTCGGGCTTGATCTCACCCAGCGACGCCGGTTCGAGCATCGCCTCGATCGCATTGACGAGTTCGAGGCTCTCGGCGTCGAGGATCATCAGCTCCTCCTCGATGCCGATCGTGTACATGTGCTGGGCGAAATGGTGCTCCACGGGCGCAGAGAGTAGGGATTTGTTACTCGAACGCGGGTCAGCGATCCCGTCCCTAGACTGCGACGGACGACAAATATGACGAAGGACGGTGCCATGCCACTTGGCTACGACGGAAAGCTCTACATCCTCGCGTTCGACCACCGGGGCTCATTTCAGAAGAAGATGTTCGGGATCGAGGGCGACCCGACCCCCGAGCAGGTGGAGACGATCTCCGACGCCAAGCGGCTGATCTTTGAGGGCATGCTCGACGCGGTCTCCCGTGGCGCCGAGGCCGCGGCCACCGGGGTGCTCGTCGATGAGCAGTTCGGCTCAGACGTGCCCCAACAGGCCCGGGAGCACGGGCTCAAGCTCGCGATGCCGGTCGAGAAATCCGGCCAGAACGAGTTCGACTTCGAGTACGGCGACGACTTTGGCGCCCACATCGAGCGCTTCAACCCGGACTTCTCGAAGGTCCTCGTCCGCTACAACTCCGACGACGACCCCGTTATGAACAAGCGCCAGCTCGAGCGGCTCAAGCGGCTTGCCGACTGGCTGCATGACAACGGGCGCAAGTTCCTGTTCGAGCTGCTCGTCCCCGCTACCGATGACCAGCTGGCGTCGGTCGGCGGCGATACCGACCGCTACGACGGCGAGCTCCGGCCCCAGCTGATGCGCCGCGCGATCGCCGACATCCAGGAGTTCGGGATCGAGGTTGACGTGTGGAAGATCGAGGGCGTCGACGCCCGCGACGACGCGGTCATGCTCGCCGAGCAGTGCCGCTCGGGCGACGGGCGCGAGGGTGTGACCTGCGTGCTGCTCGGCCGCGGCGCATCGACGGCGAAGGTCGAGCAGTGGCTCGAGGCGGCGGCGACCGTCGACGGCTTCATCGGCTTCGCGATCGGCCGCTCGATCTGGTGGGACGCGCTCAAGGGCTTTTTGGCCAACGAGCTTGGCCGCTCGGCGGCCGCCTCGCAGATCGCCGACAACTACCTGCATTTCGTGCAGGTTTACGAGCGCCAGCAAGTCCACTGACCGGCGCCGGCAGGCAGAAGATCTCTGGTTTCCGCAGGACCTCCGGGCGGTTACGCGTGAGCGACTCTGGCCCAGGGCGAGACTGGTAGGCTCGCGACGATGGCGATGAAGATGCGCCAGAGCCTCGCGCAGCTCGAGCAGCAGTTTCGGCACGAGACGCAGCTGGATCGAAGCCGGAGGGAGACCCTCCGGCGTCACGCTGTGCGCAGGTCCAGAAGGCGCACTCACCAGCGCGCGATCAAGCGCAGCTCGATGCGCTACTGGGTGCTCGTGCTGACCCTGATCGCGACCGCGCTGATTGTGACCGCCGTGATGTTCGAGTCGCTCTACCTGCTGCTTGGCAGGTAGGTCACCATACGCAGCCGGCCCCGAACGATCGTCCGGCCCGCTAGTTGAGAGCTGCCAACTCGGCCTGGGCCCTCAACTGCCGGGTCGTTAGTCGCTGCTGTCGTTCTGAAGCCCCCGCAAGGCGGCGTCTACCTCTTCGCGAACCCCTTTCGGAGCATCGGTCCGCTCCTGCTGGATCTCGAGGTACACCTCTTTGCGGAAGACCGGAACGTCACGCGGCGCCTGGATCCCGATGCGCACCTTCTCGCCCATGATCGCGAGGACCGACACCTCGATGTCGTCACCGATCATGATGCTCTGGTTCGATTTGCGGGTCAGGACGAGCATTGCGTGCCTCCCTGCGTTGCAGCGTGTGGCCGTACGCGCCGACGCGTCCGGCCTACCCAGGTGCCAGCATACAGAGAAGTGGCGTCAGCGGAAAGCTCTGACCGTTGAGACATTGCTGGGCGCGGTCGCAGCCGTCTCCTGTACTAGTCTCCGGGCTCAATGCCCCGTAAATCTCTCAGGCCCGAGCTGAATCGCATTCGTGGTTGGGTCCGCCAGGGCCGGACCGACGCGTGGATCGCCCACCAGCTCGATGTCACAGTCCAGCAGATCCAGACGTTCAAGCGCGAGCAGCAGCTCGAGCCCGAAAGCCCCGATGACGGTCTCGCGGTCGTCGGCGACTTCGACGACGAGATCGATCTCCGCGCCGAGGACGACGCGCTGATCGCCGCCGAGCTCGAAGCCGCCGAGGCCGAGCAGGTCGACGAGGACGAAGAAGAGGAAGAGGACGCCGATGACGAGAAGCCGGCCCGGCGGCGGCGCGGACGGCGCGGTGGCCGTGGCGGCCGCGGGCGGCGGCGCGCGCCCGAGACCCTCGAGGCGACCTTCGACCACGGCGACGAGGGCTACGGGCTGTGGCTCGACCCGGCCGTCCAGGAAGATCCGATCTACGCCGAATACTGGGCCGGCCACCGGCCGGTCGAGGTCGTGATCGAAGAGGATCAGATCATCATCCGGCGGGCGGGCGAGCCCGACAGCGCAGACGACGATTAGCGGCCCGGGTCGGCCTCCCCGACCCGACGCCCGACTGTGTAGTCGGCCGCCTCGCGGGCGTAGCGCGCGAACGCGGCGCCGGCGACGGTCGTCACGTCCCACGCCGACGGCTGGTTGGGAGCCTCGCGGATCGCGATCGCAAAGCACCAGTCGGTCCCCTGCTCGATGTACAGCCGCGCCAGCTCGTTGACGCTGAACGGCCCTCCAAGCCGGTGGTGAAGCTCGACCACCAGCGCGTCGACCACCCGCTCGAGCGCCGTCCGCTCGGCGGGATCTGCCTCCCGGAGGCGGCGCTGGCCCTCCTGCCACAGGCCGACCAACTCCTCGAAACGCGGCTCGCCGTAGGACATTACGGCGCTCCTGGACGGGCGCTCGGAGCGCTCGACCCTCGCCCGGTGGCCGCTCGACGACGGCTCAGTGGCCGGAGTGGCCCGTGATCACATACGGGATCTCGTTCGGGCGCACCATCCCGAGCGCCCGCGCGTCGCGCACGATCGTCGCCGGGTCGCTCAGCGAGCGCTGCTGCTTGAGCAGCTGCGCGTTCTCGCGCGCGAGCTGGTCGACGATCGCCTTCTGGCCGCTCGCCTGCGCGCGCGTGGCGAAGTACGACAGCGTGTGCTGCACGTAGAGCCCGACGACGATCGCCAGCACCACCAGCAGCCCGATCCGTCCGGCGCGATCCCAGCGAACCCGCAGCAGCGGGCCGCGGGCCG
Source organism: uncultured Solirubrobacterales bacterium (assembly GCA_963730075.1). GTDB lineage: Bacteria > Actinomycetota > Thermoleophilia > Solirubrobacterales > Solirubrobacteraceae > Palsa-465. The sequence goes on along the minus strand of CAVSQH010000014.1, from coordinate 97,789 downwards.
AGACGCGACGCGGCCGCGGCGGCCGCGGCGGCGTGCGGGTCTGACGGCGAGGTGCAGCGGTGGCGGGACGGGCTGACGGCATCGCCTGCGCCCTTCGTTCGACGCGCCGATGCTCCTTCCTGCTGCACGAATCGCTGCAGGAACGCGACGACCACTAGGCGCGGAAAGCCGACCGGCCGGGGTAGCGCGCCTCGGGTCCCAGCGCCTCCTCGATCCGGAGCAGCTGGTTGTACTTGGCGACGCGGTCGCTGCGCGAGGGCGCGCCGGTCTTGATCTGGCCGCACCCGGTCGCGACCGCCAGATCGGCGATCGTGACGTCCTCGGTCTCGCCGGAGCGGTGTGACATGACCGACGCGTAGCCCGCTTCGCGCGCCATCCGGATCGCGGCGAACGTCTCCGTCAGCGTCCCGATCTGATTGATCTTGATCAGGATCGCGTTCGCCACGCCGGCATCGATGCCGCGCTTGAGCCGTTCGGTGTTCGTAACAAACAGGTCATCGCCGACGAGCTGGATCCGGTTGCCGATCTGATCGGTCAGCGTCGACCAGCCGTCCCAGTCATCCTCGGCCATCCCGTCCTCGATCGAGATAATCGGGAAGCGGTCGCAGAGCTCGGCGAGGTAGGAGGCGAGCTCGTCGGAGGTCAGCTCGCGCGATTCACCGGCGAGCACGTACTTGCCGTCGTGCAGGAGCTCGGAGATCGCCGGGTCGAGCGCGATCGCGACCTGGTCGCCGGGCACGTAGCCGGCTGCCCGGATGCCGGTCATCAGCGCCTCGAGCGCCTGCTCGTTGGACCCGAGGTTGGGAGCGAAGCCCCCTTCGTCACCGACCGACGTTGACAGTCCTGCCTCGTGCAGCGTCTGCTTGAGGTGGTGGAAGACCTCTGACCCCATCCGCAGCGCGTCCGCGAACGTGCGCGCGCCAACCGGCACGATCATGAACTCCTGGAAGTCGAGCGGGTTGTCGGCGTGCACGCCGCCGTTGAGCACGTTCATCATCGGGACCGGGAGCAGGTGCGCGGTCTCGCCGCCGAGATAGCGCCACAGTGGCTGGCGCTCCTCGGCCGCCGACGCCTGGGCCGCGGCGACCGACACCGCCAGCAGCGCGTTGGCGCCGAGCCGCGATTTGTCCGGAGTGCCGTCGAGCGTGATCAGCATCCGATCCAGGGCCGCCTGGCTGGCCGCGTCCTGACCGCGAACCGCCGTAGCGATCTCGCCGTTGACGTTGTCGACCGCCTTCGTGACGCCCTTGCCGAGCCAATCGGAGCCGCCGTCGCGCAGCTCGGTCGCCTCGAACTCGCCGGTCGATGCGCCCGATGGCACGGCCGCTCGCCCCCACGCGCCGGACTCGAGGCTCAGCTCGACCTCGACCGTCGGGTTGCCGCGGCTGTCGAGGATCTGCCGGGCATGCACGTGCTCGATGTGGCTCATGTAGGTCCTGGTTCCCTTTCGCTGCGCCGCGCGCGTTCGTAGTAGGCGAGCTGCTGCTCAGGCGGGAGATCGTCCCAACTTGCGCCCTCGGATGTCGCCAGGCTGGCCGCCGCCAGCACGCGAGCGCGGAATCGATCCGACGCCGCGCGCAGTGCCAGCTCGGGATCGAGCTTCAGCTTGCGGGCCACATTGACGGCCGCGAACAGGACGTCGCCGAGCTCATCGAAGCGCTCGTCGCGGCCCTCGGCGGCCTCGAGCTCGGCAAGCTCCTCGCGCACCGAGCGGATCGGCCCCTCGACGTCTGCGAAGTCAAATCCGCGCGACGCGGCCCGGCGCTGGACCTTGCGGGCGTGCAGCAGCGATGGCAGGTTCTCCGGCACCTCGCCGAACAGCCCCGGCTCGCGGCCCGGCTCGTCGCGTTTGATCGCGTCCCAGTTGGCCAGCACCTGCTGGGCGGTCGAGGCGTTGACCTCGCCGAACACATGCGGGTGGCGGCGGATCAGCTTCTCGGTCACGTGCTGAGCGACACCCGACAGCGAGCCCGCCCCGCGCTCCTCGAGCAGCAGCGCCAGGAAATGGACCTGGAACAGCACGTCGCCGAGCTCGTCGAGCAGCTTGGCGTCGTCGCGGCGGTCGGCCGCGTCGGCCAACTCGTAGGCCTCCTCGACCGTGTGGGGCACGATCGACCGCTCGTCCTGCTCGCGGTCCCAGGGGCACTCGCGCCTCAGCCGGCGGGTGATGGCGTCCAGGCGCGTGATCGCGTCGCCGCCGGAACGGGCGGCAGGCTCGTCGGCTGCGAGGACGACGGGGTCTTCGGGAGCGTCGTGCGGCCCGTCGGCCACTTACGGCGCGGCGGGAGCGGCGCCGCTCGTCGTGCTGGTCTTCGGCGGCTTGTAGCCGCTGCAGTCAGCCATCGCGTACCCCGACCGGCATGTCGTCTTGCTCTGCCAGTCCTTCTTGGCCTCGTTGACGACCGCGTTGGCCGCTGCCGTCTGGGTCTGGCTGGTGAGCGTCTGCTTGATCAGCGCTGATGACTGGGCGAGGCTTTTCTGCGTCGCCGCGTTGATCTTGGTGACCTCGATCACGTAGTAGCCGAACTGCCCTTTGACCGGACCGATCACCTTGTTGGTCTTGGCCGCGAATGCCGCATTTGAGAGAGCCGCATCCTGCTGACCCTTGGTCACGTCGGTCAGCACTCCGCCCTTGTGCTTGGTCGTCGGGTCAATCGAGTACTTCTTCGCCACCACCGCCCAGCTCTTGCCACCCTCGATCGCAGCCTTCGCCGCGTTCGCCTGAGCCAGTGTCTTGGTCAGGACGATCTTCATGTTGCGGCTCTCGGGCGTGCCGAACTGTGACTTGTGGGTGTTGTAGTAACTGCCGATCTGCGTGGTCGTGACCTTCGCCGGATGGCGCGCCAGAAGCTTTGCGTAGATCTTCTCGATCTTGATCCGGTAGGTGACGTCGGCGAGCGTCTGGCCGGTCGAGTCCAGGAACGACTTGAACTGAGCGGCGGTCGAGAACTGGCCCTTCTTGGCCTGGGTCAGCGCCGCCTGGATCTGCGCGGGTGTCACGTTGATGCCCAGCTTGTGGGCTTCGGCCTGATACCAGTAGGCCTTGATCAGGTAATCGAGCATCGTGCTCGAGAGCGAGGTGAAGACCCGCGCGCAGTCTGCCTGCAGCGTCTTGGTGGCGGTCTTCGCGAGGCTCGGGATCTCGGCCTTCACCTGCGCGATGCACTTGGTGAAGTGCGGGGGATCGTTGGGAACGATCACCGGCTGACCGGGTGACTGTGCAGCCTGCGTCTTGGCCAGCACGTACATCCAGTGATTGAGCGCCTGGGTGCTGATCGGGTTGCCGGCGACAACAGCCACCGAGTTGCCCGGGACGCCGCTTCCGCAGGCCGACACGGCGAGGGCGATGGCCACAAAAAAGGCGCCAAGCGCCGGGATGGAACGTCGAGACTTCATGCGACTGGCACGTGATGGTAGCGGCCTCGCATCGATCAGGCGTCGCATCCGCCGATCTCTTACAAGACCCATAGGAATTCACCGCTGTTCAGGCCGCCTCGACCGCCTCCTGTTGCTCGGCCTCGAGTGTCACCGACAGCAGCACGTCAGCCGCGCGGACGATCGCCGGGAATCGCTGCACGGGGTCCTTGGGCACGCGGACCGACAGCTGTGACTTGCCCGACTCATACAGCGCCTCGGGGATCTCGGCGCGGATCTTCTTGGCCCGGACCGAGTCGAGCTCGATCGGCGTCATCGCCAGCCGGTCGCCCCTGAGCGTGACCGCGCGGGCTCCCGCCTGACCGAGCTTGATCCGCGCCTGCTGGAGCGAGATCAGGTTCCGAAGCGGGTCCGGAAGGTCACCGAACCGGTCCTCGAGCTCCTCGCGCAGCAGCACCAGGTCCGCGACCTCGCGCGCCGCGGCGATCCGGCGATGGACGTCGACCTTGGCCTGCTCGTAGGGTACGTAGTCGGCCGGCACGTAGGCGTCGACGTTGACGTCCAGCCTGACCGGCTCCCACTCCGGTTCGCCGGCGCTCCCGTCCGCGGCGGTCGCCGCCTCAGATGCGGCCACAGCCTCGTCGAGCATCTGCATGTAAAGCTCGAATCCGAGCGCGGCTACGTGCCCGGATTGCTCGTCGCCGAGCAGATTGCCGGCCCCGCGGAGCTCGAGGTCCCGCATCGCGATCTTGAAGCCGGCGCCCAGTTCGGTGTAGTCCGACAGCGCCGACAGCCGCTGGGCTGCCTCGGGCGTCAGCGCCGCCGCGCTCGGATACAGGAGGTAGGCGTAGGCGCGCTCGGGTGAGCGGCCCACCCGGCCGCGGATCTGGTACAGCTGCGCGAGCCCGAAGATGTCCGAGCGCTCGACGATCAGCGTGTTGGCCTGCGGGATGTCGATGCCCGACTCGATGATGCTCGTACAGACCAGCACGTCGGCGTCACCGCGCAGGAACGACAGCATGTGGCGCTCGAGCTGGCGCTCGTCCATCTGGCCGTGCGCGACCTCGAATCGCAGCCCCGGGCACAGACCGCGCAGCCGCACCGCCGTCTCCTCGATCGTCTCGACCCGGTTATGCAGGAAGAACGCCTGGCCGCCGCGCTCTTTCTCGCGCAGCAGCGCGCGGCGCACGAGCTCCTCGTCGTACTCGCCGACGTAGGTCTTGACCGGGCGCCGGCCCTCGGGCGGCGTCTCGATCACGCTGATGTCCCGCACGCCGGCAAGCGACATCTGCAGCGTCCGTGGGATCGGCGTCGCGCTCATCGAGATCACGTCGACGCGGAGTTTGAGCTGACGCAGGAGCTCCTTCTGCTTGACCCCGAAGCGCTGCTCCTCGTCGAGGATCAGCAGGCCGAGGTCCTTGGCGCGCACGTCGCGGGATAGGAGCCGGTGGGTCCCGATCAGAATGTCGACCTCGCCCTTGGCGAACCGCGCAACCGCCTGCTTCTGCTCGGCGGCCGACCTGAACCGTGACACGTGCTCGATCGTCACCGGATAGTCGTTGAGCCGCTCGGTGAACGTGCCGTAGTGCTGCTGGGCGAGGATCGTCGTCGGAACGAGCAGCATCACCTGCTTGCCGTCCTGGACGGACTTGAACGCCGCCCGCAGCGCAACCTCGGTCTTGCCATAGCCGACGTCGCCGCAGATCAGGCGATCCATCGGCCTGGGCGCCTCCATGTCGGCCTTGACGAACTCGATCGCGTCACGCTGGTCGGGCGTCTCGTTGAACGGGAACGCATCCTCGAACTCCCGCTGCCAGTCGGTGTCGATCGGGAACGCATGCCCCTGGCGCCGCTTGCGCTCGGCGTACAGGTTGAGCAGCTCGCCGGCCAGCTCCTGAGCCGCCCGCCGCGCCCTGGCCTTGATCGCCTCCCAGCGGTTGCCGCCCAGTTTCGAGAGCGGCGGGTGCGAGCCGCCCGCCCCCACGTAACGGCTGATCTTCGCCAGCTGGTCAACGGGCACAAATACCCGATCCGAGCCCGCGTATTCGAGGTACAGGTAGTCGCGCGTGACCCCCGCCACGGTCTTGGTGTCAAAGCCGGCGAACCGCGCGATCCCGTGGTCCTCGTGGACGACGATGTCGCCAGTCCGCAGGTCGGCGAAGCTGCGCAGCACGCCGCGGCGGCGCTCGCGCCCCGGGCTCTCGGGATCGCGGCGACGGTGAAAGAGCCGATGGTCGGGGATCACCGCGAGGTGGAACTGGGGCGCGATGAAGCCGGTCTGGAGCCGCGCCTGGGCGAGCGTGATCAGGCCCGCCGCGGGGTTGGACCCATCGCCGTCGCCAAGCCAGTGGACCTTCAGCCGGCCGAGGTTGTAGGCAAACCGCTCGCCCTCACCACGGCGAGCGAACGTGACCACGGTCCGGTAGCCCGAGCGCGCGAGCTTCTCGAGCTCGGGCTCGGCCTGCTTGAGACCGCGGGCGGCGACGTCGGCGGTCTGGGCACGGAATGCGAACGGCTGATCCTGGTCGATGCTCGACAGCCGGATCCGGACGCGCCGGTGGAGCTCGGCGACGATCTCCTCGGGCGCGACGTACAGATGGTGAGCGTCCTCGTCGTGGAACGCGGCCGTCACGTCCTGCCAGTGGTCTGCCAGCGCCGGCGCCACGTCCTCCTCGCCGGCGATCAGCACGGTCGCCTCCTGGGCCGCGAGCTCGAGGAACGAGTGGAAGTTCTCGACCGGCAGCAGCTCGGCGATGTCGGGCCGTTCGGAGGCATCCTCGAGGGCGGCGATCTCCGCCAGCTCGCGGTGCTCGGGCGCGAGCTCGGCAGCGGGCGCGACCTCGACCACCTCGGCGTCGCCCAGCGAGCGCTGGGTGAAGGTCGAGAACCAACGCAACGACTCGATCTCGTCACCGAACAGGTCAACCCTGACGGCGCGATCTTCGGTCGCCGGGAAGACGTCGAGCAGCCCGCCCCGGATCGCGAACTGGCCGCGGTCCTCGACCTGGTCAACCCGCTCGTATCCGGCGGCGACAAGGTCGAGCGCCGTCTCGTCGAGGTCGAGCAGCTCGCCGACACGCAGCTCGAAGCCGCGGGGGCGCATCGCGGGATCGGGGACCTTCTCCGACAGCGCAACCGCACTGACGACGACGATCGGCGCGGCCTCGCCGCAGGCGAGCAGCGCATCGAGCGCCGCGATCCGCAGCCCGACAAGGTGCGGCGGCGGGATCAGATGCGATTCGTAGGTGACGCCGCGGCTCGGGTAGTAGCGGACCTCCCGCGGTGCCAGCCAGGCCCGCAGCCCGCCGGCCAGGTCACGGGCGGCGCGATCATCGCCGGCGACGACGATCGCGGGCTGCGCCGCGTCACGGTCGAGCAGGCTCGCGACCAGATAGGGCCGCAGCGACTGGGATACGAACGCCTCACCCCCGTCGCGTGCGAGCGCGGCGGTCTGTCGGTCTTCGTCGGCGTTGGCGAGAAGGGCGCGGAGCATTTGGCCTGCCCTTCTCAGTCTAGGAGCCGCTCACTCTCCGGGCGGCCCGTCCGCCACCACGCGCTCGGCGGCGTCAGCGGCGGCCACGATCAGCGCCTCCACGTCGGCCGCGGGCTCGCTGAATCGGCCCAGCACGTACGCGGCGACACGGTCGGGATCGGTGGTCGGGGGCCTGCCGACGCCGGCTCGCACGCGGACGAAGTCAGGCGAGCCGAGCCCCTGCTTGACCGACTTCAGTCCGTTGTGGCCGGCCAGCCCACCGCCGAGCCGGACCCGGACCTCCCCGAACGGGAGGTCGATCTCGTCGTGGAGCAGGATCACGTGGTCAAGCGGTGTTTTCAGCGCTCCCCGGGCGGGGCCGACTGACTGGCCGGCGTCGTTCATGTACGTCTGCGGCATCAGGACGGCGACTCGGGGGCCGCCGGGCCCGGTCCGTCCCTCGCTCAGCAGCCCGCGGTAGCGCGACTTGGGCTTGGGCAGCTGCCACCGGTCGATCAGCGTGCGCGCGATCTGAAAGCCGACGTTGTGGCGCGTGCGCTCGTATTCGGGACCCGGGTTGCCGAGACCCACCAGGAGCCAATCTGCGGGCGCGCCAGCCGGTTGACTCACGCGCGGCCCGTCAGTTGGCGAGGCCGGATGCCGAGCGGGCCGCGCCGGCCGCGGGCGTGAGCCCCGGGGAGTCGCATCGCCGACGCCTACTCGGCGTCGGAGTCCGACCCGTCGCCGTCGCCACCGCCGTCGCCTTCGGCGGCAGACTCGGCGGCCTCCTCGCCCTCACCGACGACCTCGGTCTCGGCCTCGATCTCCTCTTCGTCCTCGAGCTGGAGGCGCGGCGGAGTGAGCGTCGCGATCACCGTCTCGGGGTCATCGAGCAGCGTCACCTCGGCCGGCGCCTGTACCGCGTCGAGCGTCAGCGTGTCACCGATCACCATCGCCGAGACGTCGTGCTGGATCGAGTCGGGGATGTCGTTTGGCAACGCCTCGATTGTCAGCTCGCGGGTGACGCTCTCGAGCACACCGCCCTCCTTGACGCCGGGCGCGTCCTCGGCGCCGATCAGCTCGAGCTGCACGGTCGACTGGATCTTGACGTCGAGCCGGACCCGGAGCAGGTCGACGTGGGTCGAGGCCCCGGTGACCGGATGGCGGTCGTGCTCCTTGACCACGACCGGCGTCGCGGCGGCGCCCTCGATCTCGAGGTCGATCACAGCGCCGCCGTGGGAGAGCGCGTAGCGCAGCTCGCGCGAGGGGACCTGGAACGCAACCGGGTCCTCACCGCCGCCGTACACGATTCCGGGCACGTCGCCCTCGCGGCGCAGGCGGCGAGCGCTGCGAGAGCCTGCGGGCTCCCGTGGAACGACCTTCAGCGTTTCGGTTTCTCTGCGGGCCATCGGCGGCGTTCGATGGTAGCGGGCGGTTTGCGAAAGCGCTCAGGCGCGATTGGCGGGGCTCGCCGTAACGCGCGGCACCCTCCCACGCGGCACTAACCGTGCGCTAACCTTAACCCATGTCGGGCGACGCCCAGGTGTTGCTGTGGATCGCTGGGGTTCACCTTCTGGGACTTGGTTGCATTGCTGTGCTCCTGTTCCCGGCGTTGCGTGACGATTCACCCAATCCTGCGCGCCGTTCGGACGGGGAAGGTGACGATGGTTGGGGCCGCGGCCCGAAGCGTCCGCCGACGCCGCCGGCTCCGCCGCGAGGCGGGATCCCGCTCCCTGACGCGGTGCAGTCGAGGATCCGGCTGCGCGAGCACGGACGGCTCAGCGAGCTGCTTCCGCGGCGCGAACGGCGCCCGATCCGCGAGCCGGTCCGACCACCCGTCCGGACTCCGCACCGTTAGCAGCTCTCGCTCCGTCGCTCTAAAAGCGGCCGGGCAGCGTGAGTCAGAAGTGGATCGGGCAGTCTGAGCCGCCCGCGATCCTGCGGCTGAGCTTGAGCAGCTCGACGTGGAAGCCCGACAGCACATCGCCCGCGTGGCGGACCCGGACGCACTGCACGCGCGGCAGCGACCCGCCGGCGAGCCACGCGATCCGCGCCGTGCCGAGCGTCGAACCGAGCGAGAACTCTGCCGACGGATTGATCTCGATCACCGACACGTTGCCCGGGTGGCGCAGCTTGGCGGTGACCGCGTCGGCCCGGGCCCGGCATGCGGGGCTCGTCCCACAGCCAGCGATCGCCGCGATCACCGCGCTCGCGTCGCCGCGGGCCTCGGCCTTGACGAGTGTCGTCAGCGCCGCGTTCTCAGCCCCGCTGACGCTGAACGCGCGCGCGAGGAGACCGCTGATCGCGAGAAACAGGACCACCCCGACGGCGATCAGCAAGACGATGTAGGTGCGCCGCATCGGCGCCCACGCTAGCGAGCCGGCTGGCGGCCCGGCGCAGGGCTAACCGTCGCCGCTCAACTCGAGAAAGCGCTGCACCGAGGCCTCCTGGTGCTCGAGCCGGTCGGCGAGCTCGAGCGCGTGCTCGGCGGCCAGCTCGAGGAAGTCCTCGACGCACCGCTCGGGGTCGTCGGCGAGTGGGTACACGCGCGTCAGGTCCTGTTGCGCGCAGGCGATCCCCATCGGCGGGCGCCCGTCGGCGAGCGTCCGCGCGCTGCAAACGGGCGTGACCACGAGCTGGGATTCCGGCGCGACCAGCGCCGTCGGCAGCAGCCGCGGTGCCGGTAGGCGCACCGCCAGATCGATCGAGTGGTCGATCGCGACGTCGCCGCCGGCGAGCTCGCCGAGCGGCTCGCGCCACACGTCGAGGACCGTGTCGGCGCCCACTAGCGCGTCTCGCAGCGCGGTCGCCTGCTCGACGTAGAGCCGCTCGGCCTCCTCGCGATCATCGGCGTCGGCGAGGTCGAGATCGCAGGGGACGCGCAGCAGATCACCTGCCGAGACGGTCGTGCCGGCGCCGCGGCTGCCCCAGGTGACGTACGTCTGAAGGGTTCCGAGGTCGCGCCGGCCGTGGAAGATGACCGTCAGCGCTTCGCTCAGGGGAAGGCCGTTGACTCGCAGCGACACGGCCACCGCGGACGAGTCATCGAGAAGCGCGCGCCGGAGAAGCGCCTCTGCCCCACCGTCTTCCTGACTTCGATCCTCCTCGAGCATCGCTTGCTCCTCAGCCAACAGGTTACAGATGACATTTACCCACTCGCGCCGGTCGTTGAGACGTGTGTAGGCTCCAAACCCGATGAGGCTGCTCTACAAGCCATTCGGACTGATCGGCGGGCTGATCGCCGCCCGGATCGGCCGCTCGCTGTTCAACGGCCTGTGGGAGAGGTTTGATGACAAGCCTCCGCCGCCGAGCGGCGCGAACGCGAGCACGACCAAGATCGTCGCTTCGCATGTGGTCGAGGCCGGCATGATGGCCGGTGTCGCGGCCGCCGTGGACCACTGGGGCGCGCGGGTGTTTCATCACCTGATCGGCGTCTGGCCCGAGAAGCAGCCGAAGTACGAGGACGAGAACGTTTAGTCGCCGGCCCGAGCGCGGTCCCCGTCCGCCGGGGCTCCGGGCGCGGGGGTCCGATCCGCTCCCGGGACCGCCCACGGCTCAAGGCCCTCGCGCGCCCAATCCGGCATCGGCGTCTTGAGCCCCGTCTCGCGATCGACGAACACGTGGCGCAAGCTGGCCTCGAGCAGAAGCTCCTCGCCGCGCAGAAAGCGATAGCCGGTCGTGACGCTCGTGGTGCCGACGTTCGTCACAACGGTCTCGATCGCGATCTCGTCATCGAACCGGGCCGAGCCGAGGAAGCGAAGGTTGGCCTCGGCGACCACGATGTCGACGCCCTGGTCGAGCATCACGGTGTAGCCCCCGTAGGCAGCGCGCCACAGCTCGGTGATTGTGTGATCGACGTACGCCAGGTAGTTGGCGTTGAACAGCACGCCCTGGGGATCGCATTCGGCGTAGCGCACGCGCAGCCGGTGGACGAACGGTTCAGCCACCGTCGCCCCCGCCCCGGAGCACGAACCCCCGTTGCGCGAACTCGACCAGCGCATCCTCGAAGGCGCCGAACTCGCGCGTCACGAGCATCTCGATCGGCCGTCCCGCCGGCCCTGATGCTCGGATCCACCGCCTCAGCATCGCCACGCCGGCGCGATCGACCGCATCGTTGACGAGCGCCAACAGGATCGGCAGCTCGGAGTTCTGGTCAAGCTGACCTGAGAGCAGCGCCAGCGCGTCGACGTCGAGCGTCGCGCACAACTCCGCCTCGCTCAGGCCCAGCACGTCCATCAGCCGCACGGCGCGGTCACTCTGGACTCTGCGCCCGAACTCGGGGTCGTCGGAGATCTCGTGCATCGGCGCATTGTCGCTGGAGAAGCCAAGGGCCGGGGGTCGGCCGGGGCCTTGCACCCTCCCGGCGCCGCACGTATCTTGGCTGCGGCCAGCGGTTACGGGGAGGAGGAGGTCGTGTCGGGCAAGCCAGAGCAACTGGGCGACGTGAACGCCGAGCAGATCGCCGCCGCGGCCGACGAGCACGGGCTGCGCTTCATCCGCTTCCTCTGGTGCGGCAACGACGGCACTGTGCGGGCCAAGGCGTGTGCCCGTCGCGGCCTAGAGGGCCGGCTGAAGTCCGGGATCGGCGTCACGGTTGCGATGCAGGCGATGAATTCGCTCGATCAGCTGCAGCCGGTGCGGGACATGGGCCCGGTCGGCGAGATCAGGCTGATCCCGGACCTCGAGACCTTCCGGGTGCTGCCATATGCCCCGAACGCCGGCGCCGTCCTCACCGACCAGATCGCGCTCGACGGTTCGCCCGCCGGTGTCTGCCAGCGTTCCTTCTTGAAACGGATGGAGCCCCGGCTTGCCGAGCGCGGACTGGTGCTGCGCGCCGCGTTTGAGAACGAGTTCTCGCTGGCGACCGTGATCGACGGCGCCTATGTCCCGATCGACTCGTCGCTGTGCTTCTCGACGATCGGCATGACCGCCTCGCAGGACTACGTCGACGAGCTCGCGGCGGCACTCGACGCTCAGCAGATCCCGCTCGAGCAGTACTACGCCGAGCTCGGCCACGGCCAGCAGGAGATCTCGACCGGCCACGCGCCCGCGCTCCAGGCAGCCGACGAGCAGTTGCTGGTCCGCGAGACGATCCGGGCGGTCGCGACCAGGCAGGGACTGATCGCGTCCCTGGCGCCCAAGCCGTGGCCCGAGAACGCGGGCAACGGCTGCCACATCCACTTCTCGCTGTGGGACGGTGACCGCAACCGCTTCTACGACGGGGCGGCGGCCGGCGGGTTGTCGCAGACCGCGCGTGCGTTCATCGGCGGCGTGCTGGCGCACCTGCCGGGCCTGTCCGGGCTGGCCGCGCCCAGCTTCAACTCGTTTCACCGGATCGTGCCCCACTACTGGGCCGGCGCATTCGTCTGCTGGGGCTTTGACAACCGCGAGGCGCCGGTCCGCGTGGCGTCACCGCTGCACGGCGAGGTGGAGTCCTCGACGAACGCAGAGCTGAAGTCCTCGGATGCGAGCTGCAATCCGTACCTCGCGCTGGGCGGGCTGATCGCCGCGGGGCTTGACGGGATCGAACGTGAGCTGGTGCCGCCCGAGCCGGTAGGAGTCGACCCGGCGACGATCCCGGAAGCCGAGCGGAGCGCGCGCGGCATCGTCCCGATGCCGGCGACCCAGCGCGAGGCGCTCGACGCGCTCGCGGCCGACGAGCTGTTGTGTGGCGCGCTCGGATCGACGCTGACGGAGGCGTACCTGGCCGTGCGGCGGTCAGAGTGGGAGACCTACTCGGCGGGAGATGAGGCATTCGAGCAACAGGGTCATTTCGCGAAGTACTAGACGCGATCGGGCTCGTCGACCACCACGCCCATGGCGTGCTCAAGGCGCAGCCGGCCAGCCTCGACGAGTTCCGAGGCCTGTTCTCCGAGAGTGACGACCCGCGCCAGTGGCCGCACATCGCGACCGGCGTCACGTACCGGCGGGCGATCGTGCTGCTCGCCGGGCGGCTCGGCTGCGAGCCGACCGAGGAGGCCGTCTACGAGCGCCGGATGAGCACCGACCCGAGCGCGTACGTGGCGGAGCTACTCCGCGCCACGGGCACAGAGATGTTGTTCCTCGACGACGGCTTCCCGCCGCCCGCGATCGGGACTACGTGCGAGGAGCTCGGCGAGCTGGCGGGATGCGAAGCGCGGCCGGTGATGCGAATCGAGCGGGTCGCCGAACAGGCGGGGCGCGGCGCGGGGGTTGAGGCGGTTCAGGTTGAGGCGGTTCAGGTCGAGGCGGTTCAGGTCGAGGCGGTTCGCGCCGCCGTCGGGACCGCCCGAGCCGATGGCTACGTCGCCCTCAAGACGGTCGCCGCCTACCGCGGCGGGCTCGATCTCGACGCGCTCGGGCCTCCGGCTCGGACAGACCGGATCGAAGGGGCGCCGCTGCGAGCGGTGCTGCTGGCGGCGCTCGAGGCAAACGAGGCGACCGGCGCCCCGCTGCCGGTTCAGGTCCACACCGGCTTCGGTGATGCCGACCTGTCGCTTCCTGCGGCCCGGCCAGCGCTGCTCAAGCCGCTGATCGAGCGTTTCCGCGAGACCACCTTCGTGCTCCTGCACTGCTACCCGTTCGTCCGCGAGGCCGGCTGGCTGGCCCACGTGTACGGGAATGTGTTCTTCGACGTGTCGCTGACGATCCCGCACGTGTCGCGCCCGGCCGCGGCGCTGGCCGAGGCGCTCGAGCTCGCGCCGGTGTCAAAGCTCCTGTACGCGTCAGACGCGGCGGCGACGCCCGAGCTCTACCTGCTGGCCGCGACCTGGTGGCGCGACGCGCTCGCGGAGGTGTTGCCGGAGATGCTCCCCGGGGACGCGGTCGAAGAGGCGGCAAGGATGATCCTGCGCGAGAACGCGCTCGGGTTGTACGGCGTGAGCTGAGACGCGTCCGAGGACGGTGACGACGCGGCGCACCGGCGCTGCCCCGACCCGGGTTGGACGGTCGGGGCAGCGCGGCACGTTGCCCGGTGCCCCCAGCTCTGAAGGCCAGCGACAAACCTAAGCTCCGCTGCACCCCCTGCCAATGGGGTGCAGACCCCATCCTTGCCAGCGCAGTTGGAGGGCGTGCCCGAACCCTGGCGCCCTGCCGGTGTTCGGGCCGCTCAAGCCTCTGGCCCCACAGTCGAACGCTGTTTGCCTACGCTCCACCACCTCGTCCGCGCCATGGGCGCTATCGGCGGCTTGCGGGCTTCGGCCGGCGTTCTGGCCGCAGGGCCAGGTTGGTAAGAGACAGTAGACCCGTAGAGCCGTCGGCACATCCGTAGTAATGCGCTGAGTTTGGACGCGGCGCGCGGCCGCGCAGCGCCTCCGACTCGCCGGGGGGCGACAACCTTCCGGCCGCGTCGAGCCATCAGGCATCGCTCTCGGTCACAGCGCTTCATACACATCGGGCCCGAGGTCCGGCCGCCGCACCAGCGGATAGCCAGAATCGTCCGGCCCGTCCGGGACGTAGTCGGCCATCCGGGCGAGGGCTTCTGCGGCGTATGTCGAGTCGACCCCGGCCGCTTCTGCCAGAGTCCCAGCTGACTCAGCTCGCTGCGCGCGGACGAGAGCGTCGATTAGCTTCGCGTCGTCCGTGAACATGCCGTTTGGATCGGGTTCCGAGCTCTGCTTGAGATGCGGTGGGGTTCCCATCAGCATCTGCGTGACCGAGTCGGTCGAGAGCCGAAAGGCGCGGTACAGCTGCGAGGCGAACGAGCGTCTGGGAGCCATCACACTCGGTCCAGACAATCTTCTCGTTGAGACGAGGTTGTCAAAACGGTCCAGATCACCAGCGTTGACGGGGCAAGTAGCTAGAAGAGCTGGTTCTCGCCGCCGAACACGTCACTCACCGAGCCGTCGGTGAAGATCTGGCGGATCGAGTTGGTGAGCAGGTCAGCGCAGGACAGGACGCGGACGTTGTCCGGGGCGTTGGGCGGTATCGGCAGCGTGTCGGTCACGACGACCTGCTCGAAGCCGGCCGCGGCAAGGTTCTCCCACGCGTTGCCCGAGAAGACGCCGTGGGTGGCAGCCGCGTAGACGCTGCGGGCGCCGGCCTCGAGCACCGCCCGCGCGGCCGCCTTCAGCGTGCCGGCGGTGTCAATCAGGTCATCGACGAGCACGGCCGTCTTGCCGGCGACCTCACCGATCACGTACCCGATCTCGGCGACCTGCTGCGCCGGGCGCTCCTTGTTGAGGATCGCCAGATCGGCGCCGATCTTGGAGGCGAAGTTCTTGTTCAGCTTCACCCGGCCGGCGTCAGGCGAGACAACGACGAGGTCCTCGAGGCCCAGATCGGCGAAGTACTGAGTGAGCATGAACAGCGCCGTCATGTGGTCGCACGGCTTCTGGAAGAAGCCCTGGATCTGGCCGGAGTGAAGGTCCATTGTGAGGATCCGGTCGATCCCGGCCGACTCGAGCATCCGGGCCACCAACCGGGCGCTGATCGGCTCGCGCGGCGCGGACTTCTTGTCCTGGCGCGAGTAGCCGTACCAGGGGGTGACAGCGATCACGCGGTGGGCCGACCCGCCGACCGCCGCGTCGGTCATCTCGAGCAGCTCCATCAGCGCGTCATTGGCATTCACCCCGGTGTCGGGGTTGCCGCAGATAGGCTGCACGATGAACACGTCGGCGCCGCGGACCGACTCGCGATAGCGGCAGTAGACCTCGCCGTTGGAGAACGTCTTGGTCGTCACCTCGCTGAGCTCGACGCCGAGCTTGGAGCCGATCTTGGCGGCCAGTTCGGGGTTCGCGCGTCCCGAAACGAGCATCAGCCGCTTGTCGTAGCCGACCGACATCGCGGTCGGGGCAGTACGAGTTTCGACCACTCCCAAGGTGTCCGCGAGTCTACGCCCGGCGCCTGACGGCTTGGTCGACGTCAGCAGGCTCTCGGTGATCGGGTTCATTTGCTGCGCTCGGCGTCTCGCGCCTCTGCCTCGGCGCGTTCGCGACGGCGCTCAGCGTAGCCGTCGATGTTCTTCTGGCGCGACCGCGCGACCCCGAGCGCGCCGGGCGGAACATCGTCGCCGATCACCGAGCCGGCAGCCGTGTACGCCTCGTCACCGAGCGCGACGGGAGCGATCAGCGTCGTGTCGACGCTCGTCTTGACGCGATCGCCGATCGTCGTGCGGTGCTTGCGGTAGCCGTCGTAGTTGGCCGTGATCGTGCTCGCGCCGAGGTTGGTGCCCTCGCCGATGTCGGCGTCCCCGATATAGGACAGATGCGGCACCTTGGTCCCGGCGCCGACATCGGAGTTCTTGATCTCGACAAACGTCCCCGCCTTGGCGCCCTCGCGCAGCACGGTACCCGGACGCAGGTACGCGAACGGGCCGACGCTGGCGCGGTTCCCGACGGCCGCCTCCTTGACGTAGGCGTGCAGGACGGTCGCGCCGTCGCCGACCTCGGCGTCGATCAGGGTGCTGTTGGGCCCGATCGTCGAGCCGGTCCCGACCTCGGTCGCGCCGTGCAGGCTGGTGAACGGCGCGATCACCGTGTCCTGGCCGAGCTTGACCTGAGCGTCGATCACGGTCGCGGCGGGGTTGACGATCGTCACGCCGGCGAGCATGTGGCGCTCGTGGATCTGGCGCTGGGCGATCGCGGTCACGTCGGCGAGCTGGACGCGATCGTTGACCTGCATCAGCTCGGTCGGGTCGGTCAGCTCGTGCGCCATCACGGTCCGCTCGTGGCCGCGCAGGATCGGCAGCACGTCCGGAAGGTAGTGCTCGCCCTGCGAGTTGTCCGCGCGGACCTCCTGCAGCGCCGTCTTGAGCGCGCCGCCCTCGAACGCGAACAGGCCAGTGTTGACCTCACGGATGTGGAGCTCGAGCTCGCTCGCGTCGCCCGGGGTCTTGGTCTCGACCACCCGCTCAACGGTCCCGTCAGGGGCGCGGACGACCCGCCCGTAACCCGATGGATCGTCGAGCACCATCGTCGCGATCGTCGCCGCGGCGCCGGTGTGCTCGTGATCCGCGACGAGGTCGGCAAACGTCCGCCCGGTGATCAGCGGCGAGTCGCCGTTGACCACGATCACCGTGTCTTGGTCGCCGATCTCGCCGGCGGCCGCCTTGACCGCGTCGGCGGTGCCGAGTGGCTGCTCCTGCACGGCCAGCACCACGTCGCCCTCGGCCCCGTCAACCATGGCCTGCAGCCGCCGCTCCGGCGAGTCGACGACTACGACCTTCGACGCGCCCGCCTCGTGGGCAGCCGCAATCGGCCAGGCGATGATCGGCCGCCCGCAGAGCGGGTGCAGCAACTTCTGCACCGCGGAGCGCATCCGAGTGCCCTGCCCCGCGGCAAGAATGACGACGACGGGCGCGGTCACTGGCGCAATCGTAGGCGATCAGCTTGCGATCGCAATTGGATCAGGCCGCCTCAGATCGTCCCTCCCCTGCCGACGACTGCTCATACCAGCGAATCCACTTGCGGATCGCTTTGTCCGAAACGCCGTACTTGCGGCCGGCCGCGACGTAGCTCATCGAGCGCAGGTCCTCGAGCAGCTGGTCGTACGGGGGTCTTGGCACCTTGCGACGCTCGGGGTGCTCGATACCGCGCAGGCGGTCGCCGTTGTCAGCACCCACGCACCGTTGAGAGCAGAACCGATGGCGGATGTGCCTGGGCGCGAATGCGCCGCTGCACCTCGGGCACGTCCGCTCGCGTGGCAGGTTGCGACCGCAATGCGTGTCCAGCGTCGCGGCGCAGTTGGCGCAGATGACGCGCAGGTTCTCGAGGCGGTGGTCGTTCGAGACGCCGTTGATGTGGTCGAGCACCAGCGACATCCGGCGCCCATTCCACGACTCGCCTTGGCCGCACATCTCGCACACGCGCTGCTTGAGCCCGGTCTCGAAGAGCCGCTCTTTGAGCGTCCCGCGTGCGTATGTCGAGTTCTCAACGAGCACCTCTTCCAGCGGCTTGGCGCGCGTACGATTGCGGCGGCCGCTGCGGGGATCGAAGTGCTCGGTGGAGATGTCCCAATGCTTGGCCCATCGCTGCACAGTCCGATGGTTGGCGCCCTTTACCGCATACCCAAGCGAGCGAAGCGTGTCGGCCCAGCATGTCGCCCGAGAAACCGCTTCGCGCAGCTCGGTTTCGGTGAACGGACGGGGCCGTGGCATGCCACCAATAATAGTTCGACCTTCGGACAGAAACCCCGATTTTGCAGGTCTTTGTTACAAACTGGGGAGCCAGGATTCGAACCTGAACCGGGAGGTCCAAGGCCTCCTATGCTGCCGTTACACCACTCCCCAGAGTATTGGCGGACCGGCAGCGCCAAGCGTAACTGGTTACGGCTCCGACCCGAGCAGCCGACGGAGCTCTGGATCCAGCAGCGGATCGGCAAGTGCCGCCCGAACGTCCTCCGGGCTGTGCAACCCCCGCTCGGCGCGCAGCATCCCGGCCTCGATCCCGGCGCGGTGCGCGGCGGCGAACGCGAGCGCGAGCGCGTCGGGGCTGCGCCACACCGGGTCCGGGAGCCCGAACAGCGCCGGCAGCGGCCGGGACAGTGCGATCAGGTAGAAGCCGCCGTCGAACACCGGCCCGACCGCAAGCTCGAGGCCGTCGCCGAGATCGGTCAGCGCTGCCTCGGCGTGCTCTGCCCGCCAGCCCGACAGATCGGGCCACGCGATCAGCAGCGGCCCCCCACCCCCGCGCAGTGCCAGCACGCTCGCGTTCGCGAGCCGGCCGCTCAGACCGGCCCCGTTCTGCGGAAACGCCGTCGCCCGCACTCCCACCAGCGCTCGCAGCTCGCCACCCGCATCCGTCGGTTCGTAGGCGACTTGCACCGAGCCCGGCGCCACCCGCTCCGCCCAAGCCACCGCGCGAGCGAGGAGCAGCCGTCTGAGCGCGACGACTCGCTCGGCTCCGAGCACCGCCGCCAACGGATCGGCGCCGGGAGCCGCACCCGGGGCGCGCGCCATGACCACCACGGCGCGCGGTCGCGGCAGGTCGACCAACCTGGCCAACCCGGTCAGCCCTGCTCGAACCTGTACATCGTTCCGGCGGCCATCGGGGGTTCGCGCTCGAGCCGCGCGGCCGCCCTGGTGACGACGCTCGACGAACACCGCGCGGCTCGCGCCCATCAGCTCGATCAGCTCCGCGACCGGGGTCGTGGCGCCCGGCAGGACCTCGTTCGCGTAGTCGGTCACGAACCCGACCAGCCCGTACGGCAGCTCCAGCTCCCCGCACAGCACCACCTCAGGGCCCGCTGTTTGGCTGACCGCGGTGACTCCGCAGGCGGCCAGCTGGGCGATCTCAATCGGCGTGTTGAAACGCGGCCCGTCGACATGGCCGTACGTGCCTCCGTCACGCGCCTGATGGCCGGCCTCGGCCGCGGCGGCCAGGAGCGCGGCGCGTACGCCATCCGAGAGCGGGCTGCCGTGCAGGATCCAGTGACCGCGACCCGGATCGTCCGGCTCGACGAAGAACGAGCACAGCGAGCCATCCGGCAGCCGGTTGGAGATGAAGTGCAGATCATCGAACACGATCAGCGATCCGAGCTCAAGCGATGGATCGACGGCGCCACAGATCGAGCATCCGATCACCGCGCTCGCGCCGAGCTCGTTCAGGGCCCAGATGTTGGCCCGGTGCTCGACCTGACTCGACAGCCGCGCGTGGCCCGGGCCGTGCCGCGAGATGTGCAGCAGCTCAACACCATGAAACTGCCCACTCGAGACGCGAGCCGACCCGAATGGCGTCCGGACCTCGTCCACCTCGGCGTCTTCGAAGCCGGGGAGCGCGTAGTTGCCCGAGCCGGTGATCACGCCGATCGCCATGGCGCGCGATCCTATCCGAGCGGATGGAGGCGTCCGGCGGCGACAGCGTGAACCAGTGGACCGTGATCTACGACGGAGATTGCGGCTTCTGCCGCTGGATGCTCGCGCTGCTGCTGCGCGCTGACACGCACCGTAGGCTGCGCCCGCTCGCGCTCGGAGTCCCCGAGTCAGACGACCTGCTCGCCGCCCTCACTCCCGACCAACGAGCGGCCTCCTGGCACCTCGTCTCGCCCGACGGAGACCGCACGTCGGCGGGGGCTGCGCTGACTACGGTCCTCGCCCTGCTCCCGGGAGGCCGGATGCCGGCGCAAGCCCTGAGCCGCGCCCCGCGCGCCACCGACCGCGGCTACCGGTGGGTCGCCGACCATCGCTCCGTGCTCGGGCGCGCGATCCCGGGCGGGGCCAAGCACCGCGCGACGAGCCTGATCGCCGCACGTACGGCGGAGCCGCGGCGATGAGTCTGCAGATCGCGATCGATTCGGACGTTCGCGCGATGGCGGCCAGCTCCGCCGTCGAGGCGATGCGCGAGGTGCTCGCGTCAGCCGATCGGGGCCGACTCAACGCCGCGCCGCGGATCCGTGCCGAGCTCGGGGAGCACCGCGAGGCGTTCGCGAGCCGGGCGCGCGCCGACCGCACCACCGCCGCGGTGATCGCGTGCGATTCACCGGCTCCGCGGCCGCGGATCAGATCACGATCTCTCTCGGACTGCCGGCACCGAGGTCGCGCTCGCGGCGCGGCTGTTCGACGAACGAGAGAGTTAGGCGACCGCAAGCTCGGGGCGGTGCTGGCTCAGATAGTCGTCGAACTGGTTGGCCTTGTGGGTGTCCTCGTAGACCTCGTAGTGCTTGAACTTGCCCCACGAGGCGTGGCCCCAGATCACGTAACGGTTCTCGTAGATCAGCTCGCCGTCGGGCGAACGGAGGAGGTCGTGACCGCGGATGCAGATCGTCGTGTCCCACGGGAACCCCTTGGCGACGACCTCGTCGGGATAGATCTGGATCCCGACCGCGGCAAACCGCCGTAGCCATCGCTCGACCTCGTGCTTGCCCCGGAAGACGCCCGACCAGGAGTTCTGGCCGGGGAACGTGAGCTCGACGTCGGGCGCGTCGAGCTTCAGCGTCGGCCCGACATCACCGGTACGGGTACGGGACATCACATACGAGGTCAGCTTCTTGGCGAGCCACGATTGCACGGCGCAACCTCCCACTAGATTGATCGCTCTAGCGATAGACTACAGACAACTCAAGGACCGGATCAAGCCCGATGAGCACCACACGTGAGCGGATCGTCGATGCGAGCGCGGAGCTGTTGCGCCGCCAGGGCTACGCCGCGACCGGGGTCAAGCAGATCGTGACCGAGGCGCAGGCGCCGTTCGGGTCGCTGTACCACTTCTTCCCCGGTGGCAAGGAGCAGCTCGGCGCCGAGGCGATCCGAGTCTCGGGGGCGATCTACGAGCAGCTGATCCCGGCCGTGTTCGACCCCGCGCCCGACCCGCCGAGCGCCGTCCGGGCGTTCTTCGCCGGCGCAGCGGAGCACGTTCGGCAGACCGACTACGCCGACGCGTGCCCGATCGCGACCGTCGCGCTCGAGGTGTCGAGCACCAGCGAGCCGATGCGCGAGGCGTGCGCCGAGGTGTTCGAGAGCTGGATCGCCGCCTGCGTGGTGCGGCTGGTCGCGAGCGGGCTCACCGAGAGCAAGTCGCGCGAGCTTGCGGTCGCGATGTTCGCCGCCCTCGAGGGCGCGTTCGTGCTTGCCCGTGCGGTGCGTAGCACCGAGTCACTGGCGGTGGCCGGCGAGCTCTGCGCCCAGGAGGTCGAACGCGCGCTCGCCACAGCGGCCACAGATCGAGCCAACACCTAACGCGGATGCGGCTGAGCCACCGCGCGGCCTACGCCGGGATCCCGGGAGGTCCGAGGATCTCGAGTCCGTACTCCGCCGCGGCGGCGATCATCGGTGACGGGTCGGCGGGCGGCTCCATCGGAGGCGGAACCGTCAGCGACGGCGCGGGCTGGCTCATCGCGCGGAAGAACTCCTCAAAGCCGGCGGGCTGGACGACGAGCAGGAAGCGGGCCTGATCGGAGCTGACGAGGAACGTGTGCGGGACGTCCCGCGGCCCGTAGACGAACGAGCCGGCCGGCGCCTTGATCACATCGCCGCCCACCCACAGCGTGAGCTCGCCCTCGATCACGTAGAACCACTCGTCCTCGCGATGGTGGACGTGAAGCGGCGAACCGGCGCCGCGGGGCGCGAGATTGTCGATGACGGCGACGCGCCCACCGGTTGTCGCCCCCGTGCTCTTGATGACGGCGAGCGTGCCGAATCCCCAGAGCGCCTCGCCCTCGTCGGGGCCGAGCGCGATCGGGGCGATGGCGGGGGTGTCAGTTGTTGGTGTCATGCTGGCCTCCTTGCGGCCGAGTGCTTGATTCGATGCGTACATCCTGCTCGGCTCGGGCGGATCCGTCGATCCCCCGTCCGCGGGGATATTTGTTGTCGCCGCGCCCCCGATCGGTCGCCGCACGCAGCCCATATACTCGCGACATGGCCCCGGGGCGATGGCCGCTCGAGCGGTTGGTGCGAGAGGTCACTCTGCTCGGACGCAGAGGTCTATCCCGCCACGAGTATTTCGCGGAGGTCGCTGGTCGGCTGCGCCGAGTGGTCGATTCCGACGCGACCTGTTGGCACACGCTCGACCCGCAGACGGGCCTGATCACGAGTGATGCGCCCCACGAGCTGATCAGCGCCGGCATCTTCACCAGCGAGACCGCGGTCGCCGCGGGAGCGACGCTGATCGCCAGCGAGTACCTGATCGAGGACGTCAATACGTTCGCCGGACTCGCCGCGCGCCGTGTGCCGGTCGGGATCCTGAGCCAGGTGACACGGGGGCGCCCGGAGCGGAGCACTCGCTACCGGGACCTGCTGGCCCCGTCAGGGATTCCGTTCGAGCTGCGCGGGGCGTTCGTCGCGCGTGGGCGGTCTTGGGGTGCGGTCCACATCGCCCGCGGTCGTGACGGCAACGACTTCACCGATGACGACGCGCGGGCGCTCGCGGCCGTGACCGCGGCAATCGCCGATGGGATCCGCGCATCGATTCGCTTTGATGCGGCCCGGCGCTCCGACGATCCGAGCGCGCCGGGGATGGTGGTGCTCAACGCGTCAAACCAGATCGAGCTGATGACCGCGCCGGCGGCTGAGCTGCTCGGCGCCCTTCGAAGTCCCGCGACGAGTGCAGACGCGGTACCCAGTCCGCTGCTCGCGCTGGCGGCCTTCGCCCGCAGCCGAGCGAGCGATCCCAACGCGCAGTACGACGCGATCGCGGTCCCGGCTGCGGGCGGCTGGATCACGCTGCACGCGTCGCTTCCAGCGGGCGGCGCGACGGGCCAGGTCGCGATCGTGGTCGAGCGGACGGTGAGCCCGCAGACGACCGCGCTGCGGCTCGAGGTCGAGGGCGTGACGCCTCGCGAGCGCGAGATCGCGACGCTGCTCGCCCAGGGCCTGACCAATGCCGAGATCGCCGAGGCGCTCGTGCTGTCGCCCTACACCGTCCAGGATCACATCAAGAGCCTGTTCGAGAAGACGCAGGTGAGCTCACGCCAGGAGCTCGTCGCGCGCGTGTTCCTCGACCACTATCAGCCGCAGATCGCGTCGCGCTCGCCGCTCACGTCGCGCGGCCACTTCGCCGAGCAGCAGCAGTCCTGAGCTACCGCGGGACGCGGCCGCCCGCGGCGCCGGGCTCGCTGGCGGGCCCTCGTGGCGGCGCGATCCCGAGCACCCGCATCGCCTTCAGGCCCAGCGACAGCTTCTCGCGCCCGTCGGTCGAGGAGACATCGAGCCCGGTCAGCTCGCGGACGCGCTCGAACCGGTAGCGGATCGTGTGGCGGTGGGTGATCAGCCGGGCCGCGGTCGCGTTGACGTTCGCGTCGCACTCGAGGAACGTCGCGAGCGTGCCGAGCAGATCGGTCTCGTACTGCTCGTCGTAGGCCACCAGCGGCCGCACCGTCTCCTCGTAGAAGCGGTTGAGCTCAGCCGGATCGCTCATGTAGGGCAGCAGCAGCTGATAGGTCCCGGTCTCCTCGTAGGCGAGCTCGGAACGCTCGCTGTCGCCCTCGGCGACGTTGAGCGCCAGCAGTGCCTCGTCGTGGGCGCGCTGGAGGTCGAGCGGGTCCTGCACGCGCCGGCTGCGACCGAGCGCGAACGAGAACCCCGACAGTCCCGACTCGAGCTCGCGCAGGATCGCGGCCGTCACCCGGCGCCCGATGTCCGGATCGGCGGCCGGCGCCAGGACCACCACCTCGCCCGCGTCGACCTCGGTCGGCGACGTGATCGAGCCGGGCGCGACCGAGCGCGCCCCGCGTGCCGCCAGCGCCAGCAGCCGCCGGCGCCAGTCATCCTCGGTCGGGTTTCGCGCGTGCGCGCGCACGACGGCGACCAGTGCCCCCGATGAGAGGTCGGTGCCGAGCTCCTTGCCCCGGGCGATCAGGTCATTGCGGTCCGCGATGCCGCGTGTCAGCACGGCGCGCTGGAACCCGGCCGCAGCCTCCTCGGAGGCGCGCTCCGGAGCTCTGACGCGCTCGACCTCGGAGGCGATCAGGGTCGTCACGAGCCGCAGCAGCGCGCCGTCGGGCGTTCGCTCGCGAGTCCGCATCCGCAACCGGCCGACCGGCGCATCAGCGACCTTGAGCTCGATCGTCGTCACGTCGTCGGTGTCGCGCATCAGCGAGCGCTCGTCGGCCGGCGAGCGGGCGGCGACCGCGAGCACGGTCGCCGAACGGTCGATCAGGATCAGGCTGGCGTCGAGCGCCCGCGCGGCGGCGCGCAGGATCTCGGGTAGGCCGGCGCCGGCCTCAACCGCGTCCGTGATCGCGGCAAAGGCACCGAGGTCCGGAGACCGGACGTCGCCGCGCTCAGCGCTGCCCGCCATCTCGCTCGCCCCAGGCGCGGTCAGAAGACTCGCGGCCACTCGACGATGATCAGAGCCCCGAGCAGGACGCCGATACCCATCAGCGCGGCGAGTACGTAGAACGACAGGACCACGACCGCGGCCCGCTGCAGCGGACGGCGGTAGGACGTGATCGCGGGCACGACGATGAACGTGCAGAACGCTGCAAGTCCGAATACGGCGAGGCATGCGCCGACGAGGTAGGTGACTGACTCGTTGCTCACTACGCGATCAAGATTGTGCCCGAACCCGGCGATGGCCGGAAACGAAGGCGTCCGAGGCCCGCAATTTGCGGGCTTTCGCTCACGGGTTCGCCGTCGGGGCGCTCGCCCCTCCATCGGTCAGGGGCTCCCCGCCCCTTCTACCGATCGGCGCGACCGCGACAGCGCGCGAGTAAACGTGCCGCAGCCCCTGACCGGCATCCGTCGCTCGTTGCAGCGCGCGATCGCCCCAGAACAGGCCGATCACGGTCGGCCCCGAGCCGCACACGAGCGCATTTTCGGCGCCACGCTCGCGCACCGCCACGAGCGCCTCGCCGACCTCTGAGCGCAGCGACACGGCCGCCGGTTCGAGGTCGTTGACCAGCAACTGCCCCCGCGGCCGCCCGCCGGCCGCGGCAACACAGGCCTCGAGCTCGGCCCGCAACCGCGGCAACTCGTGATCCGGCCGGGCAAGGCCCAGCCGGTCGGCCTGCCGGTACACGTCCGCGGTCGAGAGCCCGAACGACTGTGGCACGACCACCAGCGCGTGCTCGGCGAGCGGGTGCAGCGCCGTCACGACGTCCCCGGCGCCGACGCCGATTGCCGGCCCGGGATCGAGCTGGCTGGGCACGTCGGATCCGAGCCGGGCGGCGATCGCGGCCAACGTCGACCGGTCGATCGGCGCCAACCGCGCGGCGGACCGAAGGAGCGCGCCGGCGTCGGCCGAGCCGCCGCCAACGCCGGCCGCGACCGGGATGCGCTTCTCGATCTCAACGCGGAGCGGCGGCGCTCCCCACCCGGCCGCCCTGAGGTCAGTGAGCGCTTCGGCGACCAGATTCGGGCCGGAGATCGCCGGGCAGACGACCTCGTCGAGGCCGCTATCAGACGGCGCCGTCAACACCAGATCGTCGACCAGGTCGACCGACTCGAGCAGCGTCACGAGCTCGTGGCGGCCGTCGGGGCGCGGGCCGCCGAGCAGCAGGCATAGGTTGACCTTCGCGAATGCGCTGACCGCGAGCCTGGTCATTGTCCGAGCAGCCGGGCGAGCTCGCGGAACTCCTGCGGCGAGAGGCGTTCGGCGCGCTCGTCGGCCGGGTGGCCGAGTTCGATCAGCGCCGCGCGGGCGCGCTCGCGGACGTCGGTGCCCCAGCCGCCGGCCAGCGCCAGCGATCCGGCGAGCGCCTTGCGGCGGTGGGCGAAGGCGCCGTGGACGAGCGCGGTCAGCGTCGGGTCGGCGCCCGATCCCGTCCGCCGCAGGCCGAGCAGCACCGAGTCGACGTTCGGCACCGGCCTGAACACGTTGCGCGAGACCGGGCGCAGGATCTTGACCTCGCAGGCGAGCTGGGCCAGCACCGACGGCACCCCGTATGCGCGGCTGCCCGGCGAGGCGGCGAACCGCTCGCCGACCTCGCGCTGCACCATCACGACCCACTCGCGGACTCGGTCGAGCTCGGCGATCGTGCGCAGGATCAGGGTCGCCGCGATCCCGTACGGAAGGTTGGCGACGACCTTGTCGGGCGGCGGGGTGAGGGCCGCCAGATCGATCTCGAGCGCGTCAGCGAATTGCAGGCCCACGTTGTCAAACCGCGCCAGCTCCTCACTCAACCGCTCTCGAAGTCGGGGGTCGACCTCGATCACGTGCACGAACCGGGCACGGGCCGCCAGCCGCGCGGACAGGACGCCGGCCCCGCCGCCGACCTCGAGCACGACATCGCTGCCACTCAGCGCCGCCAACCGCTCGATCACCCCGAGGATGTTGGGGTCGATGAGAAAGTTCTGGCCCAGCTCGCGCTGGCGCGCCGAGCGCGTGTTCACCATCCGAATACGGTCGCCGCGCTGGCCTCGATCGCGCGCTCGAGCTCGTCGTAGGTGACGCGGCGCGTCACCGCGAGCGCCTGTGCGGTGGCGACGACGTTGGCCGGCTGGTTGGGCTTGCCGCGGACGGGTTGGGGAGAGAGGTATGGCGCGTCGGTCTCGACCAGCAGCCGTTCGGACGGGATCGCGATCGCCGCATCGCGGAGGTCCTGAGCCTTGGGGTAGGTCGAGTTGCCGGCGAACGAGAACCACCATCCGTCGTGGGCGAGGCACTCACGCACGCGGCTTGCCATCGAGAAGCAGTGCAGGATCACGCGCATCCCGTCGGCTTGCTCGCCGAGCACCGCGAGCGTGTCATCGTCGGCCGCGCGGGTGTGGATCACGAGCGGTTTGTCGAGTGCACGCGCGAGCTCGATCTGTGCCTCGAACGCGCGGCGCTGATCCTCCCGCGGGGCGTAGTCGCGGTAGTAGTCCAGCCCGGTCTCGCCGATCGCGATGCACCGCTCGTGGCTGGCGAGCGCTTCGAGCTCGGCGAAGTCGGCGTCATCGAAGCCGGTCGACTCGCTCGGGTGGCGGCCGATCGCGGCGTACACCTGGGGGAAGTCCTCGGCCGCGGCGAGCGCCGCGCGACACGAGGCGCCGTCGGTCCCGACGGTCACGATCCGCGTCACCCCGGCCGCGTCGGCGGCCGCGACAAGCTCGGCGGTCGGCGGCTCGCACGCGTCCAGATGGGTGTGGCTGTCGATCACGCTCGCTTGGGAAACAGCGGCTCGAGCGCCGTCACGGTGCGGCCGCCGCCGCGCGCGGCGAATCTGGCGCGATCGAACCCGAGGTCGGGCGCCGCCAGCGCGGCGAGCAGCTTCTCGGTGGCGACCGGCATGTACGGGTGCAGCATCACGGTGATCGCGCGCAGCGCCTCGGCGAGCGTCGCGAGCGCCGTGTCGAGCCTGGCGGCGTCGGCGGGATTCTTTGCGAGCTGCCACGGCGCGCGCTCCTCGACGTACCGGTTGCAGCGGCGCACCAGCTGCCAGATCTGCTCGAGCGCGGTCGTGATGTCGGCGCGGTCAAACAGCTCGCCGACGCGCCCGGCGAGCCCGTCGAACTGGGCCACGAACTCGGCGTCGAGCTCGACGTCGGGCACAACCCCGTCGCGGTAGCGGTTGATCATCGCGATCGTGCGGCTGGCCAGGTTGCCGTACTCGTTGGCGAGCTCGCCCTCGTAGCGGGCACGCGCGGCCTCGATCCCGACCGCGCCGTCGCCGCCGAAGACGACATCGCGCAGCAGATAGAAGCGCAGAGCGTCGGTCCCGAACTGCTCGATCACCTCGAACGGGTCGAGCACGTTGCCCAGTGACTTGCTCATCTTCCGTCCGTCGGCGCCGATCAGAAAGCCGTGGACGAACACGTGGTGGGGCAGCGCGATGTCGGCCGCCATCAGCATCGCGGGCCAGAAGACCGTGTGGAACTTGAGGATGTCCTTGCCGATCACGTGGTAGTTCGCCGGCCAGAACCGGTCGGTCAGGTCATCGCCATCGCGGGCGTAGCCGAGCGCCGTGTAGTAGTTGAGCAGCGCGTCGAACCAGACGTAGAAGACCTGGCTCGGGTCCCAGGGGACGGTGATGCCCCACTTCAGGTGTGCGCGCGAGAGCGAGATGTCCTGCAGGCCCGAGGCGATGAACGAGCGTGCCTCGTTGAACCGTGACGCCGGCATCACGAAGTCGGGCTGCTCGGCGTACAGCCGTTCGAGCGGCTCCTGGAAGGCCGACAGCCTGAAGAACCAGTTCTCCTCCTGGTGGAGCTCGAGCTTGATCTCGTGGATCGGACAGAGGTTGCCCTCGAGGATCTCGTTCTCGACCTTGAAGTCCGCGCACCGGGGGCAGTACCACCCCTCGTAGACGCCCTTGTGGGTGTAGCCGTTCTCGTGCACGCGCTCGAGGACCTGCTGCACGCGCAACTCGTGCTGCTCGTCGGTGGTGCGGATGAAGAAGTCATTGGAGACCTCGAGCAGCGGCATCAGCGCCTTGAAGCGCTCGGCGTTGCGATCGGCGAGCTCCTGCGGAGCCACTCCCTCGGCCGCGGCGGCGTCGGCGATCGGCTCCCCGTGCTCGTCGGTGCCGGTCGAGAAAGAACACATCCTTCCCGCGCTGGCGCATGTGACGAGCGAGCGCGTCGGTCGCGATCGCCTCGTAGGCGTGGCCGAGGTGCGGCACCCCGTTCACGTACGAGATCGCCGTCGTGATGTAGAAAGACGTGTCACACTGGTCAGTCAAGGCTATCCCTGCCTGATCCGGTACGGAGCAGGTGCCCGCGAGGTCAACTGAGATGACCGCCACTTCGACCCGCCTGTTCGACAACTACATCGCCGGACAGTGGACGCCGGCCGCCGCCGCGACCGGCGAGCTCGACGTCACCAACCCGGCGACCGGCGAGGTGCTGGCGCGCGTCCCGCTGTCGGGGTCGGCGGACCTCGACGCGGCCGTCACCGCCGCACGCGAGGCACTGCCCGAGTGGCGCGCGGTCTCGACGATCGGGCGGGCGCGCAAGCTGTTCGAGCTGCGCGAGCGGCTGCTCGGCCGCTCCGAGGACCTGGCGCGCTCGGTCACTTCCGAGATGGGCAAGACGATCGTCGACGCGCGCGCAGAGGTGGCGCGGATGATCGAGATGGTCGAGGCGGCGTGCGCGATCCCGACCACGATGCAGGGCCGCATGCCTCGAGGACGTCTGCGCAACATCGACGCCGAGACGATCCGCCAGCCGGTCGGCGTGTGCGCCGCGATCGTCCCGTTCAACTTCCCGGCGATGGTGCCGTTCTGGTTTCTGCCGTTCGCGATCGCGTGCGGCAACACGTTCGTGCTGAAGCCCTCCGAGCAGGTGCCGATGACCCAGCAGATCGCGTTCGAGGAGCTCGACGCGCTCGGGCTGCCGCCGGGCGTCGTCAACCTCGTCAACGGCGGTCGCGAGGTCGTCGAGGCGATCCTCGACCACCCCGGGATCGACGCCGTCTCGTTCGTCGGCTCGGCGCCGGTCGCACGGATCGTCTACGAGCGGGCGGCCAAGGCCGGCAAGCGCGTGCAGGCGCTCGGCGGCGCCAAGAACCACATCGTCGTGATGCCCGACGCGGTGGTCGACAAGACCGTCGACGGGATCATCGGCTCGGCCTTCGGGGCCGCCGGGCAGCGGTGCATGGCCGGCTCGGTGGTGGTGACCGTCGGCGATGCGCACGAGCAGCTGATGCCGTCCGCTGGTCGAGGCGACCGAGCAGCTGCGGGTCGGCGACGGGCTCGACGAGACCAGCGACGTCGGCCCGGTGATCTCGTGCGCGGCCCGCGACCGGATCCGCGAGTGGATCGACCGCGGCGTGGCACGGCGGCGCCACGCTGGCCGTCGACGGCCGCCAGTACGTCGAAGGCGACGTCGACGCCGACGGCGCCTACGTCGGTCCGACGATCCTCGACGACGTCGCCGCCGAGATGGAGATCGCCCAGGAGGAGGTGTTCGGGCCGGTGCTGTGCGTGATCCGTGCCGCGTCGCTCGACGAGGCGATCGAGATCGTCAACGCAGCCGGTTCGGCAACGGCACCTCGATCTTCACCGAGTCGGGCGCGTCGGTGCGGCGCTACCGCCACGAGGTCCAGGCCGGCATGATCGGGGTCAACATCGGCGTCGCGGCGCCGGTCGCGTTCTTCCCGTTCTCGCGGCTGGAAGGACTCGTTCCTCGGCGACCTGCACGCCCACGGCACCGACGCGGTCGAGTTCTTCACGCGCAAGAAGACGGTCACCAGCCGCTACTTCTCCAGCGGCCAGGGCAGCGGCAGCTACTTCGTCGAGCGCTGAGCCGGCCCGCTGGTCAGAGCTCGATACAGCGCGTTGGCGCTGACGCCGGTCAGCTCGGCGACGACGCTCGGCCGCCGGCCGTGGCTTGGCGCCCGCGTCGATCAGGCGCTGCAGCGCCGCGAGCGGCGGCTCTGAGGTCGACCTCACGGGCCGCCGCCGGGCCGATCACGAGCACGATCTCGCCCCGGGGCGGCTCGCCTCGGTAGCGGGCCGCGAGCTCGGCGGCGGTACCGCGCACGATCTCCTCGTGGAGCTTGGTCAGCTCGCGGCAGACCGCGACCTGTCGTTCGGGGTCGGCCGCGGCCAGCGCCTCGAGCGAGGCCGCCAGCCGCCGGGGCGACTCGAACGCGACGACCGTCTCGGGCGATGCGAAGCACGCGCTCGAGCTCGCCGCGCTTGCGCGGCAGAAAGCCGACGAACTGCCAGCGGTCGGCCGGCAGGGCGCTGGCCACCAGCGCGCTCAGCGCCGCCGACGGTCCCGGCAGCACCTCGACCCCGAACCCGGCGGCGACGCACGCCCGAACCAGCACCAAGCCGGGATCCGAGACGAGCGGCATGCCCGGCGTCGGAGACGAGCGCCACCACCGCGCCCTCGCTGCATCCGGGCCACCAGCTCGTCGGCGCGCGCGCGCTCGTTGTGCTCGTGGTAGCTGACGAGCTTGGCCGCCGACGCCGTAGCGGTCGAGCAGGACGCGGGTGCGGCGCGTGTCCTCGCAGGCGACGAGGTCGGCCTCGCGCAGCGCCGCCAGCACGCGCAGGGTGACGTCCTCGAGGTTGCCGATCGGGGTCGGGCAGACGATCAGGCGGCCCGCGCTCACTCCGTCATCCTCCTCGGCCTCGCGCCGTCCGCGAGGCCCGTCGAAGGCCAGCGCGGCGGCGCCGATCATTCCCGACTCGACGCCGAACCGGGCCGCCACGATCGCGCACCGACGTCCCGCAGCGGCGGCAGCACCCGCCGGGCGACCTCGGCTCGGGCCGGCCGCCAGCAGCAGCTCGCCGGCTGCGATCACGCCGCCCCCGATCACCACCACCTCGGGGTTGAAGATGTTGACCAGGCTGGCGATCGCGATCCCGAGCCGTGAGCCGATCAGCTCGATCGCCTCGATCGCGGCCGGGTCGCCGTCGTGGGCGAGCTCGGTGACCAGCGGCCCGGCGAGCTCCCGTCCCTCGCCGCAGCGCGCGCCCGAGGCCCGAGTCGGGCTGCTCGCTGGGCGATTCGCAGCGCCTCCCGCGCGAGCGCCGTCCCCGACGCGAAGGTCTCGACGCAGCCGTGGTTCGGGACAGTTGCCCTGGCAGCGAGGCCCGTCGAAGTCGATCACGATGTGCCCGAGCTCGGCCGCCGCGCCGATCGACCCCCGGTAGAGCTGCGTCGCGCAGGATCAGCCCGCCGCCGATGCCGGTTCCGATCGTCAGCACGACGCGCCTCGGTCGCGCCCCGTGCCGCGCCGGCGCGATGCTCGGCGAGCGCCGCCGCATTGCCGTCGTTGTCGACGAACACGGGCAGCCCGAGCCGCTCGGTCATCACGTCCCCGAACGCGATGTCGGCCAGCGGCAGGTTGACCGCGATCACCGCGATCCCGGTGCGCTGGTCGATCAGGCAGGGAATCCCGAATCCGACCGCCTGCACGTCGCCTGCCGCCGATTCGCGCACCTCCTGGATAGCATCGACAGCCACGTCGAGCAACGCTGCCTGATCGAGACCCGTGACGGTCCGCTGCGTTCGGTGGTGTACAGCCAGCTGTGGATCAACCGCGCCGGCAAGTAACTTGGTTCCGCCCAGGTCGACGCCGATAGTGCGCCGCACCGGCATGCGGCACTATATGTATTGATCGATGCCCAGCGACTCCCGAAACCGCGCGCCCGGCGGAGACACCCCCTACCGGGTCTACCGCAGCGGGTCATCGGGGCGCTCTGATACCCGGGACCGCCCGGATTCGGAGCCCCAGGACCGCCCGTACAACGTCTACCGCTCCGCCCCCCGCGGGCTGCGAGCACGGCTGCGCGGCGAGGACGACACCGCCGTCCCGGGCGGCCGCGGGCCGCGCCGGCCGTCAGATCGCGACCGCAAGGTAAGGGAGGGGTGGCGCGGGCGGATCACCCCGCGCCGGGTGCTCAAGTACGTGGCGATCGCGATCGGCGCCTGGCTGCTGCTGTCGTTGGTCCTGTTCCTGGTCAGCGCGCAGGTCAACAGTGGATCGCTGCCCAGCTCGGCCGAGGCGGCGCTGACGTCGGGGCCCAACATGCTGACCGGCACCGACACGGTCCTGGTGCTGGGGACCGACCAGCGGCCGAAGGGGTCCAAGGAGCCCGGCGCCAACACCAGCGACAAGGGCAGCCGGACCGACACGATGATGCTGTGGCGGATCGGCGGCGGCGTCTCGCGACGGCTGTCGATTCCGCGTGACACGGTCGCTCAGATCCCCGGCTACGGCACCAGCAAGATCAATGCGGCCTACGCGTACGGCGGCCCGGCGCTGGCGATCAAGACGGTCGAGCAGTTCACCGGGGTCAAGATCAACCACCTGATCGTCGTCAACCTCGCCAACTTCCCGAAGTTCATCGATGCGATCGGCGGCGTTGACGTCACGACCGGCCGGATCTGCTCGACGATCAGCGGCGGCGCCAAGCTCGGCGGCTTCTCGTTGTTCCTCAAGCCGGGCACCCATCATCTGAACGGGATCCAGGCGCTGACGCTCGCACGGACACGCGAGAACGCGTGCAACGCCGCGAGCAACGACCTGACGCGCGAGGGCTACCAGCAGAAGATCCTCAACTCGATCAAGTCCAAGCTGCTGTCGCCGCTGACGTTCTTCCACCTGCCGTGGGCGTCCTGGTATGCGCCGCAGACGCTGCGGACCGACATGGGCGGGTTCACGCTGCTGAGCCTGTTCGCGGCCGCGGAGCTCGGCGGCTCGGCACCGACCGACATCCTCAAGCCGACGAGCTCGGTGACGCTGCCCGACGGCGAGGCCGCGCTCGTCGCTTCACCCGCGGACGTCCATCACGCGGTGTCGAAGCTGATGAACGGCTGATCCGCCGGGGCGGCGGCGCCGTCAGTCGGCGGCCGGGCCGGCGGCGGCGTCAGTCGGCGGCCGGGCCGGCGGCCGCGTCAGTCGGCGGCGGGCGCGGCGGCCTTCTTCGCCCCCGAGCCGGAGTCGGACTTCGCGCCCGACCCGTTCGAGCCGTTCGAGCTCGAGCTGTCCTTTGGCTTGCTGTCCTTGGAGTCCTTGGAGCCGTCAGAGCTCGAGCTTGAGCTGTTCTCCTTGGCGGCTTCCTTCTCGCGCGAGCGGTTGCGGGTGCCGTAATCGGTGTTGTAGAAGCCCGAGCCCTTGAAGTGCACCGCGACCGGATGAAAGACCCGCTCGACCGGCTTGCCGCACACCTCGCACTCGGTGGCTGGATCGTCCGAGAAGCTCTGGCGCACCTCGAACGTGTGGCCCTTCTTGCACCGGTACTCGTAGATCGGCATCGCTTCAGAGAGTATAGCGGAGGGGGTTGGCACTCTCATAGGAGGAGTGCCAAGCAATGGCCGCGGGACGGGCTGCGGCTACCATCGGCCGACGATGACCACCGACACCGTCACGATGGACAAGATCGTCTCCCTCTGCAAGCGCAGGGGGTTCGTGTTTCAGAGCAGCGAGATCTACGGCGGGATCGGCTCCAGCTACGACTACGGCCACTACGGGGTCCTGCTCAAGAACAACATCAAGGGGCAGTGGTGGCGGTCGATGCTCCAGGAGCGCGACGACGTCGTGGCGCTCGATTCGGCGATCATTCAGCACCCCAAGACCTGGCTCGCCAGCGGCCACCTCGCGGGGTTCACCGACCCGCTGGTCGACTGCCGGACCTGCAAGCTGCGGTTCCGCGCCGACCAGCTCGAGTTCGCCGCGTGCGGCCGCAAGCCGTCCAAGCACCCCGGCGAGACGCCGGACTGCGACCTGACCGAGGCGCGCGACTTCAACCTCATGTTCGAGACCACCGTCGGCCCCGTGCGCGACGAGGGATCGACCGTATACCTGCGCCCTGAGACGGCCCAGGGGATCTTCCTCAACTTCAAGAACTACCTCCAGTTCTCGCGTAAGCGGCCGCCGTTCGGGATCGCGCAGATCGGCAAGAGCTTTCGCAACGAGATCACGCCCGGCAACTTCATCTTCCGGACGCGGGAGTTCGAGCAGATGGAGATGGAGTTCTTCGTCCCGCCGGGCGAGGCGCAGACGTGGTTCGAGCACTGGCTCAAGGCGCGCATGGACTGGTATCAGCGGCTCGGGATCCGCGCCGACCATCTGAGGCTGCGACCCCACGACGCCGACGAGCTGTCGCATTACTCGAGCGCGACCAGCGACGTCGAGTACCTGTACCCGATCGGATGGCAGGAGCTCGAGGGGATCGCCAACCGGGGTGACTTCGACCTCCGTCAGCACGCCGAGCACTCAGGGCAGAAGCTCGAGTACGTCGACACCGCGACCGGCGAGCGCTACGTCCCTCACGTGATCGAGCCCGCCGCCGGCGCCGACCGCGCGATGCTCGCGTTTCTCGTCGACGCCTATGACGAGGACCAGATCGAGGGCGAGCAACGTACCGTGCTGCGGCTCCATCCCGTGCTCGCGCCGGTCAAGGTCGCAGTGCTGCCGCTGGTCCGCAAGGACGGCCAGCCCGAGCTCGCCCGCGAGGTCTACCGAGAGCTCCGCGAGCTGATGCAGGCCGAATATGACGAGGGCGGAGCGATCGGCCGGCGCTACCGCCGCCAGGACGAGATCGGCACCCCGTGGGCGGTCACGATCGACCATCAGTCGCTGCAGGATCGGACGGTCACGGTGCGCGACCGCGACAGTCTCGCTCAGGACCGGATCGCGATCGACGAGCTCGGGGACGAGCTCGAGCGGCGGCTGCGCGTGCCGTGGAGCTCTCCCAAGGGCTAGCCCGGATGCACGGCCGACGCCGGGGCGATCACACGGTCACGCGGACCGGCGGCGAGGCCGCGGCCAGTGTGCCGGCGCTCTCCGGCGTGCTCGCGACGATCACGTAGTTGCCGGGCTTGGCCCCGTTGAGCACGCGGGCGCTGAACTGACCGGCGACGGCGGCGATCGTCCGGCTGCGAACCAGTCGCCGGTGGCCGTTGACGAGCCTGTACAGGGTGAGCGTCACGCGCGGCCGGGGCGGCATGATCGTGCCGCTGACCCGTGGCGGTGTCGGAGACGCCAGCGACAGCGTCACGACCGGTTTGAGGCCGACATAGGCGACGTTCGATGCCGCGGCCGGGGTGACCGGGTGAAGCGCGCGGACCACCAGGTTGTGGACCTGCGGCACGGTCGCGCTCCATGATCCGTCCGCCGCCGTGATGGCGCTCGCCACCGTCTTGGAGCGATCGTTGGCGAGCGTCTGGATCTCGATCGGCGCGCCTGGCAGCGGCGGGCCGTTGCGCAGCTTCAGCAAACCACTCAGCGCCAGCAGGTCGGCCGGTGCGACGAGCTCGGTCGGCGCGGCCAGGGTCAGCACCGCGGGGACGCCTTCGAGCGCCGCGATCTTCGGGCGGATGCTGGGGAGCCGATCGTAGAAGGCCGTCCCGGGGCAATCGGTCAGGTCACCGTCACGGTGCCCGGCGACGCGGGGCAGGCGAACGTGAGCCCCCGGCCTGAACGGCGTGTAGAACGCGTCGGCCGGGTCGACCAGGACCGTCACCTTGCCGAGCGAGGGGATCCCGTGCAGGGCAAGCTTCCAAGCGAGCAGCCGCTCGAGCGCCTCGATCGCCGCCGACGACGGGACCACCGAGGTGAACGTGCCGAGCACCGCGACGCCGGTCGATTCCTGGTTGTAGGCGCCCGCGTGGGCGCCCACCACGGGCTCGTCGATGCCGCCGGCTCGGGCCTCCCAGATCCGGCCGTAGAGGTCGATCATGAAGTTGTAGGCGATGTCGAAGAAGCCGCGGACGTAGCGGTGGTAATCGAAGATCGCATGCAGGAGCGCCGGGACCTCGCCGCGCGAATAGCCGTTCGGGTTGACCGTGTGGTGGACGAACGCGAGCCTGATCGTTCCGTAGCTCGCGGGCCCCGCCGTCGGCGCGTGCCCCTGGGCCCAGACCGAGCGGGCGATGATCGGCGGCTGACCGGGCCCGGCGTCGAGCACCGGCCCGGCGAGCGGTAGCGCCGCCGCGGTCGCCACCGCAGCCGCGACCTCGGCCCGGGCCACGAAGTGCACGATCACATCGTCGACCGCCCGTGAGCTGCGCAGCTGCACCTCGTCGGCCGCCCCGACCCACAGCGGCTCGCCGAAGCTGGCGCCCGGTTCGCCGGCGCTCGAGTCGGCGTCGTGACCGG
This sequence comes from uncultured Solirubrobacterales bacterium, assembly GCA_963730075.1. Lineage (GTDB taxonomy): Bacteria > Actinomycetota > Thermoleophilia > Solirubrobacterales > Solirubrobacteraceae > Palsa-465. The sequence continues at coordinate 61,114 of CAVSQH010000014.1, read as the reverse complement.
TCACCGACGCCAGTGCCCACGGACCCCAGGCCCCGTCGCGGCAGCGGGCCCGAAGCTCGATCCGCGCGTGTTCGTCACCCGACCACTGCACGCCGGCGAGTGCGAAACGTCGCGGCGCGATCACGAGCGCGGAGCCCCCGACCCGCCCCACCGAGCGCCCGAATACCCGCCCCGAGGCGAACTCGTCATCGGCTGACGGCCGTGGCATCCGGGCCGCCGCACCGGCGACCGGACCAAGCAGCACCCCCGCGCCGGCGGCCGCGGCGCCGCCCAGCATCGTGCGCCGCGTGATTCTCGGCGCCTGCTCGCTCATCGCCGTCTCGGACGAGCCTCCGGACGTCGCTGCGCGCGGCGCCGATCGAACACCAGAGTCACTGCGCAGAAGACCACTCCGAGCAGGACCACGACCACGCCGACCGCCACCCCGGGCTCGAGCAGGAGGATCAGGAGCGCGATCGCGGTCGCCACCCCTGCGTCGACCATGACCGGATTGCGCGTCACAGCCCAAGCCTCCTGAAGACCCCTCGAGGCATGTGTCTCAGCAAAGCAAAGATCCACCGCAGACGCGTCGGTACCCAGACCGTGTGGGCGCGTCCTTGCAGGGCGCGCACGGTGGCCTCCGCGACCGCCTCGGCGGTGGTCGCCATCGGCGCGGGCTCCAGGCCGGCCGTCATCTTGGTCTGGACGAAGCCGGGACGGACGACGAGCACTCGTACGCCGCTACCGGCGGTCGCGTCTGCGAGGCCCTGAGCGAGCGCGTCCAGCCCAGCTTTGGCGGCGCCATAGATCGCGTTGGACGCGCGGGGGCGCTCGACGGCGACCGTCGAGAGAACGATCACCGTCCCATGGCCCTGGTCGCGCAGCCGGCGCAGGCATTCGAGCAGCAACGACCCCGCAGCCGAGGAAGTTGACCCGCATCACCTCGGCGGCCTCGTCGGGGTCGGCGTCAAGCCCCGCCTGAGCGCCGAGGCGCCCGACGGCCAGCACGACGAGATCGATCCCGCCGAAGCGATCGAACGCGGCAGCGACGGCTCGCGCGTGCTCGGCGAGTCGATCGGCATCGACGTGCTCGATCGCGACCCGTTCCACGCCACCGCGGCGCAGCGCCTCGGACGCGGTCTGCAGCCGAGCGTCGTCGCGACCAAGGAGGACGGCGCTCACCGGGCGCTCCGCTTGCAGGCGGCGCACGATCGCCAGCCCGATCTCGGAGCTGCCGCCGACCAGCAGCGTCCGCAGGGTCGCCGGGCCGGCCGCCCCGGTGGAGGTCGCGCCAACCGCGCTCGCCTCAGTCCCGTCGCCACCCGCGCTCGGCTCGGTCCCGTCGCTGACCCCGCTCGTCATCGCGCCTGCACCAATCCGGTCCGCAACCCGAGATCGGAGCGCCACCGCCGCTGTGGATCGGCGCGGTCGCGGACCGCCTGCCATTCGCGCAGTCGCGGATACATCGCCGCGACCAGGTCGGCCGTCAGCCTCCAGTCCTTGGCCAGATACACGCGCCCGCGCGCGCCCACGACCAGCTCGTCGAATCGCGTCAGCAACGGCTCGAGGCCAGGGGCCGATCTCGGCATGTCGAGCGTCAGCGTCCAGCCGATGAGCGGGAAAGAGAGCGGCGAGCGATTGGCGGCGCCGAAGTCCTTGAGCACGGCGAGGTAGCACGGCACCGGCGAGCGGCGCAGTGCGACGACCACGTCGTGCAGGGCGCTCTCCTGCCCGCGCGGGACGACGAGCTGGTACTGGACGAACCCCGGCGCGCCGTACAGCCGTGGCCAGGCGTTGACCGCGTCGAGCGGGAACATGTGCGACCCGAACGGCTCCACGCGACCGACCTGGTGGCGCGGCGTGCGGCGGAAGCGAAGCTCGTTGAACGCCCGCACGACACTGGGCGTCAGCAGGCCCTGCGGCCAGCGGGCTGGGATCGTCAGTCGCGTCGCGACCGTCATCGCGCCCGCGCGACCGTCCGGGGGCTCCCCGACGAGAGTGATCCGCGCGGGTGACGACCCCTCTTGCGAGCCGTTTGCTGAGCAGGTCCAGCCAGGCGACCCGGTAGCTGCCGCCCGGGCCGTCGAGGATCGCGAGCGCCTCGTCGAGCGTCTCGAAGCGATCGGTGTCGACCGCGACCAAAGCGCTGTCGATCCGCTTCAGCGCAACCCGAGCCCAGACGATCACGCCGGTCAGCCCCATGCCGCCGATCGTCGCGTCGAGGAGCTCGCGGTTCTGCTCGGGGGTCAGCACGAGCACGTCGCCGGTGGAGGTCAACAGGCCGATTTCGAGCACCTGCGATCCAAACGTCCCCGCGGCGCCGTGGTTCTTGCCATGCACGTCTGCGGCGATCGCCCCGCCGATCGTCACGTGCTGGGTCCCGGGCACGACCGGGAGCGTCCAGCCGGCCGGCGCCAGGGCGCCCAGCAGCTCGCCGAGCGTCGCGCCGGCCTGGGCCGTCAGCACTCCCTCCTCGCGGTCGAGCTCGAACGATCGCAGTCCCGTCACGTCGAGCACCGTCCCGAGCCGAAGCTGGGCGGCATCGCCATAGCTGCGCCCCATCCCGCGCGCGATCAGGCCCTCGCCGGCGGACTCGGCGATCACGTGTCGCAGCTCGCTGGTGCCCCGCGCTGCGACGAGCGTCACCGGCGCGCGGGGCCCGCCGCCCCAGCCCGAGAGTGCGGCGTTCACTGCCCCGACCTCAGCCACGGGGACAGCGCGCGCTGTGGCGAGATCAGCCGGCGGCATTGACACCCAGTGCAAACAGCACGAGCCATATGGCGCCGCCGATCGCCAACAGACGGTCGGACAGCAGCATCTCCTCCGGCGCCTCGCCGGCACCCGACCGGACGAGCGCCCCGTAACGCAGCAGGCAGGCCGCGAACGGGATCACCGTCAGCAGTCGCCAGGGGACGCCGTCGACATCCGGTAGCGCAAACGCCCACACGCAATAGGCGAACATTGCCAGGCCGCCGCTGCCGGCGAGCAGCAGCCGCAGCCTGCCGGCGTTGTAGTGACCGAGCACCTTGCGCGCCGCGCCTGGCGCGCCCGCATCGCGCGAGGTCCGCAGCAGCTCGGCCTGGCGCTTGCCGGCCGCCACGAACAGCGCCACCGCCGTGACCACGACCACGAACCACCGTGACAGCGTGACCGGCGCCGCGACCCCGCCGGCCAGCGCCCGCAGGACAAATCCGCCGGCCACCGCGACGATGTCGACGACCGGTACATAACGCCAGAGCAGGGTGTAGCTGAGCGTCAGCGACACGTACGCGACCGCGACCAGTCCGAGCAGTGGCCGGATCCAGAAGCACAGGATCAGCCCGGCCGTCATCCAGCCGAGCCCGATCAACACCGCGTCGCGCGGCTCGAGCTCGCCTGCGGCGACGGGGCGGAAGCGCTTGCGCGGATGGTGGCGATCCTCGGCGGCGTCACGGCTGTCGTTGATCGCGTAGATCCCCGATGAGAGCAGGCAGAACGCGATGAAGGCGAGCGTCACGCGGATTGGGACGTCGTCGTCCCCGAGCGCCCCGGCCGCGCCCGCGGCGGCGATCAGGAGCAGGTTCTTGACCCATTGCTGGGGTCGGGCCGTGACGACGATCGCGCGGAGCCTGCCCCGCCGCTGCCGCGCCGGGAGCTGAGCCTCGACCTCGGCCGCGTGCGGTCCGTCCGCCGCCGAGATACCGGCGGGCACGGGCTGGCGCGTAGGCGGCCAGGGCGAGCCCGACCCTCGTCTCGGGGACGTCATTTACGCGACCGTAGGTTCGCTCTCTCAATCCCACCTGTTCGATTGATGAGGGTGCTCTCACGGGGCGCCGAACATAAACGACCTCTCAGAAGTCCTTAATCCAATCGCGAAAGCGGCGCTGGCACGATCGTCCGATGCTGGCTCCGTCCAGAACCGGCCGAGCGACCGTGCCCGCGGAGCCGCCGACGCCACGCTGGCTACAAGGCCTCGACGATGACCCGTGGCCTCGTGGCACCCCGCGCGGGCGAGGCTCAGGCGGGCGAGGCTCAGGACGGTGGATCCGCGCGCGGCGGATCGTGCTGATCACGGCGATCCTGGTCGCGGTGCCCGCGGTCGTCTCCTACGCGAGCATGCTCACCCAACGGTCGGACTCGAGCCTCTCGATCCGGACCGTCGAGTGGCTGCGCGACAACGGCCTGCGGGGCGTGGTCAACAGGGTCGAGTCGATCTACTACACGCTCAACGCTCCCGCCACTGGGGGCCCGGCGCTGCATTCGCTCCCCAAGCTTCCCGGGGCGCAGCAGGCGTTGTCGACATCGAGTGGCCATGCGCGTCACGTCCACTACCGGCCGCCGCCGATCAAGCCCGTGATCCATCCGGCGCTCCGCGGCGAGGGCGTCTGGCACTCGACCTTCGCCGGCAGTGGGAGCCGGCCCCCGGTGCTGGTCACCAGCTTCCGTCCCGACCCGAATTACCCCCAGAACGTCGCCGGCGTCGCCTGGATCGACCACACCCTGACCTCGGTGTGGTTGTACCCCGGTCTCCAGGAACCGGCGGTCTCGATGCCGTCACGCGGGCCGATGGAGGTTCCCCAGGACATGCGCTCGAAGCTGGTCGCGACCTTCAACAGCGCCTTCAAGCTGGCCGACTCCGGCGGCGGCTTCGTCAGCGGCGGGCACACGTACGCGCCGCTCAAGCAGGGCATGGCGACACTCGTGCGCTACCGCGACGGCAGCTTGAACGTCCAGGCATGGTACGGCGGCTCGATCGCCGGACCGAACGTCGTCTACGCGCGCCAGAACCTGCCGCTGATCGTCAACAACGGGCATCTGACGCCCAACCTGTCCAACGGGCCCGAGTGGGGCGCGACGCTCGGCAACGCGGTCCGCGTCTGGCGCTCCGGCGTCGGCATCGACCGCCGCGGCAATCTGATCTACGCCGCGGCTGACATTCAGACGGTCGCGTCGCTGGCCGAGATCCTCAAGCGAGCCGGTGCCGTGCGCGCGATGGAGCTCGATATCAACACCTACTGGCCGAGCTTCATCACCTACCGACGCCCGGGGGCGCTCGGCGCCGCAAACCTGCTCGCGACGATGGACCGCTCAACGCAGCGCTACCTGACGCCCGACGACCGCGACTTCTTCGCCGTCTACGTGAAGTGAGGCCGGCGACCGCGTGAGATCCCGCCGGCGCGGCACATGGTGCGGCTGACGATCGCCGCGCTCGCCGCGCTCGCGTTGGCGCCGGCGGGCTGCAGTGGAGTTCCGACGGCGGCGATCGGATCCGGGGCCGGCACGGAGTCGTCGCCAAGCCACTACGGGATCGCCGAACGCGTGATGACGTTCGTCGATCACAGCCGCGTGATCCGCATCCCGGGTCGCCGGGCTCAGGCGCGGCGGATCGTGACCGTGGTTCGCTACCCGGTCGGCGCGCCTGGCCCGTTTGGCCTGGTCGTGTTCGGTCACGGATTCGCGGTCACGCCGGCGTACTACTTCAGGCTTCTGCGCAGCTGGGCGCGCGCCGGTTACGTGGTCGCGGCGCCGGTGTTCCCGCTCGGCAACGCCCACGCGCCCGGTGGCCCTGACGAGGCCGACATCGTCAACCAGCCGCGCGACATGAGCTTCGTGATCACGCGGCTGCTGAACGCGAGTGCGGCATCGCGCGGTCCGCTCGCCGGCCTGATCGACCCGCATCGGATCGCCGTCAGCGGTCAGTCTGACGGCGCCGAGACCGCGGTCGCGGTCGCCTACAGCACCCTCTACCGCGACCCGCGGGTGCGCGCCGCGATCAGTCTCTCTGGAGCGGAGCTCCCGGGTGGCACGTATTTCCAGCCGGGCAGCCCGCCACTGCTGGCCGTGCAGGGAACGGCCGACCACATCAATCGGCCGCGCAACAGCTACGCGCTGTTCGCCGCCGCGCCGCGGCCCAAGTACCTGTTGCGACTGATCGGCGCCGGCCATCTGCCGCCCTACACCTACCAGCAGCCGCAGCTATCGATCGTCGAGCGGGTCACGCTCGCGTTCCTGGCCCGTTACCTCAAAGATGACTCTCGGGCGGCGCGCACAATGCGGGCAGCCGGAGACGTGGCCGGGACGGCGGAACTGGTCGCACGCCCATAGCCGGGATCTCGGGCGCGCGAGTCGAGCCGATCTCGATCGCGTCCGTGTAGCCTCCCGCCTGATGGCTCCGGTGACCCGCACCGAGACGATCCCGATGCCGGACGGCGGTCAGATGGGAGCGTTCGTCGCGCTTCCAGACGCGGGCCATGGAACGGGGCTCGTGGTGCTGATGGAGATCTTCGGCGTCGGCACCTATGTCCAGCGCGCGGCCGAGCGGCTCGCCGAGCTCGGCTACGTCGCGCTGGCGCCCGACCTGTACCGCCGGACATCGCCGGGGCTCGCGCTCGAGCACGACCAGGAAGGGCTCCAGGCGGCGATGGAGGCGCTCGGCAAGCTCGACTTCGCCGCGGCGGTCGAGGACTCGATCGCCGCGATGGATTACATGCGCGAGCTCGACGAGATCGACGGGCCGGTCGGGGTGCTGGGATTCTGTCTTGGCGGCTCGCTCGCGTTCGGAGTGGCGGTGCAGAGCGACCCGGCGGTGGCGGTCAGTTACTACGGCTCCACCGTCGCTGACTCGCTCGCAGCGCGCGATCAGATCAGCTGCCCGATGCAGTTCCATTTCGGGGCCCAGGACACCTACATTCCGCTCGCCCAGGCTGAGCTGGTCGCTGCCGCGGCGGCGGGCCGGCCCGACTGGGAGTGCCACATCCAGCCTGACGCCGGCCACGCGTTTGACAATCACGACGCCGAGCGGTTCCACCGGCCCGCCGCGGCGGCGCGCGCCTGGGACCTGACGTCGGAGTTTCTTGATCGCGAGCTGCCGGTCTCCGACGCTTCCGTCACTCGCTGACGGCGCCGCTCACTTCAGTCGCGCGGTCGCCCGGACTGCGAACCCGAACGGCGTTCGCGAAGCGCCGATGCTCTGCAGCTCGATCTGCGGGTCTGAGAAGACCGTGATCGTCGCGAGGCCGCCGAACGGGACATCGGGCGTCACCACCAGCGCCCCGTTCTGGGCCGCCACAGTCGCATCGACCGAGGCCGTCACGCCGAACAGCGATGCCGTGCCCTGGACCGTCAGCCGGCCGTCGCTGGAGGCGACCGGCGTCACCGACTTCAGCACCGGGAGCGCGGTGCGCAGATCGTCCTCGGTCACGCGCGCCGCGCCCACGAGCTCGCTCCCGCGCTTGCGGAGCGTCGCCTCGCGCAGGGTCAGCAGCCCGGTGTCGAGCTCGGCTGCCGAGGCGTTGAGCGAGCCGACATCGCCCGCTTGCGCAAGCAGGCTCGACAGGCGGCTGGGACTCGAGCGGTAGCGCCCGAGGCGGATCGAGACGCTGTCGGCCTGATGCCACAACAGCTCGATCGCGGGGAACGCCGACACGTGCACCGACAGCACCTGTCCCGAGTGCTCGAGGCGGTCGCGCAACCGTTGCTCGGCGATCCCCGGCAGCACGAGCTGCCCGACGCCGAACACGAGCACCGCCACCAGGACGACGCCGAGCCCCGCTAGCCGGCGCATCGTCGCGCGAGGTCCTCAGGCGAGCAGCGCGCGCGCCGCGGCGACGGCCTGGTCCATCAGCCGGCGGACGTCGAGCTCCGGTTCGCTCATCCGCCTGATCATCACGCCGTCGGCGAGCGCGAGCAGGAAGGTCGCGACGTCGCCGGGGTCGGCTCGCAGCTCGAACACGCCGGCCTGGCTGCCGACCCTCAGCGCCTCGGCGAGCTGCAGCCGCAGCGTCCTGGCGAGTTCGGCAAGCTCGCTCGCGATCTCGGCGTTGCGCTGTGCGAGCGTCAGCAGCTCGTAGAACATCACCACCTCGCTCGAGCCCTCGCCGAGCAGCTCCTCGAAGCTGCGTACGAGCGCGTCGATCAGGTCATCGCCTCCGCGCGCGCCCGCTACCGCCTTCTCAAGGAGCTCGCCGCGAACCTGACACTCGCGACGTACGACCTCGACCACGAGCCGCTCCTTGGTGCCGAAGTAGTAATGGAGTAGGCCGCGTGAGACTCCGGCCTCACGCGCGACGTGGTCAAACGTCGATCCCGCGATCCCCCTCGCCGCCACGCTGGCTCGCATCGCCTCGACGATCCGCGCAGCCTTGTCGCTCGGCAGCTCGCGTGCCGAGGTCTGGCCGGGGACAGCTGCCACCTCCATGCGCCGCGATTGTAATGGCGGATGGCGGCGGCCCGACCAGATCCGCCGCGAGAGCGCGCCCAAGGCCACTTAACGAGAAAGCGCCCCGTGGCCGGGGCGCCTTCGCGATCTGGCTTGGTCCGCCGCTGCCGCTATGCGGCCGTGACCGGAGATGCCGGCGGGGTCGTCGCAGCCCCTGCGGGCGGGGTGTACTGGAACTCCTCCTCAGCGCCGAACAGCGTGTCGAGCACCTTCGAGCGCAGCTTCTCGCTGACGGCGAGCGCGAGAGCCCCGCCGAGCAACAGGATCAGCAGCTTGCGGCCGAGACGGCGCCTCTTGCGCACCTTCGGCGCCTCGTTGAGCTTCAAGGTCGCCTCGCGGATCGACTCGACGGCGGACTGCAGGTCCCCGCGGAGCTTCTTGTCCTCGAGCAGCGCCTTGTGAACGGCTCTTCCGTTCGACAGACGCCCGTAGGCGCTGCGGCCCGATTCGAACGCTGCGCGCACATCGTCGCGGAGCTTGGCGTCGTGGATCAGACGCTGGACGTACGGATTCGATCTGGTGAGTTGGGCAATTTCGGCGGCGGTGAAGGCCGCCTTTGCCTTCTTTCGAGATGGCATTTGTCTCCTCGACGCTCGCAGGCGGGTGAAAGGTCAGGATACGCGATACCCCGAGGCCCGTCTTCGCGCGAGCGCGACCGCGAGCACGTCGTCGATCGACTCGACGAACCGAAACTCGATCGTGTTGCGCAGATGGGCCGGGATCTCGTCCGTGTCCTGCTCGTTGAGCGCCGGGGCGATCACGGTGCGGATCCCGTTGCGCTGCGCGGCGAGAGCCTTCTCCTTCAGTCCCCCGATCGGGAGCACCTGCCCGGTCAGCGTGACCTCTCCGGTCATCGCGACGTCGGCGCGCACCGAGCGGCCCGAGAGCAACGACGCGAGCGCGGTCACCATCGCGACCCCGGCACTCGGGCCGTCCTTGGGGGTAGCGCCAGCGGGGACGTGGATGTGGATGTCATGGTTCGCGAACCAGTCATCGGGCAGCTCGGGGAACAGCTCCTGCGCGTTGGCGCGGACGTAGGTGAGCGCGGCCTGGGCCGACTCGCGCATTACGTCTCCTAGCTGACCGGTGGTCGTCAGCCGCCCTCGCCCGGGCATCGCGCTCGCCTCGATGAACAGCACCTCGCCGCCGACCGGCGTCCACGCCAACCCGGTCGCGACGCCGGGGCGCGACGTACGCCGCCGTGCCTCGGAGAAGAACTTGCGCTTGCCCAGCAGCTCGCGAACGCGCGGCTCGGTGATCGACAGCTTGCGACTGAGCTTGCCCTCCGCCACCTGGCGCGCAACCTTCCGGCACACGGTCCCGATCTCGCGTTCAAGCTGACGGACTCCGGCCTCGCGCGTGTAGTCGGAGATGATCGTTCTCAGAGCGGGATCGGTGAACGCGATCCGGGCGCCCGTGAGGCCGTTGCGTTGCACCTGGCGCCCAACCAGGTACCGCTTGGCGATCTCGAGCTTCTCCGAGGCGGTATAGCCGGCCAGCTGGATCACCTCCATCCGGTCTCGCAGCGGCCCCGGGATCGTGTCCAGCGTGTTGGCAGTGGTGACGAAGATCACATCGGCCAGCGAGAACGGCAGGTCGAGATAGTGATCGCGGAAGGTGTCGTTCTGCTCGGGGTCGAGCACCTCGAGCATCGCGCTCGCCGGGTCGCCGCGGAAGTCGGCGCCCATCTTGTCGATCTCGTCGATCATCAGCAGCGGGTTGTTGGCGCCGGCGTCACGCATCGCCCGCACGATCACCCCCGGCAGCGCGCCGATGTAGGTGCGCCGGTGGCCGCGGATCTCCGCCTCGTCGCGGACGCCGCCGACGCTGATCCGCTGGAACTGCCGCCCCAGCGCCCGCGCCATCGAGCGGCCGAGCGAGGTCTTGCCGACCCCGGGCGGGCCCACGAAACAGAGAATCGAGCCGCGCGCGTCGGGCTTCAGCGAGCGAACCGCGAGGAACTCGAGGATCCGGTCCTTGACCTGTTCGATGTCGTAGTGATCGTCGTCGAGCACGCGCCGCGCGTGGCGCAGGTCGAGGTTGTCCTCGGTCGACTTGTCCCACGGCAGTGACGCGATCCACTCGAGGTAGTTGCGGACCACGCCGTACTCGGCCATCGCCGGCTGCAGCCGCTCGAGCCGGCCGAGCTCACGATCGGCCTGCTTGCGGGCCTCCTCGGGGAGCTCGATCGCGGCCAGCTGGTCACGGAGCGCGTTGACCTCGGCCGTGACCTCGTCGGCCTCGCCGAGCTCCTCCTGGATCGCTTTCAGCTGCTGTCGCAGGAAGTACTCGCGCTGGCCCTTGTCAAACTCGGACTGGACCTGGGACTGGATCTTGGTGCCGAGCGCGACGACCTCGAGCTCGCGCGCCAGGATCTCCGACAGGCGGCGCAGCCGCTTGGCGAGATCGAGCTCCTCGAGCAGCTCCTGCTTCTCCTCGGTCTTCAGCCGCAGTGCGCCCGCGATCACATGGCTGAGCACGATCGGATCGTCGACGTTGGCGACCATCACCTGGAGCTCCTCGGGCAGGTACGGCACCTGCGCGACGATGCTCGAGAACGTCTGCTGGACGTTGCGCATCAATGCCAGCAGCTCGGCGCTCTCGCTGACCACGTCGGGCGCCTGCGAGACCTCGGCCACGAGATACGGCTCGGTTCTCACCCAAGATTTGATCCGGACCCGCTGGCCGCCCTGGACCAGCACCCGCAGGGAGCCGTCGGGGAGACGGATCATCCGAGCGATCGAGCCGAGCACCCCGACCGAGTAGAGCTGATCGGGGCCCGGTGACTCGGCCTCGGGATCGCGGCCGGCGACCATCACGATCGCGCGGTCGCCGCGCAGCGCGTCGTTGACGAGCTCGATGCTGCGCTCCTGGCCGACGTTGAGCGGCACCGGCATCTCGGGGAAAGTGACCGTGTCGCGCAGCGGCAGCACTCCGATGTGGTCAGGCAGCTGCCGCGTCTCGCCGACGGCTACCTCGCGTGGACCGTCGGCGGGGACGCCGACTTCGATCATCGCGGCTCCCGGCTCTCGATCGGTACTGCCCGCAGCCCCTTGGGTCGGTGCACCAGCGGCAGCTCGACGCGCAGGATCCCGTCCTCATACCGCGCGCGCGCCTGATCCGCCCGAACATCGGCGCCGAGCGCGATCACCCTGCGAAACGGGCCGCGTTCGATCTCGACCTGCTGATAGACGTCCCCCTCCGGTCGGGCCGGCCCGCGAACGCCGGCCAGGATCAGCGTCCGGCCCTCGATCTGGAGTTCTAGCTCGTCGAGCTCGATTCCGGCGACGTCGGCGGTGACGACCGCGCACGGCGGCTCAGATGTGTAGGCGACGTCGACTGCGGGCCACGTCGGGCTCCGGTGCCTGGCGAGCCCTCTGCGCTGCAACATGTCGCCGAACAGCTCATCCATCTCGCGGCGCATGCGATCGAAGTTCGCGAACAGATCGCGTTCTGACATCGATTGGAAGGGTAGCCCCGGAGTCCGGGGTCGTCCCAGCCCGCCCCCGGGCTCCTCGCGCGCAGCTAGATCTCGTAGGTCTCGCCCTCGCGAGCGAGCTCCACCGGACCCCGGTATGCGTCTTCGGCCTCGGCGTGGGCCCAGGCGGGGTCCATCTCATCGGAGTAGTGGGTCAGCACCATCCGCCGCGCGTTGGCCTGCGATGCGTGCTCCCCGGCCTCGCGCGGCGTCAGATGGCCTCGAATCCCGGTCCGCTCCGGACGCGGCAGCGTCCCCTCGATCAGCAGCAGGTCGGTGTCCTTGGCGAACCGCACGAGCTGCTCGTTGGGGCTGCAGTCGGCGCTGAACGTGAGTCGGGAGCCGTTGACCGCCAGCTCGATCGCGTACGTCGTCGTGTAGTGCGGAACCTCACAGAAGCGCACCCGGAGCGGCCCGACCTCGAGCTCGTCGTGCCCCTCGTACTCGTGCAGGCGAAACGCGTTGTCGATCAGGTCATCCGGCCCCCAGCAGCCCACGATCTGGCGGAACACCTCGGTCGCCCCGCTCGGCACGTATAGACGTGGCCGCGCCGGGTGATCGGTGCCGGGATGTCCGCCGACCGGCACCGGCTGCTGGCGCGGCGCGTAGGAGAGGGCGTAGCTGTAGGGGACGAGGTCGAGAAAGTGATCAGCGTGCAGATGGCTGATCAGGACGGCGTTGACGTCGACGTAGTCGCGCAGGGGCCGCAGCTTGGAGAACACCCCGCTCCCGCAATCGAGCAGCAGCGTGAAGTCATCCTCCTCCACCAGGTAGCCGCTACATGCCCCGGCGGCGTCTTGCCACGCGGGGCTCTTACCCAGCACCGTTACGTGCACTGCGCTCCTCTCGTAGTAGTGGTCCCCGCTACAGCGAAGGGCACTCGGTCTGACACTCTAGTCCCGTGAACGCGACGGGTGTGCATTTGTCGCTGGCCGTCGCGGGGACCTCGAGACCGTTTCAGTCCTCGGTGCTCGCGCTCGGAGCGCTGCTCGTGATCGGCGCACTCGCTTCGGGGCTGGCGCGCCGGACGTTCCTGTCGCTGACGGCGCTGTTCGTCGTGGTCGGGTTCGGACTCGGCGACGGGGCGACCGACCTGCTGCACTTCGGCGCTCAGAGCGGCTTCGTCTCCGACCTGGCGACCGTCGCGCTGATCGTGATCCTGTTCCGCGATGGCCTCGAGGTCGACGGCGAGATGCTCCAGTCCAACTGGCGGCTGCCGTTTCGCAAGCTGGTTCTGGCGATGCCGATCACGGCCGCGGTCGTCGCGCTGGCCGCGCACCTGCTGATCGGCCTCACGTGGCTTGAATCGTTCCTGCTCGGCGCGCTGCTGTCCCCGACCGACCCGGTGCTGTCCTCGAGCGTCGTCACCAACCCCCGCGTGCCGCCGCTCGTCCGTCATTCGCTGAATCTCGAGTCCGGGCTCAACGACGGCCTGGCGCTTCCGGCCGTGCTCGCGCTCGCCGCCGCACTCGGAGCGGGCGGGACCACATTCGTCTGGTGGCAGTTCGTGCTCGAGAACATCGTCGCGGCGTTCGCGGTTGGGCTTGCGGTGGGGCTGGTAGCCGCCAGGCTGATGCCACGCAGCGCCGGCCTGGCAAGGGGCATCCCGCCTCACCAGAAGTCTCTGTATGCGTTGGGCGTCGCGTGCTCGGCCTACGGGCTCGCGGTTTTGATCCCGCACGGCAACGGGCTGATCGCCGTCTACGTGGCCGCGATCGCGCTCGGCATCCAGCGTCCCGACATCCGCGCCTACTTCGAGCGACAGGCGGCCGACCTGGTCGAGATCGTCAAGCTCGGAATCTTCGTCGTGTTCGGTTCGCTGCTCACCCTCCACGGCCTGTTCGGATCGGGCTGGGAGGCGGTTGCGCTGGTGGCGGTCACGCTGCTCGTCGCGCGCCCGGTGGCTGTCTTCACCGCGCTGATCGAGACCCGCACCGATATCGCCACGCGCGCGTTCATGTCCTGGTTCGGGCCCAAGGGCGTCGCAACGATGACGTTCTCGCTCCTGGTGCTGTCCGAGCATGTCAGCTCGGCCGTGACGATCTTCAACCTCGCCGCGCTGACCGTGTTCTGTTCGATCCTCGTACACGGCGCGACCGATACGGCCGGGGCAGAATGGCTGGCACGGCGTGCCGAACGCGAAGCGGCAATCGAGGCCGAGCGCGAACTGGCGGTCAAGCGCAGCCCTCAGTGATCAGTGCGAATCATGGTGGTCCGAGCCGCCGTGGCGGTTGGTGTCCATGATCCAGCCCATCAGCACGGCGAACAGGACGAACGCCACAAAACCGCCGACCAAGGGCCAGTACATGGCCGTAAACATATCTGAGCGGGTGGGCTGACCGCCGCGCCAACCGTCGGGCGGGCGCGGCTCGCGTGGCCGTCGCCCACCGCTGCTACCTGTGCAGAGCCGCCTGCTCGCTCGGTGACGGGAACGCCCACGCGACCTGCAGGCTGCGTTCCTGGCGGAACATGAACCTCAGCTGCGTCGGCGGCCGCAGCCCGTCCGGATGGGCGGGACGAAAGGTGCCGCACGGCCCGCTCGACTCGATCGCGCACAACTGGTTGCAATGAAAAAAGCAGTTCTCGCAGCTCGCTTTCGCGGCCGCGGCGCGACCATTGGCCATACGTGACCCACACCCCGATTAGTGATTTGCCTCAACGCCCTGCGGTGAGCATCAAAGCGAATCTCACCCCCCTCGCGCAACGTCGATTCCCGGAAAACGCAGGAACTTCAGGCAGACGGCAATCCCTGCAAACTGCGGGGTGTTCGTGCGGCCGGCCGGGCGCTGCCCGCATTTTCCGTAGCTTTCGGGGAATGCCAGAGCGCTTCACAGAGTCGCTGGTCTCGCTTGCCGACTACGAACGGGCGGCGGCGGCCGTGTTCGACGAGGGAGCGCTCGCGTACTACGCCGGTGGCGCCGCCGATGAGACGACCCTGCGGGACAACATCGAGGCCTGGACCCGGATCACCCTCCGCCCGAGGGTCCTCGTCGGCGCCGGCCGGGTGGACACCGGCGTCGAGGTCCTGGGGCGCCGGAGGCCACACCCGGTGATCGTCGCGCCGACCGCGTTTCAGGCGCTCGCGCATCCTGAAGCCGAGGTGGCGACAGCGCGCGCGGCGGCCGCCACCGACACGACGATCTGCCTCTCGACCTTCTCCAACGTCGCGCTTGAGACCGTGGCCGAGGCCGTCCCCGATGCGGCGCGGTGGTTTCAGCTCTACGTTCTCTCGGACCGAGGGCTGAGCCGAGAGTTGGTCCAGCGGGCTGCCGACTGCGGCTTTGAGGCGCTTGTCGTGACCGTCGACCTGCCGGTGACGGGCATCCGCGACCGCGAACTGCGCGCTCCGGTCGAGGCATCGTCGGCCGAGCCCGTCATCGACGACCCGGCGGTCGCCGCCGTCGAGCGCATCACGCCCTCGACGTTCGGCGCCCAGATCGACCCGGACCTCGACTGGCGAGACATCGAGCAGATCGCCTCAGAGAGTCGACTGCCGCTGCTGGTCAAGGGGATCCTGACCTCCGAGGACGCCCGGCTGGCGGTCGAGCACGGCGCCGCCGGGGTGGTCGTCTCCAACCACGGCGGCCGTCAGCTCGACACGGTCCTTGCCAGCGCGGATGCACTACCGCCGATCGTCGACGCGGTCGGCGACCAGATCGATGTCCTGGTCGATGGCGGGATCCGTCGCGGCACATCGGTGTTCAAGGCGCTCGCGCTCGGCGCCCGCGCGGTGCTGGTCGGCCGGCCGGTGTTGTGCGGGCTCGCGCTCGACGGCACCTCCGGGGCACAGCGGGTGCTCGAGATTCTGCTCGGAGAGTTCGACAACGCGCTGCGGCTCACGGGAGCGATCCGGGCCGACAGCGTCGATCGCAGCTACCTCGAGCGAGCCCCGCGAACGGCGGCGCCTGGGTGAACGTACTCGTCACCGGCATCACCGGATACGTCGGAGCGGCGGTCGTGCCGGCACTGCAACGCGCCGGGCACTCGGTTCGCGGCCTCGCGCGCGATCGCGCCCGGGTGACACTCGACGTCCCGGTGATCGAAGGGGATGCGGTCTCCGGCCAGGGACTTCGAGCGGCCATGGATGGCGTCGACGTCGCCTACTACCTGATCCACTCGATGGAGCCCGATGCCGGCGGCAGCTTCGCCGCCACCGAGCGGCTCGCTGCTGAGCGCTTTGCCGACGCGGCGCACCTTGCTCGCGTGGCGCGGATCGTGTACCTCGGGGGGCTGGTCCCCGCTTCCGGCCCCCAGTCGGCTCATCTCGCAAGCCGCGAACAGGTCGAGCGGGTGCTGCTCGATCGAATCCCCGATTCCGTCGCGCTGCGCACCTCGATCGTGATCGGCGCGCGGTCGCGGTCGTTTCGTTTCCTCGTCCGGCTCATCGAGCGGCTGCCGGTGCTGGCCGTTCCGGCCTGGTACGGCAACCGGACGCAACCGATCGACGAGCGTGACATCGTCGCGATGTTGGTCGCCGCCGCGACCGCCGAAATGGCGGCCGGCCGTTCGTTGGACGCCGGCGGTCCCGACGTGGTCACCTATGGCGAGTTGATCGATCGAATCCGCGAGCTGATGCTCGTCTCACGTCCGACAATCAACCTCCGGCGCCTGACGGTCACACCGATCGCGAGCCGGATCGCCGCGCTCGTCGCGGGCGAGCAGCACGAGTTGATCGGTCCACTTATGGAAAGCCTCACGACCGATCTCCTTCCTCGCGATGACGACGCGGTCGGGCTGCTCGGCGTCCGGCTCCACAGCCTCGATGCCGCAATCGAGCACGCGCTTGCACAGTGGGAGGCAAGCGAACCATTAGCGGCTCGTTAGTGGCCTGAGCGCCACACGTTGTGATGCCACAGTGATGACCACCGCTTTGACCCCGGACCGCGATCCGCATGACGGTGCGGGAGATCGCCGCCGCTCCCGCCCCGCGCACGCGCACCACTCTCCACCCGATCGAGCGTTAGTGTCCGCGCATCCCCATGGCCACAGTTAACGCCACCATCACGATCAACGCGCCGATCGAAGAGGTCTGGCGGACCGTGATGGACCCCGGCAAGCTGGGCGACTGGGTGACGATCCATAAATCTGTGCGTGACGTGTCCACCGTGCCGCTGCGAAGGGGTTCCACGATGGAGCAGGCGATCCACGTGAGGGGAGTTACCTTCCACGTCCACTGGGCGCTGGTCGCGCTGACCGAACCCCACGCCGCCGAATGGGAAGGTGTGGGGCCGGCCCATTCACGAGCGCGGATTGTCTATGACCTCGAACGCAACGATGACGGGTCGACGGTGTTCGACTACACGAACGAGTTCCACGCGCCAGGCGGAAGGGTGGGCAACATGGCGAGCCGGCTGATCGTCGGGGCGACATCGGAACGTGAAGCGACAAATTCACTTGCGCGACTGAAGAAACTGCTCGAGAAGTCGCGCTAACGTCACGCACGGCGTCACTCACGCCGTGTATCGTCTAACCAAATCAGGAAACCAAGCACCGTGGAGGTGGCTTAAGTTGGCAGACTTTGTGGATAGCACAGTCAAGGACATCGACAAGCGTTTAGCGGAGCTGGCCAAGGAGGTCACAAAGCTCGAGGCCGCGCGCGCGGCACTGGTGGGTGTGCGCCGCGGACCGGGTCGCCCCCCGGGCTCCACGACGAGGCGCCGCCGGACGACCCGCGCCGCCAGCCGTCCCCGTCGCCGCCGCGGCGGTAACACTCGCGCGACGCAGGCGCTCGAGCTCGTGCGCTCGAAGCCTGGGATCACGATTCCGCAGATCGCCGAGTCGCTGAAGATCGAGCCGAATTACCTCTACAGGGTGATGCCCAAGCTGGTCGAGGATGGCTCGATCCGGCGTGAGGGCCAGGGCTGGCACCCCGCGGGCTCCTGACCGAGTCAAGGCTGTCACCACCGGCTCCTGATTGGAGCCGAGGGTTCAACGGGACCGCCGCCGCGATCAGCGGATCAGTTGCATCGCGGCGGCCCCGTCAACGGCGCGTCTGGCTCATTGAGCGGAGCGTCTCGATCTAGATCAGGCCGAGCTGCTTGACGGCCTCGCGCTCGTCGGCAAGCTCCTTGACCGTCGCATCGATGCGCGCACGAGAGAAGTCATCGAGTTCCAGTCCCTCGACGATCTTGTACTCACCGCCCGAGCACGTGCACGGGTGACCCGAAAAGATCCCCTCCGCGACGCCGTACGCGCCGGTCGACGGGATCGCCATCGAGACCCAGTCACCACTCGGCGTTCCCCCAACCCAGTCGTGGACATGATCGACGGCCGCGTTGGCGGCCGAGGCCGCACTCGATGCGCCGCGGGCCTCGATGATCGCCGCGCCGCGCTTCTGCACGGTCGGGATGAAGTCATCCTCGATCCAGGTCTGATCGTTGATCGCCTCGGCGGCGCTGCCGCCCCTGACCTTGGCATGAAACACATCCGGATACTGAGTCGCCGAGTGATTGCCCCAGATCGTCATGTTGGTCACAGCACTGATGCTCGCGCCGGTCTTCCTCGCCACCTGAGCGACCGCCCGGTTGTGGTCCAGCCGCATCATCGCGGTGAAGCGCTCGCGCGGGATGTCGGGCGCATGGCTCTGCGCGATCAGACAGTTGGTGTTAGCCGGGTTCCCGACCACGAGGACCTTGATGTCATCTGCCGCGTGATCGTTGAGCGCCTGACCCTGTGGCTTGAAGATGCCGCCGTTGGCCTCCAACAGGTCACCGCGCTCCATTCCCTTGGTGCGCGGGCGCGCGCCGACCAGCAGGGCGATGTTGGCGCCGTCGAAGGCCCTGTTCGGGTCATCGCTGATGTCGATCCCGGCGAGCAGCGGGAAGGCGCAGTCATCGAGCTCCATCGCCGTGCCCTCGGTCGCCTTCACCGCCGCCGGGATCTCGAGCAGCGAGAGGTGTACGGGCGTGTCGGGTCCGAGCAGCTGTCCGCTCGCGATCCGAAACAGGATCGCGTAGCCGATCTGGCCGGCCGCGCCGGTCACCGCCACCTTGACAGGGGAACTGGTTTCAGTTGAAGCGGTACTCACTGTTTGTTCCTTCCTTGACCGCTCACGGGCCTATGACTCGCGCTCGGTCCGTCAGATCGTCACTGCACCCGATGCTATAGAGCGGCGGCTCGCCGACGCCCGGTGGCCGCCGTCAGGCGCCGAGGTCGAGCCCGTAGATCTGGCCCAGCTTGCGCCTGATGTAGCCGGCGAACGGACGCACGGACATCGGTCCGCCCGCCTCGCGCTCGAGCAGCTCTGAGGTGGTGAACTTCGAGCCGTGCCGGTGAATGTGCTCGCCGAGCCACTCGCGCAGTGGCGTCAACTCGCCGGCGGCGATCGTGTCCTCGAGATCGGGCTGCTCGAGATTGACCCGCTCCCACAGCTGTCCAGCGATCAGGTTGCCGAGCGCATAGGTCGGGAAATAACCGATCAAGCCGGCCGACCAATGCACGTCCTGGAGCACGCCGTCCGCGTCGTTGTCGACCTTCATCCCGAAGAACTCCTCAAAGCGGGTGTTCCAGGCCTCGGGAAGATCGTCGATCGCGAGCTCACCGTCGATCAGCTGCTGCTCGAGCTCGAACCGCAGCACGATGTGCAACGAGTAGGTGACCTCGTCGGACTCAACGCGGATGTAGGAAGGCCTGATCCGGTTGACGGCGCGGTACAGGACATCGGGATCGAGGTCGGTCAGCGCGCCCCCGAGATGCTTGCCGACGAGCGGCGCGAGCACGCCGCAGAACGGGCGGCCGCGTCCGACCATGTTCTCCCACAGCCGGCTCTGTGACTCGTGCATCCCCAACGACTCCCCTGCTCCGAGGGGACTTCGGGCCAGCGACGACGGGATCCCGGCCTCATACAGACCGTGGCCGCATTCGTGCATCGCGCCATAGAGCCCAGCCGGGAAGTAGTTCTCGTCCCAGCGCGTCGTGATCCGCACGTCACCGCGGCCGATCCTGGTCGCAAACGGGTGGACGGTGTCGTCGATCCGCCAACCGTCGGGCTGAAAGCCCATCATCGCGACCGTCTCGGTGATCAGCGGCCGCTGGAGCTCGATCGGGAAATCACCGAACAGCGGGCTGTCGTCGACAGTCACTCCCTCGGCCGTCAGCCGGGAGATCACCGGGACCAGCTCGGAGCGCAACTCGCCGAACAGCTCCGCGACCGCGCTCGTCTTCATCTCCGGCTCGTAGTCGTCGAGCAGGACGTCGTAGGCACACTCGTAGCCGTCGACACCCTCGTAACAGTCGACGTAGCGCCGGGCGAGCTCGTAATTGCGCGCGAGGTACGGCGCGAAGCTCTTGAAATCCGAGTTCTTGCGCGCCTGGACCCAAGCCTCCTGGCCGATCGAGGCGGCCCTCGTCATCTCGGCGGCGAGGTCGGTAGGGACGCGGCGGGCCTTGTCCCATTGGCGGCGCACGAGTCTGATCAGGCACGCGTCGTCGGACGTCGGATCGGCACCGTTGAGCTCGCCGGCCGCGCCGTCGATCAGTCTGCCGGTCTCGTCTTCGATGAACATGTCATGGCTGATTCGCTGCAGGGTCGCCAGCGACTCGGCCCTTGCCAGCCCTCCGCGCGGCGGCATCATCGTCTGCTGGTCCCAGTGGGCCAGCGCGGCGGCGTGACGAAGGTCTGACAGCTGCCCCATGCGCTCTTTCAGTTGCTCAAGGCGCTTGTTCATAGCGGTCTCCTGGACGCAAGGGATCCGATCCGTAACTGCGGCTGATTCCTATGCCACCATTGCAGCATGTTCCGCAGATCTGGGTCGATCAAGCTGATGGATCTATTCGGCTTCAGGGTCGGGGTCGACGCCAGCTGGTTTTTGATCCTGTTCCTGCTGATCTTCCTGCTCTCGGGGCCGTTCAGGGCGACGCTGCACAGCTCCGACCTGGTCGCGTATACGACGACCGTCGTCAGCGTGCTGTTGCTGTTCGGTTCCCTGATCGTCCACGAGCTCGGCCACGCGCTGGTCGCGCGGCGGCTGGGAATCGAGGTCAAGCGCATAGATCTGTTTCTGTTCGGTGGTCTGACTCAGATGAGCCGGGACGCGGCTACACCTGGGGAGGATTTCAAGATCGCGGTCGCCGGCCCGGTGGCCACGGTCGGCGTGATCCTAGTGTGTCTCGCAGTGGACGTCGCGCTCGTCGGTGGACACCGGCTGGTGCAGGCGATCACACTCGAAAGCGGGATTCAGATCACCCCTGTCCTGCTGTCGCTGAGCCTGCTGTTGCCGATGAACGTTCTGCTGCTGCTGTTCAACATCGTGCCGGCGTTTCCGCTCGACGGCGGACGAATCGCGCGCTCGGTCATCTGGCGGATCACCGGCGACAAGACGCGCGGCACGCGCATCTCGGCGCGTCTCGGTCAGGGCTTCGCGGTCCTGCTCGCCGGCGTCGGGATCTGGTTTCTCGTCTCGCTGCACACGTTCGGCGGCCTGTGGCTGATTGCGATGGCCTACCTGCTCGGCCAATCGGCGCGTGGCGCACTTCTTCAGTCGGCGCTCAACGAGCGAATCGAGGGCGTCCGCGTGGCCGACATCATGGACGCCCAGCCGGTTGCGATCCCGGCCGAGACATCGGTCGCCCAAGCGCTCGACGAGTACTTCCTGCGCTACGGCTGGCAGTGGTTCCCGGTCGTCGACGCAACCGGGCATCTGATGGGCATCGCGCGCCAGGAGCGCGCGCAGGCGTCGGCCGACGACGGCGAGGGGTGGCTGACGATGGGCGCCGTGCTCGACTCCGACGGCGTCGCCAGCTGGCGGGTCCGGGAGGACCGGCCGATCACCGAGCTGCTCTCCTCCGAGGCGCTCGGCCGGCTCGGCGCGCTGATGGCGGTCGACGGTGACGGGGTGCTGCGAGGCGTGGTCACCATCGAGCAGGTCCGGCGGGCGCTCCAGGCGGCGTTCGGCGGGATCGCCGCCTGACCCGTCGGCAAGCGCGACGAATAGAATCGGCCGACGTGCCCTCACATGACGTTCTGATCATCGGCGCCGGACTCGCGGGTCAGCGTGCGGCCCTGGCGGCGGCTCAGACGGGCGCGACCGTGGGGATCATCTCCAAAGTCCATCCGGTGCGCTCGCACTCGGTCGCGGCCGCCGGCGGTATCAACGCTGCGCTCAACCCCGAGGACACCTGGGAGTCGCACGCGTTTGACACGGTCAAAGGCTCGGATTACCTCGGTGACCAGGACGCGATCGAGATCATGTGCCGTGAGGCTCCGGACGAGATCCTGTGGCTCGAGCACGCGGGCGTCACGTTTCACCGCAACGAAACCGGCCACCTCGGAACGCGGGCGTTCGGCGGCGCGTCGGCCGCTCGCACCTACTACGTGGCCGACATCACCGGACACGCCATCCTGCACGTCCTCTACGAGCAGCTGATGAAGTACGTCGAGCAGATCGACCGCTTCGAGGAGTGGTTCACGACCGATCTGCTCCAGAACGACGACGGGCGGTGCGTCGGCGCAATCTGCCGCAACCTCCGTGACGGAGCGCTCGAGGTCTTCAACGCCAAGACCGTGATCCTCGCCTCGGGCGGGGCCGGTCAGGCCTACAAGCCGACCACCAACGGTCTGATCGTCACCGGTGACGGGATCGCCCAGGCGTATCGGATCGGCGCCCGGCTGATGGACATGGAGATGATCCAGTACCACCCGACGACGCTTGCCGGCAACGGGTTGCTGATCACCGAGGGAGCCCGCGGCGAGGGCGCCTGGCTGCTCAACGCCGAAGGCGACCGGTTCATGGAGCGCTACGCGCCCAACAAGCTCGAACTCGCCTCGCGCGACGTCGTCTCGCGCGCCGAGCAGACCGAGATCAACGAGGGCCGCGGCTTCCCCGACGGAACCGTCGCCCTCGACGTCACCAAGGTTCCGCGCCGGCGGACGCTCGAGGCACTGCGCGAGATCGTCAACATCGGCCGTGATTTCGCCGGTGTCGACATCACCCGCGAGCCGATCCACATCCGCCCCGGTCAGCACTACATCATGGGCGGGGTCAAGACTGACGTCGACGGCGTGACCACGATCCCGGGGCTGTACGCGGCCGGCGAGGTCGCGTGTGTCTCGGTCCACGGAGGCAACCGGCTGGGCGCCAACTCGCTGCTCGACACGCTGATCTTCGGCCGGCGCTCGGGCGTCCACGCCGCCGAGCACGCGCTGGCGATGCCGATGCCGTCGACACCGATCAACCGCCTGTCCGACACCGCCGCCGACATCCAGGCGATCATCGACCGCCCCAAGAGCGCACGGCGCGTGGCCGCGATCAAGGACGAGCTCGGCGAGGCGATGAACCAGTACGTGGCGGTGTTCCGCGATGCCGACGGCCTGCAGAAGGCGCTCGAGATCGTCCGCAGGCTCAAGGAGGAGGCGCCGAAGGCATCGATCGACGATCACGGGACGGTCTTCAACCAGGACGTGATTGCGGCGATCGAGCTCGGGTACATGCTCGATGTGGCCGAGGCGACGGTCGTCGGCGCACAGGAGCGGCGCGAGTCTCGCGGAGCGCAGTTCCGCACCGACTTCCCGGAGCGCAAGGACGACGAATGGCTCAAACACATCGACATCTCCGTCAATGGCGACGACGTCCCACTGGTCAGCTACTCGCCGGTGACGATCACGAGGTGGCAGCCCCAGGAAAGGACCTACTGAGTCTCCGATGCCTGACTACACGTTGAGGATCCGCAGGTTCGACCCCGCCTCCGGGGAGGCAGCCTACTGGGACGAACACATCGTCGATCTCGGGGAGCGCAACTCCGTTCTGGACGCGATCCTCAAGATTCGTGATGAGGTCGACGGATCGGTCGGCATTCGGTGCTCGTGCCAGCAGGCGATCTGCGGCTCGTGCGGCGTGCGGATGAACGGCAAGCCCGGGCTCGCCTGCAACACCCACCTCGAGGAGGCGGCTGCGCGAGCGCATGGCAACGGCGCGGAGTCCGACGATGAGGCGGATCCCGACGCGCACGTGATCGAGGTCGAGCCGATGGGCAACATGCCCGTGATCCGTGACCTGATCGTTGACATGGACGCAGTGCATTGGAAGAAGATCCAGCGCGTCACGCCGTACCTGGTCAACAAGGAGCCGGTGCCCGAGCGTGAGTACATCGTGCCGCACGACAACATGGTCGACGTCACGCAGTCGATGGCCTGTATCCAGTGCGGCGCGTGCGTTTCGGACTGTCTGTCGATGGAGATCGACCCACTGTTCGTCGGCCCCGCGGCGCTCGCCAAGGCCTATCGGTTCGTCGGTGATCCGCGCGATGCCGAGCATCACGAGCGCCTCAACGATCTGTCGCAGGATCAGCATGGGCTCTATGACTGCACCCACTGCTTCAACTGCATCGACGCGTGCCCCAAGGGCGTCGCGCCGATGAGCCAGATCATGCGCCTGCGGCGGCGCGCCGGCACCGATTACGAGATCAACGATCGCAACAACGGCCACCGTCACGAAGAGGCGTTCTCGACGCTCGTCCGCGACTACGGGTTGCTCAACGAGGCCGAGCTGCTGCCGCGCAGCTACGGCGGCGACTCTTGGTGGGCCAAGTTCCACCCGCGCGCCGGGGCGGAGCTGCTGTCGTCGCTGTCAACGGTCGTGACCGGCGTGGCGCGGCGCAAGATCAGCCCCAAGATCGCGCTGTTCGGCCACAAGCTCGACAAGCGCGATCTCGGCTCGGTCAAGCGGATCTACGACGAGGTCGAGGGCCGTGACCGGCGCGTCGAGCTCAATCTCTACGTCAGCGGCTACGAGGACGAGCCAGACGAGGTTGGCAGTGCCGCCTCATCGCCTGAGCCAGGTGCCGGGCCCGCTGACAAGTCGCCGACGTTCCCGGGGCCAGGAGAGGAAAGCCAGACCTCCCCAAGCGAAAGCGAGAACCGATGAAGGTCGCCTACTGGCCCGGCTGCGTGAGCCGTGGCTTCACGCCCGAGCTGCACGGCTCGATGGCACAGGTCGCGCCGCTGCTCGACATCGAGCTGATCGAGCTCGATCGGGCCTCGTGCTGCGGGGCCGGCGTGATCGCCGAGCACAATCAGGAGCTCGCGGACACGCTCAACGCCCGGACCTTCGCGCTCGCCCAGCGGACCGACGGTGAGCTGATGATGAACATCTGCTCAACCTGCCAGGGCGCCCAGTCCGAGTGCCAGGAGCGCCTCGACGCCAACACCGACTACCGCCAGCAGATCAACGGCAACCTCGCCGACGAGGGCCTCAGCTACAACCGGGGGCTGACGAACAAGAACTTCCTCTGGCTGCTGGTCGAGGAGATCGGGCTCGATGCGCTGCAGGCCAAGGTCAAGCGCCCGCTGACCGATCTGAAGGTCGGCCCGTTCTACGGCTGTTACATCGTGCGGCCGGCCGAGCGGCTCGGCGTCGACGAGGAGCATCCGCGCGACCGCTACATGCACATGGTGATCGAGGCGCTCGGCGGGACCGTGATCGACTACGCCGGCGTCTACAAGTGTTGCGGCTTCCCGATCATCACGATGAACAAGGACGCGTCACTGAAGATGGCCGGTCGTCATCTCGGTGACGCGATCGACGCTCACGCCGATTGCCTGGTCGTGCCGTGCCCGCTGTGCCACCTCAACCTTGATCTCCAGCAGCCGCTGGCGGCGAAGGCGACCGGTCGCGAGCTCGGGATGCCCGTCCTGCATCTGCCGCAGCTCGTCGGTCTCGCGCTCGGGCTCGACCCCAAGGAGCTCGGGATGAACAAGCACGTCATCAAGCCCACCGCGGTGATCGACTGGTCAAGCGCGGTCGTCGCCGCGACGGCATAGCCGCGGTCCGGCTTTTTTTTGGACAGGCGCGTCCCGGTCAAGCAGTGGGGGCATTTCGCTTGACCGGGCCCGGAGCATCCAACCCCGGATGTTGCGCCTGAACGAAGGCGCGAGGCCCCGGGGGTGGCCTCGCGCGATCCTTCTCCTTGCCCGTCCCGAGGTGCGAAAAGTCCTGCGGCACCGGGATGGTATGAAGCCGAATGCTCCCGAGAAGGCTGGTTAAATTCGTCCCCTTGAGCGGGGGAAATTGGGGTGAGCAGGGTGAGAGAAAAGGGGTAGGCAGCGCTACCCCTTGCGGGACACCGTCACAATGGAGCGGGCGCGATACCCTTCGCGCGCCGGACTGGACGCCACCTGCGCCATGACCATCGCCAGCCGACAGCCGATCACGCTCGTCCTGGCTGAGTTCGAGGACATCGTGAGCCGGGGACTCCAGTCCCTGATCGTCGACGACGACCACATGCGGTTGGTCGCGGCCGATGTCTCCCAGGCGCGCCTCGCGACGATGCTCGGCGAGTGCGAGCCCGACGTCGCGATTCTCAACTTCGGGTCGCTGTCGAGTCCGGGGGAGCTTCGCGACCTCCATTCATCGTTTCCGAAGACCCGCCTGCTGGTGCTCGCCAACAACCCGTCGGGCGCCGAGTGCCGGCAGATGATCGGGTTCGGGGCCACCGCCTGCCTCGCGAAGAACACCGAGGCGCGGGATGTGCTGCACGCGATCTACCTCGCCTCGCGGGGCCTGCACGTGCTGCCACCCGACGGCGCCGGTCCGCAGGCCTACGAGCCGTCCGGGCCGGCTCCCCTGACCGCGCGCGAGGCGGACGTCCTCGAGCTCCTACAGGGAGGGCGCTCCAATGCGGAGATCGCAGCGACGTTGCACGTGGGGATCGAGACGATCCGCACCCACGTCCGCAACATCTACCGCAAGCTCGGCGTCAACTCGCGCCGCGAGCTGCGCACCCAGCCCTGAGTCAACGCCCAGGGCCGAGCACACATGCTCAGCCCTGAGACCACTCCCGGCCGTAGCGCTCGCCGAACACGAACTCGGTCACGGGTTTGCGCGACAGCCGCGCGGGCCAGGCGTCCTCGCGGTAGCCGACCGATATGTGGCCGGCCAGCGCGACGCCCTCGGGGATCTCGAGCAGCGCGCGCACCTGCTCCTCGGCGGGCACCAGCAGCGTCGTAAACGACGCCCCCAGGCCCTCCCGGCGAATCCCGAGCAGGATGTTCTGGACGAACGGGTAGATCGAGGCGCCGCCGACGATGCTCGGCCGGTCAAGCTCGGCATCCGTGATCGCGAGCGCCGAAATCTCGACGCACACCAGCAGGTGAACCGGCACCCGATCGAAGTTGCGGGCGTATTCGTCGGCGCCGCGGAGCATTCCCAGCCGGCCCGCAGGCAGCCCGCTGGCCTCACCCGCGTCGAGCGCCGCCCGGCCGCCGGTCTTGACCATGTAGTCGTCCCACGGCTGCTGGTAGAGCTCGCGCAGCCGCCGCCGCGTCTCGGGTTCGGTCACGACGATCACCCGCCATCCCTGGCGGTTGCCACCACTGGGGGCGAACCGCGCGCTGTCGAACACCCGCTCGAGCAGCTCATACGGGACGGGGTCTTCGGTGAAGCGGCGCGTCGACGGGGCGCACCGCATCAGCTCATAGATGTCGTCAGCCAACCGAGGACGGGGCGCGGTCGGCGACCAGGAGCTCGGCGATCTGAACGGCATTGGTCGCCGCGCCCTTACGCAGGTTGTCGGATACGACCCACATCGAAAGCGCCCGCGGATGTGACTCGTCGCCGCGGATCCGTCCCACGAACACCTCGTCGCGCCCCTCCGCCTCGAGCGGGCTCGGGACATCCTCGAGCTTGACCCCAGGCGCGCCGGCGAGCAGCCCGCGGGCCTGGTCGGCGCTGAGCGGCTCATGCGTCTGGAGGTTGACGGCGATCGAGTGCCCCACCCGGACCGGGACCCGGACACACGTGACCGCGATCCCGATTGACTCATCCTCGAGGATCTTGCGCGTCTCGAACATCATCTTGCGCTCCTCGTCGGTGTGGTCGTCGCCTTCGGCGAACGTCCCGGCGGCGCCGATCACGTTGAAGCCGATCGGCTGCGGGTAGACCTCGGGCGCGGGCATCTCGACCCCGTGCAGCGAGGCGTGCGACTGATCGTCGAGCTCGGTCACGGCCTTCTGACCGGTGCCCGAGACCGACTGATAGGTCGCGACCACCAGTCGCTCGAGGCCGACCGCACGGTGGATCGGGGCCAGCGCGACCATCAGCTGCATCGTCGAGCAGTTGGGATTGGAGATCAGCCCGCCGTGATCGGCCAGCGCATGCGGGTTGACCTCGGAGACCACCAGCGGCACGTTGGAGTCGCGGCGGAAGGCCGAGGAGTTGTCGATCACCACTGCGCCGTGCTGCACGAACCGCGGACCCCACTCGCGGGCGGTCGCGGCCCCAGCCGAGAACAGCGCGATGTCGAGGTTGTCCAGGTCGGCCTGCTCATCGAGCACCTGCACGGGGCGCCCGTCGATCTCCATTCCGGCCGACCGGGCCGACGCGAACGGGACGATCTCGTCAGCCGGGAACTCCCGCTCGCGCAGGACCGAGAGCATGATGCGCCCGACGGCGCCGGTGGCTCCGACGACAGCGACTCTCATCTCGGCTCCTTGTTGAACGGCTCGGGCTCGATCCCTCCCTCGCCGAGCTCGAACGCGCTGTGCAGAGCGCGCACGGCCTGCGGCACGACCTCGGCCTTGATGACGCACGAGATCTTGATCGGCGAGGTCGAGATCATCTCGATGTTGATGTCCTCGGCGGCAAGCGTCTCGAACACCTTCGCTGCCACGCCGGGATGTGACCGCATGCCCGCCCCGACGATCGACACCTTGCCGATCTGGCGGTCGGTGTCGATGCTTGTCAGGCTGAGCTCGCCGACGATCGGCTCGAGCGCCCGCTCCGCGGCGCGCAGATCCTCGGCCGCGATCGTGAACGAGACCTCGGCGTCGCGGCTCTCGCCGCGGGGCTCGTTCTGGATGATCGTGTCGAGGTTCACGCCGGCCTCAGCGAGGGCGGTGAAGATCGCGGCGGCCGCGCCGGGCCGGTCCGGGACGCCAAGCAGCGTGATCCGGGCCTCCTCGGTCGAATGGGTGACGGCGGTGATCAGTGGGTGTTCCATCGTCTCGTCTTCTCTGAGCACAAAGGTACCTGGGCCGGGATCGAAGCTCGAGCGGCAGTGGATTCGCACGCCATGGGTGCGGGCGTACTCGACCGACCGCAGCTGCAGAACCTTGGCCCCCGAGGCGGCCATCTCGAGCATCTCCTCGAAGCTGACCTGGACCAGTTTTCGCGCGTCGGGGACGATCCGCGGGTCGGCGCTGAAGACGCCGGCGACATCGGTGTAGATCTCACACACCTCGGCGCCGATCGCCGCGGCGAGCGCGACGGCGGTCGTGTCCGAGCCACCCCGGCCGAGCGTCGTCACGTCGCGGCTGGTCGAGACGCCCTGAAAGCCCGCCACGAGCACGATCTTGTCCTCTTTGAGCGCGTCGCTGATCCGATTGGCCCGCACATCGATGATCCGCGCGTTCGTGTGCGAGGTGTCGGTCACGATCCCGGCCTGGGAACCGGTCAGGCTGATCGCCCGGTGGCCGAGATCGTTGATTGCCATCGCGCACAGCGCACACGAGATCCGCTCGCCGGTCGAGAGCAGCATGTCCATCTCGCGCGGGTCGGGCTCGGGCGAGACCTCCTGGGCCATCCCGATCAGCTCGTCGGTCGTCTGGCCGCGGGCCGACAGGACGGCCACGACCCGCTTGCCGGACTCGCGCTGACCGACGATCCGCTGGGCGGCGTGCTTGATCCGTTCGGCATCGGCAACCGAGGTGCCGCCGAACTTCATTACGACTGTCTCGGGCACGGCGAGCAAGGGTAAAGGTGGGCGATTTTGTGCGCTATGCGCCCAAAATCCCCAACGTTGGTGGCTCAGACCGCGCGGCGGCCCGCGAGCGCACGGCCAAGCGTGAGCTCGTCGGCGTATTCGAGATCGGCGCCGACCGGCAGCCCGCTCGCCAGCCGCGTCACCGACAGCTCCGGAAGGCGCTCCCTCAGGCCGGCCGCGATGTGGAGCGCGGTCGCCTCGCCGGTGGTGGTCGGGTTGGTCGCGATCACCACCTCCCGCACGCCATCGGTCTGCGCGCGCTCGTACAGCTCGGCGATCTTCAGGTCCTCGGGATCGACCCCGTCGATCGGTGACAGAGCTCCGCCGAGCACGTGGTAGCGGCCGGCGAACTCGTGCGTTCGCTCGATTGAGATCACGTCGGACGGCTCCTCGACGACGCAGATCAGCTCGGGGTCGCGGCGCCCGTCTGAGCAGATCCGGCAGCTGGGTCCGTCAGCGAGGTTGAAGCAAACCTCGCACAGTCCGATCCGCTCCTTCACCTCGCGGATCGCGTCGGCGAGCGCCGCGGCCTCGTCATCGCTGGCCCGCAGGATGTGGAACGCGAGCCGCTGGGCGGTGCGGCCGCCGACGC
The DNA here is from genome assembly GCA_963730075.1 of uncultured Solirubrobacterales bacterium. Lineage (GTDB taxonomy): Bacteria > Actinomycetota > Thermoleophilia > Solirubrobacterales > Solirubrobacteraceae > Palsa-465. Next base: position 31,174 of record CAVSQH010000014.1, on the reverse strand, counting down.
CAGGCAGCTTCGACAGCTCGGTGATCAGCCGTTGGACGGGAGGCGCGTACAAGTCGGGGACTCTGGCCGGTTCTCGGTCGTTCTAGGGGCGAGCGCCCAGCGCGGATTAGAGGCCCGGGAGACCGAGGCCGCCGAGGCCGCCGCCGCCCAATCCGCCCGCGATCCCGCCCATCTTCGATGCCGCCAGCTCCTGCGCCGCGCGCAGCCCCTCGTTGACCGCCGCCAGCACCATGTCCTGGAGCAGCTCGACGTCCTCGGGATCCACTGCCTCGGGGTCGATCGTGATCTCCTTGACGACCATGTCGCCGGTGACCTTGACCGTCACCATGCCGCCGCCGGCCGAAGCGTCGACGATCTCGTCCTTGAGCGACTCCTGGGCCGCCATTAGGTCCTCCTGCATCTTCTGGGCCTGCTTGAGCAGCTGCTGCATGTTTGGCTGGGACATTTACCTGGCCTCTTCCTGTTCGGTGTCGTCGACCACTTCCTCGGCGTCGAACTCCTCCATGAAGCGTCGCACTAGTTCCTCGCCCGTGAGGTTCGAGTCGCCGTCCAGCGTCGCGGGTCCCTCGTTTCTGAGCTCGTACCGGAGCGCGAGCTTGGCGCCGGTCACCGAGCGGACCGCCTCGGCGGCCGCGCGGCGGTAATCGTCCTGCTCGGCCTTGCGCTTGAAGAACGCCGCCCCGGGGGGGAACGCGAGCGTCAGCGCCTGATTGCTGAGCGCGGCCGGCCGTGCGGCCTCGAGCGTCGCGGCGAGCATCGCGTTGCCCTGACGGACGTAGTCGACGACGGCCGGCCACGACTGCACCAGCGTGTCGAGCTCGGCCTCGCCGGTCGGCATCGGGGGGGGCGGTGGATCGTCCGGGGGCGGCGGATCGGCAGTCGCGGTGGTGGTCGGCTCGGGCTCGGCCGCGGCGGGCGGCTCGGGCTCGGCCGCGGCGGGCGGCTCGGGCTCGGCCGCGGCTGCGGCGGGCGGCTCGGGCTCGACCGGCACGGCAGCGACCGGCGGGCTCGCTGGCAGCGGGCTCGCTGGCAGTGGGCTCGGGGGCGGCGGGCTCGACACAGCACCCTGCCCCGCGCGCAGCGCGTCCTCGAGCCGCTCGATCCGTGCCAGCAGAGCCTTGGTCGACGGATCCACCTCGGGCGCCGCTGCCTTGATCAGCACCAGCTCGAGCTGGATCCGGGACTGCGCTCCGTTGGCGGTCGCCTCGAGCGCCGATGCGACCAGCTCGAGCAACCGGACGACGTCGGTCCCCGACAGCGCCTGAGCCTGCGCGAGCAGCCGGGCGTCGCGCTCGGGCGTCACATGCAGCTCTTCGGGAACCTCCTCGAGAACCTGCACGGCGAGCAGTTCGCGGCCGTGGACCTCGAGGTCTCGGATCAGCTGGCCGGGATCGCGGCCCGAGGCGGTCAGCCTCGCGGCGACCCGCAGCGCCTCGGCCGGATCGTGTGCGATGACCGCATCGACCGCTTCGAACAGCTGCTCGGCGTCCGCGACTCCGAGCACGGCGAGCACGTCGGCCGATGTGATCTGCTCGCTGCCGGCGTAGGTGACGAGTTGCTCGAGTGTGCCGAGCGCATCCCGGAAGCTCCCGGTTGCGTGGCGGGCGATCAGCGCGACCGCGCCGGGCTCGATCTCGATCTGCTCGGAGGCGGCTACCCGGTGCAGCACCTTGGCCACCTGTTCGACGGTCGGGCGGCCGAAGTCGAACCGATGGCAGCGATCGACGACGGTCGGGAGCACCTTCTGCGCCTCGGTCGTGGCGAGCACGAAGATCGTCCGCGGCGGCGGCTCCTCGAGCGTCTTGAGGAACGCGTTCCACGCCTGCGGCGAGAGCATGTGCGCCTCGTCGAGGATGTAGACCTTGTGGCGTCCGGAGACCGGCGCGTAGCCGACCTTCTCGCGCAGGTCACGGATGTCGTCGACGGAGTTGTTGGACGCGGCGTCCATCTCGATCACGTCCAGCGAGGTCGCGTTCGCGATCGAGACGCACGAGTCGCACACCCCGCAGGGCTCAATGGTCGGTCCCTGCTCGCAGTTCAGGCAGGCCGCGAGGATCTTCGCGGTGCTCGTCTTGCCGGTGCCTCGTGAGCCCACGAACAGGTAGGCGTGGTGGACCTTGCCGCGCGTGACGGCGTTGGAGAGCGTGCGCACGATCTGCTCCTGGCCGACGACGTCGGCGAACGTGCGCGGGCGATGGCGGCGGTAGAGAGACGGACCTGTGGACACGGTCTTCCGAGTCTAGATGGCCGCTCGGCCGCGGCCGGAGGCTCGTCGCGCCTCGCGGCAGGCCGGCAAATCAGTGGACCGTGCACCCTCCTTCGAAGCCGTACCCGTGGCGCGGCCGCCGCTTGGAGACTCCGGTCCGGCACTCCCACAGCGCCTGGAGGTGACCGCTTAAGGCTGCTTCCTTCCGGACCTGACCTGGTTCACGGGCCTTCATCGCCATGGGACCTGACCATCACCGCCTTCAAATGGGGCGCTGACCTCGGGCCTGTGCCCCTCGAGAGGGAATTCAGCCCCACTAGAGCGGATTGTGGGTTACAGGGCACCGCTAGCGCCCCGCCTAGCACGGGTCCGCCGTCGATCGTACCGACTCCAGATATCTGTATCTTCCGATCGCGACATGTCCGTCGGGGTGATAGGTCTGGGGTACGTGGGGCTGCCGCTGGTCGTGGCGTTTGCCGAGGCCGGCGAACACGTCGTCGCCGTTGACGTCGACGAGACGAAGATCAACGCGATCGAGGCCGGCGAGTCCTATATCGAGGACATCACCTCCGAACGGCTGCGCGCGGTGCTTCCCAACATCGAGGTTTCGACCCACTTCGCGCCGCTGGCGCGGACCGATGCGGTGCTGATCTGCGTCCCCACGCCATTGACCGCCAATCGCGAGCCGGACCTCGGTCCGTTGCTCGCCGCCGGCGCGTCGCTGGGGCACGTGGTCCAGAGCGGTCAGCTGGTCGTGCTCGAGTCGACCACGTATCCGGGCACGACCCGCGAGGAGTTGGTACCGCTGCTCGAGCACCACGGGCTACGAGTGGGAGACGGCCTCAACGTCGCCTTCTCGCCCGAGCGCGTGGATCCGGGCCGCACCGACTTCACGATGCGCACCACGCCGAAGGTCGTCGGCGGGCTGACGCCGGAATGCACCGAGCGCGCGGCGGAGTTGTACGCCCTCGTCTGTGACGAAATCATCCGCGTCTCGTCACCCGAGGCGGCCGAGATGGCGAAGCTGCTCGAGAACATCTTCCGCTCGGTCAACATCGCGCTCGTCAACGAACTCGCGATTCTCGCCGAGCGGATGAAGATCGACATCTGGGAGGTGATCGACGCCGCGGCGACCAAGCCATACGGCTTCATGCGCTTCGAGCCGGGTCCCGGGATGGGAGGCCACTGTCTCCCGGTCGACCCGTTCTACCTGACCTGGCGAGCGCGTCAGTTCCATATGTCGACCGAGTTCATCGAGCTCGCGGGCAAGATGAACCAGCAGATGCCCTACCATTGCGTTGAGCGGATCGAGCGGGCGCTGAATGATGCAGAGCTTCCGGTCAAGGGATCGAAGATCGCGATCCTCGGGGTCAGTTACAAGGGCGGGGTCGGCGACATTCGCGAGTCGCCGGCGCTACGGATCATTGAGATGCTGGGCGAGCGCGGCGCGAAGCTCAGCTACCACGATCCATACGTGCCTGACCTGCCCCAGTTTGCACTCAGCAGTGTCCCGCTCGAGGAGGTCGCCGGCGCAGATGCGGTCGTGCTGGTGACGGCTCACCCTGGTCTCGACCTCGCCGCCGTGGTCGCCAGCGCGCCGCTGTTCGTCGATCTCCGCGGCGCGACCCGCAAGCTGCGCAACGAGAACATCGTCCGGCTCTAGCGTCGCGACCGAATCCCGGGCGGTGGGCTCGCGCCGCGCGTACAATCACCGCTCCCACACCAGGGCGCGTAGCTCAGTGGGAGAGCGCTCGCTTCACACGCGAGAGGTCGCTGGTTCGAGCCCAGCCGTGCCCATCAGGCGAAAGCCCCGCTCAGACGGCGCTTTTTGTTTGCCCGCATCGGGGCGACAGTCTCCAGGTTTGGGCCGTTTGGAAGCGTTTTGGAAGCGATAGGGTTTGAGGGCGGGCCGCAGGAAGTCTCGTCGCAGCATCGCCCCAACCGAAAGGACCGCATGCACACTCCGGAGGACAGCACGACGATCAGCCTGCGCGTCAGCCGCACCCTGCTGGGCCGCATCGACGCAGCCGCCAGACGCGACGGCGTCACGCGTAACACATACGTCCTTTCCTGGCTCCCCGACAGCTATGCCGCACTCAGCCCGAAGGGGGCGTGTGACACAGAAACAGCGCCAACGGCACAGGCCGGACGCGGCCGCTTGCGTACGGGACACGCGGATCACTCGCGCGTGCGTGTAGACACCGCCGGGAACGCTTGGCCCCACGGCTGACGACTCCGTGGGTCCGTGTTTGCGTGCCCAGGCGGGTGTGTTTACTTCGTCGGTAGCGCAGCGACTGTCGCCTCAATCGGCGCGTCGCCAGCTACGTACATGCGGGCGAGCCGATCGCGCCGTTGCTCGCTTCTGCTGGCCGCGTCGTAGGCGTGGATGTAGGCCCGCTGCGTGGTGGTCGTGTTCGCATGGCCGAGCCTGGCCGACACTTCCTCGATGTCCCATCCGGCCGCGATCAGCGCGGAGCCGTGCGAGTGGCGCAGGTTGTGGAACGTCGGTGCGTGCTGGATTACTCGCCCGTCGCGCTCGACGGCCTCGAGCTCGGCGCGCTTGACCGCCCGCGCCAGCACCCGGCCGGCGAGGTTGCGATGATCGTGCGGCGTTCCGCCGCGTGATACGAACACGAGATCGTGCGGACCGGACGTCGCGGCTGCCAGCCTGTGGGCGCGCAGCTTTGCCACGAGCGCGGGCGTGATCTCGATGCATCGCCGCGAGCGCGTCGTCTTGAGCGCGACCCGCTGGCCGTGTCGGTCGAGCTGGTGCGTGAAGCTGAGCGTGGCCGCGTCTAGGTCGACGTTCTCCCACACGAGCCCGAGCGTTTCGCCGAGCCGCGCGCCGCTCTCGGCCGCGAGCTCGAACACGAGCCGGTAGCGATCGTCGACCGCCGCCAGGAGTCGCCGCAGCTCGTCGGGGGACAGCACCCGCTTGGGCCGCTCGTCCTCGATGCTGGGCCGCTCGACGCGATCGAGCAGCGCGACCGGGCTCGCACCGACGAACCCTAGATGCCGGGCCGCGTGCTTGTAGATCGAGCTGAGCACCGTGAGATCCCCGCGGATCGTCCAGCCCTTGAAGCCGGCCGCCTGCTGGTCATGCACGTAGCGCGCCACATCGCCCGGCTGGATGTCCGCGAGCCGTGCGCGGCCGAAGGGCTCTCGCAGGTGGCTAAGCGACGCGCAGTAAGCGCTCTGGGTCGTCGGCCGCAGCCGAACCGCTCGCGCTTCCCACCACGCGTCCGCGGCATCCCCGAAGTGCAGCCGCGGATCGGCGGCGACACGCTCGCCGCGGGCCCGCCGCGCATGAGCATCGGCCAGCGCCTTGCGCGCCGCGGTGATGCCACCCTGCACGCGACGCCAGCGCTGCCTGCCCTGCGCGTCCCGGAATCCGATCTCGAGAACCAGGCGCCCCTGGGCGTTGGTCCTGCTGTAGATACCGCGCTCGACCCGCTGCCGGCGGCTCGGAGCTTTACCCTCTTGCATGTCCCGGACCTCCTATGTCCTGGGGCCATGCCCCCGGCCGTGTTCGCGGTGCGGGGGCGATTTCTGTCGGCCGCATCGTAATGACCGCAGGCTACGTTCGCAAGCGGTCGTTTCAAAGTGCCTGCTAATCGCTAGTTTCTCGGGTGCGTGGAAGCGACATGGAAGCGCTCTGGCCGTGCAAACGAGCCGCCAGGAGGACCTCGACCTCGCGCTATACACACGTCTAGCCGCCCTGGTCGGCCGGCCGCCGAGGGGTTCCCCGATCTGGCCGAGCTCGGCTCACACGCGAGGAGAACCACGTACGCCGGGGGTAAGCGATGAATCGTGATCGATGATCGCGTGACGTGCCACCTGCGACTTGCGTCCGGGTGAGCGTCGCACGATCTCGTCCTCCCGCCCGTTCGCACCCGCACACGCGCCTGCCTTAGACCCTATGGAGGGTGACGTCCGGTGCGTCTGGTAGAAGCATGGCCGGTCCCCTCCCGTTGCGTTGGGGGCGTTGTAGAGCCGCGCGAGTTGGTACTCGCGCGGCGCCCACAACCGCATAGAGAGGAGCCGACCATGTCGGTGAAGGCTACGGGCCTTGTCGGTCTGGACGTGCACGCGCGCCAGACGCACGCGGCGGTGCTCGACCTGGACAGCGGCGAGCTGGCGGTGAGCGTGCTGCGGATGGCGCCGCCGGAGGTCGTCGGCGTTCTGGAGCGCTTGGGGCCCGGGGTGGTGGCGGTGTATGAGGCGGGGCCGACGGGGTTCGGGCTCGCGCGGCCGGCGCGCGAGCAGGGGATCGATGTGCGCGTCGTGGCGCCGGGGTCGATCCCGAAGGGGTCCGGCGACCGGGTCAAGACCGACCGCCGTGACGCGATCCGGCTGGTCCGGCTGCTGGCCGCCGGCGAGCTGTGCTTCGCGTTCGTGCCGACGCGTCGCGGATGAGCGCTTCCGCGATCTGGTGCGCGTGCATCGAGGACGTCCGCGGCGATCTGATGCGCGCCCGCCACCGGCTCGCGAAGTTCCTGCTGCGCCGCGGGGAGCGCTACGACGGGCGGCGCCTGGACGGCCACGCACATGCGCTGGCTGCGCACGCTGCGCTTCGAGGACGCCTGCTCGCAGGCGACCTTCGTCGACTACCTCGCCGCGGTCGAGATGCTGATCGGCCGCCGCCAGACGCTGATCGCGACGCTCGAGCAGCAGATCCCCGAGTGCGCGCACGCCCCCGTGATCGCCCGGCTGCGCTGCTTCCGCGGGATCGACACGCTCTCGGCCGCCGGCCTCTCCGCCGAGGTCGGCGACTTCGCCCGGTTCCCGAAGCCGACGCTGCTGTCGGGGTTCCTCGGGATCGTGCCCTCCGAGCGCACCTCTGACACCAAGCGCCGGCAGGGATCGATCACCAAGGCCGGCCCCGGCCACGCCCGCCGGCTGCTGGTCGAGGCCGCCCACCACTACCGCTACCCACCCCGCACCGGCGACGTGCTCGCCCGCCGCCAAGCCGGGCAGGACCCGCGCATCATCGAGATCGCCTGGCGCGCCCAGCGACGCCTGCACGCCAGCGCTGGCAGCACCTGCGCCATCAGCGGCGCAAGCCCGCCGGCGTCGTCGCGATCGCCGTCTCCCGCGAGCTCGCCGCGTTCCTCTGGGAGGCCGCCACCCTTGACTGATCGCACCCAAGATCGCGCCCGGGACGCTGCCGGGGCGAGCACGAGCACCCAGGAAGGCCCATCACCGTCGCGCGAGGCTCGCGAGAGCACTATGGGCAGCCGGCCCGTCCGGCCGCGCCCGCTCCTAGACAGCGAGCCGCGACGAACACCGGGTCTTGAGGTAACAGCCCTCGAATATCAGTCTGACCCCGCAGTCGATCAGACTGGACCTTCCGCTCGTGCCGCCCCGACAGCGCCCCGGCCGCGACCAACAACACATCCACCGACGAGCCAGGTTGACAAACGCTCCTCCATATCAGTGCTGCCAGTCGTAAGTTCCATCCTTGTCAGGCGGCGAGCGCGAGTTGGGTTGCCTGGCATTGAGCGAGTCGGTCGAGCCAGGTGTTGAGATCGTCGCGGGTGAACTTCCATCCGAATGGTTCGGCGATCTCGTTGTACAGCTGCTCGAACTCGGTCAGCCTGCGTCTGACGGCGTCGAGCGAGTCGAAGTCGTTGGGAGTGAGGACCTTGCGCTGGACGATTGAGAAGTAGATCTCGATCTGGTTCAGCCAGCTCGCGTGGACGGGCGTGTGGACGAGGATCAGGTTCGGCCATCGGTTCTCGAGCCGGCGGACAGATGCCTGCCCGCGGTGCGAGGAGCCGTTGTCAACGATCCAGAACACGCGCCGGGCTGAGGCGTAGGGCTCTTTGGTCATCACCTGGTGCACGAGCCGGTCGAACGGCGCGATCCCGCCTTTGCGTTCGGTGCGGCCGAACACGCAGCCGCGGCGCACGTCCCAAGCAGCGAGGTAGGTCAGTGCCCCGCCGCGCGTATAGGTGTGCTCGACGCGCTGACCGCGCCTGACGCCCGCCGCAGGCGGGAGCGTTTCGCAGATTCGCTGTCGCGCTTGGATTGAGGGCTTCTCGTCCGCCGAGATGATGCAGTCGCCCGGCTCGAGCAGCTTCCCTTCCCAGCGTCCCTGGTACAGATCGAGGATGCGGCCGGCTTTCTCGGCGAAGTCGGGGTCGGTCGCGAAGATCCAGGAGCGGTACTGCCACGGGCGGATCGCATCCTCCCGCAGCCAGCGCACGATCGTCGACTGCGACGCCTCGCAGATGCCGCGTTCCAGGACGAGACGATGAACGTCAGCCGTTGAACGGCGCGAGAGCGGCGCGCCCTCGCTCGGCGGCTCGCACGCGACCGCCTTCACCTCGGCGATCTGCTGAGGGGGGAAAGCGGCGCGGACGACCCGACCGCGCTTGATCCGCCAGACCCTCAAGACGCCGCTCGTGAAACCGTCGTCGCCACCGGCCGACAGCCTTCGTGCTCATCCCAAGCCGCTCACCGATCTCCGCGTTGCTCTGACCCTCCGCGGCGAGCAGCACCAGCTTCGCGCGCAACACCTCACGATGCGGCCGCGTGTAGCACGCAGCGCGGTGCACGAGCTCCTGGCGCTCTGCCTCCTCCAGCACGATCTCCTGAGCGCTCGGTCCCGGCATCGCCCCGAAGATTCAACGTCCTTCTTATGACTCCTTCAAACCCAGACGGGATTTACGACCGACAGCACTTAGCTGCCGACGTCGTCGAGCTCGAGCACACAGCACAAGCGCACCGGTCGCCCAAGCGACCGCCTAGAACCTACGGCTTGATCAGCTGCCAGCCGGCCCACACCCAAGCCACCAATGGCATGCCGATCAGTCAAGCAACGCGACCGTACGCCGCAATCCGAACACGCACACGCAGCGAGCGTTTCGCGAGACACCGGGGTAGGCGCAGAACGCGAACCGATCATGACTTGTTTCGTGGGACCCATCCGGCATTTTTGAGGCTCTCGTGAGGCGATGGCTGTGGCGGGCTGGTGGCGACGATCGACTGTCTGGGGTTCGATGATCGGCGCGCTCTGACGAGGGTGGCGAGCATGCCCCGGGACCGCTGGTTTTCGATCGAGGCGCAAGCGGTCGCGCCGTGCGTCCGCTGACCGCTAGTGGTGGCTCTGGGTGGGGGCACGCGTCGCGAACACCTGCCCACTGCCGTCATCGAATACGTACAGCTCGCCTGAACTCAGCACGACGCCCTGGATACCGGTGGCGGGGGTCGCGATTACAAAACGTCGCAAGCTAGGCAGGAAGAGTCCGTGAAGCCTGCGGCTGGGTTGGCTCTTCTCCCATACGATCGCGTGTGAGCTCGCCGCGACCGGCGCGTCGCGACTGCCGACGGGTAGCTTGAGCCTGGAGCCGCACCGCTCCAGCACCCCCCGTTGCCCGGGACCACTGACGCGATCGCGAACGATCCGTAGAACGACAGAGCGCCAGGCCCGGGCGGTACACCTGGAATCGGCGGCAGGCCGGGGGGTACCGTCAGCGGTGGGCATAGCGTTTGCGCCAGGGATTGGGAGTCTAGGTCCGGGATGATTCGTCCTCCCGACCGCCACCCGGGCAGGCTGCGCACCTGCCCTGTGTCGATGTTCTGGAACAGGTACTTAGCCCTGCAGTAGCGGCAGGGAACGATCCCCCACTCGATCCAGCGCGCGCCCAAACTCGCCACGCCCCCGCCGCAATAGTCCGGCATGCTGCATTCTTCCTCGAGGCTGACGACTCGCGGGCCTGGGATGACGGTCGTCCGCTCCCCGGTGTGGAGGTCGTAGAGCTCAATCCCTTGACTGGGATCGCAGGGGAGCACGAGCCATGGGCCACTAAACGGATCCGAGCTGAACTCAGACCAAGGACACCCCGGATACGAAACGCTGGTCTGGGTCCCGGTCTGTTCGTCAATCAGTGTGCCCGACGCTTGTCCGTTCCCAACGGGGGTCAGCACCAGCACGTGCGGGCCGTCGATACCCGCTATGTACGGGCCATCGGTGCGAAAGGTATTGCCGACAACGTGAAACCGGGGATGCAGCACCAACGGCCGAGGCTTGCGCTGGCGCGCCCCTGCCGCGGTGGACGCGCCACCGAGCGCGATCAGCACTGACAAGAGAACTACCGCCGATCGCGTTATCGCTCGCATCAACCCAGAAACGTTTGGCCCAAGTAAGAGTTACGATGCCGGTCCAGGATGCGCGCGAGCATTTCCTTCCCCTTAGGGCTATAGCGACAGCGACGCATCCGGGTCGGGATCGTGCTCAGCCCAGCCGGCTTTCCGGGTGCTGGTTGTCGATCAGATGCGAAGGCCGGCGTCATCGCGCTAGCGCGTCGGTGGGCGTGGGGATGCCGTCACGATCACCTTCCCCGTGCCAGCCGCGAGATAGAGGTGATGAGACGTCAGGAATAACGGGGCCTGAAGAGGTGGGCTCAGGTATCGCGGCGCGAGTGTGAACTTCCGCAGGCCGGGCAAGAAAACTCCGCGGATCCTGCCGCCGCTCAGCCAGACGACAGCCTCGTTGTTGATCGCGAACTGGGGGGTGTCGCTGCTGCTGATCCGGTTACTAACCACTCGGTGCAGCCGCGAGCCGCATCGTTCGAGAAGAAGACGAAGCTGCCAGTCCCCCGGCTGGTACCACTCGATGCCGGCCGCAAATCGACCAGCGAACGTAAGTGGGTTGGGAGCCAGAGCAGTGCTGGTCTCGCCCGTGGGAAAACCTTGCGGCACTCGCAGCGGAGAGCACAAAGGTGATGCCAGCGTGGGCGAGTTTAGATCCGGGATTGTGGTGGCACCGGGTGCCCACGCCGGGAATGTCTGCACCTGCCCAGTCGCGATGTTCCCGAACGAGTACCGATAGCTGCAGTGCACCGTACAGCCCGGCTCGGTCGGGCCGTAGTACTCGATCCAATCGCTACCGATCGCAACCGGCGTGCCGCCAGGCGAGTTCACCGCACTCCACGTCCCACTGGCGATCGAGTACAGCTGATAGGGCGGATTCCCGTACCCAGCACACGATGTCAGCACCCAGCCGCCCCCAAGGACATACGTGTAGCCGCACAGTGTGGGCGGCTCCAGCAGCGTCCGGCTGCCTGTCTGATCGTCGATCAGGGCAGTCCCGCTCGGACCCGCGATGAGCACATACCGACCGTCCGATGTAACGCTCGACACGCGCGACGCCACGACCCGGAACCGAGGGTGCAGCACCAGCACCCGCGACCGCGGGCGGCGATGACCTTCGACCTTCGCCGACGACGCACTGGCGAATGTGAGCAAACAGAGGATCGCAAGCACAAAGACACCATCGATTCGCAACCGGCGACCAAACACAGACCCAGCCCTCCTTGACGTCACGTGATGCCGATCACGCGAGAACCCCACCACCCTCAGCCCGCGAATCGCGTACGAACAACAGCCCGAAACAATCTGAGATCACGATCAGACGATCCCAGACCGCGATAACAAATCAATAACCCAAGACAACGCGATACCGCCGTGGCACAGCAACACCAGCCCCATAATGCTGATACGCAGCTTAGGGGCCGAATGGACGATCGGCCATCCTACAGTTGCGTTATCCGGCTCGCGAATATCAGGCCATGGGTCGTTGGCTGGTCGGTGATCACCAGTCGGGCGGCGTTCGCCGGATACCTGACGCCACTCCCCCTCTGGTCGCTACGTCGCGGACCGAGGGCGTCCGGTTAGGGGCGGTTATCGCATTGTTAGTGCCGCTGCCTAGCGTGCTAAGCCGTGACAGCCTGCTCCGTTGCGCAACTTCCCGTCTGGGCGTGCGTTCTAGCGCGCATAACCGAAGATGTGCGTTCGGCGCATGCGAGAAGGGGAGTCGTTGATGGACCGGGGTAGTCGTGCAGTTCGCGCCGCGCGGGTCGCGGGGCTCGCGTTGCTGTTGTTAGTGGCGGTGGCGGTGCCGGCGCGGGCTGCGTTTCCGGGAGCTAACGGTCGTTTGGTGGTCCAGCCGGCTAGCGGGCCCGGGCTCCTGCTGGTCAGCGTAGCCGGTGCGCACCCGCGACAGATTTGCGCAGTTAAGCGGCTCCTCCGGGCGACCAGACCGGAGGACTGGACATGACCCTACGACCAACGATGGCGTCCGTCATCGTCGTCGCTGTCGCCGCCTTGATAGGCGTCAGCCAGGCACGAGCGTCGGCTGACTATCCCTTCGTCGTGAAGCGGGACTCACCCTTCGCCTATTGGCAGCTTTCCGAGGTAGCCGGAGCGGAGACCGCAGCCGATTCGAGTGGAAACGGCAATACGGGCACCTATGATGCCTGCGTCTCCCTCGGCCAACCGGGCCCATTCGGCGAACCAGGCGACGTCACCTCAGCCCTCCTGGGGCAGAAACCCGGGTGCTACATGGAGTACCGGCCGCTCGACGGTTACTCCGGCAGCTATACGGTCGAGGCGTGGGTCTCGCCCGCTTCGACGACGAAGGTATCCCAGGCCTTCTTCGACTCGCGGGGGCCCGGCCCCTTCAACTTCGCAGCCGAATACAGCCTCGACTTCAAACTCACTGGCACAGACAACTCGGGAGGCCAGCAGCTGGTCGCCGACATCGGAGACGGAGCCGAATGGCTCGCCAACACGGGGACGTCGTTCCCGTTCACCGCCGGAGATTGGTACTACGTCGTCCTCACCGTCGGACGGGCGGCAGATGGAGGCGGTCTGGCGACCATGTTCATCGATGGAAAGCCCGTTCACGATGTTGCCCTTTCGAACTACGGCACGCCGCCGTTGCTGACTGACCCTACCCACCCGATCGTGCTGGGCGGCGATCCAAGATACGACGACTCTCCGTCGATCCAGCCTGCCGAGAACTTCGACGGCAGGGTCGGCCAGGTCGCCGTGTACAAGTACGCGCTCTCACCGACCCAGATAGCGGCGCACTACTCGGCCGGGGTGGGTCCGCGGCCGCTGGTGTCGGTCGGGACGCCGGCGAACGGGGCGCATTACACGCGGGGGCAGGTGGTCGTTGCAAGCTACAGCTGCCAACCAGGCTATCCAGGTTTCGGGGTCGCGTCGTGCACCGGGACGGTCCCCAGCGGCTCGCGGGTCGACACCTCAACACTCGGCCGGCACACTTTCACGGTCACAGCGACCAGCGAGTCGGGCCAGACCACAACCCAGACGTTGAGCTACACGGTCACCGCCTCGGCACCGCCCAGCGCGTTCAACCACGCGGCGCTCTCACACATCAAGACCTATGCCGACGGCATGATCACGTTCTCAGTCAAGCTTCCCGGCGCGGGTCGCATCGACGTGCTCGAGACCGCTTGGAACGACAACCTCGCCAGCATCGCAGCGATGCTGCAGCCCGCGCCGCATAGGTTCGTGTTCGCTCGAGCGCACACAACCGTCGCCCGCGCCCGAACGATTCGTGTGTCCGTGGCACCGAACGCGCGCGGGCGACTGCTAGTCGAACATCACACCTACCGGGTCGTGCTGCGGCTGTGGATCACCTACACCCCGGCCGGGGAACAGGCGCGCAGCATCGGCATCTACGGCCTGCACCTACCCGGGTGCCCTGACCCCGATCACGACCGGGACTGCGACCCGCCCGCCACAGCCTCCTAGGGGACACTAGCCCTGACCACCACGCCGCGGGTCGTCCCCGTGGGGCAAGTTGGAGCGCCGATGCCAGACTTCTGGATCGGGGCTAAGAGCGGGAGCGCGGCCGCCTCCGGGATCGCCCCCTCAAGCAAGTGCGGCTTGAGAGTGTTGCTTGTCGATCAAAGCACCACTCTGCCGTCACGTCATGGCGGAACGCTTCGGCCGCATCAAACGCATACCCGTCGTCCCGTTCTGCGGCCTGGCTTGCGGCCGCATACGGCCTAGATGGAAACTTCACGACCCGCCGAGGGTTTAGGTGCTTGTGATGGGACTGCGGCGCGTTCTCGGTGTTCTCGTTGGGCTGTCGGCGATCTGGGTCGCTATGCCCGCGGTCGCCGCCGGCGCCAACGCGGCGGGGCACGGTCTTTTGGTCGTCCAGCCTCGGACCGGGGGTGGGCTGGTGTTGGTCGCGCCGGACGGGTCGGCTGCGCGGCGGATCTGCACCGACCGCTCTGTATGCGGCGTCCCGCGTGATCCTGTCTGGTCGCCGACTGGGCGGTTGATCGCATACAAGACTGGTCGCGCGCTGGATGTGATCTACCCGGATGGGACGTGTCTTGACTGTGGGCTCACCCCCGATCCGTATGGCACGTGGACCTTCAAAAGGATCGGCTTTCGACCCGACGGAAGCCTGGGGTTTGACGGGTCCGAAGTCAGCACCGAGGTCGGAGACCACCGCGCGATCTTTTCGGTCGCGGTCGATGGCTTGGGGCTCGCGGCTGTCCTTCGTGCCGGGTACCGTTCCCCGGCATGGTCGCGCGGCGGGCGGCTGGCGGTCGTGCGCGCGGGCGCTATCTTCGTGACCAGCGCCGCAGCCGGGCGGTTGCGTCGCGTGACCAAACATGGGGGCTTACCGGCCTGGTCGCCGGACGGACGCAAGCTGGCGGTCGTCGATCGCGGCCGGGTCGAGGTCATCAGCCTGCGGGGACGCGTGATCAGGGTGCTCGGCGCTGGGACCGCGCCGACATGGTCTGCGAACGGGCGTCAGATCGCATTTGTCGCCGGCGGCGGCAAGATCATGATCGCTCCAGTCGGCCACGGTCGCGCGCACGCCGTGCCCGGCGTCACGGGTGTCCGCGTCAGCTGGCAGCCAGTTGCGAGCTCCGTCCCGAGCTGCGACGACGCCCCAGCCGGTTCTGACATCGTGGCGTCCGCCGCGGGCGTGGTGGTCACGAGCCGATCAGAAGCCGCTGAGACCGAGGATTCTGCCGTGACGTACCTAGGCTGCCTGCGATCGACCGGCGAGGAGCGCACTCTGTACTCGTACACCGGCATCGGGAATGCAAGCGGATCGGCGCAAGACTTCGCGCTCGCCGGCGACTACGTGGCATTCAACACGCTTGTCAGCGATCAGTACGGCTTTATCCAGGACGTGATCACGTCTGATCTCAGAACCGGCCAAGCGGTCTATGACGACCCGCTCGACCAAGTCCCCGGCTGTCCGACGTTCGGCGTAGGCGGGGGGCTGGGTTACCCGTGCCCGTATCTGACCGCGCTCGCCTTGTCGGCCGCGGGATCGCCGGTCTGGGAGGCGAACCTCACCTCGCTCGACGGCCAGACCCAGACCGAAACGATCGTAGCCGACGAGCACACAGGCATCGTCACGCTCGACACCGAGACGGTCGCCGTAGACGCCACGTCCCCATCGGTCGGTCTTGCGCACCTCCAGGTGGTCGGCAACCAGGCCGTCTGGACACACGACGGGCAGGCAAGGTCGGCCACGCTCAACAACTAGCCAGCTGACCCGTGCTGGATCGCGCTAGAGCGCTCCTTTGGGCTAAAAGGGGGGTATCTATTTGAGTCAGGTTGAGTCGCGCCAGGGCCTTTCGCGCGCCGGAGCTGCGGGGGAGCGGATCGGCGACGATGGCCGCGGCCGTCCGGGCTGTGGGTTGACGATCAGGCTTCGGTAGGTGATCGGGTCGGCGAGGATCGCTTGCTCGAGCAGCCGGTAGAACAGCAGGCCGCGCCGCCGGGAGCCGCGTCGGTTGAAGCGGAACGTGAACTCGTTGAGGTAGGCGTCGAGGTGCTCGGGTCCGACGGAGCCCTGGTGGGTGCCGAGTAACCAGCGCTTGAGCAGGCTCGCGACGCGATGGACGCCTGGCATCACAATGTGGGCAGGGTCGGGCTGGGCGCGCATGATCGTCCGCTCGTGCTCGTAGCCGCGCTCAGGCACGGTCCAATAGGCCTGCCACCCGTCGGTGTGGACGGTCGCCCCGGGCTCGACGGCGCTTTCGATGAACGGGATCAAGCTGTCCTTGGAGACATCGTCGACGCGTTGCAGTCGAATCCGCCCGAACCCCCTGGGGTGCTTGACCTCGACCGCGATCGCGACGATCGCCTTGGTGTCGGTCTGCCGGCCGAAGACTCCGCCTTCAACCCCACCCAGATATGCCTCGTCGACCTCGACCAGGCCGGCAAGTCGCTCGCGGCCGGGACGCACCATCGCCGCCCGGTAGCGGTGCAGCATCGCCCACGCCGTCTGGTAGGACCCCAGCCCCAGCGACCGCTGGATCCCCAGCGCCGAGACGCCGTGCTTCTGGCTGGTCATCTCCCACGCCGCCGCGAACCACAACCGCAACGGCGTCCGCGTCCGGTGAAAGATCGTCCCCGCTGTAACCGAGGCCTGACGCCCGCAGACCGCGCACTCCCACCGACCGCTGCTCAACCGCCACCCAACCCGGCCCAGGCACCTCGGACAACGGAACCCGTCCGGCCAGCGCAGCCACTCCAGGTAATCCAAGCAGGCAGCCCCATCCGGAAACCAGTCCAGCAGCTCCGCGTACGAGCCCGGGTAATCCTTGCCCGTCTGAGGCACTTCGCCACCCTACCTGAGTTAGATAGATACCCCCCTTTGGGCTAATAGGGGAAGCGAAAGAGGGCGAGTCTTTGTGCGAACATACGTTCGTGCGCTCGTTCTCGTTCACGGTGACCGAACACGATCAAGACAGGCCCTGGATCGTGTCCGGCGTCGAGCAGCGGACGGTCGAGCTCGAGGACGGCGTTGACTTCTTCGCGTGGGCTCGGGAGCAGTGGCCTGGGGAGCGGTTCACGGTCCAGCTTGACCCGTGGCAGCTCTCGCGAGGCCGCGACTCGTCATAGGCGGCGTCCGTTCGCGGCTGTTGTCCCGTGTTAGCGGGTTGTTATCGCCGACCGCGAGAGTTGCTGGCGGTTCTAGACGACCGGAGGGACCAGATTGACTTCTGCTTGGCGGAGGAGGATGGTGGTGCTTGACCGCACGGATGTTGGGGCGGCTAGGCGCACGATGGGACCGTCAATGTTGAGCCGTTTCGGGGTGGCTCGCTGGTTGCGAGCGATGGTTGGCGTGCTCGCGGTGGTGGCGATGTGTTTGACAGGCGCGCCGCATGCTGTTGCTTCGGCCTGGGAGTTGAGCGCTGCCCCTGGGCCGCTTGTGCCAGCTGGGCAGCTGGTAGCAGTGTCGTGCGCCTCGCGTCGAGCTTGCGTCGCGGTCGGATCGTTTTCCGGTGGTGGGGGAGAGGACGAGCCGCTGATCGATCGCTGGGATGGCTCGAACTGGACGTCTGACGACACACCCCTTCCCAGCTGGGCGGTCAGTGGCTCCCTGGCGGCGGTGTCATGCAGGAGCGCCAGGGTTTGTGTCGCGGTCGGATCGATCACCACGACTCGGGGGCATCAGCTTCCGCTTGTTGAGCGCTGGAGCGATTCTGGCTGGTCTGTCGTTTCGGCTCCTACGCCGCGTCGATCGACGGGAGACTCGCTTGATGGTGTGTCGTGCACTTCGCCGCGGGCGTGTATCGCTGTCGGCTCTTTCACGAACCACGCGCAAGGGGAGTTGCCGCTCAGCGAACGCTGGAGGGGTGGACGCTGGTCCCTTGGGAAGCTGCCCCGGCTCGTCGAAGCAAGGCGGGGCAGCTTGAACGCGGTGTCATGCGTGTCAGACAGACGCTGCTTCGCGGTGGGGGTCGAGACGGCTAGTACAGGCCACGGCCGGACGGGGCCGCCCGTTGGCCGAGCGCTGGGACGGCAAAGCCTGGTCGCCTCAACAGGCCCCGAACGCTGGACTGCCCGATCATGAGTCCACATACAGCACGCTCACCGGTGTGTCGTGCGTGTCAGCGCGAGCATGTGTAGCTGTAGGGGGTGTCACGCCGGCAAATTTCGACTCCGCCTCGGATTCGACCCCATTGATCGAGCGTTGGGACGGAGCACGATGGTCTCACTCTCGAGCCCGCTTGCCGACCTCCTATGACTACATGCCACTCAGTGCCGTCTCGTGCAGCGCTGAGAACGCGTGCACCGCCGTGGGGTCATACCTCGCAGGTAGCGGTGATGATAGTCCGTTGGTCGCGAGGTGGAATGGCGCCAGATGGAAAACCCAGTCAGCGCCCCACGGCCGTGCAGACTTGGGCAGAGCCGGCACGCTTTACGGCGTGTCCTGTACAAGCTCGCGCGCGTGTACAGCCGTCACCTCCTCCGACGGCAGTACCGGATCGTATCTTTTCGGATCGATAGCGGAGCGGTGGAACGGCTCGCGGTGGACTATCGACACAACGGAGCATGCCGCCAGTCAACCGGCCCCGAGCACCTTGAAGTCGGTGTCGTGTGCGTCTTCGGTCGCGTGCATGGCCGTCGGCTCGTTCCTCGGTGTGCAGGGGACCTTCGCGTTGGCCGAGGTGTGGAATGGGAGTAGCTGGACGGTCGAGGAGCCCACCGATCCGCCCGGTGCCGCCTCGACTCAGCTAAACGGGGTGTCCTGCACCTCGGCGACGATGTGCGTTGCGGCTGGGAACGCGGACGGCTCATCGTTGATCGAGGAATGGAACGGTACTACCTGGACCATTAGCAGCGAGACGCCGAACAGTCAGCTGAACGCGGTCTCGTGCACCTCCGGCAATGCTTGCACCGCGGTCGGCTACGCAGGAAGCTCACCCAACGGTGGTCCACCGTTCGCCAAGCGATGGGACGGGTCCAGCTGGACAGTCGAACCTATTCCTGCGCCAGTCGGCGTATCCGATGCCCGGCTCAACGGGGTCGCGTGCACGTCGATGACGGCTTGTATCGCCGTCGGCAACGGGACGGCAGACGCCTGGGACGGCATGAGCTGGACGCCTCAGAGCGTTCCTTTCCCGCTCAACGGCTCGTCGCTCGCCAGCGTGTCGTGTACCTCGGCGAGTGCCTGCACCGCCGTTGGATCCGGCGGCGTGGTGGAAAGGTGGGATGGTCACAGCTGGGCAATCCAAGTCGTGTTGGGCAGCCCCTTGAACGGGCTGCAGCTCAACAGCGTGTCGTGCCCGTCTTCGACCGCGTGCACCGCCGTCGGAAGGTTGAACCAGCCGATTGGACCGTCTGGCTCAGGATCATCATTAGTTCAACCGAGCGCAGAGTTCTGGAACGGCGCGGCCTGGACGCCGCAAAACACTCCGAACTTGATCATGCCGCCGATTCCGTCCCTAGGCCAGCCGTTCGGGCAAGCTCTGCTTGCCTCGGTGTCCTGCGCTGCGCCGACGATGTGCGTCGCCGTCGGCGACTATGAGCGCAACGGCCCGGCGCCACACCCGCTGCCACTGATAGAGCGGTACTCATAACGAAACGGGTCCAACTCGCGATGGGCCGCCCCCGGCTCTCTCCATCGGGGCGGAGGCACCTCGACTCAAAGCCTGCCCGACCCGATCCGCTTGCGGAGAACTCGCCAACAGTCTGGGCCGAAGTGCAATTTGCGCGGTTCAAGGAGAACCCCGAAGCCGACCCAGACCTAAGAGCAGTCAGAACCCTCACTAATAGGACTCGGTTAGACTCAACTCGTGCCAGATGAGTTCCTGACCGTTGCTGAGATCGCCGGCTGCTGAAGCTCAACCAACAGACGGTCCGCAACATGATCGACCGAGGAGAACTACCAGCGGTCAGGGTCGGTTCGCGACGCGTGAGGGTGAGACGCTCGGATCTGGACCGGTTCCTTGACGCCGGCGCGACCGACAAGCGCCCCGAGCCCGAGCCGGCCGAGGTTGACGAGGGCAGCATCACGGCGTGGGCGACGTTCGGGGCGGCGATGGCAGAGGCGACGGCCACGCTGCAGAGCCCCGATCGGAGCGAGCTGCTTGACGTGCTGGAGAGGTTGGCGGACGCGACGCAGGCGCTGGTCGATTCGCTCAGCGGAGACGCTGGGTCGCAGCCTCCCGAGCCCGCGCCGCCCAGCGGGTCGCCTCGTCTGGGCGCGGTCCGGGACGCTCTGCGCGAGCATGACGCCCAGGGGGAGGGCGGCGTGTGATGGCTCGCCGCGTCACTGGCAGCCCGTACCAGGCCACGCAGAGTTCTCAACAGCCCAAGCGCGATTTCCGCATTGGGTAATCCCCTCGGCGTTCCGGTCCGCTCCTCGCCGCTCAAAACACAAACGACCCCGCGCGCCCTAGCCACAGCGATACCGTTCGCGCCAGCGGCGGTCCGTTCAGCGATTACGGCCCGAACTCGAGCATGTCTTACTAGGAAGAATCTCTCGTACGCCGCGCCATACTCTTCCGCAGAAGCAGGTCGCGGATCGGACGCGTTCGCCGTCCGATGTCGTCCAGTGCCTTACAAGGTGGACCTGGACCCATCGCGCGTCCGCCCTGTTCCACGGTCGTGCGCCCGCACTGTCCGCCAGAGCCAGCGCACTCACCGTGAGCAGGACGACCACGATAGCCACCAGCCGAAAACCGAGACCTAGCGTTCGCACCCCAAGAGGGCCCTGTGGGGAGCGGTTGGATAGGTCGGATGGCGCGGGCTGAAGCTTGACGATGATCCCGCGGAGCATCTTCATGGGGTGTTCCTCGTGTCGTCGATGGCTGGCAGGGGGCAACCCGCACGGCGGGTTGCCCCCCACCAACTGCCCCCGATAGCATGCGTGCTAGCGCCTATGCTAGTGGCAGCGCTAGCACGAGAACCAGTTTCCTTACGCAGGTTCTTCGCCGCCACTGCGCTAGCATCCGTGCTGTCGCTGGTGATAGCATCGGCGCTAGCGCACGATACGCTCAAGACCTCTTCGCCAACTCTTCGCCATGCCCATGACACGCACCACGATCAGCTTCACCCGCGAGGGCATGAAGCAGATCCAAAAAGCCGCCAGACGCCAAGGCTCGAGCGTCTCGCAGTTCGTCCGCGAAGCCGCGCTGATGCGCGCCAAGATGGCCAGCGACAACAACCCCTACCCGATGCGCGCCCTCGCCGAGGAACTCCGCGCGATCGGCGACCACGGACACGCGCTGGCCGACAAGGCGCTCAAGATCGCCGAGGACGAGGCCGAGCGCAAGCGATAATGCTCAACCCTTCCGCGGTCGCCCTGGTCGCCGGCGGATTGAGCGAGTCGTCCGCGACCACGTTTGGTGCCGTGCGCGCTACGCGCCAGGATTACCCGAGGGGGGCGGAGACCAAGTTGTCAGGCAGGCGCGCAGCCCGGCACGGGCTCGCCAGTAACGCAGCGAGGGGAGCCATCACACGCCGGCCTCCCCCTGGGCGTCATGCTCGCGCAGAGCGTCCCGAACCGCGCCTAGACGAGGCGACTCGCCGCGCGGCGCGAGCTCGGGAGGCTGCGACGCAGCATCTCCGCTGAGCGGATCGACGAGCGCCCGCGTGGCCCGCGTCAGCCGCTCAAGCACGTCAACCAGGTCGCTCCGGTCGGCGCGCTCGAGCGTGGCGGTCGCGTCGGCCATAGCCGCTCCGAACGTCGCCCAGGCGGTCACAGAACCCTCGTCGACCTGCTCCGCGGATAGCGACTCAGCATCCCGGCGCCCAGTAGTGCCGGCGGCGATAAACGCATCGAGATCAACCTGGCGAACCCGCACGCGCCGTTTCCCGACGCGCACGGCCGGAAGCTCGCCGCGGTCGATCCAGTTGCGCACCGTCTGAGGATTGACCCGCAACAGTTCGGCGATCTCAGCGACGGTCAGGAACTCGTCGGACACGCACTGAGCCTAACCGAGTACAACGGATGCCGGTCAGAGCGAGCGGGACAGCTCCCACGGGTCCAGCTGCACCGTGAAACCGATCCGCCGGCCAACGCTCGGCGACCCACGCGAAGAACTCCACGTCGTCCCCGAGCTCGACCGCCCGCTGCTCGACGCCCGTCACGAGCCAAGGCCGCTTTGGATCATGCTCGGTGACCGTGAACGAGAACGAGAACGAGCGCACCGAACGTATGTTCGCACAAAGACTCGCCCTCGTTCGCTTCCCCTACTAGCCCGAAGCAGAAGCGGCCATGGTCCCTCGGGCGACCTGCGGAACAGGCCCTTATGGGCATCTAGGACCTCGATTGAGCGTCCTCGCCGCGTCAAGCGCGTCGACAGACTGGAACGCGCACGGGACCTCGGTTGGCCCCGACAGCCAATGCCGGGGCCAACCTTCTGTCTGATTACGGAGTCGGCGGGTTCTCAGGGTTGGTTCCGCCCGCGCACGTCCCGTGGCCCGCTTCCCCAGGCGACCCCTGGGTGTGGGGAGTTTGAACGATGACGGCGATCGGACCCTGCGCCGGGTTCATGTCATTCAATCCGTTGTAGGAGCAAATCGAGTTGGAGTGTGCCGGTGCCCCAGTGCGTTGCCCCGAACCGGAAAACGGAACGCCCGGAGTGCCCGGAGGGCCCTGCACCTCACCAGCCAGAGCGGAGCTAGCACTCAGACCCGCGAGAACTGCGACGCAGATCGCAGCCGCGAACTTCTTACCCATCGTGAACCTCCTTGTTAATTGGACGCCCCGATCCCGGTGGCGCCGGCCCTCAAGCGACGCAGCCTCCTTGGCTGACCAAGCTCGGCAGCTACCTTGGCTGACCGAGCGCGGGAGTCTAACTTGGCCGCCTGAGCGCGTCAAACCCGTACTCGTCGCCATTTCGCCAAACCCGTAGGCCGGGCACGTTGCCGGACTGAGCCCAGCCGCCAACGCTGCTCGCTGACGCCTGAGTTGATCGACAAGCAGCACTCCCAAACCGCACTGACTTGAGGGCGATGCGGGACTCGCGCCGAGCTGTTGCAATTAGCCCAAAGCGGCGACCGAGGAGGAACCGACACTACCTCAGCCTCCTCAAAGGCTGCTTGACGCGGGCCCCATCCCTCGATGAGGAGTACTGCGAGGATTTTCGCTGCTCCTCAGCTGAAGTTGCGTAGCGTCGTCACGAGCCGCAGACCACCACGAACTTCGGCGACCCCAATTCCGAGCGCGCCAGGACGGTCATCAACGAAATGTGCAAGGGGAGCAAAGAGGCCCGTTGCCGCACCCTTCGCCCAGTGGTGCCTAACGTCCCACACTGCGACCGTGTCGTGGTAGATGAGTAGCGCTCCTGCCCGAGCGAAGGACAGCACCAACATGGTGTCCTTCAGCACGCCGTCATAGCTGTGATCGCCGTCGATGAATGCAACACCGAGCGGGAGGCTCAGGTTGTCCGTGATGAAGTCGCGGGCCCCAGAAGCATGGCTGTCGCCGGTATACCGCGCGAGGTTCGGGATCGCTCCCAGATTGGCATCCTGAAAGTGAGCGTCGGGGTGGCGCCCATCGTCGATCGAGAGGACCTGCCCCGAATTCAAGTGTGTTTGGATGAGTTTCGTCGTCCCGCCGCTAGCGGTGCCAATCTCCAGGTACGCGCCCTGAGGGTCGCGCTCTCGAAGGTAGAGCAGCAACGCCGCGATCTCGTTCGTACGTTGCTGTAGTCGGAGACCGCCCTCGAAGGCGTAATCGTCGCCGAACATAGCCATGCGATCCGTCCCGAGGCTGCGAACGGTCTCCACCAGCTCATCGAACTCCGCCAGTTTGCGAGCACGGATCGACGCGATCGTTTCGGCCACCTGCATGCGCTGCTCAACGAAGTTCCACCAGCGTCGCTTTGCGCTCGCCCCCGCGCGCCTGATCATGCCCACCCTCCCAACTTTACGCTGGCATCGTGGCCTATAAGCGAGAGTGGTGGGTTGATCGATTAGGAGCAGTCTCGAGCGCGGCGGCCTGAGCACGATCACGGTTGGCGCGAAGAGCTGTCGCTTGTAGCCCAAAGCGACGACATGCTTGGTGTCCGCTGAGCGGGCCGGACGAGAGCCCGGCCCGCTCAGTTCCGTTTGGATGATCGCGGCGCTGGCGAACTTTTCTTGTCATCCCGATGCAGCAGCAGGCGCATGTGGTGAGGGCCGGTGGCACTCATCACACGCCGTGGGAAGGGGCCACGTCGCTCAAGCCGCGTGCGTCAGCGCCTCTAGCAGGAGCTACTCGTGTTGAGACCCGCTGCCGCCGCGGTGCAGCCAGGGGTCGTGGCGGTGGCGGTGTTGTTGGTGCCCGCGGCTGACGCGGTGCTGGCGTCGCCGCTGGCCGTGACGGTGTTGTTGGTGCCCGCGGCTGCCGCGTTGCTGGCGTCGCCGCTGGCCGTGGCGGTGTTGTTGGTGCCCGCGGCTGCCGCGGTGCTGGCGTCGCCGCTGGCCGTGGCGGTGTTGTTGGTGCCCGCGGCTGACGCGGTGCTGGCGTCGCCGCTGGCCGTCGCGGTGTTGTTGGTGCCCACGGCTGCCGCGTTGCTGGCGTCGCCGCTGGCCGTGGCGGTGTTGTTGGTGCCCACGGCTGCCGCGTTGCTGGCGTCGCCGAACGCCTTGGCCTTGTTCTGGTCGCCCCCAACTGCCGCGGCCGAGCTATCGACACCCTTGGCGATCGCCACCGACCCCGTACCGCTCGCGACGCACGACGTGCTTCCGTGCTGCACCCGCACCGCCCCATTGGCCGCAACGCAGATATCACTGGCCGCCCCCGCCGGTCCCGCGCCGAGCAGGGCGCCCGCCACAACGCACGTCGCCACTACCGCCACGGGCATTGATCGCTTACCCATCTGCGCCTCCTCTTCGAGTGAGTTCCCGCCCCGCCTTCGACATCCATACAAAGGCCGGCAGTCGCCAAGTCCGATAACCGTGTCAAGCGAGCCTAACGCATCGGGACAAGCCCAATAGACCACGAGTAGGAATCCGACGCACCGCAGCGATCGCCAACAAAACCGTGATCAAATCCTCAAATCAGACCGTCGCTTCGATCGATTAGCAGCAGTCTTCGCCGACCAAGGCCAGCAGGTTGGCGAGGACGAACCGCTGCTGCTTGTAGCCCGCAGCGACACTCTTGCCGCAGAGAGGCCCAGGGGGCTGTTGGTTTCGAGAGTCCAGCCGAGTTTCCACGGCCCGAGTGCGGCGTCGGCGGCCGGGCCACCGCGACACTCGGTAGGGTCTCCGCCTACCACTAGAGGGAGGCTTCAACGTGAAGAGATTCCGTCAGCATCGTCCGTCGCCGGCGTTCGTCATATCCATGATCGCCCTGATCGTGGCACTAGGCGGCACTGCCTATGCCAGTACGGCGGCTAACAACAGCGTCGGCACAAAGCAGCTCAAGAACAACGCCGTGACCACCAAGAAGATCAAGAACGGCGCTGTCGCGACCAAGAAGCTCAAGAACGGCGCGGTTACGGCCAGCAAGATCAACACGCGCGGGCTGACCGTGCCCGACGCGTGCACGCGCACAGTGCCGACACAGCCACCAACGCGACCAATGCGGCAACGCCACGAACGCGACCAATGCCACCAACGCGATCAACGCGACCGCCGCCGATAACGGCCGGGACCGTGTTCGAGCAGATCGCAAGCACAAGTCCGTCGCTCCCGACGACTGGCTCTGGCCAGTTCACGGTGCTCACGGAGGACGTGCCCGCGGGCACGTACCTGATCATCGGCACCGGGACGCTCAACAACAACAGCGCCTCGACGGCGCGCCGTATCTGCGAAACGTCCGCCGGCACCGATAGCTCAGACCAACTGGTCGGCACCGACAGCAATCCCACCAACGACGACACGACCCCGTGGACAAATACTCTGGTCCACACCTTCACCTCTGCGGGCACTATCACCCTCTCGTGTGCGATTGGGAGCGAGGCGTTCGACGTCGAGCACGCGAGGATCGAGGCGGTGCAGGTCAAGTCGATCGTCAGCACCACGAGCTGACCGACCTGTCGAAGCGGGCCGGGGCGTCTGCCCCGGCACCGCTCGCCGGGCCCACGAGCCAATGGATCAGCAGCGTCGTTCAGCTCTGCGGTCATAGCAACACCCTCGGCCCCTCACCCGCCCTTCTCTCGCCACGCTCCAGCGCCCACGCGGACACAGCCAGACCGTTGGCATGGCTTCTGAATTCAGATCGAAGACCAAGCTCCGATCACACGCCGCCAGAGTGGTGGGTTGGTCGAATCGCGACAGCGCTCGACGCAGGCCGACGACACTCTCGGAAGAGGCGTCTGTGAGTGGACAGATGCTCGGTCGCGCCCTCCCATCATGAACCTGGCGCTGGGCGAGCGACGGCGCTAGCGCCTGCGACCCCCGGAGGCGAGATCGTGCTGTTGATCGCCTTGGGAGCCTCTGCGAGGATGTTTGGGTGATACAGCGTCGGGCGGTCGCGGATCGTATGGTTGATCGTGACAGGGCTGTGAGGAGACGGAGGGCAGCCGGCACGGTCTGCCTTGGTCGGCGGGCTTGCGGGCTTGCCTGTTTGTCGTTGGCGATCTTGTGGATCGGTGTTTCAGGCGCGGCCGCCGCCGGCTGGACGGTGCAGCAGAGCGTGCTTCGGCGGGTTAGCCTGCTGGGCGTGTCGTGCACGTCGTCTAGGGCGTGCACGGCCGTCGGCCAGTCTCGCAACAGTCAACCCGCAGCGGAGCACTGGGACGGCGTGCGTTGGGGATTCCAACGGACCGCAAACCCTGCCGTTGCCCAGGCTGCCCTTGATGCGGTGTCGTGCAGAGCGGTCGTCTGTGTTGCCGTCGGAAACCGGTCCGGCGGGCACCTGCGGTCTGTCAACCTGGGGGAGCGCTGGGACGGCAAGCGATGGAGGATTGAGAGGACACCCACCGCTCCCGAGAAGTCGGCGATCGGGCTTGCGGGGCTGGTAAGCGTGTCATGCCCGTCGGCGTCGGACTGCACCGCGGTCGGCTCCCGAGGCATTCTTCAAGTCGCCGGACCAAGAGAGCCCGTGGCGGAGCGCTGGCACGAGGGGCGCTGGTCGGTCCAGACGCTCCCCGAGCTGCCGTTTGATTTCGGCGCCGGAGAACTGGACGGAGTGTCGTGTCCATCGGTCACGGCGTGCGTCGCCGTCGGCGTCACGCCACTAATCGGCAAACCGGCCCCGCTTCCGGGCAGCAGCGAGATTCCGTTCGCCGAGCGGTGGGATGGAAAGCACTGGACCGTGAACACCCTGCCAGTGCCAGCCGGGGCAACCGAAATCACGCTGGGCGGAGTGTCCTGCACCTCATCCAGCGCGTGTACAGCTGTCGGCTTCTACAGCGATCCCGGCGGCGCCGTCCTGCACGTGCTCGCTGAAAGCTTGAACGGAACGAGTTGGTCCATTCAAGACACCCCGGACCCCACCGGGCATCGCGGACTCCTGAACGCGGTGTCGTGCACAGGACCGAGAGCGTGCACCGCTGTCGGGAGTATCGATCTGCGCCGCGGGCGTGGCTACGGACGGACTCTGGCTGAGCGCTGGAACGGCATCCGCTGGAGGATCCAACGCACCCCCGACCCACACAAGGCGCAGCAACCATTCCTCACGAGCGTGTCGTGCACCCGCACCGCCGCGTGTACGGCCGTCGGAGATTACAACCAGCCCAGCAAGCGTATCCAGGGCTCGTTCGTCGAGCGATACTCGTGAGGCCAGGCCGCCATACCTGGACTCCGAGTTGATCCGCGGTCCGTCACCAGCGCCAGAACGAAGCTGCCGGTCTGATCGAGGACCAACAGCGCTCGATATAGCTCGATGCAGCTGCGGGCGTTCGCTTACGAAGCGCGGACGCCGCCGCGTCCGCGTAGGGACCGCACTGCGGCTAGCGCGTCCTCGGTGACCTGTTCAGGCGTTCCGACGAGGCCTTCGTCGGCGAGGTCGAAGTCGTTGTCGAAACCAGCGACCGAAACCACGTCTTCGTATGCGGGGTGCCCCCAGAGATCGTAGGCAAGGAAGTAAAGCTCGCGAATCCCGGCTCTGAGATCAACGCCCCCAACGGCTATCCGATCGAGGACATCGTCAGCGACTGCCTTTGCCGCTTCATTCGACGAGGGCTCACCGCGGCCTCTCTCGCTGAAGACAGCGGCTACCACCCGTGGAAACTCCGACCATGTGGCGTCCTCCATCCCGGCAAGTCGAGCAAGCGACGGGGTATCGCAACCGCCCACCATCGCGGCCGTAGCCGCGCCTGGCAGTGCCTCGGCGGGCGTCAGCCCCAGGATCCAGCGACACACGACCAAATCGAACTTGCGCCACGCGTCTTCCATGTTTTCTGACGATACGGCGCATGGGCCAACACAGGTGGTTTGATCGAAACGCAGCAGTCTGGGGCGCGATCTACTCGGCGACCCTTCGTGCGCTGCTGCGTGTAGCCCAAAGCAGCAGCCGCCTGTGAGGGGTGGCGAGGTTGGCTGTCCTTGGGCGGTGGGCGGGCGGCTCGTGCGCTGCGAGCGCCCGCCCACCGCTCACCGGCCGGCTTGTTTTGTTACGGGCCGACCGCCACTCCAGTCGGGCCGTTTTGATTGGTGGCGATCGTCATCGGGTTGGTGCCGTCGAGGTTGGCCTCGATGATCGTGCCGAGGCCGCTCTGGTTGGCCCAGTACACGTGGCTTGAGTCGACCGCCACCCCGAGCGGGCCGGTCTGGCCGGTGGCGATCGGCGTCGGGTTGCCGCCGCCGATGCCCCGGCCTTCGATGATCGTGCCGGCGATGGTAGGCGTACCCCCATTGGCCCAGTACAGGTGGCTTGAGTCGACCGCCAGCCCGCCCGGGTTGCTCTGGCCGGTGGCGATCGTCATCGGGTTGGTGCCGTCGAGGTTGGCCTCGACGATCGTGCTGCCGAGGTTGGCCCAGTAGAGGTGGCTTGAGTCGACCGCCACTCCCTCCGGGTTGCTCAGCCCCGTGGCGATCGTCATCGGGTTGGTGCCGTCGAGGTTGGCCTCGATGATCGTGCCGCCGAAGAAGCTGGTCCAGTACAGGTGGCTTGAGTCGACCGCCACCATGAACGGGCTGTTCAAGCCGGTGGCGATCGTGGTCGGGTTGGTGCCGTCGAGGTTGGCCTCAACGATCGTGCCGTCGGAGAAGTTGGGAGCCGTACCCTCGTCGGCCCAGTAGAGGTGGTTCCCGCCGACCGCCACTCCGACCGGGTAGTTCTGGCCGGTGACGATCGTCATCGGGTTGGTGCCGTCGAGGTTGGCCTCGACGATCGTGCCGCCGATATCGCTGGACCAGTACAGGTGGGAGCCGACCGCCTGGCCGGCGCTGTCGATGAACAGGCTGGCTCGGCCGAAGTGCCGCGGATTGGCGATCAAGGGGGGCTTGATGTGAACGGTGGTGTCAGGCAGGTTGTCTTCCATATGTGGAATCCGCACCGCGGAGAACGTCAAGGTCGAGGTCTTGCGGTTCCATCGCGGATGCCCGATCTGGAGCACGATGTCCTTCGGGATCCGTTTTCCGGGTTGGCTGAAGGACAGCACCGCGTTGGGATTGGCGTCTGCGAAGTAGCGCTTAAACCGCCTGACGAAGTCCGCATCAGCGACCACGAACGCCTGCCGGACAGGGCGGTCGGTGAAACGCGTCAGGTAGTGCCGCACTCCGACCAGCCGCAGGGTGAGATGGTGGTCGTTGCGCCCGGTCAACGAGCCCGACGCGCTCGGGATCGACCACAGATAGTTGACCTGCTTGGGCGGTGCGGTGGCGGCGAACAGCGTCGAGGAGGCGACCAGCAGCGCCGCGACCGTCGCCGCAAAAGCGGCTATCGCGCGTGAGAGATAAGCGCGCCAACCTCGCCGCGCTTCGTCCTTACCCGTGAGCATGTCTGCTCCCTTCCGGCCCTCGAGGGGGCCCCGTCGCGTCGACCCCAGGTCGCCCCTGACCAACGGGCCCTTAGCGCGACTCTATAGCGGCCGAGAACCCGCAACAACCCGTCCTCCACTCAGCCGCCCTCAGGACCCCACAGCGAACCCACGATCGACCCGTCGCAAGGGTACATGCGCACCGCCCGCTGCCGGAATGATCGAGCAGCAGTCGTGCGGATCGTCGTGATTTGGGCGCTCGTGACGCCTGCATTTGAGCGGGACGATGGTGGTCCAAACCCCCTTCTCAAGGAGGACGTCATGTATTCCGCATCACCGTTGGACTGCGCTGGTCGGCGCCGCTCGCCCGCGACGCTGTCCGGATTTCATCAGGGCCGGCCGCCGCGGAACAAAGGGTTGCGTTATCCACCCGACCCGCCGACGGTGGAGGAGATCATCGCTGTGATGCGCGCGGCCGGCGATCGCCCCGACGGGTTGAGGCTGCGGGGCGTGATCGTCGTGCTGTGGCGCGCCGGATTGAGGATCAGTGAGGCGCTCGCCTTGGCGGAGAGCGATCTCGACCGAACTCGCGGCGCCGTGTTGGTGCGCCTCGGCAAGGGCGGCAAGCGTCGCGAGGTCGGAATGGACCGCTGGGCCTGGGAGCAGCTCGATCCGTGGCTCGCCATCCGCGCCGGGCTGCCGGTCGGCGCGCTTTTCTGTGTGCGCCGCGACCCACCCGTGGTTGCCCGTGCTCTCCCGCCGGGATCCGCACCCTGCTGCGAAACGCCGCTGTGGCGGCCGGCGTCAGGCGACGGTTCGCGCCACACCAATATGCCGACCTCTCGGTTATGCCGATGCGTCGGAGAGCCGCCTCGTGTGACGCGGATTTCGCGGTGATGGAGGTCGGCATAACCCGACGCCGTGTGGTTGCGTGTTCCTCTTGACCCCGGCTAGAAAGCTCGTGTGGTCGTAACGCGTCGCCGCTCGGGCGGCGCTGCCAGACCCGAGTCCCGAAAGCGCCGCTACGCATGGCCGTCCGGGGTGCTCAGCGCGTCGCGCCCTGCAGAACGGTCGACGCTGGCTGCTCCGATTCTCTCTGGCAACGTTCATCCGAGGCGCCCCGTGAATGCCGCGAATTACGCCGACCTTTCCGACCGCCAAATCCAGCTTCGTGCAGCAACTCTCCAGGCATGGTCGGCATAACCATCAGGTCGGCATAATGATGCTTGTGCCGACGTCGGCACAACATCAGCTCCGCCACGCCCACGCAGTGGAGATGAGCCGCGAAGGGGTCCCGCTGGTGGTCATCCAGCGACAACTCGGTCATGCCGACCTTGGGATCACCTCCTCCTACCTGCGCGGCATCGACAACACCGAAATCATCCACGCCGTCCACGAACGACCAGCACCGATGATCCCGGCCACCACCGGCCTGAGCCCCGCGGCCTGAGCGGCCCGACGTCCCTTACGCACTAGGCATACGTGCGACGAGACCGCGCACCGCCCGTCGTCGCAAACACGTCCTCGAAAGCAAGTGTCCCGAGGCTTCAGATCACGACGACCCGCACGATCGCTGCTCGAT
>CAVSQH010000013.1:0-674741 GCA_963730075.1 uncultured Solirubrobacterales bacterium | reverse complement strand
GCTCGCTCGTGTCCGGGTCGGTGCGCCGCAGCTCGTCCGCACGCTGACCCTTGAACTTGAAGATCTCGAGCACGTAGACGAGGTAGATGCTGGCGGCCAGGCAGACGATCGCGAGCACGATCAGCGCCGCGACCCACCCGGCCTTGTGGCGCTCGTGGTGGGAGATCAGCCGCAGCGCGACGGCCAGACCGGCCATCAGGGACGTCCAGATGTACAGATAGACGACGGTCTTGCGCTGCGAGAAGCCGATCCGCGCCATCCGGTGGTGGAAGTGGTTGGCGTCAGCCGACCACGGCTTGCGCCGGTACTTCAGCCGCTTCGCGATCACGAATCCGGTGTCGAGGAACGGGATCGCCAGGATCGCCAGTGGGACCACCAACGCGACCAGAGCGCCGGTCTTCAGCGACCCGACGACCGCCACGACTCCGAGCAGGTACCCGAGCAGGTTGGCGCCCGCATCGCCCATGAACACCGACGCCGGGTGGAAGTTGTGAAACAGGAACCCGAGCGCGGCGCCGGCCGTCAGCGCCGCCAGAATCGCGGCGCCATGGACGCCGAGGTCGAACGCGATGATCGCGAACGCGATCCCGTCGATCGTGCAGACCCCTGCGGCGAGCCCATCGACACCATCGGAGAAATTGACCACGTTCATCATCCCGACCAGCCAGATCACCGTCAGAACGCCGCCGGCGTTGGGGAACTGCAGCCCGCCGACGAACGGGAGCGTGATGCCGGTCACGACCGCGCCCGCCTCGACCGCGATCACCGCCGCGATGATCTGCCCACCGAGCTTGACCGCCGGACGTAGCGGACGGATGTCGTCGATCGCGCCGACGAGCGTGATCACGCATGCGCCTGCGATCACCCCCCACATGTAGACGGTTCCGGCGGGGCCGGCCTTTCCGTGCGCGGCGTGGGCCAGGTTCACCTGGCTGGGAAGCCAGATCGCGCTCGCCACGAGCACTCCCGCGAGGATCGCCAACCCGCCCAGCAGCGGCGTCTCCTTCAGCGCCAGACCGCGCTCGCGCGGGGTGTCGACCGCGCCGATCCGCCGCGCAAGCCGCGCCGCCGAATGGTGTCAGCGCCGCCGCGACCGCCAGCGCGACCAGGAACGACAGCAGGGCGTGCCAGTGGGGCATGCCCGCGAAGCATGCCATCCGGGCCCGACTGGAGGTTCAGGGCCGGGGTGGCGGCAGTTAGAGCGCTATGGCCTCGAGGGCCTGGGGAGCGTGGGGGGCCTGGGGGCCTAGGGGGCCTGGGGGGCGTGGAGCGCCTGCGCGATCCGCGCCACCACTACGAACGGCTCGCGCTCGAGCTGGTGCCAGGTGATGCGGATCACGCGGTACCCGGCGGCGATGAGCCTCTCGGTCGCGGTCCCGATCGCGCTCGAACGCCGCCCGATGTCCGTGAAACGCCCATCCGTCCATTTCGACGACGAGCTTCTCAGCCCGCCACAGCAGGTCGACCTCGTGGCCGAGCACGCGCGCGTTGGCTTCGGGCGTTGGCAGCCGCGCCCGGTGGATCAGCTTGATCAGCCGCCGCTCGGCCGCGTGGCGGGAGTGAATGCGCTCGTCGTGCTGATCGAGCACGGCCCGGAGGCGCGCCACGCCGCCCCGAGTGCGACAGCGCGCCATCGCGGCGACTAGCTCGCGGTCGGTCACGAGGCGCTGGACCCGGGCCTCGGAGAGCGCACGAGTGATGGCGTCGTCGTCGGTCTCGCGCTGGCCCGCGAGGTCGATCAACGTCCGGGCCGGCGACGTGACGGGGAGCCCGTCGCGCAAGCGCACGTCACGGGAGTCGAGCTCCGCGACGCGATGGGTGGTCACGCCCTCGTGGCGGCGAGCGTCACGTCCGATGATCGTCGCTTGGACCTGGCTGCCCAGGTCGGGCGCGAGACCCCAGATCCACGCCGCCGAGCGGTGGCTGATCACCGCGTCGTGGCCGAGCCACAGGATCACCGCGAGCTCGCGCGCGGTCGGTTCCAGCGGACCACCGCCGAAGGCGTGCACCCGGGGCAGGACCGGGACCAGGACGCCTTTGGAGATCAACCGCCCGATCGCGCTTGACCGGAATCCCGCCGCCCGGAGCTGACAGAGGTGCACGAGCCTGCGTTGCGCCGCCGCCGCGCGCCAGATCGCCCGTTCGCCCGTCCCTTCCACCTGCAATTCGTGGAAGATCCGAACCGGCCGGGTGGATTTTCCACCGAATGGGCGCTGAGCGGGACAGACGTGGAAAATCTGACCCTGGCGGGCACGTTTTCCACGGAAGGCGGGGGTCGCGGAGGATCTGGGGGTCGCCGAGGATCTGGGGGTCGCGGAGGATCTGGGGTTCGCGGCTGCGGGTGTCGTGGCTCGACGGGGCACGCCTGCAGCATCCACCCTCGAACTTCCAGCCATAGCCGCCGACGCCCCACTTGTCACACGCACGTTGCGCAATCGACACGCGCCGTGACAAACGGCCGAGCCGAAGACCGGCTCAGACGGCGCCGAACGGGGGCTCAGACCGTGGCTGCAGCGAGCCCCGCGTACAGCGGGTAGCGCTCGGCGATCGCGCTGACGCGCTCGCCCAACTCGGCCTGGCGCTGCTCGAACGGCCCGTCGGGGGTCAGCGTGGCGGCGATGATCGCGCCGACCTCGTCGAAGTCCTCGACCTGCAAGCCCGCGCGTGGCCAGCGCCGGCGTGCCGATCCGCAGGCCGACGAGACCGCCGGCGGGCGCGGGTCGAACGGCACCGCGTTGCGGTTGACCGTGATCCCGATCGAGTGCAGACGGTCCTCGGCCTGCTTGCCGTCGAGCTCGGACTCGCGCAGATCGCACAGCACAAGGTGCACATCGGTGCCGCCGGTGAGCACGACACGCCCCCGCCGGCACCGAGCAGCTCCTCGCCAGCACCGCGCGCCGCCGGCCAGCGTCCGCTCCTGGCGCTCGCGGAAGGAGTCGGAGGCGGCGATCTTGAGCGCCACCGCCTTGCCGGCGATGATGTGCTCGAGCGGTCCGCCCTGCTGACCCGGGAACACGGCCGAGTCGATCTTCTTGGCGTACTCCTCCTTGCAGAGGATCATCCCGCCGCGGCCGCCGCCGATCGTCTTGTGGATCGTGGTCGTGACCACGTCGGCGTACGGCACTGGCGACGGGTGCAGGCCGGCCGCGACCAGCCCGGCGAAGTGGGCCATGTCGACCATCAGGTAGGCGCCGACCGAGTCGGCGATCTCGCGGAAGCGCTCGAAGTCGAGCTGCCGCGGATAGGCCGACCACCCGGCGACGATCATCTTCGGCCGGTGCTCGCGCGGCCAGCTGCTGGACCTCGTCCATGTCGATCAGGCTGGTCTCGCGGTCGACGTGGTAGGCGACGATCTCGTACAGCTGCCCGGAGACGTTGATCTTCATGCCGTGCGTCAGGTGGCCGCCGTGGGCGAGCTCGAGTCCCATCAGCGTGTCGCCGGGCTGCCAGCAGCGCCTGGTAGACGGCCGTGTTGGCCTGCGCGCCCGCGTGTGGCTGCACGTTGGCGTGCTCGGCGCCGAACAGCGCCTTGGCCCGGTCGATCGCGAGCTGCTCGCCGATGTCCACGTACTCGCAGCCGCCGTAGTACCGCCGGCCGGGGTAGCCCTCGGCGTACTTGTTGGTCAGGACCGATCCCTGGCACTCGAGCACGGAGATCGGAACGAAGTTCTCCGACGCGATCATCTCGAGCGTCCGCTGCTGGCGTTCGAGCTCGAGCGCCAGAACCTCGGCGATCTCGGGATCGACTTCGGAGAGCGGGCGGTTGAAGAAATCCGGCGGCAGGGCTGCGCTCACGTGGCCGGAAATAGTAGCGGCGGGATCGGCGCGCTCCGGTCGAGCGCTACGAGCCCCGCGATCGCTCGGCTACCAGCACCGCCAGGTCGGCCTGCTGCCAGGCCACGCGCGCCCGGAACCCGACCCGCTCGAGCCACTCCAGCTGCTCGGCCGCCGTGCTCGGACGATCGAACCCGGGTGTCAGCGAAACAGTCGCCTGATCGGGCGTGACCGGGATGACCACGTCGGCGAGCACGAACCGCCCGCCCGGATCGAGCACGTCAAACACCCGCCTGAACAGGTCCTGCTTCTCATCGGCGAGTAGGTGGTGGACGCACAGCGCGCTCGCGACGAGGTCAAACGGCCCCTCGGGGAGTCGATCCTGGAGCCGGGTGACGACCAGCGACACCTGCCGATCGGCCAGCCGACCCCGCGCCGCGTCGAGCATCGCGCCGCTCTCATCTACCCCGACCAGCTCGGCATCGGGATGGCGGCCGAGCAACCGGCTGGCCGTCTCCCCGGTTCCCGTCCCGAGCTCGAGGATCCTGCTGGCGCCGGTGCCCGAGGCGTCGACGAGCTGATCCTGGAAGCGGTCATAGACCGGGATGTCCTCCCTGATCATCTCCATGTAGCTCGAGGGGTCGAAGTGAAACTGCCACCCCAGCTCGGCCCCGAGATCAGCCTCGCTAACCGTCCCCTGCCTGATGATGCTCCAGCATCCATCGGACTCGTACCCGCGCAGGTCGATGACCGTCGACGGTGTTCCCGGTAGCTCGCCACCGTCGATCACCATGTCGGCCGCGCGCCGGATCTCCTCCGGCACCTCCTCGAGCCGGCGGGCCTCGGGCCGATCAGCGAGGTTGGCGCTCGATTGCAG
This sequence comes from uncultured Solirubrobacterales bacterium, assembly GCA_963730075.1. GTDB lineage: Bacteria > Actinomycetota > Thermoleophilia > Solirubrobacterales > Solirubrobacteraceae > Palsa-465. The sequence continues at coordinate 670,090 of CAVSQH010000013.1, read as the reverse complement.
CACCGGCCAGCGGACGCCCTGCAGGCCGGGCACCACGGGTACGCGCAGACCGAGCGTCGACGGGTCGGCCCCAGAGGCGAGCGGGTAGCGCCGCTCGGGGTTGGGCAATAACAACGTCACTCCGCCTGGGAGCAGACGGTGCAACGCAGACCGCGTCCGGTCACCGAGCTCCGGCAGCGCCGCCAGTGCCAGCTCGAGATCGAAGAACATCACCGCCGACGGTTTGTCCAGCGGACGGCGCTTGAGCGCATACAGGCGCCGCACGGCGGCGTCATTGTCGGGGTCGCATGCGAGCCCGTAGACCGTGTCCGCCGGGAACACGGCGATCCCGCCGACCGACATGCAGCGCTCGAACGCCGCCGGATCAGTCGCGGTCACGACCGCACGCCGACCACGACCCGGTCGCGCCCCGCGAGGTCAGGCCGCACCGAAACAGAGGCATAGCCCGACGCACCCACCAGGGCGCGGACGACTTCGGCCTGCGCGGGGTCGATCTCGAGCGCCAGCAACCCCGGGAGCGGGTCACGCACGGCCACGTCGACAACCAGGCGCCGGATCACGTCGAGGCCGTCCGGGCCGGCGAACAACGCATGGGCGGGCTCGTAGCGCTCGATCTCGGGCGCGATCAAGGCCCCATCGGCCACGTACGGCAGGTTGGCGAGGATCGCGTCATAGGCCCGCCCGTCCAGCAGATCGGCGGCGACGAAATCGACCTCGAGCCCGAGCCGCGCTCGATTGCCGCGAGCGACCTCGAGTGCACCGGGGTCGAGCTCGAGCCCGGAGACCACCAGGTCGGGCCGCTCGGACTTCAGCGCCAGCGCGACGGCGCCGCTCCCGGTCCCGACGTCGGCGACGCGCGCCCCCTCCCCGAGGCCAAGCGCCACCTCGACGAGCAGCTCGGTCTCCGGGCGCGGGATCAGGACGCGGTGATCGACCTCGAGCGTGATCCGGCGAAACTCCTTGCGCCCGAGGATGTACGCGACCGGTTCGCGCGCGGCGCGGCGCTCGATGAGCGAGCGCAGTCGCGCGAGCGCACGCCTGGGCACAAGCAGGTCGCGGTCAAGCACCAGCCGCTCGCGACCGACCCCGAGCACTTCGGCCAGCAGCAGCTCAGCGTCGAGCCGCGGTGTCTCGCACCCCGCCGCCGCGAGCGCGTCGCGTCCGCGGATGACCGCCGTCCCGACGGTCATCTCGCCCGCGGCCGCGGCGTCAGCCAACCGCCTTCTCCTCCAGCCGCCGGCGCTTCTCGTCGTCCTGGAGCGCGCTGGTCAGCTCGTCGAGCTCGCCCATCAGGATCGCGTCGAGGTTGTGGACCCGCAGGTTGATGCGATGGTCGTTGACCCGTCTCTCGCCGTAGTTGTAGGTCCTGATCTTCTCCGAGCGCTCGCCGGTGCCCACCTGCTCGAGGCGGCTGGCGTCGATCGAGGCCTGCTGCTCGGCTCGCGCGCGCTCGTACAACCGGGCACGGAGCACGCGCATCGCGCGCTCTCGGTTCTGCAGCTGCGATTTCTCATCCTGCATCGAGACGACGATCCCGGTCGGCTTGTGGGTGATTCGCACGGCCGAGTCGGTCGTGTTGACTGATTGGCCGCCGGGCCCTGAGCTCCGGTAGACGTCGATCTGGAGATCGTTGTCGTCGATCTGGACCTCGACCTCCTCTGCCTCGGGCAGCACCGCGACGGTTGCCGTCGACGTGTGGATCCGCCCCTGGGACTCGGTCACAGGCACCCGCTGGACGCGGTGCGTGCCGCCCTCGAACTTGAACACCGAGTAGGCGCCATCGCCCTTGATCGCGAACGTGTAGTCGCCGTCACCGATCGACAGCGGCTCGACCTTGAAGCCGAGGCGCTCGGCGTATCGGGTCAGCATCCGGTACAGGTCCCCGGCCCACAGCGCCGCCTCATCGCCACCGGTTCCGGGTCGGATCTCGACGATCACGTTCTTGTCGTCGTTGGGGTCCCGCTCGACCATCGCGAGCCGGATCTCCTCCTCGAGCTCCTCGATCCGCTTGCTCGACGAGTCGAGCAGCGCCTTCAACTCGGAGTCGTCCCCGTCCTCGGCGAGCAACTCGCGGGCGCCCGCGACGTCGTCGGCGACGTGCCGGTACTCGGCGGCCAGGCGCGCAGCCGGCTCGAGCTCGCGGTAGGCGCGACTGGCGGTCGCGAACCGCTCACGGTCGGCGATCACCTCTGGGTCGGAAAGCTCGGCTTCGAGCTCTCCGAAGCGGCTCTCGAGCTGGGCGACGAGCTCATCGATCATGCACGCGAGTGTAGGAGCCCGCCCGGTATCAGCACGGGCCACCGGGTTCATTCCGGCGCCCAGGGCGCGAGCGGGCCCCTACACCCGTGTTCCCCGCATCAGTCGTCGCGGTGCATCGCTTCCTTGACCCTGTCGGCGGCGTCGCCGATCTTGTCCTTGACCGACCCGGAGGCGCGATCCACGCGACCTTCGTCCTTGAGCCGCTGGTTGTCGGTCAGATCGCCGGCTGCCTCCTTGACGCGTCCCTTCGCCTTATCGAACTTGCCGTCATCAGCCATTCGGAGCCTCCTCGTTTTTAGACGTCGAGGTAGACGGCTACCCGGTGGGCAGCGATGTCATGCGCTCTGGCGGGGCCAGCCACTCAGGCGCCGACTCCGGCGCGAAGGCCGATCAGGCGACGACTTCGACGCCGACCATGTCCTCGGCCGACGCGTCGCCCGGCTTTTCGACCTCGAGCACGGCCTGCAGCGACGCGATCGAGACCGCGAGCTGATCGAGATCGGGCTCCCGCGTGGTCAGTCTCTGCAGCTGCAAGCCGGGGTACATGACCGCCTGCACCCAGCGCCGTCGGCGGTTGCGACCGGCCCACTTGATCACCTCGAACGACAGGCCGGCGATCAGCGGCACGCCCAGGATGCGGGTCAGCACCAGGATCCACCAGGCCGGCAGCCCGACCGGCGCGAACACGAAGATCGCCATGATCATCACCACCAGCAGGAAGCTGGTCCCGCACCGGGGGTGCAGCCGGGAGTAGAGCTTGGCCCGCGCGGGCGTCAGCTGGTCGTCGGCCTCGTAGCAGGAGATCACCTTGTGCTCGGCGCCGTGGTACTCGAACACCCGGCGCAGGTCGGGGATCCGTGACAGCAGCACCAGGTAACCGAGGAAGATCGCTGTCCGCAGCACGCCCTCGACGAGCCAGAACAGCAGCGAGGAGCCGAGCTGACCCTTGATCAGGCTCGTGAGCCCGACCGGCACGACGAAGAACAGCCCGATCGCGAACACGACCGAGACCAGCACGGTCCCGAACCACGCGCCGCCGGAGATCTCTGCCTCCTCTTCGGGCAGCTGGGCACTGGCCGAGATGCTGAGCGCGCGCAGGCCGATACCGAGTGACTCGACCAGCGCGACCACGCCGCGGATCACCGGCAGCCGGTAGACCCGGTGGCGCTTGCTCCACGGCGTCAGCTCGAACCGCTTCACGGCGATCTTGCCGAGCGGGTGCTCGCCCGCGTGCTCGGAGACCTCGAGCGCCTCCGCGAGCTCCTGCGCCGGGCGCAGCTGGTGACCGTTGTGGTCCGGCGCTGGTTCCGTCGCGGTGCGGCCTGCGGGCTCAGAACCGCTTTCGGACGCCGGGAGCTCGGGTGGCTCGCGCACCGCGACCGCCCAGTGGCGGACGCCGCGCATCATCACGCCTTCGAGCACCGCCTGGCCGCCCACGGGCGCGTCGCGGACAGCGGTCAGACGTGGCTCGCCCCCCGCGCTCATTTGGATAGCGGGTCGCTAGCCTGCGCTCGTCGTGCGCGCGCTGCGCCGGCCCTTGGCCACGCGACGCTGGAAGCGCTCCACCCGTCCGCCGGTGTCGACCAGCTTCTGGCGACCGGTGTAGAACGGATGGCAGGCACTGCAGATCTCGACGTGGATCTCGGGCTTGGTGGAGCGAGTCACGAACTCGTTGCCGCATGTGCAGCGGACGTGCATCTCTACGTATTCGGGATGAATTTCGGGCTTCATTGCTACATCAAGTGTAGCGGCCGGTCGCAGCGCTTTAGGTGCTGGTGCTGCGGGGCAGGTGGCCGTCATCGCGTTGTTGGCGCGGTTGAGATCGTCCACCTGGTTGGCCGAGTCGGCGGTGATCGTCGGTGGTCCGGCGGTGGCGCAATCCGGACCGACAAACGACTCTCTGATGCTCGAGTGCGCGCGGAGCCGCATGATCGTGCGGGTCTTGGTATTGGTCCCGTCGGCGGGCGCGAACAGGACGTCGAACGGTCCGGCCGCCGAGTTGCCGTCGTTCGCGATCACCGCCGTGTAGAGATCGCGCGACGGGTGGTTCGCAACCGGGGTAACCGTGATCGAGCGGACGAGCAGGTCCGGCCGCAGCTCGCGCTGGCGACATTGCGGGCTGTAGCGGGTCATCGTGCCGATCACATGGTTGTGGGCGCCGGTCCACCTGAACATCACCCGGAACCGGTACTTGGCCGGCGCGGCAAGCGCGATCACCGACTTCTGGACACTCCAGACGTCGCCGGGCAGCTGACCCAGGGTCGCGTTCTTGGGCGTCACCCAGAGGCCGAGGTCGCCCGAATGGACGACCCTCTGGGGCGCGCCACCGGCGGCCGACATCAGCAGATCAAATCTGATCGCCATGTGCTTGGTCTGAGCGAGTGGTCGCATCACGGCGTTGACCGACATTGACCGATTTGGCGGGTCGAGCGCTCGATGGCAGGTGAACGCGCGCAGCTGCGCGCGCGGCGGCGTGGCTGTCGCGGCCGTGGCTGCGGCGGTCGCGGCGGCGAGCAGGGCGCATAGCACCACCGCCGCCACCCCTGCTGCAAGACGGTTCATCACATCTCTTAAACAGGCCTCAGAGCCGGAAGTTGCCGCGCAGCTGACGACTTAATCAGACGGCTACGTGATCTGGTAGAGCGGCCCGTCGCCGCCCTCGGGCGGGGTCAGCCGGCCGCCCTTCGCGGTGATCGCCCCGCACTGCACGCAGTTGGTGTAGTTGACAGTCACGTCGACGGGGCCGCTGTCGGGCGCATCGTCGGGGATCTCGTAGACGCCGGCCGGGCACATGTAGCGCCACGCCTCGGCGATCTCTCGCGGGACCTGGCGGTGCAGGCGGATGTGATTCGGCGCGTCGTCGCGAGTCGCGTTGCCGGTGATGTAGACCGACGAGAGCTTGTCAAAGGTGTACTTGTTGTCGGGCTTGGGATACCCCTCGCGGGTGTCACCGACGAACATCGGCTCGGCGTCATCGCGGTGCCATGCCTGGCGGCCCGGCGGGACCTTGCCCTTGGACATGATCGACGGCCCCGCCAGCAGGCTCCCGACCAGGAACCCTCGCTGGAAGGCCTGGCGGGTGTTGCGAACCTGGTAGAGCTCCTGGCCGATCGACGAGTCCTCGACCGCGCGCTCGTAGCCGACCAGCGACTCACCGTTCTTGAGCGAGCGGTAGATCGACTCGGCGGCCAGCATCCCGGACCTGATGCAGTGGTGCACCCCCTTCAACGCCGCGGTGTCGACCATCCCCCCGGCGTCGCCGACCAGGACCGCGCCGGGCATCGAGAGCTTCGGCATCGACCAGTAACCGCCACCGGGAAGCGCCTTCGCCCCCCAGGCGACTCGCTCGCCGCCCTCGAGGATCCCCTGGACGAGCGGATGCAGCTTGAACTGCTGCAGCAGGTCATGGGCAGAGGTGGTGGCATCGCGGTAGTTGAGGTCGACGACCAGACCGATCGAGACGAGGTCCTCGCCGGTCGTCTCGTCCTTCATCGGATACAGCCATGTGCCGCCCAGCTGGCCGTACTTGCGCGACACCTTCATCGGCCACGGCTGAGTGAAGGTGTGGATCAGGCGGTCAAGCGGCTTGGGAACCTTCCAGACCTCCTTGACGCCGAGCTCCCACACCTGGGGCTCGCGCGCCTCACCGAGCCCGAACTCCTTGATCGCGGCGCCGGTCAGGTGGCCCCAGCAACCCTCGGCCAGCACGGTCGCCTGGGCTCGGATATCGGTCCCCGGCTCGAAGTTGCCCAGCGGCTCGCCATCCTTGCCCCGACCCTTGTCGCCCGAGCGCACGCCGACGACCTGCCCGTCCTGCACGATCAGCTGCGTCGCGGCCGTCTCGGTGAGGATGTACGCGCCGGCCTCCTCGGCCTGCTCCTGCTGGTAGCGGGCCAGCGCCGAGACCGAAACGACCTCGTTGCCGTGGTTCTTGAAGTTCGGCACCATCGCGATCGGGACGCGGGCCTTGGTCTTGGAGCTCGGTCAGCACGTAGACCGCTTCCTTGGTCACCTCGCCGAACGCAAAGCGCTTCTCGCGCCACTGCTCGCGGGTCAGGTCCCCGAACAGCTCCTGCAGCGGCCCCGGGCGCATGACCGCGCCCGACAGGTTGTGACCCCCGCACGTCTTGGCCTTCTCGATCACCGCCACCGGCACCTCGCCGAGCCGCTCGAGCATCGCCTCGTCCTCGGCCAACAGCTGCAGCAGGCGGTTGGCGCAGGCGAGGCCGGCGGTGCCGCCGCCGACGATCGCTACACCGACGTCGATCCGCTCGTCTTCGCCGTCCAGCTCGCGCTTGATGAACTCCCTGACGGGGTCAACCGGGGGCGGGAACTCGCTCGGCGCATGGTGCCCGTTGCTGCTCGACATCGGTACCTCCGGGACCCTCAGCTGCCCTTCTTTGCCCTGATCGCCTCGGTCAGCTTGGGCATGATCTTGTTGAGATCACCGACGATCCCGAGGTCGGAGAACTCGAAGATCGGCGCGTTCGCATCCTTGTTGATCGCGACGATGTTCTCCGAGGACTGCATCCCGACCTTGTGCTGGATCGCGCCCGAGATACCTGCCGCGAGGTACAGCTTCGGTGAGACCGTCTTGCCCGTCTGGCCGATCTGGGCGGCGTACGGGTACCAGCCGGCGTCGACCACGGCCCGCGTCGCCGCGACCGCGGCGTTGGAGCCGAACGCCTTCGCCAGCTCCTCGGCGAGCTCGAACCCCTCGGCCTTGCCGAGGCCGCGGCCACCCGCGACGAGGATGTCAGCACCCTCGATGTCGACATCGGCGCCGCGCTGCTCGCCGCGCTGCACCATCGTCGCCTGCGTCGACCACGGCGAGTATTCGACGTCGACGTCGACGACTTCGGCCGCGCCGCCGTCACGCTCGGTGACCTCGAACGCGTTGATGCGGCCGATGATGATCCCCAGCTCGCACTTGTAGTGGGAGACCGAGACCTTGGAGTCCTGCAGGATCGGCCGCTCGGCGACGAGCTTGCCGTCCTGCGCGCGGACCGCGATGACCTCCATCGTCACCCCGGCATGCCGTCGCGCCGCCAGGCCGGCGCCGATCTCGAACCCGAGCAGACCGCCCCCGAACAGCGCGTATCCGTGGCCGCCGTCATCGATCACCTTGGCCATCACATCGACGACCGGCTGCGCGAGCCCCTCGGGGCCCTTGGCGCGGAACACCTTGGTCGCGCCGTACGCGCCCAACGACTGACACAGCTCATCGGTCAGGTCATCTCCGCCGACCACCACCGCGTGGCACTCGCCGCCGACCTCCGCTGCGCGGGCCGACCCCTCGGACACGGCGCCGAGGGAGTTCTTGTTGAACGCTCCTTCGTTGTGAAGGACGTAGGTAAGGACGTCGGCCATCGCTAGATCAGCTTCCTTTCGTCGAGCCACGCGACGATCTTCTCGACCGTTTCCGTCGTGTTCTCGTCCTCGATGATCTGTCCGGCTGCCTTGGCCGGCGGATCCTTGAAGTCACCGCATGCGACGCGCGACCCATCCTCACCGACGTATGACGCGTCGATCCCGACGTCCGATGCGTCAACCGCGTCGAGCCGCTTCTTCTTGGCACCCATGATCGCCTTCAGCGACGGGTAGCGAGGCTCGTTGATCGCGTCACCGACAGAGATCACGGCCGGCAGCTGCACCTGCACCGTGTCATAGCCGTACTCGGCCTGGCGCTCGCAGCGCAGCGCGCCGTCCGCGAGATCCATCTTGATCACCTGCGTCAGTGACGGCATCTTCAGGTAGTCCGCCACGACGGCGCCGATCGTGTAGCACTCGCCGTCGTCGGACTGCTGGCCGAGCAACACGAGATCGGGGGATTCCTGCTCGAGCGCCTTGGAGAGCGCGTAGCCGGTCGCGGCAACGTCGGAGCCGGCGAGCGCGTCATCGCACAGGTGCACCGAGCGGTCGGCGCCAAGCGACACGGCCTTGTGCAGCGCGCGCACGGCGGTGTCAGGGCCCATCGTCACCGCGACGATCTCGTCGACCTCGGCAGCGCCGCCCTCGCGGATCTGCATCGCGGCCTCGATCGCGTGCGTGTCGTAGGGGTTGAGGTTCCGCTCCCCTGACCGGTCCATGCGCCCCGTCGACGGGTTGATCCGCTTCTCGACGGCGGCGTCCGGAACCTCTTTGACCAGGACGCAAATCTTCAAGTGTGGCCTCCTATCGCGTGTCCTGCGCGGGGGCTTGAGCCCCGCTGCGTGAGCCGTGTCTCACTCGGCATCGGCAATCATACCTCGTTGACTGACGAGTCAATCGGTCGGCCGGAACCGAGGAACGTCTGCGTACCGAGCGCACGCCATCAAGCCCGGACGGCGCCGCGAATGAAGTCAATCGCCTGCTGAGTCGGCGCGCCGGGGGTGAACACCTCGGCGACCCCGAGGCTCTTGAGCTCCTCGATGTCGTCGGCGGGAATCGTGCCCCCCACGGTCACGACCACATCGTCGACCCCCTGTTCGCCGAGCAGTTCCATGATCCGCGGCACCAGCGTCATGTGGGCGCCGGACAGGATCGAGAGACCGACGGCGTCGGCATCCTCCTGGATCACGGTTTCGACAATCTGTTCGGGCGTCTGGTGCAACCCGGTGTAGATCACCTCCATGCCGGCGTCTCGCAAGGCCCGGGCGATGATCTTGGCGCCCCGGTCGTGCCCGTCGAGCCCGGGCTTAGCCACCACGACGCGAATCTTCTTCTCTGACGAGGACATGGGTTCAGGCCGCCGCCAGAAGAGGTGGTGGCAGGCGCCGGAATTGTAGTCCGGCGCCCGCGACCGGCCTTACTTGACGACGACCGTCATCGTCATGCCCTTGTGAATCGTGCAGACGAGGTGATACGTGCCGGCCCTGCTGAACACGTGGCTGAACATGCCCTTGACCTGCGTCTTGGAGCGGAACCTTGAGGGTCCACGCTTGACGGTCACGTTGTGACGGAGCACCCCGAGCCACTTCCAGGTCACCTTCGTCCCCTTGCTGATCGTCAGGGTCTTGGGTGTGAAGTGGTCATCGCGGACACCCACCGTGTGCGACGACGACGCGAACGCGCTGACGGAGGAGAACGCGATCAGAGTGGTCGTGAGCGCGAGCAGGACGAGCAGACCCCGCCGCCCACGCAAGATGTGCTTGAGCATTCGCCGCAGTCTATGGGGACCGGCGCCAGCGATGCGCCGGTCGCCTCCGGGGCGGCGGACGGGAGCGGTTGCGGCCGATCAGCACGGCGCTCCCGACTCCGCCCGCGGTCGCGGTGCCGGCCAGCACCGCTCCCGTCCGCAGCCGCCGCCGCAGCCGGTCAAAGCGCAGGATCTGCCAGCCCTCCTCGCGTGCGACGCGCGCCAGCCTGGCGTCAGGGTTGACGGCCACCGGGTGGCCGACGGCGCGCAGCATCGGCAGGTCCGACGACGAATCGGAGTAGGCGTACGAGAGCGAGAGGTCGATCCCGTCGCGCGCGGCGAGCTGCTCGATCGCAGCCGCCTTGCCGGCGCCGTAGACGAACAGGCCGGTGGCTCTGCCCGTGTAGACGCCGTCGGACACCTCCGAAATCTGTGACCCGATCGCCCCGTCGAAGGCCATCACGCGCGCGAGGATCTCGGCCAGCTCCTGCGACGCGGCGGTGACGATATACGCCCGCCGTCCCGCGTCCTGATGCTCGTGGGCGAGGGCGAGCATCTTCGGATACACGCGCGGCAGGATCCCGGCGAGCACGTCGACCCCGAGCCGCTCGAGCTCGGTCACCCTGGTCCCCGCCAGCGAGGCGGCGATCCGCTCGCGAAGCGCGCGCGAATCCTCGTCGCTGGCACCCCGCAGCCGGAACTGGACGTTGGCGATCCCGTCCGACAGCAGCTGGCGTCGCCCGAGCAGCTTGGCCCGGTATGCGGCGCGCGCGAACTGAAACGCCGACGAGCCTTCGATCAGCGTCTTGTCGAGATCGAAGAAGGCGCCGGCGCGACCCTCAGCCGCCATTTACCTCGATGATCACCGCGTCGCCCTGACCGCCGCCGGAGCAGATCGCCGCGCAGCCCAGACCACCGCCGCGACGGCGAAGCTCGTAGACGAGCGCACCGAGGATGCGAGCGCCGGACGCCCCAATCGGGTGGCCGATGGCCACCGCGCCGCCGTTGACGTTGACCTTGTCCTCGTCGATCCCGAGCATCCGGATCGAGTTCAGCGTCACCGACGCAAATGCCTCGTTGATCTCCCACAGGTCGACGTCCTGCGCCGACAGTCCCGCCTTCGCAAGCGCCTTCTCGGCCGCGTTGGCCGGCGTGCGAGCAAGGTAGGCGAAATCGTCGGCGACCTGCGCCTGGGCGATGATCGTCGCCAGTGCGCGCTTGCCGTTGGCCCGTGCCCATTCATCGCTGGAGACCACCAGCGCGCCGCCCCCGTCGTTGACGCCGGGGGAATTTCCGGCGGTGTGCGAACCGTCCTTGAGGAAGATCGGCGGCAGCTTGGAGAGCGTCTCGAGGCTCGTGTCGCGCCGCGGGGCCTCGTCGACCTCGACCACGGTGTCGCCTTTACCGCCCTTGATCGTGACCGGGACGATCTCCTCGGGCAGCCGACCCTCGTCGGTGGCCTTGATCGCGAGCTGGTGCGAGCGCAGCGCCCAGCGGTCCATGTCGGCGCGGGTCATCTCGAGCTCGGCGGCGACCTCGCTGGCCTCCTGCGCCATGTGCTTGCCCGAGAAGGGGTTCGTCAGGCCGTCGCTGATCATCGCGTCGATCGCCTTGCCGTCACCCATCCGGAAGCCGAAGCGGGCCTCCTTGAGCAGGTACGGCGCCTTCGACATCGACTCCATCCCGCCACCAACCCCTACCTCGATATCGCCGGCGCGGATCGCGACGTCAAGCAGTCCCGCGGCGCGGATCCCGGAGGCGCAGACCTTGTTGATCGTCTCCGACGAGACCTCCTTCGGGATCCCGGCCTTGACCTGGGCCTGGCGTGACGGGATCTGGCCCTGGCCCGCCTGGAGTACCTGGCCCATGACCACGTGGTCGACCGCGTCGGGCTCGACCTCGGCCCGCTCCAGCGCGGCTCGGATCGCCGTCGCGCCCAGCTCGGTGGCGTCTACCGACGCAAGGCCGCCACCGAGCTTGCCGACCGGCGTGCGTGCTGCCGAGAGGATCACTGTCTTGGGCATCGTGGCTCCTTCAGGGTGTCGGTGGCGGGGCTTTCAATCCTACGTCGTCACCGCCTCTGAGTTCGATGCGCCCGCTGATAAGGTGACCCGCCGTGCACGTCCAGGCGAGCACCGACAGCCCGCTCGCCACCGGCGCCGACACGGTCGCGATCGGCGTGTTCGAGGATGAGGGCGTTGCGCACGACCTGCCCGGCGGCGAGCTCGAGGCGATGCTCGACTCCGGCGAGGCCGGACGCACGTTCAAACGACTTGCGCTGACGCGCCACGACGGCCGCCGCGTGCTCCTGGTCGGTCTCGGCGCCCGGGCCGACTTCGACGGCGAGCGGGCCCGCGTGGCGGCGGCTGTGGCCCAACGGAGAGCAGCCGAGCTCCGCACCGAGACCCTCTGCTGGGAGCTCCCCCACCACGTCAGCGACGAGATCGCCGAGGCATTCGTGACCGGCACCGTCCTGTCGGCCTACCGCTTCACCAGCTACAAGCCGGCGTCAGCTGACGGGACAGCGCTCGACCGCCTGATCGTCAGCGCACACCATGACGTCTCGGCGTCGGTCGCGCGAGCCGGCGTGCTCACGACCGCGCAGAACAGAGCCCGCGATCTCGACAACACCCCGTCCAACGATCTCACCCCGACGGCGCTGGCCAACTATGCGCTCGAGCTGGCCGATCGCCATGCCGCGGTGGAGGTGTCGGTCAGCGACGAGGGCGAGATCCGGGCGCAGGGGATGGGGGCGTTCGCCGCCGTCGCCCAGGGCTCCCGGCAGCCGGCCCGCCTGATCGCCCTCGAGTACTCCGGTCCCGGAGCTGAGTCGGCGCCGCGGTTAGCGATGCTCGGCAAGGCGGTCACGTTCGACACCGGCGGTCTGGCGCTCAAATCGCGCGCCGGCATGGAGGAGATGAAGTTCGACATGTCCGGCGGCGCGGCGGTGCTCGAGGCGATCGCCGCGCTGGCCGAGCTCGAGGCGCCGGTCCGGGTCCTCGGCCTCGTCGGTGCGACCGAGAACATGCCGGGTGGCAGCGGCGGTCAAGCCCGGTGACATCGTCCACGCGCTGGACGGGACGACGATCGAAATCAACAACCCCGATGCCGAGGGCCGCCTGGTGCTCGCCGATTGCATCTCCCTCGCGCGCAAGCAAGGTTGTGAACGGCTGGTCGACATCGCGACGCTAACCGCGATCGACTTCGCGCTCGGCTCGACCTATGCCGCCGTGATGAGCAATGACGACTCGCTGGCCGGCGCCGCGCTCGATGCCGGCGCTCGGACCGGGGAGCTGCTCTGGCGGATGCCGCTCCATCCCGAGTACGCCGCGATGGTCGAGGGTCGCTACGCCCAGATCACCAACCGCACGCAGCGGCGCGTCGCGATGCCGATCACGGCCGCCGAGTTCCTGCACCACTTCGCCGGCTCCGTCCCCTGGGCCCACCTGGACATCGCTGGCACGGCGTGGGACGGCCACAAGCCCTACTTCGACAAGGGCGCCACCGGGTTCGGGGTCCGGCTGCTCGCTGAGCTCGCCCAGAGCTTTAAGCGACCCGCCGTCGATTCATTCTTGCCCGTCACAGCCTGATTAGGGGATCGCGGGCACCCGGGATCAGGACCGGTCACGGTCCTGGTCAGGCAATGACACACGGCGTCAGGCGGAATCCTAAGCGTTGCCTTGCGCCTCGCCGCCGTCCGGGATAAAGTCGGCGGCTCGAAGCTGGGGTACGACGGAGGTCGAGCTAGATGAGGGGCACGTTTAAGCGCTGGTTGCGCAGGCCGTCCGGAGCGATGGTTGTTGCGGTGGTCGCGGTACTGATCGCGATGGGAGCACCTGGGTACGCCGCGCAGTCGATCAAATCGGTGCTGTTTGCGGCTCGGGCTGGCAACGCAGAAAAGGTGGACGGGCTCAGAGCCTCCAGGAAGCCCCGCCCGAACGGGCTCCTAGCACTGAACTCGCACGGCAAGTTCCCGAAATCGGTAGGGGCGATCGGGCCGCAGGGACCGCGCGGGCCCCTCGGGCTGCGTGGCCCACAGGGGCTGCAGGGGATCCAGGGGGCACAGGGTGATCGCGGCAATCCCGGGGCCCCGGGGAGCGCGCTGGCGTACTCGATCATTCTCAAGGCGCCGCCGGACGAGGGAGGCCCTGCTGAGTGGCGGATCGACGACTCACTGTCGCACCGGCTCGACAACGACGTGAACTTCGCACACCCCAAGGCTGGCGTCTATTGCTTGCACGACTTGGCGTTCGCAGTGGCCAACGCGGTGGCCACTCCCGGTAGGTTCGGGCCGAAGGGACCATTCGAGGTCCAGGTCGACACCACTCACCCGGGACATTCTGTGGATGCCAGCTGTCCGACAAACACCGCCGCGGCGATATACGTGAGCGATCCGGCAACGAACCAACTGGAAGATCCGCCGGACGATTCGGACACGATCTACTTCATGTTCAACTGAGCCGGCCGCGAGTGAACGCAGGCTGAAATCGAGCTTGACTTCTGGGTTCGCTGCAAAATAGGATTGTTCGCCGGAGAGCGAAGGGCAGGATCGGTGTATCGATCCCACCGACCGGGGTCGGCCCACAAAACAGACATGGGGGTCTTGGTATGTATCGATTTGTCGCTTGGGCACGTCGGGTTCGTATCCATCTGCTCGCGCTGGCGGCGGCCACGGTCTGGGCGCTGGCAGCGCTGCCCGTACCCGCGTCCGCCGCGACGTGCGGCTCTGGGCCCGGAAGCTGCACGCAGGCTGACGTCAACGCGGCAATCGATAAGGGTGTCAGCTTCTTCGATGCCAACCAGCAGGCGAACGGGAGCTGGAACAGCGGCGGCGGCATCCCCGGCGCGGAGACGTCGCTGGCCCTGGCCTCCTACGGGGTCGCTGACAGAAACGACTTCAACAATCTGAGCCCAGCGCGGAAGACGATCGTCCAGAAGGGACTGAGCTTCCTGCTTTCCCAGCAGGCCGCGGACGGGTCGTTCCCGATCGACGGAGGAGGCTTCTTCACGACCTACGACACCGGCCTCGCGCTGACGGCGCTCAGCCTCATGACGAACGTCCCGACGACGCCGGCCAACGCCGTTGCGACCGCGATAGCAAAGGGCCGGGCATTCTTGATCGGACAGCAGCAGGTTCCCCCGCAGGTCTCCTGCCAGTCGACCGGCATGAACGGCAGCGGGCTCGGCGGCCAGGGGTTCTGCGGCGGCTGGAACTACAGCAAGGGCTCGTTCGGCCGCTCAGATGAGTCCAACACAGGCTTCGCGCTGACTGGGCTCGAGGTCACCGGTGGTGTTCCGGCCGCTGTGGCGACCGCGAACCTCGGCTGGGAGCGCAACGTTCAGCAGCTGACGAACAACCCGGGTGGCTTCTCGGCCCGCAACGACGGCGGCGGCGCCTACGAGCCGGGGATCAGTTCAGGCACTTTCTCCTCCAACGCGAACGACACCGGCTCGCTGCTGTTCGGCTTCGGCTTTGACGGCGTGCCGGCAACCGACCCGGCTGAGAAGGCTGCGCTCAAGTTCGCCACCGACGTGCTCAACACCTACGAGCTCAACAAGTCCGGGCCGCGAACGATGGTGTATCACACCGGCCAGAACGAGGACGGCTCGTGCGTGATCGGCCCGGTCACCTGCGACTGGGCGTTCGGGTCCGGCGAGGGCGGCTACCACTACTCGATGTTCGCGCTGGTGAAGGGGTTCTCGCAGTACGTCGTGCCCAGCCTCACCGACCCGACCAACTTCTACGCGAAGGCGGTTGACCTGCTTCTCAGCCAGCAGCAGGCGAATGGCTCATGGCCAGCGGATCTGCGCGACGATGCCAGCGTCTTCGGGGCGACCGGATTCGCGATCCTAGCGCTGGGAAAGGTGGGCGCCCCTCCTGACCAGCCGATCCACCCCCCCGAAGGTGTGGCGCAGCTGAGCGCGCACCGAGGGCCAGCCGTTGACGGCGACGGTCGCGACGTTCAAAGACCCGGATACAAGCGCCACCGCGAGCGAATACTCCGCGTCGATCAACTGGGGTGACGGAACCACCTCGACCGGCACGATCACCGGAACGGGTGGCAACTTCACCGTGACCGGAACCCACACATACGCAGAAGAGGGGTCGCACACCATCAGCGTGACGATCACTGATGTCGACAACACCGCCAACAAAGCGACGGCTACGTCGCCCGTTGTGGTGGCCGATGCCGCGCTGACCGCACACGGCGTCGGATTCTCGGCCAAGAAGGGCGCCTCGGCCTCGCACACGGTGGCGAACTTCACCGACGCGAATCCCGGCGCACCCACGTCTGACTTCACCGCCACGATCCACTGGGGTGACGGCAAGACGAGCAAGGGCAAGGTGTCCAAGAGTGGCTCGGGCTTCAAGGTCACGGGCACTCACGCCTACGGCAAGGCCGGGAAGTTCACGGTCAAGGTGACGATCAAGGACGACGGCGGCAGCACCGCGAGCACCACCTCGACCGTGACTATCACCGCGCCCGTGGTCCACGGCGCCGACCACCTGACCGGTGTGCCGACCAAGTGTCTGGTCAGCAAAAAGGTCACACTCGGGGTCGCCGGCAGGCGGATCGCGTCGGTCACCTGGACGGTCGGCGGACACAAGGTCCGCGGCACGATCAAGCACAAGGGGACCCACTACACGGTCACGTTCTCGGTCTCCCATGGGCCGCACATGGTGACCGCAAAGGTGAAGTTCGTGCCCTCGAGCCACACGGCTGCCCGCACCCTGCACACGATCGTGTCGGGGTGCCCGGTCAAGCCGAAGTTCACCGGCTAGCGAGCGAATCTGCGGTGGCGGGCTGCCTCGGCGGCCCGCCACCGCGCTCTTATGGCCGCCGGTCAGCGGCCGTTGCGCGCCTCTAGGATTGCCGCCGCAGCGCTAGCCGGGTCCAGCTCGCGCGCGACGACCCGATCGAGCAGGCTCTGAACCTCGGCGTCCTGCGCGACGGAGGCTTCGAGCTCGCGCCGCAGTCGATAGGTGGCGATCGCCAGCACCTCATTCATCAGGTTTCGACGCCGCCGCTGCGACAGCGTGCCCTGGGCGATGATGTGGTCGCGATGCTCGGCCAGCTTGTCGGCCAGCTCGGTGACGCCCTCGCCGCGGACCGCTTCGGTCCGGATGATCGGCACCCGCCAGTCGACGTGCGGTCCGAGCGCCAGAACGGCCTTGATCTCGCGCACCATCGTGTCGGTCAGCGGGTGGTCGGCCTTGTTGACGACGATCACGTCCGGGATCTCCATCACCCCGGCCTTGAGCGCCTGGATCGAATCCCCCGAGCCCGGCATCAGCACCAGTACGACGGTGTCGGCGTGGTCGATGATGTCGACCTCGGCCTGGCCGACGCCGACCGTCTCGAGCAGGACCAGATCCCGACCTGAGGCGTCCATCAGCAGCGCCGCCTGCAGCGCGGCCTCGCTGAGCCCGCCGAGCGCTCCGCGGCTGGCCATCGAGCGGATGAACACCCCTGGGTCGAGGAAGTGCTCGGTCAGCCTGATCCGGTCGCCCAGCAGGGCGCCCTTGGTGAATGGCGATGAGGGATCGATCGAGAGCACTGCCACCGATCGATCGCGCTGCCGTTCGAGCTTGGTCAACGCGGCGAGCAGGGTCGATTTGCCAACCCCGGGCGGGCCGGTGAAGCCGATCACCGCTGCCCGGCCGGTGCGGGGATAGACCTCCGAGACCAGCTTCCAGCCCTCCGGCCGGTCATTCTCGACCAGCGAGATGGCGCGTGCGAGCGCACGGCGATCCCCGTCCAGTAGACGCTGCGCCAGAGTCGGGTCAGATCCGCTCACGAGCCGCGGAATCATCGCAGGGAGCCCGGGAGGTGTAGGGCCGGCGATTTTCGGGCACTGCGTTCACCGTGAGAGAACAGGCGGTGGACCGGATCGACAGTTTGGTCGGAGACAGCATCGAGGCGGCGGTCTCGTTCAAGCACCGGCGGCGCCTGCGGCGGCTCGGCTGGGGTCACGTGTTCGAGCACTCCGAGCCCGGCGTCTGGGCCCGCGGAGAGCCATCGCCGCGGTCCGGCTGCGAGCTCGAGGTCCTGATCGACGGCGCCAACGCGCTCCCCGAGATCGCCGCCAGGCTCTCCGAGGCACAGCATTTCGTCCACATCACGGGCTGGCACCTCGCGCCGTCGTTCGAGCTCGTCAAGGGCACCCCGCGCGGCGCGATCGGCGTCCTCCTTGCCGAGTTGGCGGAGCGGATCGACGTCAGGGTGCTGGTCTGGGCCGGGGCGCCGATTCCCGCCTTTCACCCGAGCCGCGCCGAGGTCTCCGCTGCGCTCGAGAATCTGACCCGCCGGACGCGGATCCAGGCTCGCGGCGATCCACGCGAGCACCCGTTCCACTGCCACCACGAGAAGACGATCGTGATCGACGGCGAGCTCGCGTTCGTCGGTGGGATCGATCTCACCGACGCGGCAGGCGACCGCTACGACTCCCAGGACCACGTAGCGCGGCGGCGGATCGGCTGGCATGACGTCGCCACCCGCCTGCGCGGCCCAGCCGTCGCCGACGTCGGCGAGCAGTTCCGCGTCCGCTGGCGCGAGCTGACCGGCGAGAGCCTCGCGATACCCGAGCCGCCGGAGTCGGCCGGCGAGACCACCGTCCAGGTGCTGCGGACGGTCGCGGAGGACATGTATGACTCGTTTCCGACCGGCGACTTCTCGATCTTCGAGAGCTACATGCGAGCCGTGCGGTCGGCCGAGAAGCTGATCTATATCGAGAACCAGTTCCTGTGGTCCCCCGAGCTCGTAGGGGTGATCGCGGACAAGCTGCGCGAGCCGCCAACCCCCGAGTTCCGGGTCGTGATCATGCTGCCGGCCAAGGCCAACAACGGCGCCGAGGACACTCGCGGACAGCTCGGGGTGCTGATCGGAGCCGACCGCGACGGCGATCGCGTGCTCGCGGTCACGACGCGGTCGCTGTCTCCGTCCCGTGACCGGGCGGACCCGCTGTACGTTCACGCCAAGGTCCTAGTCGTCGACGACCGCTGGCTGATCTGCGGCTCGGCCAACATCAATGCCCACTCGTTCTTCAACGACACCGAGATGTGCGTGGCGACCGACGACGCGACGCTTGCTCGTCACACGCGCGTGAGGTTGTGGGCGGAGCATCTCGAGCTCGACGAGCAGACAGTCGCCGCCATGCCGGCCGCAGAGCTGGTCGATTCGCATTGGCGTCCGATTGCCGCCGAGCAGTTGCGGCGGGTGCGCGCGGACGAGCCCCCTACGCATCGCCTGCTGGCGCTGCCGGGTGTGTCGCGTCGGGCTCGGCGGCTGCTGGGACCGATCTCCGGGTTGCTGGACGACGGCTGAGGCAAGCGCTTACGATCTCGGTCGTGCGCTTGGCCGCCACACAGCAGACGGGGCGCCCGCGCAGGCGCGCGACGCCCGCCCTCGTGCCACCGCCGGTGCGGAGCGCACCGCGGCCACTACGAGGCGGGCCGCTCGCCTTCTGGCGCTTTGCCCGGTCGCATGGCATGGTCACCCCCGGCTACGCGCTCCTGGTCGCGCGTTGGGTGTGGCTCAAGCTGCGCTGGCGGGGGCGGCTGCAGACGGATGGCCTGTGCTTCGTATGCCCGCGAGTCAAGTTCGAGATCGGCCGTGGTGCGCGGGTCAAGCTCGGGCGCTGGTCGTGGATCGGACATGGCAGCAAGGTTCGGGTCCACGAGGGCGAGCTGACGATCGGCGCCAAGAGCGTGCTCGGTCAGGAATGCACGATCTCCGCCTTCCAGCACATCTCGATCGGCCGCGAATGCATCGTCGCCGACCGCGTGATGATGATCGACTTCGACCACGGGATGGTCGAGGTCGAGCGTCCGATCCGCGAGCAGGGGATCTACAAGCGCGATGTGAACATCGGCCACAACGTGTGGGTCGGCTACGGCGCCTGCGTGCTGCGCGGGGTGACCGTCGGCGACAACTCGGTCATCGGCACGAGCTCGGTCGTCACGTGTGACGTCCCCGAGAATGCCGTGGTCGGTGGCATCCCAGCCAAGGTGATCCGGATGCGGGAGCGCCCGAGGACGTTTCGCTGGGAGTGACTTCGGTCGGTCAGCCGGTCGGGATCGACGCGTTCGCGAGGTCCGGCGCGAGCCCCCGCAGCTCGGGCTCGAGCCGACTGTCGCCCGCCAGCGCCCGTTCGAAGTTCACCAGGTGGCCCGTAGCGCGCTCGAGCGGATAATCGCCGGCGGTCGCCCGGGCGGTGAGAAACGCCCAGTCGCTGGACTGGAGCGCGAGCAGCTCACGCTGCGCCCGGGGGCCGGCGCGATCGCCCGCGGCGCGGCAGCGCAGCTCGGCGGTGCGCGCCGCCCACGCGAGCTCGGCGACCGCGGGGCCGCTCCAGGTCCGCAGGTCATTGCCCTCACCCCAGCTTGTGACCGGAAGCTCGGCCGGGGCAGGCGCCGGCTCGTGGCGCGCCAGGGCGTCGTCGAGCGTGGTCAAGGGCAGTCCCTGACGGGCTGATTCATCCAGCACGGCCTCGAGCCACCAGACCCCCTCATACCACCAGTGTCCGAGCAACTCGGTGTCGAGCGCGAACACGCATACGCCGCCGTCCGCGATCCGCTCGATCGAGCACGACACGAAATCGGCCGCGTCCCTGCGCGCCTGCTCGCGGGCAGCGGTCTCGTCGTACGCCCCGCCGTCGTTGCGCCAGACGTGATGGCGATAGGTGGTGTGGCGGTGGTAGTCGCGATAGGCGGCCGCCGCCGGATAGCCGCGCTCGCTCCAGACGAGCGCCACCGTCTGACGGTCGACGGGCCACAGCACCGGCCCGTCCTGGCTGATCACCGGCCGCAGGTGGCGGGGGTCGCCGAGCCCGAACAGGTTGGTCAGCTCGACGCAGGTGCAACGGACCCCGCCCTCCTCGACCAGCGGATCCAGCCACGGGGAGTGGGCGCACTCGGGCAGCCAGAACCCTCCGTCCCAGCCGCCGAACCGGCGGCGATGTGAAGCCAGCCCAAGCTCGAGCTGGAGCGCGACGCCGGCGTCGGTCGCGAGCAGCGGCATCACCGCGTGGGTCGCCGCCGAGGTCCAGCTCGCATGGCTGCCGAGCGCGTCGAGCAGCCCGCCCGGGCCGAGCCGTGCCAGCACGGTGCTCGCCCGTACATAGTCCGTGGCCGACCGCTGCACCGCGTCCGCCAGCTCGGTGGCGCCGTCTGCCCTCAGCTCGACGGCATCTCGGCGATGGGTCTCGGTTCTGACCTCGTTGAGGAACTTCAGGCAGCGGGCGATCGCGTCGGGACGCTCGAGCTGATCACACAGGACCGGCGTCAGAGACAGCGTCAGCGGCGCGCGCCCGAGGACGTCGAGCAGCGGGATGTAGCTGGTCGCGATCGCCTCCCACAGCCACTCCTCGCCGAACGGCCAGGTGCCGAACCCCTCGACATAGGGCATGTGTGTATGCAGCACGATCGCGAGCTCGCCGAGGGGTCGTGACCGGGAGGGGCTCATGGAGACCTACGACTACATCATCCGCGTCAGTCGCATACGAACGACGCGAGCGACCGGAGCGGGATAGCCTCGCAGTGTGGCCCACACGCCACGCAGGGCAGGGTGGTCTCGGATGGAGGAATGAGCGGCTTCCGCTCGCCCGGGCCGTTTCAGATCGGACGGTTTGTGGCCGTGCTCTTTGCCTGCAATCCATCGCTTGGCCCGACCTTCGATCCCAACCTCCTCCACGGTGTGTTGGTCACCGAGCCCGAATTCGAGATGGCTATCGGGGCGGGCCCCAACAGAGTCCTCAGCGCTCTTGGACGCCTGTACCGCTATTTCCCGTGGCCTTACTGGTCAGATCCGAATCGCCCCGAGGTATTCGGGCCGGACTCGCTCGACGCGACCTTCGTGGCACAAACCGGCCACATGTACTGCCCGACCGCGTTCGCCACAACCGCAGGAAACTCGGTCTACGCGACCATCCCGGCGTGGGCGGCGACAAAGGTCGGCGAGCTCCTGGCGGCGTCCGACGTGGCGACCCTGACGATGGGACGCGAGCCTGGAATTCAAGCCGCCTTCGCCTGGATGCCTGGCGATGCCGAGCCCACGGCAATCCACGCCGTGGGGCGATGATGGATCGCGGATTGCGACGTGGTTCCTGATGTTTGTCCGAAGCGATGCCGAGGCCGATGAGGTTGATCGCCGGGAGGACGGCGTGACAATCGTTCTGTCGTCGAAGACGAGGGCGGAGCTGACCAACGCGCTCGAGGCTGGCTCATCGATCTCAGTTGCGGGCGGATCGGCGGGTATGGATCTCACGATCGTCGTGGTTGCGGACCAAGCCGGATTCGACACTTAGCTCCAGAACCTGCGCCGAGCCCAGCAAATTGCGCCCGGCAGCGTCCCACACGTGACTACGATCCGCCGGTGACTCACCCGGTCGTCGCCCAGATCGAGCGCCTCCCCAAGCCGATGCAGGGTCCGGCCTTAGCCGCCGGCCGGCTGGCCAAGGATGGCGCCGAGCGGGCGCTCGGAAGGCGCGACAGGCTGACGCCCCCGGCGCGGCTGCAGAACGTCGGCGAGGGGGACTTCGGCGCCGTCGGCGAGGAGTCGGTGCACTACCTCAAGGCGCTTGCGGCGCTGCGGCCGACGGACCGCGTGCTCGACCTCGGGTGCGGCATCGGGCGCACGGCAAGGGTCCTGACCCGTGAGCTGCGCGCTCCGGGCTCCTACGACGGCCTCGACGTGGTGCCCGAGTCGGTCGCCTGGTGCCGTCGGCGGTACCGAAGGACCCGCACCCGTGCGCCGTTTCAGTTCACCTGCTCCGACGCGCACAACACGCTCTACAACCCGCAGGGGCACAAGCCGTCGTCGAGCGCCCCGCTCCCCTACCCGGATCGCGCCTTCGATCTCGTGTTCGCGATCTCGCTCTTCACCCACCTGCTGCAGGACAGCGCCGACCACTACATCGGCGAGGCCAGGCGGACGCTTGCCCCCGGTGGGCGGATGCTGCTGACCTGGTTTCTGCTCACCGACCTCGAGACCCCCGCGCCCGCGTTTGAGTTCGACGCGACCGAGGGCGTGACGGCCGTCGCCGATCCCGCCAACCCCGAGGCGGCGGTCGCCTATCCCGAGAGCTGGGTCCGGGAGCGAGTCGCGGCCCACGGGCTCGCGCTGCGCGAGCCGATCCACTACGGCTCGTGGCGCGGGACGCCGAGCCTCTGCTATCAGGACATCGTCGTCATCGATCGCGCCTGATCGCCGCTAACGGCAGACCGCGACGAAGTCGAGTGCGTGGTCGAGCTTCGGCGCCGCCCGCAGCGCGAAGTCGCGCGTGTCGATCGCCGGCGTGAAGCGGTCATAGAACGCCTTCGTGAGACGCAGCCGCTGGTGAACGGCGTCCCAGCCACGTGAGAGCGCGAGCTCATGGACGCGCAGCTTGCGCGCGTGAAACAGGCCCAGCACCGAGACGTCTGGGAACGTCGTGCGACAGAGCGCCTCGAACTCGGGCGCGCGGTACTCGCGCAGATGCCACGGATTGTCGGACTTCGCCGCCCCGGGCGGGGCGAGCGTCAGCAGGTTCGGCGTCGAGATGTAGACGACGCCTCCGGGTGCGAGCAGCGAGCGGAAGTGTTCAAGCACCGCAACCGGATCGTGCACGTGCTCGATCGTCTGCAGGAACACGACCGCGTCGAACGCCCCGGCGGCGCCGTGGGTCTCCACCAGCCCCCGCTCGAAGCTCAGGTTCTGTTGCCGGTAGCGCAGCCGCGCGTGCTCGTGCGCCTCCGGATTGGCGTCGACGCCGACCACCCGCGCTGCCGATCGGGAGAGGGCTTCCGACCCGTATCCCTCGCCACACGCCATGTCGATCACGCGGCCGCCGACCACCCGAGCGCCGATCCACTCATAAACGGCGAGATGGCGCCGGAACCAGTAGTTCTCGGCTGGGACATCGGGGAGCGTGCGCTCTCCGGTCAGCTCGAGTGGCGGCACCCCGGCCGGCTGGTCACGCTGAACGTAGGCGTTCGACGGCACCGGCGACAGGGTAATCTGCCCAGCGGCATGGAGGCACTCCGCACCGCGGACGAGATCCGCGACGTCAACACGCGCTACCACGACGTCGTGGCCGACGGCTACGACTACAAGTGGGGGATCGACTTCGGTGAGGTCGGCCAGGCGCAGGTGCTCGGCAAGCTCCGCAAGCTGCTCGGGGCCGAGCTCGATGACGGCTATGACCGTTCGCTCGAGATCGGCGCCGGCACCGGGTACTTCACGCTCAACCTGTTGCAGGCGGGCGTGGTCGAGCAGGCCACCTGCACCGACATCTCACCGGGGATGGTCGCGAGGCTCGGCCGCAACGCCCAGCGGCTGGGGCTCGACGTCAAGACCGCCCGCGCCGACGCCGAGGCGCTGCCGTTCGCCGACCAGAGCTTCGATCTCGTGCTCGGCCACGCGGTGCTGCACCACCTGCCCAACCTGCGACGGGCGTTCGCCGAGTTTCACCGCGTGCTGCGCCCGGGCGGCCGGATCGCGTTCGCCGGCGAGCCGTCGCGCGTCGGTGACCGGATCGCATCGGTGCCCAAACGCGGCGCCACCCGTGTGGCGCCGCTCTGGCGCGGCTGCTGCAGGCGAGCCCGGCCCCGCCGGCGGCGGCCCCGGGCTCGGCCGACGAGCACGACCACGATCTCGAGCGGTGGGTCGACATCCACGCGTTTGCGCCGGCGGACCTGCAGCGGCACGCGAAGCGCGCCGGGTTCACTGATGTCGTCGTCCGCGGCGAGGAGCTGACCGCGAACTGGTTCGGCTGGTTCAACCGCGGGCTTGAGGCGAGCGCCGACCCCGAGGACGTGCCGATGCTGTGGCGCCAGTACGCGTTTCACGGCTATCTCCTGTTGCAGCGACTCGACGAGCAGGTGCTCGAGCCGCTGCTGCCGCCCTCGATCTTCTACAACCTGCTGCTGACCGCCCGCCGTTTCTGAGCCGCGCCTGTCGCCGGCCGGCCCGGCTTAGACTTTTCAGCATGCCGCAAGCGGTGTCGCGCGAGTTCCCGCTGTTTCCTCTCGGGCTGGTCGCCCTGCCGGGCGAGCTGGTGCCGCTGCACATCTTCGAGGAGCGCTACAAGACGATGATGACTGGCTGCCTTGAGTCCGACAGTGAGTTCGGGATCGTCTGGCTCGCCGATGACGGACTGCGCGAGATCGGCTGCGCGATGGCGATCGAGCAGGTGCTCGAGCGGATGGAGGACGGTCGCATGAACCTGCTCACCCGCGGGACGCGGCCGTTTCGCGTGCTCGAGCGCCAGGGTCACCTGCCGTATCCCGCGGGCGTGATCGAGTTCGTGCAGGATGAGCCCGACAAGCTTGATCCCGAGCTCGCCGGCAACGCCCGCTCCGCCTATGCGGACCTCGTCAAGCGCGCGACTGATCGCGAGCCGACGGGTGAGGAGCTCGACGAGCTGACCGCCTACGACATGGCGGCGACGGTCGACTTCGGGCTCGACGCAAAGCAGGGGCTGCTCGACCTGCGCTCCGAGAACGCCCGCATGAAGCTGGTGGCGCGACTGTTTCGCGCGGCGACCAAGCGGCTGGACTTCGTCGACCGGGCCCAGGCCCGGGCGCGGTCCAACGGCAAGGTCCGGTTCGGCTGATCGCCGGTTCCGCGCGCGTCGGCGACCGTTCGCCGGCCTAGGCGCCTGGCCTACGGCGTCCCGACGACCACGGTGAACAGGACCATGAAGGCCCCGAACACCAGGCAGTAGATCGCGAACGGCGTCAGCGTCCGCGTCTTGAAGTAACGGGTCAGGTAATGGACGGTGATGATCGCCGTGATCGCCGCCGAGATCGCGGCGATCACGGCGGCCTGGCGAATGCCCGCGTCGCCGAGCTTGCCCGTTAGATCGCCGAACTTCAACAGTCCCGCCGCGAGGATCGGCGGCGTGGCGAGCAGGAAGGCGAACTTCGCCGAGTCGGAGTGGTCCAGGCCGCGTGCGAGGCCGACTGACATGCAGACGCCGTCGCGGCTGATCCCGGCGATCAGCGCGGTCGTCTGAGCAGTCCCGATCACGCCGGCCTCTTTGAGCTCCAGCGTGTCGAGGCGACGCCCGCC
This sequence comes from uncultured Solirubrobacterales bacterium, assembly GCA_963730075.1. GTDB lineage: Bacteria > Actinomycetota > Thermoleophilia > Solirubrobacterales > Solirubrobacteraceae > Palsa-465. The sequence goes on along the minus strand of CAVSQH010000013.1, from coordinate 644,662 downwards.
CTCGGCGTTGAGGCCCTCGCGCGCGGCCAGCTCGCGGACCTCCGCGCGCCGGCGCCACCGCTCGCCCCACAGCAGGACGCAGCCGTTGACCATCAGAAAGAAGGCCGCCGCCAGGGGTTTGGCGAGCGCGACCCGCACGGTGTGCTCGAGCAGCAGGCCGAGGATCCCAACCGGGATCGTCGCGCAGATGATCAGCCATGCGAGCCTCTCGGTCGGCGTGTCGATGCTGCGCTTGCGCAGCGTCGCGAAGAACCCGCGGATGATCGCGATCCAATCGCGCCAGAAGTAGATCAGCAGGCCGACGGCGCTGCCGACGTGCAGCATGACCACGAACGCCAGCCAGGGCGATTCGGGCTGGGACTGCCAGGCGACCACGTTGTGCCACCGAAACAGGGTCGGGAACAGCACCGTGTGACCGAGGCTCGAGACCGGAAACAGCTCGGTCGCGCCCTGCAGGACGCCGAGCACGATCGCCTGGAAGGTCGTGATCAGTTGTTGGCTGGCTACGGCGAGCACGCGGCCGCGAAGGGTAGCCGGACCCGTGAAGAGGGGCTAAGCCCGCGTCCGTTCATGTGAGAACACTCATCCCGAAAGTCCGCACGCCTGCTGGGCGGTCTGCGCGGCGAACAGCTCGGCCTGGGCCAGCAGGTTGTGGTGCGCCGCGTCGCGGTCAGAGAACCGGATCGTGCCCTGCTGGAGCTTGATCCTGTAGCTGAACACGGTCCCGGGACCGGACGGCAGGTCGAGGTGTCTGCTGGCCGGGCCGGCGAGGCTGGCAGCCAGATTGCGCGCCTGGATCAGCAGCGCGCTTGGCAGCGTCTTCTCCTTGGAACCGTTGCAGCGGATCGTGCCGCTGTCGTTCACCAGCAGCGTCAGGGTCGAGCCCTGGCCCGTGCGGGTCAGCAGGAACAGGTCGGCGAGCTCGACGTTGAGCCCGCAGCCGCTGACCAGACCGCAGGCCGCGATCACCACCGCGAGCGTCGCGGCGCCGCGCCTCACGGGGCTGTGACCACGACCGCCGCTCCTCCGCGCCGTGGGTCCCCGCCTCCCGAGAAGCCGCCGTCGCTGTCGCGCGCCGCGGCCTGCGCTCCGCCGAAGAACAGGTTGCGCTCGCGAAACGGGCTCAGCACGCGGCCCTCGGCCTCGAGCCCGCTGACGTCGACCCCTGGCTCGACGTAGACGATGTCGTCCTCCCAGTGCACGCGCGGCGCCTGGACGGCGTCACTCGCTCGCATCCCGTCATCGATCGTGCGGATGATCGTCTGCAGGATCGCCGACCGGATCCGGTTGGAGCCGGCGCTGCCGACGGCCAGCTCGGCCTCGCCGTCGCGCAGCACGACCGTCGGCGCCATCATGCTTGGCATCCGACGACCGGGCGGGTGGCGGTGAAAGCCAAGCGGGTTCAGATCCTGCTCACCGAGCATGTTGTTGAGGTGGATGCCGGTGCCGGGGACGACCACGCCCGACGCCGATCCGTTCGAGCATGTCACCGAGCAGGCCCACCCGTCGCAGTCGAGCACCGCGATGTGAGTCGTCGAGCCCAGCCCTCCGCCGGTGCGGGCGAGGAAGGTGCGCATGAAGCCGGGATCGTCGAGCCCGGCCAGGAACTCGGGTGTCCGCTCGCGTTGGGTCGCCTCCATCACATCGACTACCCGGGTCACCGATGGAGGGCCGGGTGCCGCGCCGAGCATCGCCAGCGCCCGCGCGATCAGGATCCCACCCGCCGATGGCGGCGGGTTGGTGACCACCTCACGGCCGCGGTACGCGACCCGGACCGGCTCGCGGTCGACGACCTCGTAGGAGCGCAGGTCGGCGCCGGTCAGCAGACCGCCGCGTTCGAGCACCCAGTCGCTGACTGCGGCGGCGATGTCGCCCTCGTAGAACGGCCGCTCGCCCTCCGCCCCCAGACGCTCCAACGTGTGCGCGAACTCCGGCTGGCGCAGCACGTCACCCTCACGCAGCAGCATCCCTCCCGGCGCGAACAGCGCCGCGCACTCGGGCGTTGAGGTCACGATCCCGGCGAGGATCTCGACGATGTAGGCCTGCTGGGCGTTGAGCGGCACCCCGTCGCGGGCGAGCGCGGCCGCCGGCGCGACGAGTTGATCCAGTGGCACGCGCCCGAACCGTCGGGCGGCCTCGCAGACGCCGGCCGCCATCCCGTAACAGCCGACCGATGCGACGCCGATGTGGAACTCCTGGATCGCGTCACCGAACGAGACCGGAATCGGGATCAGCTCGGCACGGCGGCTGTCGTCGGCGCCGCGCCCCGGCGCCTGCACGAAGAAGTCGAGCAGCGCCGGCGCCTGGCCGGGCGCTACCACGAGCATGTACCCGCCGGCGCCGAGCCCGGTCAGCAGCGGCTCGCAGGCGAACGATGCGAGCATCGCCGCCAGCGCCCCGTCGACCGCGTTGCCGCCCACCCTGAGCGCGTCGGCGCCCGCGTTGGCGCTCACCGGGTGGCCCGCGGCCACAACGCCAAGTTGGTCGCCGCTGGTCACGTCACGCCTCGGTCTTGGGTGAAGCCAACACAGCCGTCAGTTTGCGGCATGACAGCGCGCGCGACGCGGGCCGTGTCCGGATTACTGGGCTCCCGCGCAGGTTTTGCGCATACGGCTCGCTGCCCGCGCCCCACCCGTCGCGCCCCGCGCCCGGCTGCCCGGCCGCGCGCCGGCTGTCAGCGACGGGGAATGAACTCGGGCACGTCGAGGTCGCGCGAGAACGACGATGACCGCTCGCGGACACGGCTCACCCGCGGCTCGCCGGCCGGCTCGCGGAACCCCCGCCCGGAATCCTCGTCGCGCTCGCGGCCACCGTTGAACGAGCGCTCGTCGCGGCGGTGGCGACGGGGCTCGCCGTAGCCGGTCGCGACCACGGTCACCCAGATTTGGTCATCGAGCTTCTCGTCGACCATCGCCCCGAAGATGATGTTGGCGTCGGGGTGGGCGGCCTCGGCGACCGCCTTGGCGGCCTCGTTGACCTCCCACAGCGAGACGTCGCTTCCGCCCGTGATCGACAGCAGGATCGAGCGGGCGCCCTCCATGCTGGTCTCGAGCAACGGCGATGCGACCGCCTGCTCGGCGGCGTCGACCGCGCGGCGCTCACCGGTTCCCATGCCGATCCCGAGCAGCGCGTTGCCGGCGTCGGACATGATCGTGCGCACGTCGGCGAAGTCGAGGTTGATCAGACCGGGCAGCGTCACCAGGTCCGAGATGCCCTGGACGCCCTGGCGGAGCACGTCATCGGCGACCCGGAACGCGTCGAGCATCGATACGCCACGGTCGAGCACCGAGAGCAGGCGGTTGTTGGGCACGACGATCAGCGTGTCGACCTCTTCTGCGAGCGCGGTGATCCCGTCCTCGGCCTGGTCGCGCCTGCGCGATCCCTCGAACCCGAACGGGCGCGTGACGATGCCGACCGTCAACGCGCCGATCTCGCGCGCGATCTGGGCCACGATCGGAGCCGCACCGGTACCTGTGCCGCCGCCGGCGCCGGCGGCGATGAAGACCATGTCAGAGCCGCGCAGCAGCGCCTTGATCTGGTCGTGCTGCCCCATCGCGGAGCGCCGGCCGAGCTCGGGATCGGAGCCCGAGCCGAGCCCGCGCGTCAACCCATCTCCGATGTGGAGGGTCGCGTGGGCGGCCGACTGCTGCAGCGACTGCAGATCGGTGTTGATCGCCAAGAACTCGACGCCCTCGACCTCGGCCTCAACCATTCGGTTGACGGCGTTGACACCACCGCCTCCGACTCCGACGACGCGCAGCACCGGGCCGATCGCCGGCGTGCCGGCGGGCACCTCGGGCGCCACCCGGGAGCGGGCGTAGACGTCGTGCGTCGGCTCGGCCGCATGAGTACGGGCGCGCGTCGCCCCGCCCGCGGGCGGTTCGAGCACGTTCTCGGGAATGTCAGACGAGAAGGCCTGGCGCAGGCGTTCCTGGGGCGACGGGACGTGGCGCTCCTCGGCCTCCTCGGGCTCGGCCGGCGAATCGAACGACGGATGACGGACCCGCCGCCGCTCCTCGCTGGGGGAGGGCGGACCGGCAGCGGCGCGCTCGTCGGTATCGGCGTCCTCGGACGCGACCGGCTGCGGCGGCGCCGAAGCCGGCTCTGGCGGCGGCTCCTGGGCGGGCTGCTCGGTCTCCGGCGTGCCAGAAGTATCGGCTGCGGTCTTGCGGAACAGATCCGCAAGCGGTCCTTCACGCATGCTCGCGCGCTTATTGGTTGCCATGTGAGAGAACCTCCTTGGCGAGCTGCCTGTAGGCGTGTGCGGCGAGACCGTCCGGATCGTACTTCAGCACGGACATGCCTTTCACGGGCGCTTCCGCGAATCGGACCGTCTTACGAATTCGGGAGGCGTACACCTTGTCGCCGAAGTTCTCCTCAAGCAGTTCGATCGCCTCCTTCGCGTGCAGCGTGCGAAGGTCGACGAGCGTCGGCAGGATTCCCTCGATCTCGACGTCCGGGTTCAGGTTTTCGCGGATCATCGCCAGCGTGTTCTGAAGCTGGATCAGCCCCCTCATCGACAGATATTCGCACTGAACGGGGACGATCACCTTGTCGGACGCCGTAAGCGCGTTGATCGTCAGCAGTCCGAGGCTCGGTGGAGTGTCGATGAAGATGAAGTCGTAGTCCTCCCGGATCTCCGCGAAGGCCTTCTCGAGCGAGCGCTCGCGACCGATCATCGTCGACATCGCGATCTCGGCCCCGGCGAGATCGATCGACGAGCAGGCAATGTCCACCTCGCGCTTGCGGATCACCTCGCGGATCGACATGTGGTGCACGAGCACGTCGTACATCGACTTCTCGAGCGTGTCGGGATCGATTCCCTGCGACATCGTCAGGTTGCCCTGGGGGTCCATGTCACAGACGAGCACGCGGTGGCCCTCCTCGGCGAATGCCACGGCGAGGTTGAGCGTGGTCGTGGTCTTGGCGACGCCACCCTTCTGGTTGGCGAGCGTGATCACCTTGCAGGTGGACATCAGCGAGCGCTCCGATGGGTCGGTGAACTCATACGCGCCTGTATTCGCAGGTGGGGTGGGAAATCCTTTTGTTTCAGTGGTCTGGCGGGTCAGCGCGCCGACGCCGGCTAGGCCCGGCCGGACCCGGCAGCTAAATTCCGACCGCCGTGCCCGACCTCCTACAGCGCCGCCTGATCTTCGTCACCGGCAAGGGCGGCGTCGGCAAGTCGACCGTGTCGACCGCGCTCGGGATGCTCGCCGCCCGCCGCGGCCTGCGGACGATCGTCGCTGAGCTGGCGAGCCAGGACCGGGTCCGCAGCGCGTTCGGGAAGCAGGGTGAGACGTTCGACGAGGTCAGGCTCGCCGACCGGCTGTACACGATCTCGATCGATCCCCAGGACTCGATGGAGGAGTATCTGAAGCTCAAGACCGGGACCGTCGGCCAGGTGCTCGGCGCGAGCCGGCTGTTTCAGGCGTTCGCGATGGCGACCCCGGGGATGCGCGAGCTGCTGAGCGTCGGTAAGGCGTGGGAGCTCGCCCAACATGACCGCCGGACGAGCGGAGCCGACAAATACGACCTCGTGATCGTCGACTCACCCGCGGCCGGCCACGGGGTCGGCATCCTGCGCACGCCGCGGACGTTTGCCGAGATCGCGCGGGTCGGGCCGATCGCCCATCAGGGCCGCCGGATCGCGGCCACGATCGCCGACCACGAATTCACCGCGATCGTCGCCGTCGCGACCGCCGAGGAGATGCCCGTCAACGAGACGCTGTGGCTACGCGACCAGCTCACCGCCGAGCAACTGCGACTCGACGCGGTGATCGTCAACGCGCGCTATCCCGACCGTTTCACCGAGGCCGAGCGCGAGCAGCTGATCACGGCCCGTGACCGCGCGCGCTCGGCGCTCGAGGAGGCCGCGCTGTCGGCGGCGCTGTCCGAGCAGACCCGCGCGGCGGCGCAGAGCGAACAGCTGCGCCGCCTCCATGACGGGCTCGGGATGGGACTGATCGAGCTGCCGTACCTTTTCGCCGAGCAGATCGGCCCGCAGCAGCTCGGGGCACTCGCAGATGCGCTCGACGGCGCGCTCCCCGAGCGGGCCCGGGCTGAGCTCGACGGCTGAGCGTCAGCTGCCGGCTGGGCTCAACCGCTGAGTTCGGCCGCGAGCTGTCCGGCGCGCAACCCACTCTCGATCGCGCCGTCGATGAACCCGGCCCACCCGTTGGCCAGATCGGACCCCGCCAGCACGACGCGACCGTCGACGCGTCGCATCGCGGCGTGGTGGTGCTCGTACCAGCCGGGCCGGTGGATCGCCCAGGTCCCGCGTGAGAACTCGTCGGCCAGCCAGTCGTGGGCCCTCGCGTCGACCGTCTCGTAGCCGGGCAGGATCTGCTCGAGGCTGCTCTGTAGCACCGGCACGCTGCCGGCGTCGAACCGCTGCGCGTCGGGGCCGAAGCCGATCAGCAGCTGGGTGCCGTCATCGAACAGCTCTTCGGTGGCCAGGTACCCGAACGGATGGCCGGGACGGATCGCGTTCTGCATCGTCGCCTCGCCACGGGCCCGGATCATCACCTTGGTCCCCCGCGACGCCTGGCCGAGCTCGATCCCGCGCTGCTTGTCCTCGGCGAGCTCGGGCGTGAACTCGATCGCGCCGAGCGCGTTCAACGGTACGGCGATGATCGCCGCGCCGGCCTTGTAGGAGTCGCCGTCACGGGTCGTGAGCTCGACGTGTCCGTTGCTCGCGGCGACCGACGCCACCGGCGACTCAAGCTCGACCTCGAACGGCGCCGCGGAGGCAATCGCATCCAACAGCGCGCCCGTGCCGCCGACGATCGTCGCCCGGCCACCGGTCTGCTGGGTCAGCTCGAGGCTGTACCCCGACAGCGCGTGCCAGCGCAGCACCGATACCGCGCCGGCATCCTGCAGCGGCGCATGCGCGAGTGACTCGAGCTCGGCGCTCAGCACGGCGCGCTCCTCGTCGTCGAGCTCGAGCTGGTCGAGCCGCTGCGCGATCGTCAGCCGGTCAAACCGGGCAAGCTGGTCGAGCGCGTACAGGGGCGCGTGCGGGAGCGGCAGTGCGGTTGCGACGCCGTCGACGAATGCGTCCCAGCCGCGCCGCGCGATCGCGTCGCGCTCGCCGATCGTGCCCGCGAAGCGCTGCTCGCCGACATACCAGGCGGCGACCTCGGGATCGCGTCCGACCTCGACCGCGAGACCGGCCCGGGTCAGCTCGGAGAACGTATGCGGTTGGTGCCAGTGAACCCAGGCGCCCCCGAGCTCGATCCGGGTGCCGTCCCAGTCGGCGCTCCAGGTTCGCCCGCCGAGACGGTCTCGACCCTCGAGCACCAGCGCGCGACGGCCGCGAAGGGCGCACTCGCGGGCTGCGGTCACGCCCGCGAACCCGCCGCCCACGATCACCACGTCGTGCATCAGCGGCTCCCTCCACGCAGCCTGATCGTCGCGTCGACGGCGATCGCGCCGTGGCCGGCGGTCCCGACCAGCACCGGGTTGCACTCGATCTCCGACAATGAGCGCTCCACCAGGACGCAGGCGATCTGGTGCGCCAGCGCGGCGGCGGCCGGCAGATCGACGCTCTCGCCGCCGCGACCGCCGAGCAGCACCGGGGCACCGCGCAGCGATCGCAGCGCCTGCTCGATCCGCGCCGCGCCGGCGGGCAGCGGAACGATCGCGACGTCGTCCAACAGCTCGGTCCAGATTCCGCCTAGACCGAGGACGAGCGCAGGGACGATCGCATCTGTGCGAGCGGCGATCACCAGCTCGACTCCCGCAGCGGCCATCCGCTCGGCGAGCACGACGCCGTCGTGGGCGCTCGCGAGCTCCGCCAGCCGGCGGTAGGCGCCGCGGACCTCGTCCGGCGATCGCAGGGCGATCGCCACGCCTCCGAGCTCGGATTTGTGCTGGACCGTCGCCGCGCTCAGCTTCAGGACGATGTTGCCGCCCAACTCCTCCAGCGCCGAGGCCGCGTCGTCCTCGCCGGCCACCACCCGCCCACGCGGCACCCGGACTCCGTGGGCCTCGAGCAGCGCCTTGGCCTCGTGCTCGGCCAGCCACTCGCCCTCGTGCGCGGGCCCTCCCACCGCGCGCGCGGTCGCCGCGATCTCACGCAGGCGAGCCGGGTCGCCGACCGCCGGCGACAGCGCGGCCGCGGCGCACCGCAGGCCGGTCCGCAGACCGGCGGCCGCCGGCACGCCGGCACCGATGAACTGCCATGCGGACTCGTCGTCGAGCAGCTCGGGCAGGGTCGAGGACACGAGCGTCGGCACGGGACTGACCGCGGCCCCGGCGATCACGCCCTCGCGCACGGCCCGCCACGATTCCTCAGCCGCTCCGGTCAGCCCGTGGGGTTGGTCATAGAAGACCACCACCTCGCCGACGCCGGGGTCCTCCCCGAGCGTCCGTACCAGCGCCGCGAGTGCCTCTCGATCGCCCCAGATCATCGCCGTGTAGTCGAGCGGATTGGCGACCGTCGCCGCGGTCGGCAGCAGCTCCCGCAGCCGCGCTCGAGTCGCCGGGGCGAGCTCGGGCAGCTCGAGGCCGATCCGCTGTGCCTCGTCGGCGCCCTGGGCCGAGTCCCCACCCGAGCAGGTCATCACGGCGACGCCACGGCCCGAGCTCGATCCGGACGGCGGCCTGCGACCGACCGCGAGCGTCTTGGCGAGTTCGAGCAGATCGTGGACGTCGTCGGCCCAGATCCCTCCGGCCTCGCGGACGAGGCTGCGGAACACTCGCTGGTCGCCGCCCAGCGCCGCGCTGTGGGCGGCCGCGGCCCTGGCGCCGGCGCTCGATTCGCCGACCTTGAGCACGACCACCGGGATGCCGGCCTCGGCGCAGGCAGCGAGCCCGTCACAGAAGCGGGGCCCGCCGTCCTCCTCGAGGTAGAGCGCGATCGCCCCGAGCCCTTCCTCGGTGGCCAGGAACTCGAGATAGTCGGCGGCCGACAGGACCGCCTGGTTGCCGCTCGCGACGACCGTGTGGAAGCGCAGCCCGCGGCGGGTCGCGAGCGCGTTGACGGCGACGTTCCCACTCTGGGAGATCAGCGCCACCGAGCCGGCCTCCCTGGCCTCGAGCGCATCGCCCCAGAGGGAGATCCGGTTGCGCGGCGAGACGATCCCGTTGCAGTTGGGCCCACATACCGGCAGCCGGTGGCGGGCCGCCGCCGTGACCAGCCCGGTGTGTAGCTCGTGGCCCTCCTTGATCTCGTCGAAGCCGGCGCTGATCACGACCGCACCTCCACATCCTCGCGCGCCGGACTGCTCGATCACCTCGGGCACGCCGGCGGCCGGGATCGCGACCAGGACCGCGTCAACCGCGACCGGCAGCTCGGCGATGCTCGGCACGCACGGACGACCAAGCACCTCCTCGTAGCGGGGATTGACCCCCCACACTTCTCCATCGAACCCGACTGTCTCGACGTTGAGCAGCGCCTGCGACGCGTATGTATCCGGTCTCGGCGTCGCGCCGACGACGGCGATCGAGCTTGGCTGCATGAGGCGGCGCAGATCGAGCGCCGCCCCGGTCGCGACGGCCGTCAATGGATCGTCGCCTCGACCCCGCGACGCTCGAGCGCACGGGCGATGATCAGCCGCTGAATCTCGCTGGTGCCCTCCCAGATTCGGTCGACCCGCAGCTCGCGCGAGAACCGCTCGGCGACGTTGCTGCGCATGTACCCCCGGCCGCCGAACGCCTGCACCGCGCGATCGGCGCAGCGGCCGGCCGCCTCGGAGACGAACAGCTTCGCCATCGCGGCCTTGGCGTGGATCAGCTTCGGGTCGGCGCCGGTGTCGACCATCGTGCAGACCTGCATCGCCAGCAGCCGTCCGAGTGCCGCATCGGTCGCCGAGTCGGCGAGCGGGAATGAGATCCCCTGGTAGTCGATGATCCGCTGGCCGCCCTGGATCCGGCTCGTCGACCAGGCGGTGGTCTCGTCCAGCAGCCGCCACATCGCGCCCAGGCCGTGGGTTGCGATCCCGAGTCGCTCCTCGGTGAACCAGCCGCGCTGCAGTTCCTCGCCGTTGCCGACGCCGCCGACGACCGCGTCGGCCGCGACCTCGACATCGGTGAAGCGGATCGTCGGGTGGCCATGCGGATAGTTGTGGGTGAACTTCGGGTCATCGACGAACTCGACGCCGGGCGCGTCGGGAGCGACCAGGAACAGCGTCGGCAGCCTGTCGGCCCCGTCGATCGCATTGGCCATCACGATCAGCACGCGAGCGACGTCACCGGAGGTCACAAACCACTTCTCGCCGTTGATCCGCCAGCCCGCGTCGGTCGCGACCGCCGTCGAGGCGATGCCGCCGGGGTCGGAGCCCGCCTCGGCCTCGGTGACGGCATACGCGTCGCCGCCCTCGCCGCGCAGCGCGGGAGCGATGTAGCTCTCGATCTGCTCCGAGGTCCCCTCGAGCAGCACGTTGTAGACGTTGGGGACATGCCAGTGGAGTCCGTTGGTCACGCGACCGAACTGCTCGTTGACGAGAAACCACTCGATCATCGACCAGCCCTGGCCGCCGTGCTCGACCGGCACCCGGCCGCCGTGCAGCCGCGCGGCGATCGCCGCCTGCTTGACCTCCTCGACGGTCTCCTGCGGCAGCGCGCCGCCGCGCTCCTCGGCCTCGACCTCGAGCGGCATCAGGACCCGCTGCACGAAATCTCGCGCGCGGTCACGTAGTTCGAGCTGCTCGGCAGTCAGCTCGCTGGGGGCGGTGGTAGTCGTGCTCATCGGGTTCCTCTTTGCCTTGCGTGGGTGTTTGGTGGTGATGGCTACCGGAAGTCGTGCTGGACGCGCCGGAGCGTGTCCCGGTCGCCGGCGGTGATCGCCGCGCCGGGACCGGGCAGCGCGAGCAGAAGGTTGTGGTGGTTATAGATCACTGCGGTTGCGCGCTGAAGTGCCTGCTCGACGTCCGGGTCGGCGCTGTCGCCGCGCGACGCGATCAGCTCGACGACCCCGTGCAGGTACGCAAGCCATTGCCGCTGGCTGCCGTACAGGACAAGTCGTTCGACCTTCTCGCGCTCGCGCTGCACTACGTCTCCCGGGGCTCTGTGTCCTTCGGTCAGGGTCGCCACGGCCTGCGGTAGCTCGCGTTCTGGCTCCGGCGTCACCGACAGCCAGGTCGCACGCTTGACCATGGCGATAAAGTATAACTGATCACAAAGTCAGGACGAGGTCTGATATGGAAACTGCTGTCCCGCTGAATGGCTCTCCCGCGTCCGGGATCTTGGCTGGCACCGCGCTCGAGCCCCACTTCTACACCGACCCCACCCTGCTCGACGTCGAGCAGGAATCGATCTTCGAGCGCACGTGGCAGCTCGCGGGGCACGTCTCATCGCTCCCCAACCCCGGGAGCTATGTGACCACGCGCGCGGGCTCTCAGCCGGTGCTCGTCGTTCGGGACGAGAACAACGAGCTGCGTGCGTTTAAGAACGTCTGCCGCCACCGGGGCTCACGTCTGCTGAGCGGCTCGGGACAGTGCAAGATGGCGATCCGCTGCCGCTATCACGGCTGGACGTACAGGCTCGACGGATCGCTGATCGGGGTGCCGGAGGGGCTCTCGTTCGCCGACAAGATCGACAAGTCCAAGTTCGGTCTGATGCGGGCCCGCGTCGAGGTGCTGTGCGGCCTGGTGTTCGTCAACCTCGACCCCGACGCGACCCCGCTTGCCGACCTGGTCGGTGACCTGCCCCAGCGGCTGGCCCCGTACCGGATCGAGTCGCTCGAGTCGTTCTCCTCGGGCTACGGCAGCCAGCCGGCCAACTGGAAGGTGGTCGCCGACAACTACCTCGAGGGCTACCACATCCCGATCGCCCATCCCAGCCTGATGCGGATGCTCGACTACAAGCACTACGACGTCGAGGTCTACGACCACTACGTCTGGTTCGACGCCCCGATGCGCTCCAAGCCGAGCAGCAACCGGCTCGAGCGGCTCTACGCCCGGCTGGTCACGCCGATGCCCGGGCTTGGCGAGGCCGACAGCGCGATCTGGCGCTACGTGTACATCTACCCGAACACGACGATCGACCTCTACCCGGACCAGGTCAACACCTGGCAGCTGCTCCCAGACGGGGTGGCCAAGACGGCCGATTGGTGGGCCTGCTACCGACCGCCGGGCAGCGGTCCGCGGACGCGCCTGGTCCAGTGGGCCAATGGGCGGTTGAACACGCTCGTCCTCGACGAGGACATCGACCTCGTCGACAACGTCCAGCAGGGCCTGCAGACCCGCGGTTACCGGTGCGGCCCGCTATCGCGTCGCGAGGCCGCGGTCGCGTGGTTCGCGGACCGGGTCCGGGGCGACTTTGCCGGCACGGCGGGAGGCGACAGCTCCGAGTGAGCCCGCGGCGCGCCAGGGAAGGAGCGCGAGAGCGGATTCTCGCCGCTGCCGTCCGGCGGATCGCCAGCGAGGGCATCGACGACGCGCGAATCGCGCGAGTCGCGATGGACGCCGGCGTGTCGACCTCGCTGGTCCACTACCACTTCGCAAGCCGCGAGGCCCTGCTGGCCGAGGCGCTGGATTGGTCCTATAGCCACGCTGCTGATGCTCGGATCGCCGATGGTGAGCCCGAGGGCGCGACTCATGCGCAACGGCTGCAGTCGATGATCGCCCACTGCCTGCCGACCACCACCGAGCTGCGCGAGGACTGGGTCCTGTGGGTCGAATTGTGGCTGCGAGCGGTGCGTCACCCGGAGCTCGGACCGGTCGCCGAGGAGCTTTATTCGCGGCTGCACGCGTGGTTCGCGGACGAGATCGCCGCGGGTGTCGCCAACCAGGAGTTCGCGCGTTGCGATCCAGACGAGGTGACCGACCGGCTACTGGCGCTGATCGATGGGTTCGGCGTCCGCACCCTGATCGGCGACGGCGGGATGACGCTGCCCCGAGCCCGGCGGGCGATCGAGGCGACGCTCGCCGGCGACCTCGGGCTCGGCGAGCAGCTGGTCGCTCCCGTCGTCCACGCGCTCGCCGAGCGCCAGGCGATGCCCGAGGCCGCGCCCTCAGGCCGCTGACCGCGCGGCGCGGGACGATGACCGCGCGGCGCGGGACCGCGCGGGCGGCAGGGCGTGGCGGCGCGGCACGGGGCGGCGCGGGGCGGCGCGGCACGGGGCGGCCGCCTCGGGGCGGGGCGCCCAGCCGGCGTGACGTGACAAATCCAAATCACGAGACTGGGTTCGTCGCCGAATGCACGCACAGCCTGCAGATCGCGACAGATCGGACATGCCTGGGCCGATTTGTCACGTCGTGCACGCCCGGGTCCCGGAGCACGCGAGCAGGAGCGCAGCGTCAGGCGGGTGACGGCGCCCCGAGCTCAGGCCGGTGACGGCGCTCCGAGCGCAGCCGCGGCCGCGCCGCGGCCGGTTTTGACCGCGCCCTCCATATAGCCCGCCACCCAGTGGTCTGACCCGGCCACGTAGAACGGCGGTTCGTGAGTGCCGTGCAACGGCCCAACGCGCCCCACGTCCCCGGGTGCCCAGGAGGTGATGTAACCGAGCGTGTAGGGGTCGCTTCCCCAGGTCCGCTCCAGCAGCGCCGACGGCTGCCGGCCGCGGTCGCCGTACAGCGCCCCGAGCCCCTCGAGCACCGTCCGCCGGCGTGCGTCGGGCGGCGCGGCGATGAAGGCCGAGAACCGCTCGGGCGGCACCAGCAGCGACAGCACCCCCTGGCCCTGATGCCAGGTCGAGCCGAACAGCCACTCGGTCTCGGCCAGCCCGTTCTGACCGTTGCGCTGCCAGAACGGCTCGTCGTAGACGGCGACGAGCTTGGCGGCGAGCGCTTGGCGCTGGGCGCGCAGGGACGCGAGCCGCGCCTCGCTCAGGCCGGTGATCGCCACGGACCGCAGCGGCCCGGCCGGGATCGCGCAGACCACGGCCTCGGCCTCGATCCGCTCGCCGTCGGCGAGCGTGACCGCGACGCCATTGGAGGCGATCTCGATCCCCGTGACGACCGCGCCAAGCCGAACGCGCGGCCCGAGCTCGGCGGCCATCGTGAGCGCCACCGACGCCGAGCCGCCCACGACGCGCAGCCCCTCCCACAGGTCGAGGTCGTAGAAGCCGTCGGTTCCCAGCACCGCCTGCTTGCGCAGCTCAGACAGCAGCGAGGTGCGGTCGGGCCCGTCGCACGAGAGCGACAGAGACGCGAGCTCGTGGCGGCGCAGCACCGCGGGCAGCGCGCCGAGCTCGCGCAGCCAGGCGCCGACGCTGAGCCGATCGAGGCGCGGCGCGTCGGGATGGCTCCAGGGATCGTCGGGGTCGACGGTCGCAGCCAGGCGACCAAACTCGAGCTCGACGCGCTCGCCGTCGGCTCGCTCGTGATCGGTCATCCACGGCGCGTGATCGCCGACGAACACGCCCTCGCCCAGACCCCAGCTCATTTCGCCGGGATCGGCGACGTAGCTGCGTTCCAACGTGAGCCCGAGCTCGCCGACGAGCTGCTGGTAGGCCGTGTGATCGCGGCCGATCACCTCTCCCCCGCCCTGGACCGTGCGGCCATCGGGCAGCGCCACCGCCTCGACGCGACCGCCGGGGCGCTCGCGCGCCTCGAGCACGACGACATCGGTCCCGGCGAGTTGCAGATCGCGCGCCGCCGACAGTCCCGCGAGCCCGGCGCCCAGCACCGCCACGTCAACCATGCAAACTTCCCCTAACACTTGACGCTTGACACCAGCAAGCTCGCTGGTAGTTTTCTGAACGAGGATTCAGGATACAGGCCGGTGCAAGGCCAGAGGCATCAGAGGAGAGATGAGTCCCCGCCCCAAAATCGATCACCTGCGCAAGCCGCAGATCATCGAAGCCGCCGCTGAGGTGCTCTACGAGCGCGGCCTGTTCGACACCCGGATCGGGGACATCGCCGAGCGCGCGGGGACGAGCTCGCCGACGATCCTCTACTACTTCGAGTCCAAGGACCGGCTGCTCGAGGAGGCCGTTGAATATGCGGACCGCCAGTTCTACGAGCGTCTCTCCGATGGCCAGGATCAGATCGAGGGCGCGAGCGACAAGCTGATCCACCTGATCGAGGAGACGAGCCTCGGGCCGGGCGGCCTCAACGACTACACGCTGTGGATGGAGATCTGGGTCCGAGCCCGCCGTGACCAAAGCGTGCGCACGTCCTACTTCCGCCTTGACCGCCGCCAGCGTACTCTGATCGCCGACATCGTCCGCGACGGCCAGAAGTCAGGCGAGTTCACGCAGGACGCCGACCCCGACGACTTCGCGCTGACCCTGAGCGGTCTACTCGACGGCCTCGGCGTGCAGGTGACGCTCGGCCAACCCGACGTGTCACCGGCGCGGATGGTCGACCGCTGCCTTACGCTCGCGTCAAACGAGCTCGGGTGCGAACTTCATCGGACCACGAGCCCGAATGGGCGCGTCAGCGGACAGCATGCGAAAAAAGCGACCGGTAAGCAGCGATCATGAGTCGTCTCGATCGACCGACCGCCGCGGCCTGGGCCGCATTCGCCTGCCGCCGATCGCCCGCTCGATCCCGACGCACTCCTGAAGAGGTGAGTGGACATGCATCCACGTGAGGGATGGTCTGAAGGAGGGATCCGCCGCAGACCCGACCCGTTGCAAACCGCAATCTCCCGTCGCCAGCTGCTCGCGGCGGGCGCCGGGCTCGCGGCCGCTGGAATGCTGGCCGGCTGCAGCTCGACGAACCCCGCCGGCGCGACCAGCGCTCCTCCGCTGCCACGCAAGGACAGCCCGGTCAAGTGGCCGGTGTACGCCGACAACAAGCCGATCCCCTCGGGCCTCGAGCCGGAGAAGGGCGCGACGCTCCAGCTCTACAACTGGGTCGCGTACATCAACGAGGCGGTGATCAAGAACTTCTGCAAGACGCACAACTGCAACTACTCGCTGACGACGTTCAACACAATGGAGGAGGCGCTCTCCAAGCTCGCCAGCGGACAGCTCAAGGTCGACGTCTTCTTCCCGACCGTCGATGTGCTCGGTCAGCTGATCGCACAGAAGATGATGCGGCCGCTCAACCACAGCTACATCCCCAACATGGCCAACGCCTGGCCTGACTACCGCAACCCGTTCTATGACCAGGAGTGGCGGTACACGACGCCGTACTCGATCTTCACCACGGGGATGGCGTGGCGCAAGGACAAGGTCAACCTCGCGCCGTCCTGGAACATGCCGTGGCAGGGGGCGCCGTACAAGGGCAAGGTCGCGGTCCTCGACGATTACCGCGAGACGATCAGCCTGGCTCTGCTCCGGGCGGGGAATCTCAACCTCAACACGACCGACCCATCCCAGATCCGGGGTGCCGGCAAGGCGCTCTCGCAGCTCGCCAGTCTGACCGGCGTACGGATCGACAACAACGACTACACCGACGTCCCGAACGGGAAGACCTGGATCCACCACGGCTGGTCGGGCGACATGGCCGCCTCGTACCAGTATCTGCCCAAGGGCACGTCGATCGACGTCCTCGGCTACTGGTTTCCCTCCAACCATAGGGGCCCGGTCGCAAACGATCTGATGGTCAACATGACCACCGGTCAAAATCCCGTTCTGGCCCACAAGTTCATCGACTACCTGCTCGACGTGAACAATGCGTTCGAGAACTACGGCTATGTCGGCTACATGCAGCCACTCAGCGAGGTCACCCCGACTCGGCTGATTTCCGAGAAGCTGCTGCCTCGGCAGTTGACGTCCACGGTCGTGCTGCCGCAGTACTTCCGCGACGGCATCTTCCAACTCGAGCTGCCTCCAGCGGCGAATTCGCTCTGGGAGTCGACGTGGAACTCGTTCTCGAAGGGGCTATAGGCTGACGGCGATGGGTCGGCGGCAGGACACCTACGACCGGCGCAACCGCTGGCTGTGGATGGGACTCGCGGCGCCCGGAGCGATCTGGCTGCTGATTCTGTTCGTGGTGCCGTTCTACGTCATGCTGTCGGTCGCCGGCGGCGGCATCAACGAGTTCTTCCAGACCGTGGTCCCGGTCTGGAACCCACTCCATTGGTCGAGCTTCAACCTCAGCGCGGTCTGGCACGACATCGTCGGCACCGGAGCGTTCATCGGTCCGTCCGCGCTCCGGACG
This sequence comes from uncultured Solirubrobacterales bacterium, assembly GCA_963730075.1. GTDB lineage: Bacteria > Actinomycetota > Thermoleophilia > Solirubrobacterales > Solirubrobacteraceae > Palsa-465. Next base: position 627,665 of record CAVSQH010000013.1, on the reverse strand, counting down.
GTCATCTACACGGCGATCGCGACGGTGATCTCGCTCGCGATCGCGTATCCGGTGGCGTACTTCGTGTCCCGGTACGCAGGCACGCGCAAGACGCTGTTCCTCGTGCTGCTGATCGCACCGTTCTGGGTCAGCTACATGATGCGAATGCTGGCCTGGATTGACCTGCTCCAGCAGAATGGCTTCTTCAACAGCGCGCTGTCGTTCGTCGGCCTGCCCGGCAGCACGGACTGGCTGGGCGGCAAATCGGTCACCGTGATCATGAGCCTCGTGTACGGCTACATCCCGTACCTGATCCTGGTCCTGTACGCGTTCCTGGACCGGATCGACCAGAGCCTGCTCGAGGCCGCGCGAGACCTGGGGCTCAGCAAGTGGCGCACCTTCTGGAGCGTCACGATTCCGCTGAGCAAGCCGGCGCTCATCGCCGGGACGTTCATCACCGTGCTGCCGATGTTGGGTGACTACTTCACCAACCAGCTGATGTCCGGGGCGCCCGGGACGACGATGATCGGGAACGCGATCGAGGGACAGCTCAGCTCGCCCGGCCAGACCGGGCAGGGCGCGGTGCTGGCGCTGATGCTGCTCGCAGTGCTGCTGATCCCGATGTTCTTCTACGTCGTCAGCACCGCTCGAACTTCGCGGGAGATGGCCTGATGGCGAGCACCGCTCAGACGTCGGTAACGAGCCCGTCGCCCGCCGAGCCGCTCTCGTCGCGCGGGCGTCCACGCGGCAACCCGTGGCGGCGGCCGTGGGCGCTCGAGGGCTGCACCTGGCTGTACATCGTTTGGTCGATCGTCCCGATCGGGATCGCGGTCCTGTTCTCGTTCAACAAGGGCGCGTCCCAGGCTACGTGGCAGGGCTTCTCGACCAAGTGGTACGTCGGCAACGGGGTCACCTCCGTGCTGCACAACCCCAGCCTTCACCACGCCGTGATCCAGACGCTGATCCTAGGTGGGCTGACGACCGTGATCTGCGTGCCGATCGGAGTCGGCTTTGCGATCGGGATCGATCGCTGGCGCAGCTGGACCTCGAACGGTCTCAACTTCGTGATGATCTTCTCGTTCGTGATCCCCGAGCTGTTGCTTGCGGTGGCTCTGTTCCTGCTCGTCACGCAGGCGCTGACGTTCATCCACCTGGGGACTCCGGCCGAGGTCGCGGGGCTGGTCGTGTGGAACCTCAGCTGGCCGGCGATCATCGTCCGGGCGCGGCTGATCAGCATCGGGCGCAGCTACGAGGAGGCCGCCGCGGACCTCGGGGCATCGCGACTGGGCGCGATCCGGAGGGTCCTGCTGCCGCTGCTGATGCCGGCCATCTTCGCCAGCGCGGTGCTCGTCTTCGCCAGCACCGTTGACGATTTCGTGATCGTGGAGCAGCTCTCCTCGACGGCCAACACGCAGCCGATGTCGGTGCTGATCTACGCCAACGTCCACGGCGGGCTGAGCGGACCGGCGCTCAACGCGCTGGCGACGATCCTGCTGGTCATCTCGCTCGTCGTCGCCCTGATCGGGTTCATCGCGTACCGGTGGATGACGCGCGGCGAGCGGACCAAGGGCGGCACCGAGGCACTGACCGGCATCGCCGGAATCTGAGAGGACGTCACATGAGTGGAGGAGACATCAAGCTCGAGTCATTGACCAAGCGGTTCGACGAGGTCACCGCGGTCGACGACGTCTCGGTCGAGGTCCAGTCCGGCGAGTTCTTCTCTCTGCTGGGGCCCAGCGGCTGCGGCAAGACCACGACGCTGCGGATGGTCGCGGGCTTCGAGCCGCCCACGGTCGGAAAGATCCTGCTCGACGGCGCCGACGTGTCCAACCTGCCGCCCAACCGCCGCAACGTCAACACGGTCTTCCAGAGCTACGCGCTGTTCCCGTTCTTGACCGTCTCCGAGAACGTCGCCTTCGGCATGAAGTACAAGTCGGTCCCCAAGGCCGAGCTGAACACACGGGTTTCAGAGGCGCTCGAGCTCGTGCAGCTGTCCGGATACGAGAAGCGCCGCCCCAACCAGCTCTCGGGCGGTCAGCAGCAGCGCGTCGCGCTCGCCCGGGCGCTGGTGCTGCGCCCGTCGGTACTGCTGCTCGACGAGCCGCTCGGAGCGCTGGATGCCAAACTGCGCCGCACGCTCCAGGTCGAACTCGGCGCGCTGCAAAAGCAGGTCGGCATCACCTTCCTGTACGTCACCCACGATCAGGAAGAGGCGCTTACGATGTCCGATCGGCTGGCGGTCATGAACCACGGGAAGATCGCCCAGCTCGGCACGCCCGAGGATGTCTACAACGAGCCCTCCGATGCCTACGTGGCCGACTTCCTCGGCGTGTCGAACCTGATGGACGCCCAGGTCGAGCCGGGAGGCGACGGCCGAGGGCCCTGCCGCCTGCGCCTGGGCGACTTCCTGCTCGACGCCGAGACGGGCAAGCTCGACGCGACCGGGGCGGTCAAGCTCGCGATCCGCCCCGAGCGCATCCACCTGCATCCGCATCAGACCAGCGGGCCCAACCACATGCCCGGGATGGTCGAGCGGCTCGTATTCCTCGGGTCGACCACCCACGTCTACGTCCGCCTCGCAAACGGCGCCGCACTCCAGACGCTGGTGCGTAACGAGGGCGCCGAGCTGCCGTACAGCCAGGGAACGCCGGTCAGCGTCTCGCTTCCGGCCGACGCGCTGCGGGTGCTGCCTGACCCCGGCGTGAGCGTGGCCGAGATCCGCGACGAGACAGTCGGCGAGGAGCTCCTCGACCTGACGGGCACGAGCACCTGACCGCGGGCCTAGACTCGCGGCCGTGAGCGTCGCTGAGCTGCTCGAAGGCAAGCGGGTCTGCGTGTGCTGCGGCTCAGGGGGCGTCGGCAAGACGACCACATCGGCCGCGATCGCGCTCGGGATGGCCGCGCGCGGGGCGAAGGTCGCCGTCGTCACGATCGACCCGGCGAAGCGGCTCGCCAACGCGCTCGGGCTCCACGAGCTCGAGAACGAGCCACGCCTGGTCGAGCCAGAGCGGCTGACGGAGATCAAGATCGAGGGCGAGCTATGGGCGATGATGCTCGACCCGAAGCGGACCTTCGACGAGCTGATCGAACGAGTCGCCCCCGACCCCGAGCGCGCCGAGGAGATCAAGTCCAACCGGGTCTACCGCGAGCTGTCAACGGCCGTCTCGGGCTCGCAGGAGTTCACGGCCGTCGCCAAGCTCTACGAGCTGCACCGCGACGGTGACTTCGACCTGCTGGTGCTCGATACGCCGCCGTCGCGCAACGCGCTCGACTTCCTCGACGCGCCGGGGCGGCTGACGTCGTTTCTGGACGGTCGGGCGCTGAAGGCATTCGTCCGACCGACCGGCTTCGGGATGCGCGTCCTCGGCCGTGGCGCCGCCCCGTTCCTCGGCGCGCTGCGCAAGGTGACCGGCGTCGATCTGCTCAGCGACCTGTCGAGCTTCTTCACGCTGCTGGGCGGGATGACCGATGACTTCAGCGAGCGTGCCGCCGATGTCGAGCGGATGCTGCGGGCGCCGACGACCGCGTTCGTGCTCGTCACCTCGGCGCAGGCGTCGGCGATCGAGGAGGCGGTCTGGTTCCGGCGCACGCTCGCCGACAGCGGGCTCCCGTTCGCCGGCGTGATCGTCAACCGCGTCCACCACGACATCCTCGGCGACACGGATCCCGACAACCTGCTCGCCGTCCTCGGTGACGAGCTCGACGGCGACCTCGCGGCCCGCATCGCCGAGACGTTCGCCGACTACCACGTGCTCGCACGGCGAGACCAGGCCGGAGTCCAGCGGCTCGGCGCCGAGCTCGGCGACCGTCCGCTGCTGCTTGTCCCCCACCTCGACGACGACGTCCACGACGTTGACGGGCTGCTCCGCGTACATCGTTTCCTGTTCGCGTCCGATGCCGAGCGGGCGCGGATGATCGAGGACGTGATCGCCTGACGCGGGCAGGTCAAACGGCCGCGCGAAGCGTGGGCGCGTCCGGCCCGCTGTCGACCCACGTCGACCAGCTGATCACGACCGCCTGCCAGCGCTCCTGCGCCACCGGGCCGTCGCCGTCACTGACCGCCAGCCGCCCCTGATGAAGTAGCTCCCAGACCGCCTGCTCGGCCAGCGCGAGGCGTTCGCTCGCCCGCCACAGCGGATACTCGGCCCCCGCCCGCTGCACCACCTCGCGAAATGTGATCGCCGTCGCGGCCGCGGCGACCACTTCTGACTTGAAGGCCTCCACCGCCGAGCGGTCCTGTGAGCCCCGCTGGGCCTGCGTGAGAACCGCCTCGGTCACGTCGGTCGCGGTCTTGCCGAGCGTCGCCCATCCCCTCCCCATCCCGATCTCGTCCGGGCGCAGCGCAGCCCCCTCGTAGATCGTCATCCGCGCCCGCTCGGGAGACCAGCGCCGCTCCTCGTGCTCGATCGCTGTCCCGTTGACCCATGGGCCGGTGAAGCGAGCGTCGAGCTCCTCGCGGGTCAGGTTGAACGCCCGCGCAACGTGCGGGAACTGACGTAGCTCGACGTGAAACACCCGCGTAGGTTCGCACGGCTCGCGCATGCGGTTCACAGCGTGATCGCGCATCCGGTTCACAGCGCGATCACGCACCCGGTTCACAGCGCGATCACAGCTCTGTCACGAATGGGCAACCTTCGCCACGATCGGGGCGAGCAGGCTGTCAACCGCGCCGCGCTGGTGCGTCGCCGCCCCCATCAGCCACAACCGAGGAGCATCAATTGCTGCCCAAGCGTAGGTCAGTCCTGCTGCTTGCGCTCGCCGCCCTGGCGCGTACGACGCTTGTCATCGGCGTCACGAGCGCGCTCGGACGAGTCGACCACCATCAAGCTCGTGCCCACGCCGCGGACGCCAGGAGCACGGCGACGCCGATCAAGCACGTGGTCGTGATCTTCCAGGAGAACGTCTCCTTCGACCACTACTTCGGCACCTATCCGAACGCTGCCAACACCGACGGCCAGACGTTCAATGCCGCGCCCGGGCACGCCGGCCGTCGACGGCCTGCTCCCGGCCACCTCGAGCTCGTTGCCGCCGGCGCTGCGCCACAGCGACAACCTGATCACGAGCAACCCCAATTCGAGCAACCCGCAGCGCCTCGACTCAAGCGCCACCGGCGCAGTGCCGGGCCAGGGGCAGCTGACCTGCGACCAGGACCACGACTACACCGACGAGCAGCAGGCGTTCGACGACGGCAAGATGGACCACTTCATCCAGAGCGTCGGCACCGGTGCCGGCACCGGCCCGACCGGCGCGGCGTGCAACGCCAACCAGGTGATGGACTACTACGACGGCAACACCGTCACCGCGCTGTGGAACTACGCCCAGCACTACGCGATGAGCGACGACTCGTTCGGGACCACATTCGGACCGTCGGCCCCGGGCGCGATCAACCTCGCATCCGGCGACACCGGCAACGTCGATACGTCGCACTCGGCCAACAGCCCGTCGCTGTCGACCTCGACCTCCCCGGACGGGGACCTGACCGGCGACGGACGGGGCGGCTACTCGCTCACCAGCGACGCGCAGCCCTACTGGGACGACTGCTCGACCCGCGACGCGGTCGCGATGTCGGGCACCAACATCGGTGACCAGCTCAACGGCGCCGGCCTCTCATGGGGCTGGTTCGAGGGTGGCTTCCGCCCGAGCGAGAGCTACCAGGATGGGCTCACGGCGATCGGCCAGAGCGGCCAGAGCGGCCAGTCTGACAGCACGTTCATCTCCGACGAGTTCGCCAAGGCCGGCTTCCAGACCAACGTCCCGCACTCGAGCAACCAGGGCCTCTGCGACGCGGTCCATCCGATCGGCGTCGCGCTCGGCGGTACCGGTCAGTGGGGCTACAAGGACGACTACATCCCCCACCACGAGCCGTTCCAGTACTACGCCTCGACCGCCAACCCGCACCACCTGACGATCCCGACCGACTCAGGCGGTCAGGACACGCTCGCCGGGCTGGCGGAGATCGGCCGCGACACGCAGTCCTACAGGCACGGCGTGCCGCAGTTCAACACCCCCAACCACCAGTACGACACGAGTGACTTCGACCAGCTCGTGGCGGCGATCAACAACGGTGATCTGCCCGCCTCGGCCCTGCCGGCGGTCAGCTTCCTCAAGGCCCCGGGGTACGAGGATGGCCACGCCGCCTACTCCGACCCGGCCGACGAGCAGCAGTTCGTGACCGGCATCATCAACGAGCTGATGCAGTCACCGGACTGGAAGAACACCGCCGTGATCATCAACTACGACGACTCTGACGGCTGGTATGACCACGTCTTCAGCGGCGTCACGAACCCGTCGACGTCACAGGCCGACAACCTGACCGGCACCACGTTCAGCGGCGCGACCTCGGGCAAGTGCCTGGGCAGCGACACCTCCAAGCGGCCGCTTGCCGGCGAGCAGGGGCGTTGCGGCTTCGGGCCGCGCCTGCCGATGATGGTCATCTCGCCGTTCGCGAAGTCCAACTACGTCGATCACAACCTCAGCGATCAAGCCTCGATCATCAACTTCGTCGAGTACAACTGGCACCTCCCGGGGATACCAGGCTCGGCCGATCAGGTGCTCCCGAGGCTGGACCGGCGCCACGGCCTCGCGTTCGATCTCGCCGGGATGTTCGATTTCCGCGGCGCGCCCAACGGCAAGCTGATCCTCAATCAGACGACCGGCCAGCCGTAGCGCAACCACGGCGCGGCCTTAACGCAGAGCGAGCGGGCCATTGAGCCCGCTCGCTCTGCTGGTCGCGCTCCCCCTGACTACTTACGAGCCCCAGGACTTACGTGTTGTGCCTGGCGGGCAAAACACTCCCGGCCGCCAAACAGGGTGGCCGAGTAGGGAGCGGCCGCCCGTCAGCCTACCGGGCTGTGGCTCTCGACGGCCGGATCGGCACTCGCCGCCTCGGCCAGCAGCTGATCGGCGACCGAGCAGAGATCGGCGTCCAGATGGCCGCAGAGGGCGTCACGGAGGATCGCCCGCAGGTTCTCGGCCAGCTCATCGACGAGCGAGTCAGCGCCGGGACCTGACGCGGCGAGCCCGGTGATCACGGCGCGCTCGAGCGAGATCGCACGTGCGGTTCGCTCGGCTAGCGCCGCCCGCCCCTCGGGCGGCGCGCAGATCACCGACAGCCGCTGCGCCAGGCGGCCGCTCGACGGTCCCTCGGGCTCGAGCAGCGCTCGCAGCGCGAGCAGATAGTCGGTCAGCGCCTCGAACTGCGCCAGCCGCTCGCATCCCATCTCAAACCGGGCCAGCGCCCATCCGAGCTCGCCGTTGCCCGGGACCTTGCGTGCGATCAGGTCGCAGAACGCGCGCAGCTCCTCCTCCTGTTCGGCGGGCACCAGCGTCAGCAGTCGCGGCCGGCCGTTGGCGCCGAGCGCGACCGGACGCCAGCTCCCGGCCTCGGTCCGCATCCACGCGACCGGACCGATCGCGTACCCGCCCCGCTCGAATAGCCGCAGCGCGGTCAGGATCCGCCTGAAGCGGACCCGCGCGACCGATACGGGCGGTCGCGCCGACCGTTCCTGGTCGACCGCCAGCACCGCCAGCACGTTGGGCTCCTCGCGGTCGCCCCAGACCGCGTCCGACGGGGCGTCGCGCAACGCATCACCGCGGACCAGCGAGAGGCCGTCGCCGAGCGGCAGGTCGGTCGTGTTGGCGTCCAGTGCCACCCCGAGCAGCGGCGCGATCACGGTCGCGGTGCAGTGTCCCTCGTACAGCGCGTGCTCGAGTTCGGTGTATGAGGCCTCAAAGTGAACCGGCTCGAATCCGAATTCCGAGCGCTCGGCGAAAACGGCCGCGACGAAGCTTGCGATCGCGGCCTGAACGAGACCGTGCCGATCGCTGGGCACGCGGGCGACTCCCTGCTCCTGCAGATAGACGTCGAGCGCCTCGCACTCGCCGGCCGCCGCGGCGGCGGCGTCATAGCTGGCGAGTGTCTCGAGCACCGCAAAGCGCTCGCGCACGAACTCCGCCGTCAGCGGCTTGTAGCAGTAGAGCGCCGCGCTCCCGCCACGCTCCTCGACGAGCTCGAACGGCACCTCGGCGCCGCTCGCGATCTCGGCCGCCAGCCGGCCGCTCGCCTCGACCGTGAACGCCTCCAGCGCCTGATGCAGGGTCGTGTTGCGCACGACCAGCGGTTTCTTCGTGCCGGGCGGGGATCCTTCCGCCGCCACCGTGCTTGCGGCCCTCGGGCGTGATCAGCGATCGCGGTGCGCCCAGCGCACGGGTCCGGACCAGGTGCCTTCCGGGTCAGGCGACGGCGACAGCCGGCTCGCGGACGCTCTCGCAGTCCACGCCGAGCCATTCGCGCCCGTAGGTGCGCATGTCCTCGATCAACGGCACCAGCGCGCGCCCCTTGTCCGTGAGCACGTACTCGACGCGCGGCGGCACCTCGGGGAACGTCTGGCGCTCGACGATGCCCACTTCCTCGAGGGCGCGGAGCCGTAGCGACAACGTGCGAGGGCTGATTCCGACCAGCGAGCGCTCGAGCTCGCAGAACCTCGATCTGCCTTCGGCGAGGTCACGGATCACGAGCAGCGTCCACTTGCCACACACGATCTCTGCCGTACGACAAACCGGGCAGGTGTCTCTGTCAACCATCTCAAAGCCCAGTCTAGCGCAATGCTTCACGAACTGAAGCGAGATCTCGGCCGGGCGGCCGAGCGGCGCCTCGCTCAGCCGCAGGCCCGGGCTCAGGCCACGTCGCGGAGCTTCTGAGCCTCCGCGAGCGACTGAAGCTTCTTCAGCGACTGGTTCTCGATCTGCCGGATCCGCTCGCGGGTGACGTTGAACGTCCGCCCGACCTCGTCGAGCGTCCGCGGGTGCTCGCCGCCGAGCCCGTAGCGGAGCTCGAGCACGCGGCGCTCGCGGTAGCTGAGATTCTCGAGCGCCTCGCGCAGCGCCTCCTTGGTCAGGATCTCGGCCGCCCGCTCGTACGGGGACTCGGCCCGCTCGTCGGCGATGAACTGGCCGAACTCGGACTCCTCCTCGTCGCCGACGGGCTTCTCGAGCGACACGGGCGCCTGTGCCGAGCGCTTGATCGACTCAACCTCTTCGGGCTCGATCCCGGTCACCTCGGCGATCTCCTCGGCGGTCGGCTCGCGTCCCAGCTCGGTCACGAGCTTGCGCTCGGCGCGGCCGATCTTGTTGAGCTTCTCGACCACGTGGACGGGGATCCGGATCGTGCGGGCCTTGTCAGCCAGCGCGCGGGCGATCGCCTGGCGGATCCACCAGGTCGCGTAGGTCGAGAACTTGAAACCCTTGCGGTAGTCGAACTTCTCCGCGGCGCGGACCAGGCCGAGCGTGCCCTCCTGGATCAGATCGAGGAACGGCAGCCCCTGGTTGCGGTAGTTCTTGGCGATCGAGACGACCAGGCGGAGGTTGGACTCGACCATCTTCTGCTTGGCATCGAGGTCACCGCGCTCGATCCGCTTGGCGAGGTCGACCTCCTCCTGCGCGGTCAACAGCCGCACCTTCCCGATGTCCTTGAGGAACAGCTGCAAGGAGTCGGTCGTCATGTCCGGCTTGAGGTCCAGCGCCGTCTTGGCCTTGCGCCGGCCCCGCTTGTCGGGGGCGCGCTCGACCTCGGCCGCGGCAAGCGCCGGATCTACCTCCTCGACGAGCTCAATCTCGGCCTTCTCGAGGAATCCGTGCAGCTCTTCAACGTCTGCCTCGTCGAGATCCAGCTCCGAGACCGCGCCTGCGATTTCCGAGTACGTGAGCACGCCAAGCTGCTGGCCTCGATTGACGAGCCCCTTGATCTCCTCAAGTTCCTGCAAGTCCGCTACTGACATCTGGTTTCCCGTTCAGTCCTTGCGCCGCTGCGGGCGCGGAATAACACCATGTCGGCCATGCTCACCGAGAGCGCAGAACCGCTAGTTAAACATGCCCTCTCAGTCTAGTTACTACACTTTCTGAAGTCAACGCGCAGGGCACACCGGTCCGTTCCCCGACACCTCGGTGCTGGGGGTAGACGGTAGCCTGCCGGCGCCGTAGCTCGCTTCTTTTATACGTAGAACAGCGTCTTCCGTTTCAAAGTTACGCCGGATTTGTCGCAAATTCCTTAGGATCGGCTAATTCCGTGCCGCCGGTCGGTCCAATGCGTCTGCTCAGGACGGGCTCATCGGTGGGGTAATCGGGCGTTGAGCGTGGGTCTTTAGGACTTGCGAGCTCCGGTGCGCGATCATGTGGATCCGATGAGCGACGAACCCGAACCCGGAGTGCTGGGCGGCCTACCGAGAACGCGCCCCCACCGCCGCAGCGCCAAGCGCGCGCCGATCGCACGCGATGACGGGGCGCCGCCCGCCGAGACCGCCGCCGAGCGCAAGCCGGCCGCGCGCACCACAAAGGCAAAGGCGGCAGCTGGCACGAAGACAAAGCCGACAGCTCGCGCGAAGGCAAAGCCGGCAGCTCGCGCGAAACGCGCCCGTGCCCGCGCCCCATCTGCCCGCAGCGTGACCGAGCCGCGCCCCCAGGCCCAGGCCCCGGCGCCGGGGCCGACCTCCGGGCTGCGCGACAGCACCGTCGGAATCGCCGTCCAGGCCGCCGCGGAGTTGGCCGAGATCGGCCTGACGGCCAGCGCGCGGGCGCTCCGCGGTGCGCTCTCGCGCCTTCCCCGCCCCTGAGCACGAAAGGATCGGACCGATCGACACCACAGCTCCGGACGCAGCCGAGGCCCAACGCGGTCCCGGCGAGTGGTTCTCCGGCGAGGTGTCGATCCAGCCGATCGGTCGCCAGCCGCCCCCGGGTCGGGCGCAGGCGGCGATCGTCGCGTTCGAACCGGGCGCCCGGACGGCCTGGCACACGCATCCCTTCGGCCAGATCCTGTTCATCGTCGAGGGGCCCGCGAGGGTGCAGACGGCGGGTGGCGAAGTGGTCGAGCTCGAGCAGGGCGCATCGGTCCGGTTCGAGGCGGGCGAGGAGCACTGGCACGGCGCATCGCCCCACACGCGGATGGTCCACCTGGCCGTCCAGGAGGCCGACGCCGACGGCGTCGCGGCCGTCTGGGGCCGCCACGTGACCGACGCCGAGTACGCCGGCGGCGACTGATCAGCGCCGCAGCGTCGGTTTGCAACCCGTTCAGCACCGGGAGAACATCCGCGGCGGAGTTTTGTATAGTGCCGCGCCACCAGCCGAGCGATCGTCCGTCAGCGGGCGGTCGGCGGGGGACCCACTTGCGGAAACCAAAAGCCGCGTGGGGCGAATCGGTCCGGTAAAGGACCGTAGCGCCACAACCAGGCGCGAGCCCGTCAGCTCACCCCGTAGGCGACACCGAAATAGGGATGAACTGTTAGTTGCTTGGGCTTCGACGTGCCAATGCCTATGCCGTGCTCGCGCTCATCAGCGCGTTGCTAGCGATCCCAGCGCTCGCCTGGGCCGGCAACGGCGGCACCTCCTTGATCCCGACGACGACGTCCGGCACGACCGTCGGGCCCGGCAATCTGACCGTCACCGCGACCGGGGATGGGATCACCCTGATTACGCACGAGTCGACGATGCTCCGCCGCGGGATCGTGTTCACGGGCACGACGGCCCCGAACGCCGCCGGCAAGACGGTCGTGATCGAGCGCCTCGGTCATCAGACCAACTGGCAGTGGGCGCCGACGGTGACCGCGACGGTCGCCCATGACGGCACGTTCAGCGCCGTCTGGAACACCAACCACATCGGCCGCTTCTCGATCCGGGCGCTGATCTCGTCGCAGAGCGCGACCTCGAGCGCCGCGGCAGCCGCTCCGATGGTGACGATCACCGTCTACCGACCGTCGATCGCGACCTGGTACGGGCCCGGCCTGTACGGCCGCCACACCGCGTGTGGCGAGACGCTGACGTCGCACACGATCGGGGTCGCGAACCGCACCCTGAAATGCGGCACCAAGGTCGCGCTCTATTACCACGGCCGCACGATGATCGTCCCGGTGATCGACCGCGGCCCATACGCGAACCACGCCGACTGGGATCTGACCCAGGCGACCTCGAAGGCGCTCCGCACCCCCGGGGTCGCGACGATCGGCGCCGTCTCGCTGCCGCGGCAGCCGACCTCCAGCCAGTAGGACGCTGAGGCCCGCGGCTCAGCTGTCGGGCGGCGGCTGCGGCGCGAGCAGCCCAACGCCATTCGCCGAGGCGGCGAACCGGGCCTCCTCCGCGGCCTCGATCAGCTCGCCCGGGGTGCTGCCGTCCTCGCCCAGGACAGCGACGCCGATGCTGGCCGCCATCGGCGCGCCGCGCCAGGCGGGCCCCCCCGCGACCGAGCTCGAGATCCTCTCCCCCAGCGCGTGCGCCCCGGGCCGGCCGGTGTCGGGCGCGATGATCCAGGCGCGCGCCTCGGCCTCGCAGACGAGAATGTCGTGGCGGCGGACGGCCGCACGGACCGCCTGGGTGAACTGCCCGAGCGTGGATGCGGACCGGTGTGGGTCGGTCTCGACCGCAACGATCCGGTCGGCGTCCTCGAGTTCGGCCAGCAGCAGCGACAGCGGCGTATCCGCAGCTCGCTGGATCTGCTCGCTGAGCGCGTGGACCCAGAGGGCGTCCTCAGAGCGTTCCCCGCCGACCCAGGAGCGCTCGGGCCTGCTGCGCCCGGTGACCGGAGGCGGCCGCAGATCGGCGTCCAGATCGGCCTCGGACGCCCTGCGGGCCGCGAACGACAGCCGCTCGGGCTCGACCGGCCGCGCGACCGTGGCCGAAAGGTCCGGCGCACTCGGCGCAGGCGCCGCGCGCGCGTCGGCGTGGTTCAGCGCAGCTGTTCGCATCAGCTCGGTGACCTGTCCAAGCCGCAGCGCCAGTTCGCTGACCAGATCTGGATCGGGGTCGCGCAGCTCGGAGCGCAGCGCGAGCCAGATGACCGCCTGCAGAGCGTCAACGGCCTGCGACGTAGCCGCGGCGCCCTGGGCGCCGGCGAGCTCGCCGATCCGGGCCGCGAGCGGCGCCAGCGCCTCACCGGGCTCGAGCCGCCGCTGGTCTGCGTCGTCGCCGATCGCGCGCACCATCGCGTCGCAGATGCGCGGTCCGTCCCGGCTCAGATCAGCCGCGAGGATCTTCGGCGCATCGCCGAGCGGGGCCTGCTCGAGCAATGCGAGCAGCCACCCCTTCGCCAGGTCCTCGGATCGCTCCAGCAGCGCGTCGATCGGAGCGTCGGCAACCGGTCTGGCCCGGCGCCGACGGGGTGGACCTGTCAGCATCGCCGACTTCTATCACGCGTCCCGGCCGTGTCAGCGCTGCATATGCTGCAAACACCAGACTAAATGTCGACGACCCTGATCACCGTAACCGACGCCCGCCGGCTGGTACTCGAGGCGGTCCAGCAGCTGCCCTCAGAGCAGGTGGGGATCGATGACGCGCTCGGTCGCGTGCTGGCCGCCGACGTCACAGCCGCGGGCGACGTGCCGCCGTTCCCGTGCTCGGCAATGGACGGCTATGCGGTGATCGCGGGCGCCGCGGGCCGTGTGCTCGAGGTGATCGACGAGTCACGGGCCGGCACTCCGGCGAGCAGGCAGGTGCGGGACGGCACCGCGATCAGGATCTCGACCGGCGCCGCGGTGCCGGGCGGCGCGACCGCGGTGATCCCCCAGGAGGACGTCGAGCTCAACGGCAATGCGATCGAGACCGCCGCCGCGGTTCCCGAGGGCCACAACGTCCGCGGCCCGGGCGAGGACATGCGGGGAGGCACGACGGTGCTCGAGGCGGGGACGCGGCTGCAGGCCGTCGAGCTCGGCGCCGCCGTCGCCGCCGGCATCGGGGTCGTAACGGTCGCCACGCGCCCCCGCGTATCGGTGCTGTGCACCGGCGATGAGCTGCGCGCCCCGGGCGAACCGCTCGGGCCAGGCGAGATCCATAACTCCAACGCGCCGATGCTCTCCGGGCTGGCGTCCAACGCCGGCGCCGTGACCGCACCCGCCCAGCGGCTTAAGGATGACCACGTCGCAACGGAGCGGGGCATCTCGGCGGCGATCGACAGCTCAGACGTCGTGATCATCTCGGGCGGCGTGTCGGTCGGTCCGCATGATCACGTCAAGCCGGTGCTGGCCCACCTCGGTGTCGACGAGGTGTTCTGGAGCGTCTCGCTGCAGCCCGGCAAGCCGACCTGGTTTGGGACCGCCGCCGGCGAACGGCTCGTCTTCGGTCTCCCGGGCAACCCGGTCTCGGCGGTCGTCACGTTCTCCCTGTTCGTCGCCCCCGCGCTGGCCGCGCTGCAGGGCCACAGGCCCAGCAGCGCGCTCGAGCCCGAGGCGGTTCTCGGGGTCGACGTGCGGCGCAACCCGCGGCGCGAGCAGGCCATCCGGGTGCGGCTGGCGCGCGGCGAGGGCAGGCCGGTCGCGACGCCCAACGGCTCCCAGGGGTCGCACATCCTCACGTCGCTGGTCGGGGCCGACGCGCTCGCGATGATCCCCGAAGGCGAAGGGAGCCTCACCGCCGGGACGGTTGTAGCGCTGCAAGAGCTGTCTCGCTGAGCGCTGTGAGCGACCGGCCAGGCACAATGCCGCCATGATCGGGCCCCTGGTGCTGGCCGCTGTGGCGCTCTCGGCTCTCGTCGGGCTGGTCCGCAGGCTACTACGCCGTCACCCGGCGCGAGCGGTGATCGTCTCGCCGCGCAAGTCGACCGTGATCGCACAGGACGGGGCCGTGCGGTCGGTGCAGTCGGCCCACCTGACGCTCACCCAGGCCGACCTCGAGCGGATCTGGACGCCCGCCAACCTCGAGAACCTGGCCCGCACGTACTGGAAGTTCCTCTCCCGGGTGACACTGGGGCTGATCCGGATCGTCTACAGCGCCGACAGCCGCTCGGTCGTGCTGCTCTTCAAACCGCTGACACTGCTGCGCTTCGGTCCCCCGCAATACACGATCGAGGACGGCCACCGGGGTGTGAAGTGGCAGATTCGCGACGGGTTGCTGGTGACCCGCAGCGGCCGCGGCTGCGGCTATCTGGCCGTCGAGATGCGCCGCCGGGCCGATCAGCCCGACGGTCGCGCCCAGCTGCTGATCGAGGTCGAGGTTGCGAACTTCTACCCGTCGATCGCCGCCAGCTTCAGTACCCCGGTCTACGAGATGACCCAGTCCGTCGTCCATGTGCTGGTGACGCACGCGTTCCTGCGCTCGCTCGCGAAGCTCGATCTGGCGACGTCGCGGATCGGCGTGCTGGCCGATCACCGGCTGGCGATCGAAGCCGAGCCCCAGCGCACCCCGGACCGTCAGCCGTAGCGGCTGATCCCGATCGCCCGCATCTTGGCGCGGTCGTGACGGGCGAAGATCCGCCTCACGGTGCCCGAGCGCGAGCGCATCACGAGCGATTCGGTGCTCGCGCCGCGGTCTCCCTGGTAGCGCACGCCCTGTAGGACATCGCCGTCGGTGACGCCGGTGGCCGAGAAGAAGGCGTCGTCGCCGGCCACCAGGTCATCGCAGGTCAGGATGCGGTTGAGGTCGTAGCCGGCCTCGACGGCCGCGGCGCGCTCGCCGTCGTCGCGAGGCCACAGACGCCCGAGCAGCTGTCCGCCGATGCATTTGATCGCCGCGGCCGAGATCACTCCCTCCGGGGTCCCGCCGATCCCCCACAACAGGTCGACCGGGGAGTCCTCGCTGACCGCCAGCAATGACGCCGAAACATCGCCGTCGGTGATCAGCCGGACCCTCGCGCCGGCCTCTCGGACCTGGCGCATCGCGTCCTGGTGGCGGTCGCGGTCGAGCATCACGACCATCACGTCACGGATCTCGCGGTTCTTGCGCTCGGCGACCAGAGCCAGCGTGTCGGCCAGCGGGCGGTCGAGGTCCAGCAGGTCGGCGATCTCCGGGCCGCCCGCGATCTTCTCCATGTACACGCACGGACCGGGGTCGAACATCGAACCCCGCTCGGAGAGAGCGATCACCGCAAGGGCGCTCGGCATCCCGAGCGCCGTCAGGCGGGTACCCTCGAGCGGGTCGACCGCGATGTCGACCTCGGGCGGGCTGCCGTCGCCGATCTGCTCACCGTTGAACAGCATTGGCGCCTCGTCCTTCTCCCCTTCGCCGATCACGACGACCCCGTCCATCGACACCGAGTCCAGCACGTAACGCATCGCATCGACGGCCGCCTGATCGGCGCCCTCCTTGTCGCCGCGACCGACCATCCGCGCCGCGGCCAGCGCCGCGGCCTCGGTCACGCGAACGAGCTCGAGCGCCAGGTTGCGGTCTGGCTTCGTGTGCCGGTCGGATCGCCCTCACAGGACTCCCGGTGGTTTGCGCCGCGCGCTGCTCTCCTGCGAGCGCCAGACGGCTCCGACGAGGATCAGAAGACCCGCGATCAACGCTACCCACCAGCCAGTTGTGACGCCGATCTCATCTGGGGGCGACCCAGGTTTGTCAATCACGCCTCTGAACAGGATCAGCGTCAACGCCACCAGTGCGGTGACGGCCGTCAGCTCCCCCGAGGCCATGACAGGGCATGGCCACGGACGATGATGTAGGCCAAGATCGCTGGCGCGACGGCCGCGATCAACAGCAGAAACCGCATCAGGGGCAGCGAGTCCCAGCCGCTGCAGGTCGAGTTCGGGCCGCGGCACGGCCCGAGCACGGCGTTCACGTTGCCGAGCGAGTACCAGCTCAAGAACAGCGACACTCCCAGTGCTACTCCCCCGATTGTGGCCACCAGCTCGCCCCGATCGAGCGCCTTGAAGTTCATCGCGGCGGAGCGTAACCGTTTTGCGCCGCCCTCAAGTGATCCGCGACCAAGATCGCCGTAACCGCGGTTTCAGGCAGACTCCTCGGATGGAATTCGCACAGCTGTGGCCGCAGCAGCGCCGGGTCGAGATAAGGCGCTATGTCGAGGAGCTGCGCCTAACCGAGCAGGCGCTCGACGGGCGCCCCTTCACGATCACCAACTTCGTCGCCAGCATCGACGGCCGCGCGACCGTCAACGGCCGCTCGGGCCAGCTCGGTGACGATGGCGACAAGGCGCTCTTCGGGGCACTTCGGGGCGAGGTCGACGCGGTCCTGGTCGGCACCGGAACGCTCGCGGCGGAGAACTATGGGCGCATGGTCCGCGATCCGGCCCGGCGCGAGCAACGCAGCCGGCGTGGCCTGACGCCCGAGCCGATCCTCTGCACGGTCACGCGCAGCGGCTCGCTTCCGCTCGGCATCCCGCTGTTTGCCGAGCCCGAGGCGAAGGTGATCGCGTTCAGCTCCGCGCCGATCGAGCACGATGGCGTCGCGGCGCAGCTCGAGGTGGTCAGAGTGGCGCCGCATGAGCTGACCTTCGCGGCCGTGTTAGCCGACCTGCGGGCCGAGCGGGGGGTGCGCTCGCTGCTGTGCGAGGGCGGCCCGCGGGTGTTCGGCGCGCTCGCGGGCGAGCGCGTCGTCGACCAGCTGTTTCTGACCCTGTCGCGCAAGTTCGTCGGCGACGGCGAACCCTCCGTGATCGCGACCGGCGCGGGCCTCGCCGATCCGCTGACGACCACACTCGAGGCGGTCCTGGAGCGCGAGGGGACGCTGTTCTTGCGCTACGAATTCCCGAATTAAGGTTTGCGTCATCGGCCCGGATGCCAGAATTGGCGTAATGGACGGCTTGCAGGAGGCACCGGGCCGGCGCAGCGAAGCGCAGGCCGTGCAGGCACTGAGCGAGGCACGCGAGCGAACGCTCGCGCTCGTCGCGTCCGTAACCGACGAGGACCTCGAACGGGTCCATTCCGAGTTGATGAGCCCGCTCGTCTGGGACCTCGGTCACATCGCGGCGTTCGAGGATCTGTGGATCGTCCACCGCTACGGCGAGCGGCCGCTGCTACACGAGGAGCTGGCCGAGATCTACGACGCGTTCGAGACGCCGCGCGCCGGCCGCGGCGGGCTGCCTCTGTTGCGCAGCGACGAGGCGCGCGAGTACATGGTCGAGGTTCGCGAGCGCTCGCTCGCGGTGACGGCCGAGCGCGGCATCGGCGACGGCACGATCCATGAGCTGATCGTCCGCCACGAGCAACAGCACAACGAGACCATGCTGCAGACTCTGCAGCTCGCGCAGCTATCCGGTTACCGGCTCGGCGACGACGTACCGCGCCGCCGGCCGGCACGGTGGTATGGCCCCGAGACGGGGCTCGAGCTGGTGCGGGTTCCGGGCGGCAAGTGCACGCTCGGCGCCGCGCCCGACGGGTTCGCCTATGACAACGAGCGCCCGCGCCACCGCACCGACGTGCGCGGGTATCTGATCGGGCGCACGCCGATCACCAATGCCAGCTATCTGACGTTCGTCGAGGGTGGTGGTTACGAGCGCCGCGAATGGTGGTCCGACGAGGGGTGGTCCTGGAAGGAGGACTACGACATCACCCGACCAGGCGGCTGGACGGGGGACTGCAGCGCCGAGTGGCGGCTGACCGGATTTGAGCCACTGGCGCCGGATCGGCCGGTCGTCCACATCTCCTGGTTCGAGGCCGACGCCTTCGCCCGTGCCCACGGCCTCCGTCTCCCGACCGAGGCCGAGTGGGAGAAGGCGGCGACCTGGGACCAGGAGCTCGGGATCGCAAGACAGCAGCCCTGGGGGGAGCAGCCCCCGGCCCCCGGCGTCCACGCCAACGTCGATCAGCTGTCCGGCGGTCCTGGCCCCGCCGCAGCGTGTCCGGGGGGCGCCTCACCCTACGGGTGCCTCGGGATGATCGGCGACGTGTGGGAGTGGACCGCAAGCGACTTCGGCGGCTACCCCGGCTTTGCGCCCTACCCCTACCGCGAGTACTCGCAGGTCTTCTTCGGCTCCGAGTACAAGGTGTTGCGGGGTGGTTCGTGGGCCACTCGGCCCCGCGTCAGCACGCCGACGTTCCGAAACTGGGACTTCCCGCAGCGCCGGCAGATATTCGCCGGCATGCGGGTCGCCAAGGATCTCTAGCTAAGCTAGGAAGACTCGAGCGCCGCCCGCAGCGCCTCGCGCTGCTCGGGGCGCAGCCTGCGGCGCAAACGCCACGGCGCGCCGCAGAAGGCCAGATTGGCGACCGTCGCGAAGTCGCGCTCGTCGCAGCGTAGCGCGAGCAGCAGGTGCGCGATCCGGTCGCCGGCCGGGAGGTCCGAGGCCGATGCCTTGACGCAATAGCAGTACACCCGGCGTCCGCCGCTGCGGACGAGCACCGCGCCCGCCTCGCCGACGACCCAGGCGCCCAGCTCGCCGCGCTCCAACACCAGCCCGGTGGCGCGGTGCAAGCTCCGCGCCCGGTCGTCGATCAGGTCTCCGAGCAGCAGCAGCGCACGGCGCTCGGGGTCGGCGCCCGCCGCCCGTCGCGGACGGAGCACTCCCGCGCCGCGGGCCGCGTACAGCTCGGGGATCGCCCATGCATGGGCGAGCAGCGCGAGCGCCACCGGGATCGTCACGGGCTCGAACACCCCGAGCGCGACCGCGGCGACGATGAACGGGACCGTGTGGACGACGGTCGTCAGCGTCCACCAGCGCCCGCTGCGCCGCAGTGACTGATCGCCGACCCGGGGACGCCAGTAGACGGTCGCGCGCTCAGGCAGCCCCTCGAGCGGCGCCGCGCCTGCGGGTGCCGCCGTGGTCACGGTGCGCTATCCGCCCGCGATCGGGCGCCGCAGGATCACGGTCGGAGCATCGACCGGCAGCTCCCGGACCTGCTCGGCTCGGCCGCCGGGCAGCGACGCGATCCCGAAGTAGCCGCGATCGAGCTCCTCTCGGAACGCGACCACCGCCCGCTCGAAGCCGCCAGGGTCGTCCGCGCTCCACTCCGCCAGAGTGGTGTGACCGCTCTCGTCAAGTCGGATCAGCCTCGACATGACACCTCCTGGTTTGAGATCGAGGACACATCCTACGCTCGGCCGTCGCGCTGCCGAACGCGGTCAGCTCAGGCGCTCGATCAGCATCGCCTGGCCCATGCCGCCGGCGACGCACATCGACTCGATCCCGTACGTCCCGTCGATCTTCCGCAAGCCGTTGATCAGCGTCGTCATGATCCGCGCCCCGGTCATCCCGAATGGATGCCCGAGCGCGATCGCACCGCCGAACGGGTTGAGCTTGTCCTCGGGAATCCCCAGCTGATCGCGGCACGGGACGATCTGCGCCGCAAAGGCCTCGTTGATCTCGACGATGTCGACGTCATCGATCGTCATCCCGGTCTGGTCAAGCAGGGCCGTGATCGCTGGGATCGGACCGAGGCCCATGATCTCGGGGCGGATCGCGGCGACCGTCGAGGCGATGATCCGCGCCATCGGCTTCAGGCCGAGGCCCGACGCCTTCTCGTCGGACATCACCAGCACCGCGGCGGCGCCGTCATTGAGCGGACAGGCGTTGCCGGCCGTAACGGTCCCGTCGGGCTTGAAGGCGGGCCGGAGCTGGGCGAGCACCTCGATCGTCGTTCCCGGTCGAGGACCGTCGTCGCGCGCGACAACGGCCTCGGGGACGTCGATCTGGTTGCCCTCCCTGTCTGTGTCACCGTGGGCGGCGACCGTGACCGGGATGATCTCATCGTCGAAGTGGCCCGAGTCGCGCGCCGCCACGGCGCGGTTCTGGGAGATCACGGCCCACTCGTCCTGCTGCTCGCGCGTGACGCGGCATCGCTCGGCGACGTTCTCGGCGGTCATCCCCATCGGGATGTAGACGTCGTACAGGGAGCCCTCGGAACCGTCGAGCTTGGGATTCTTGGCCTCGTCCATCATCCCCGCGCCCAGCCCGGCACGGGAGACGGCCTCGACCCCGGCGGCGATGTACTGATCGCCCTCGCGGGCCTTGATCGCGTGGGACGCCATCCGGATCGTCATCAGCGACGAGGCGCAGAAGCGGTTGACCGTGCACGCGGGGACGTGATGATCGAGCCCTGCGAGCAGCGACGCGGTGCGCCCGACGTTGTAGCCCTGCTCGCCGACCCCCGATGCGGCGCCCATCAGCACGTCGTCGGTGTCGGCGAAGTCGACCTCCG
The DNA here is from genome assembly GCA_963730075.1 of uncultured Solirubrobacterales bacterium. Lineage (GTDB taxonomy): Bacteria > Actinomycetota > Thermoleophilia > Solirubrobacterales > Solirubrobacteraceae > Palsa-465. Next base: position 606,843 of record CAVSQH010000013.1, on the reverse strand, counting down.
GGTTGCGGTCGATCAGCGCGCTGATCGGGCGTGCCGCAAGCTCGTCGGCGCGCACGGTCTTCAACGATCCCTTGCCCGCACGACCAATCGGGGTGCGGATTGCGTCCACGATGACTGCCTCTGGCATCTGCTGCTCCCTGGTCCGTTGGGGTGCTGGATCCTAATCGGCGCCAGTGCGCCGGCGCTCGCGGCAGGCTAGAGGCCCAGCCCGCGAACTCCCTTCTCGCCCCAGCCCAGATGGTGGGCGAGCTCGTGACGGACGGTGCGCGTGACCTGCGCCTTGAGCAGCTCGGGATCGTGCCCGAAATCGCGCAGCAGCGTGTCCTTGAAGATCACGATTCGGTCGTGGAAGAAGTCCCGGGCGACCGTGTCGCCCTGATAGAGGCCGTAGGCTCGGTGGCGGGCGCCGCCGTCGGAGATCACGATCGCCACGTGCTCGAGCGCACGGTGGAACTCGAGCGGCAGGTCATCGACGGCCGAGCGAACCAGCGCCTTGAAGTCCTCGTCATCATCGATCGACAGCGGCTCGTCTTCGACGTCGTCGAAATCGCCGTCGTCTCCCCACAGCCCCTGTTCGGCAAGACGCTCGGCGCGGACCACGAGCCGCTCGAAGTCCTCCTCGGACTCGGGGTCGCGCCAGCCGGCCAGATGGACCACGGCGAGCACGACCGCGCCGCCGATCAGTGCCGCGCCGGCCGCGAACACGGCCACCCCTTGCAGCAGGCGGACCGGCAGGTAGTCGCTGGGTCCCACCACGACGCTCGTCACCCCGAGCCCGATCGTCATCGCGGCGACCGCCGAGAGCAGCACGCGGGTGGTCGTGGTCGGCTTGCCCAGCACCGTCGCTACCTCATCGTGCGCGCGATCACGAGGCGCTGGATCTCGTTCGTGCCCTCGTAGATCTGGGTGATCTTGGCGTCGCGGAGCATCCGCTCCACCGGGTACTCCTTGACGTAGCCGTAGCCGCCAAGGACCTGCACGGCCTCGACGGTGACGCTCATCGCCGTATCAGAGCAGAACAGCTTCGCCATCGCCGAGTACTTGCCAACGTCGGGAGCGCCGCGGTCGACCTTGGAGCACGCCTGGTAGAGCAGCTCGCGCGCCGCAGCACACTGCGTCTCCATGTCGGCCAGCTTGAACTGGATCGCCTGGAACGAGTTGATCGGCTTGCCGAATTGCCTGCGCTCAGCGGCGTAGGCGGCCGCGTAATCGGTCGCGCCCTGTGCAATTCCGAGCGCCTGGGCGCCAACACCGAGCCGCGAGCGATCGAGCGTCGCCATCGCGACCCTGAAACCCGCGTTGACCTCGCCGATCACGTTGTCGTGCGGCACCCGCACGCCGTCGAAGATGGGCTGACCGGTCGGTGAGCCTCTGATCCCGAGCTTGTGCTCGAGCTTGCCGACGCTGAACCCCGGGCGGTCGGCCTCGACCACGAAGGCGGTGATCCCGCGCGAATGACCGGCCTCGCGATCGGTGACGGCGAACACGACGTAGAAGTCGGCGATCCCGAGGTTCGTGATCCAGTTCTTGGTTCCGTCGATCACCCACTCGTCGCCGTCGCGGACCGCGCGCGTCAGCATCCCGCCGGGATCTGACCCGGCCTCTGGCTCGGACAGCGCGAACGCGGGTGACCACTCGCCGCTCGCGCAGCGAGGCAGGAAGCGCTCCTTGAGCTCGTCGGAGCCGAACAGCCGGATCGGCAGCGTCCCGAGCTCCTGGATCATCAGGATCAGCGCCGTCGACGCACACGCCTTGGCGATCTCCTCGACCGCCATGTTGAGCATCAGCGTGCCGGTGCCGGTGCCGCCGTGCTCGGTCTCGAACGGCAGCCCGAGGATGTCCTGCTCGGCGAGCAGTTCGCGTAGGTCGTCGGGGTATGCGGCCTGCTCGTCGATCGCCGCGGCGCGCGGCGCGATCCGCTGCTGGGCGATCTCCCGGATCGTGTCGCGAAACTCGAGGTGTTCCTGCGGCACGGTGTAGAGCTCAGACAGCGCAGACATGCTCGTCTGGATGCTACGTCAACGGCGATCTCGGCCCGCCTCTAGGCCCGGCGTGCGCCCATCCCGGTCCCTCGAGGTCACGGGCGATGTCCCTGCAGGGCGCCCGTCGCGCGGCCGTCCGCAGACGACGGCCGCGCGGGCTTCGGGCGCCGGAGGCGCGGCCGTCCGCAGACGACGACCGCGCTCGGCTTCCTACAGGCCCGAGGGGTGACGGACCACGTAATCCCCGCCATCGGCAAGGTTGCCGGTCGGGTTGGCCCGCCACCGGGGGCCGGTGCCGCCTGGGATGTTCGGCCCGCCGAAGTCCGCCGTATCGAACGCGCGGCCGGCGACCACGACCCACGTGTGGGCTGCGTCGGCGTAGATCGTGATCCACTTGCCGGGGCCGGGGCTCCCGTAGGACTCAAGACCGCCCGACGCCTCGGGCGAGGAGAGCAGTCCGCCGCCGTGCAGCGCGTAGCTGACGGCGCCCGAGCAGTCGTAGCCGGCGGCGTTCCAGCTCGCGTGCCCGCCCGCGTAGATGTAGGGCTTGTGGATGATCCGGTTGGCGGCGGCGACCACCTTCTGAACGGGCGCCGGAGCGCCCTGCGGGGCGGTGGCGGTGCCGTCCGGGTTGATCCTCGCCTTGCCGACGGGGCCGCTCGCGAGGACTGCCGCAACCGCCTCGCGGAGGACGAGCGTCTCGCTGTAGGGGAAGATCGCGTTGGCCTTCATGTCGTGGGCCAGTTGGAACTTGACCACGTTGGCCTTGGTCGCCGGGCCATAGGAGCCGTCGACGGTGGTCGGGTAGCCGACCAGCGTCAGGTATCCCTGCAGCACGCGAACGTCGTGGCCGTGCATACCCGGGCGCAGCGTCCGCTCACCGAGGTGCTGCGAGCCGCCGTCCTGCTTGACGAACGTCGGCTTGTCGGTCGGGTCGGTGGTCGCGGTCTGCTTGTGGATCGTCAGCGCGCTGCCGCCGCTGCCGCCGGCAGTCAGGGCATTGCCGCTGTCGGCGTTGACCGTCGCGGTCAGCGCCTTGACGAACCCGCGGCCGACGACCCCGTTGACCGTCAGCTGATGCGACGACTGGAACTTCTTGACGTTGCGGGTTGTCTGGGTGCCGAACGTGCCGGTCGCGACGGTCGTCAGACCGACGGCGGTCAAATCCTTCTGGAGTGTCCTCACATCGGGCCCGACCATCCCCTGACGCAGGGTGCGGCTCCCGAGGCGGTGGGCACTTGCCTGCGCGACGGCCGGGGTCAGGCAGGCCGCCAGAATCACCAGCGGTACGACAAACCGTACGCGTACGGCAATTCGAGCATATTTTGAAAACACGGAGCGAACCCTTCTCTTTCGTGTGCCTTCGGGGTTAGCTGACGGGCTCGCGCTGAAAGAGTCGCGCTACGCCGGGAATCCGGCGATTCGCCCCAAGGGTCCGCGTGGTCCGGTCCCATCGGGTCCCCCGATCGCCGGACTGGAAGCCAGGCGATTCGGCTGGGTGTTCGTATCGGCACGGCACAGTACCGCACACGCAAGATTGATGTCACGGCGGCGCTGATTTTCAACCTGTGCAGGGATTCGTGCTCGGACGGCGGGCGAGCCAGGAGCCCGCCGGCGCTACGCTGAACCCGTGTCCGCGACCGATGACCGGCCCCGCTGATGGGGGCCGACTACACCCCGCAGCAGGTCGCGCAGCTGCTCGCCGAGGGCGGGATCCAGCTGATCGACGTGCGTACGCCCTACGAGCACGACGCGGGCCGGATCGGTGGCGACCGGCTGATCGAGCTCGCCAAGCTCGCCGCGGAGATCGAGACGATCGACCGCGCCCGGCCGGTCGTCTTCTACTGCCGCAGCGGAGCGCGTTCGGCGATGGCCAGCGAGGCGTTCACCCAAGCGGGGTTCGACGCCCACAACATGGTCGGCGGCCTGCTGGACTGGGATGCCGCTGGGCTCCCGATCGACCCCGACGGCGGCTACGTCGCCGACTGACGGCGGCTGAGCGGCGGGCCGGCGGCCCGTCGCTCGCGCGACGCTAGGCCTTCCACTTGATCGAGCAGCCGACCGGCTTGGTCTCCGCCAGCGCCGGCTGCTCACCGGCCAGCACAGCGTCGAGCGCGTCACGCAGCCACGCTGCCCGCTGGCCGGGGTCGTCGTAGTCGGCGTCGGGCGCGCCGCGGTAGCGGAGCGTCCCGTCGGCATCGAGCACGAACACGTCCGGCGTCGTCTTGGCGTCATATGCGCGCGCGACCTCCTGCGTGGCGTCGTGCAGGTACGGCATCGGCCACTCCTCGGCGGCCACGCGCTGCTGCATCGCCTGCAGCGAGTCACGCGGGTAGCGGTCGGCGTCGTTGGCGTTGATCGCCATGAAGCGGACGCCACGGTCGGCGTAATCACGCGCCGCGTCAGCGATCCGGTCCTGCCAGGCGAGTGCGTACGGGCAGTGGTTGCACGTGAAGACGACCACGTTCGCCGGCGCGCCGGCGCTCGTCTGAGACCACTTCGCGCCGCCGGTGTCCGGCAGCTCGAAGCTCGGGGCCTGCTCGCCGATCCTCACCATCAGCTTCTTACCTCCTCGCGCTCGGCAGCCGCCCGCAGCACGTCGCGTAGATCATCGGGGTCGGGTGTCGGCGAGATCGCCCCGTCGCGCCGTCGGTAGATGCGGCAGGTCAGCCCGAGCGTCTCCGGGCCGCGACCGCCGGCAGATGCCCAGTCGACGCCATCGATCAGGATCGTCGGCGAGCCGGCAAACGCCAGCTCGTGCGCCTCCTCGTCGGTCCGGACCTCGCGCATCCGCAGCGGCGCCTGATCGAGCCCAAGCTCGGCCAGCGCCGCGCGCAGGTCGGCGACGGCCTTGTCGGTCGACGGGCAACCCTCCCACCAGAGGAGTTCCAGGTCCGGGATCCGCATCGATTTTCAGGCTAGCGGCAGCCGCAGGCATGCCTGCGGCGCGCGAGCGCACGGCCGGCGCTACGCGACGGTCCAGGTATCGCCGGTCATCAGCAGATCGGCGAGCTGAGCGTCGGAGGCGGGCTCGGTCGCGATCGCGCGGCCGAACACCGGCCGCTTGACGTCCCGGAAGATCCCGATCGGGGTCGGCGCCTCGGGCGTCTCGGCCAACTTGGCGAGCGAAAACGCCGGCCCTGGGTCCGACCGTGCCGGATCGTGGACCAGCAGCGCCGCCTCGTCGACATCATCGACGTCAACCAGCTCGAGGCACCCGTCGTGGCCCGTGATCACGCCTCGCTCGAACTTGGGCCCGAAGCGGATCGTCTTGCCGGCCTCGAGCCGGATCTGGTTGGCGTCGCGCACCTCCTTGTCGGTCAGCGCCGCGAACGCGCCGTCGTTGAACACGGGGCAGTTCTGGTAGATCTCGACCAGTGCGGCACCCTCGTGCTGAGCGGCCGCGCGGAGCACGTCGGTCAGGTGGTGACGGTCGCGGTCGATCGTCCGCGCCACGAACGTAGCCTCGGCGCCGAGCGCCAGCGCGATCGGATTGAACGGGTGGTCGGCGACGCCGAACGGGGTCGATTTGGTGATCTTGCCGATCTCCGACGTCGGTGACGCCTGTCCTTTGGTCAGCCCGTAGATCTGGTTGTTGAACAGCAGGATCTTGACCGGGACGTTGCGTCGGAGCGCGTGGATCAGGTGGTTGCCGCCGATCGACAGCGAGTCGCCGTCACCGGTGACGACCCAGATCGAGAGGTCCTCGCGGGCGCTCGCCAGACCGGTCGCGAGCGCCGGGGCGCGTCCGTGGATGCCGTGCATCCCATAGGTGTCCATGTAGTAGGCGAACCTGCCCGCGCAGCCGATCCCGGTGATGAACACGATCCGCTCGGGCGGAATCCCGAGCTCGGGCATGAACTGCTGGACGGCCGACAGGACCGCGTAGTCGCCGCATCCTGGACACCAGCGGGTCTCCTGGTCGGACTGGAAGTCGGCCTTCGAAAGGGTGGCGCTCATGCGCGCTCCGCGATCTCGCGTGCCACCTCGGACGCGAACAGCGGCTGGCCCTGCACCTTGCACAGCGACTCGGCGTCGACCAGGAAGTTCGCCCGCAGGACCTGCGCCAACTGGCCGCTGTTGAGCTCGGGCACCAGCACGCGTTCGAACGAGCGCAACACGTCGCGGGTGTTCGCGGGCAGCGGGTTGAGGTGGCGGAGCTGGGCGCAGGCGACCTTGGCGCCCTCCTCCCGTGCGCGCCGGACGCCGGCCCTGATCGCTCCCTCGGTCGATCCCCAGCCGAGCACGAGCAGGTTCGCGCCGGGCTCGGAGTCGACGGTCAGCGGCGGGATCTCGTCGACGATCCCGGCGACCTTCTCGGCCCGCAGCTGCGTCATCCGCTCGTGGTTGGCGCCGTCATAGGAGATGTTGCCGGTCTGGTCGGCCTTCTCGAGGCCACCGATCCGGTGCTGGAGTCCCGGCGTGCCGGGGATCGCCCACGGGCGCGCGAGCCGGTCGTCGCGGCCATAGGGCAAGAACTCCTCCCCGTCCGACGGAGCGGTCGCGAACGCCGGGTCGATCTCCGGCAGCGACTCGACGTCCGGCACCAGCCACGGCTCCGACGACGAGGCCAGGAACGTGTCAGACAACACGATCACCGGCGTCCGGTAGCGGATCGCGATCCGGGCGGCCTCGAACGCGGCGTCGAAACAGCCGCCGGCCGTGCTCGGCGCGATCACCGGCAACGGCGACTCGCCGTGACGGCCGTGGAGCGCCATCAGCAGGTCGGATTGCTCGGTCTTGGTCGGCATCCCGGTCGAGGGGCCGGCGCGCTGGACGTCGATCACGATCATCGGCAACTCGAGCGCCACCGCGAGGCCGATCGTCTCGGCCTTGAGGTCCATCCCGGGGCCGCTGGTCGCCGTGACACCGAGCCGGCCGCCGAACGCGGCGCCGAGCGCCATCCCGGCGGCGGCGATCTCGTCCTCGGCCTGGATCGTCGTGACGCCGATGTTCGCGTGACGCGAGAGCTCGTGCAGCAACTCTGACGCGGGCGTGATCGGGTAGCTGGCTAGGACCAGGGGCAGGCCGCTGCGGACGCTCGCGGCGATCAGCCCCAGCGACAGCGCCGTCGTCCCGTTGACGTTGCGGTAGTTGCCGGGCGCGACGTCGGTCGCGGGGGCGACGTGGTACTGGACGTCGAGCAGCTCGGTCGTCTCGCCGAACGACCAGCCGGCGTTGAACGCCGCCAGGTTGGCCTGCGCCGTCACCGGCGTCCGCGCGAACTTCTTCTCGATCCACCGCTCGGTCACGTCCGTCGGCCGGCCGTACAGCCACGACAGGACCCCGAGCGCGAACAGGTTCTTCGCGCGGCCCGCGTCACGGGTGCCCGCGCCCTCGACCTCCTCGACGGCGCGCGTCGTCAGCGTGGTCATCGGGATCCGGTGCACGCGATAGGCCTCGAGCGAGCCGTCCTCGAGCGGGTTGGCCTGATAGCCGGCCTTGTCGAGATTGCGCTTGCTGAACGCGTCCTCGTTGACGATGATCGTCGCTCCGCGCGGAAGCTCGGCGATGTTGGCCCGCAGCGCGGCGGGGTTCATCGCGACCAACACGTTGGGCGCATCACCCGGCGTCAGGATGTCGCGCGAGGCGAAGTGGATCTGGAACGCGGAGACGCCTGCGAGGGTGCCCGCCGGCGCGCGGATCTCGGCCGGGAAGTTGGGGAGCGTCGCGAGATCGTTGCCGACGACCGCGGTCGCGTCGGTGAAGCGCCCACCGGTGAGCTGCATCCCGTCCCCGAGTCCCCGGCGAACCGAATGATCACCCGTTCGCGCTCTTCGATGGCCTTGCTCATCGAGGCGCTTCGCTATGCGCGTGTTTCACCTGCTCAACAACCTCTTCCAAACATCGATACTACCTCTCGCCGCCCCGGAACCACGCCGCCTACCGCGGATCGTCCCGATCGACGTTCCAGTACCTGATCACAAACGCCCGACGGCCCTCGGTGTGCTCGCCGTTGTCGAGCCACGGCCCGAGCACAAACCGGGCGATCGCGCGCTGTCCGCCCTCGTAATCGCCGTACAGCAGATCGAGCGCCAGCTGCTCGTCGGCGATCACCGCCTTGCGCACCGGGTCGTAACCAGCCTCCTTGGGGTCACGGAGCGCTCCGAGCCAATAGCCGCTGTCTCCTGCGGGGATGTACAGGTCAAGCTGCTGGCGGTGGAACTCGTCGAGCTCGGGACGCTCGTCCTGAGCGCCGGGGCGCGGCTGGACGTGCCAGCCGTGGACCACCGCCAGGCCCGAGCCGCCGTTGCGGATCGCCATCGCGAGATAGACGGCGTCGCGACCGGCAAACGCGGCACCTCCGTGCCCGGGCACCGTCAGCACCTGCTGGTCGCCGAAGCTCAGCCGCTCGACCGGGTCATCCTCGCGAGACGGGATCAAGACCGGCTGCACTCCTGCCAGCAGCGACCGCTCGGCCACCCGCGCCGAGCGGTTGGCCGACCTGACCGAGCTGAATGTGGCGACCGCCAGCACCAACGTGCCGCCGGCGGTCGCCAGCGCTGAGATCGTCACCCAATCGGCCATCGGACGATCCTAGGCCGCCACGAGGCGGCGCTTCAGCGTCTAGATCTTCTGGACGTTGATCGCCTTCGGCCCCTTGGGACCGGCTTCCTCCTCGTAGGACACCTTGGCGCCCTCGGGGAGTGAGCGATAGCCGTCGGCCTGAATGCTCGTGTGGTGAACGAACAGATCCCGGCTGCCCTCATCGGGCGTGATGAAGCCGAAGCCCTTCTCGTCGCTGAACCACTTAACTGTTCCGGTAGCCATGGAAGTCTCTCCTCCGTAGCTCGTAGTGCTGCTCGCGGAGGTCGTAGCTACCCCGAGACCTGCACCTGCTTGTCGCCGTCTGTGACTTCAGACAGCCCTGTCGCGCGGCACGGTAGCACGCCGGCGAGCGTCGGTCGTGTCTCGCGGACACGGTTCACGATCTGAACACAGGCATCATTGTCATCCGATGGACGACCCGATCCCGATTCGGGGAGGTACTGAGATCCCGCTGCGGGAGATTGACGTGCGGGCGTCACGCTCCTCGGGCCCCGGCGGCCAGCATGCCAACAAGACCGCCAGCCGGATCGAGGCCTCCTTCGATGTGGCCGCCTCCGACTCGCTCACCGACGTCCAGAAGCGCCGGATCATCGCTCGGCTCGGGCCGCGGGTGACCGCGGTCGCCGAGGACACCCGCAGCCAGGCGCGCAACCGCGAGCTGGCTCTCACGCGGCTCGCTCAACGGCTGTCGGGAGCGCTGGCGGTCGCGCGCCCGCGCCGCCCGACCCGGCCGACGACCAACGCGGTCCAGCGGCGGCTGGCGGCGAAGCAGCGGCAGTCGGTCCGCAAGCGCGAACGGCGGCCGCCGTCGCCCGACGACTGATGCGCTGGCTCGTCGACGGGATGAACGTGATCGGGACACGGCCCGACGGGTGGTGGAAGGATCGCGACGGCGCGATGCTGCGGCTCGTTGACCTGCTCGAGCGATGGGCGGCGGCCGAGGGCGAGGACGTGGTCGTCGTCTTCGAGCGCCCGCCGTCGCCTCCGATCCGATCGACCGTGATCGAGATCGCCCACGCACCGCGACCCAAGCGGGATGCCGCCGATGACGAGATCATCCGCCGGCTGGAGCTCGAGCCGCGCCCCGAGACGGTGAGGGTCGTGACCTCGGACCGGTGGCTTGCCGACCGCGCAGCGGCGGCAGGCGCGGCCGTCCACGGGGCCGAGATGTTTCGCTCGCTGCTGGACTCGTTCTGACGGGCCCGGCGCACCATGCGCCGTTTGTCACAACCTACCGTTCGCGCCTTGCCACAATCAACGTATGGCCGATCAGCCTGCACGGCGATCCTCGCCCCCTCGAGAGGGCCCGCCGAGCTCGCCACCACAGCGACCTCCCGGGTGGCGGGTGACGCCGGCGCCCGACGGCCGCGGCGCCCGCGGCGCCGACAAGCCCCCCGGCCGGTCACGCTCACGGTGGTGGATCGCGCTCGCCGTCGTCGCGTTGCTGGCGCTCAACCTGTGGATCTCCTCTCAGGCTCTGCAGCCCAACGCCCCGGTCCGGATCCCGTACAGCCCGAACTTCCTGACGCAGGTCAAGAACGGCAACGTCAAGGAGATCGCGTCAACGGGCGACGCAATCCAGGGGACCTTCAAGAAGGAGGTTCGCTACCCCGCCAACGACCAGAGCGTCAAGCCGACCACCAACTTCTCGACCCAGGTCCCGTCGTTCGCCAACAACTCCGAGCTCTCCAACCTGCTCCAGAAGGAGGCGGTGACGATCGACGCCCAGGCTCCGAGCAGCGGGCCGTCGGTCGTCGAGAGCCTGATCTTCGGCTTCGGCCCGACGCTCTTGCTGATCGCGCTGTTCGTGATGATCATGCGACGCGCCAGCGGCGGCGGGGCCGGCGGGCTGATGTCCTTCGGCCGTTCGCGCGCACGGCGCGTCGAGGCCTCCGATCAGCAGGTGACCTTCGAGGACGTGGCCGGAATCGACGAGGCCAAGGAGGAGCTGACCGAGATCGTCGACTTCCTCAAGACGCCCGACAAGTACCTCAAGCTCGGTGCGCGGATCCCGCGCGGCGTGCTGCTGAGCGGGCAGCCCGGCACCGGCAAGACGCTGCTGGCGCGCGCGGTCGCCGGCGAGGCGGGCGTTCCGTTCTTCCACATGTCGGCGTCGGAGTTCGTCGAGATGATCGTCGGCGTCGGCGCCTCGCGCGTCCGTGATCTCTTCCAGCAGGCCAAGCAGGCCGCGCCGGCGATCATCTTCATCGACGAGCTCGATGCGATCGGCCGCTCGCGCGCCGGCGGGGGCGGCAACATCTCCGGCGGCCACGACGAGCGCGAGCAGACGCTCAACCAGATCCTGACCGAGATGGACGGCTTCGACCCGCGCGAGAGCGTGATCGTGCTCGGCGCCACCAACCGCCCCGAGATCCTCGACCCGGCGCTGCTGCGTCCCGGCCGGTTCGACCGCCGCGTGGCTGTCTCGCCACCGGACCGCGCGGGCCGCGAGGCGATCCTGCGCGTCCACACGCGCTCGGTGCCGCTCGCCGACGACGTCGACCTCGGGCGGATCGCCGCGTCGACTCCGGGGATGGTCGGTGCCGACCTCGCCAACGTCGTCAACGAGGCCGCGCTGGTCGCCGCCAAGCGCGGTCACGACAAGGTCGCCAGCGCGGATCTGAGCGATGCGCTCGAGCGGATCGTGCTCGGCGCCGCCCGCAAGGTGCTGATCTCCGACGACGATCGTCGCCGCACGGCCTATCACGAGGCCGGCCACGCGCTGATGGGGATGCTCACTCCGGGCGCCGACCCGGTTCGCAAGGTGTCGATCATTCCCCGAGGCGCAGCCCTCGGGGTCACGTTCTCGGCCCCCGACGCCGATCGCTTCAACTTCGATGAGCGCCACCTGCTGGCGCAGATCAAGGTCGCGCTCGGCGGCCGTGTCGCCGAGGAAATCGTGTTCGGCGATATGACGACGGGAGCCGAATCCGACATCCAGCAGCTGACGCGGATCGCCCGGCACATGGTCGGGCGGTGGGGTATGAGCCGCGCGATCGGACCGGTCGCGGTGCTGCCGGCCGACGGTATGGGACCGTTGCTCCCCGGAGCGAGCGAGACGTCCGAGCAGACCCAGCGGCTGGTCGACGAGGAGGTGCGGCGGATCGTCGAGACCGCCCACGAGGAGGCGACCGAGTCGCTCGCTCTGCATCGCTCCAACCTCGATTCGCTGGTTGCCGGGCTGCTCGAGCACGAGACGCTCGACGAGGTCGAGGCCTACCAGGCGGCCGGCCTGCCGCGCAACCGCGAGCAGGTTCCAGAGGAGGAGGCCGGCCCGGTCGTGCCGACGTAGCGACGCGTCAGGGGCCGACGACCGATCCAGGCGCCGGCGACCGACGAACAGGCCGGCCTCGCTACAACGGGCGCCTGCCGGCGAAGCCCGCCTCCGGCTCGTGCCAGAAGCCGATCCGGTCCTCGTCGTCGACCAGCCAACAGAGGTAGATCTCCTCGCCGTCTCGGATCGCGGGGAAATCCACCAAGCCGCGATCGAAGTCACGCAGCACGATGTCGACGGCCTCGAGCTCGCCCGCCGCCCGGCTCAGCTCGACCAGCGCGTGCGCCACCTCGCGCCCGGGATATGAGCCGCCCGACTTGCGTCTCGAGCGCCGCGATCGCCTCGCCGGCCTGAGCGCCGAGTCCGACCAGCCGCGCGTGCGCGTCACGCACCCAGCCGACGCGCTCAGCGACCCAGCCCATCACGGCTGCCGCCTGCTCGACGGTGTAGTGGCGGTCGTGACGCACGGCGGGGTCGTTTGTCTCCGGTTCTCGGGCCCGGGTCAGTCGCTGAGCCGGGTCATCCGCGCGAGCGCCTCATGGCACTCGACCACGCGCAACTTGACCGGATCGTTGTCGGGCCGGTCATGGACGAGGTCCCACGTCCGGTCGGCGACCTCGCGGGCATTCTCCGGCGTCGCCGTCTCCCACAGCCGATCGACGAGCTGGATCTCGAACGCCTGGATCTGGTCAGCAGGGTCACCCGGCGCGAGCCGCGGCAGCGGCTCGCCGGTGGCCTCCTTCCACATCCCGGTTGCAACCAGCAGTCTGTTGCGAAGTGTGATCGGATCCATGCGTCTCTTGAGTCAATCCTAAGCGTGTTGCTGATGTCGGCTCAGGGTGGCTTGATCTGCGTCCTCAGAAACGCGTCGAAACCTCGATCCCCGAGCCCGCCGCGGACCTTCGGTATTGCATCAGCCGAGCGCGGGCAACCGCTGCTTGAGGCTGAGCAGCGGCGCGAACAGGTCACCGTGTCGCTGCTGGCGGGCGAGCATCTCGTCGGTGTCGAAGGTCAGCAGCTCGGGGTCGGCTGCCTCGCGGCACGCCGTCACCTCGTCCCAGGTGACCGGGGTCGAGACCAGTGCCCGTTCGACGTGCGCGCACCGAGTAGACGGTGACGGTCGTCTTGTGCTCGTCGTTCTGGCTCCAGTCGACCAGCACCCGTCCGGCGCGCAGCCGCTTGGTCATCCGTGAGACGACGAGCTTGCCGAGGCGCTGTTCGAGCAGCTCCGCCACACGACGCGCGAACGGCTTGGTCTGCTTGTAGGTGACCGGGCCGTTGAGCGGCACGTAGACCTGCATCCCCTTCGACCCCGAAGTCTTGACCACGCTCTCGAGCCCGAGCTGGCCGAACAGGCCGTTGAGCACCTGCGCGACCTCGCAGCACTCGACCAGCCCCGCCGGCGCACCGGGGTCGAGATCGAACACCAGCATCGTCGGCCGCTCGGGACGGGCGGCGAACGCCAGCGATGTATGCAGCTCGATGTCGGCGAGGTTGGCGAGCCAGATCAGCGTCGGGCGGTCCTGGGCGAGCGTGTAGTTGACCGAGCCGATCTTGGCCGTCTGGACCCACTCCGGACGGTGCGAGGGGGACTGCTTCTCATAGAAGTACTGCTCGCTCGACCCCGTTGGGATAGCGCTTGAGCGTCAGCGGGCGGTCACGCAGATGGGGCAGCACGACCGGTGCCACGCGCGCGTAATAGAAGATCAGGTCGCCCTTGGTGAAGCCGGTCTCCGGGAACAGGACCTTGTCCCAGTTGGTCAACTTCAGCCGCCGGCCCTCGGTCAGCACCGCCAGAGCGCCGTCAGGGAGCCGCTCCACCTCGTCGAACAGGGACTCGGGCGTTCGCTCGGCGAACTCGTCGTCGTCGCCGGCCGGTGGTTGGCCCTCGCCGGCCACCTCGACCGCGGGCTTGTCGTCGCGCAGCCCTTTGTACGACGGCGCGCGCATGACGCCCTCCGAGGTCCACTCACGGAACTCGATCTCCGCCACGAGCTCGGGCTCGACGAACACCGCGTTGCGAGGCAGCTTCGGCGACGGATGAAACGGAGAGTCATCCCGCCGCAGCGGCTTCAGCCTGGCGCTCAGATCCGCCAGCGTGCGGTCGGTGAACCCGGTCCCGACGCGGCCGGCGTAGCGGAGCCTGCGCTTGGCGCCCGAGCCCTCGTAACGGCCCATCAGCAGCGCCCCGATCCGGTCGGTGCGTCTTCCCTCACCCGGCAGCCAGCCGCAGATCACGAGCTCCTGGCGCTGGGTGTGCTTGATCTTGACCCACGCGCCCGTCCGCCGGCCGGGCTCATAGCGCGAGTTCAGACGCTTGGCGACGATCCCCTCCAGCCCCTGCGCCTCGGTCGCGTCATACAGCCTGCGGCCGTGACCCGGATGGGCCGCCGGCACCCGCCACGCGGCGCCGCCAACGCCGAGCCGCTCGAGTCGCTCCCGCCGCTGCTCGTAGGACAGCCCGATCAGATTGTGGCCGTCGAGGTACAGCAGATCGAAGATCGCGTACACGACCGGGGTACTCGCCGCCAGACGCCTGACCGCGCTCGGCGCGGTGACGTGCATTCGCCGCTGCAGGCGCTCGAAGCTCGGGCGGCCCGCCTCGTCGAACGCGACCAGCTCGCCGTCGAACACGGCCTCTCGCATCCCCAGATCGCGCAGCAGCCCGCGGACCTCGGGATAGCCATCGGTGATCTCGCGTAGGTTGCGGCTCTCGAGCCGGAGTCGTCCCGGCTTCGCGTACGCGATCGCCCGCACCCCGTCCCACTTGACCTCGAACGACCACTGCGACTCGGGCCCTGCGAGCTCGTTCAACGATCCTGCGCCGGCGAGCATCGGCAGGATCCGCTCCGGCATCGGCTCGCGATCGCGATCCTCGGGCGGATCCATCCGGTGGATCATCCAGTCCTTGGCCCCGTCGGCGCCCTTCCCGATCGGAAACAGGCCGTAGCGGCCTCGCAGCTGCTCGCCGTGGAAGGTGATCTCGACCTTGTGGTCGTCAAACAGGTGGCGCTCGTAGGTGCCGCGGTCCCAGATCCGCATCGTCCCGGCGCCGTACTCACCGGCGGGGATCTCACCCTCGAACTCGAGATACTCGAGCGGGTGGTCCTCGGTGTGGACCGCGAGCCTGTTCTCGTGCGGGTCGGCTGGGATCCCATTCGGGATCGCCCATGAGGCGGCCACGCCGTCGTGCTCGAGGCGCAGATCCCAGTGCAGCCGGGTCGCGTGATGCTCCTGGACGACGAAGCGACCGCCCTCGGAGGCGCGCTCGCCGTCGGACGCGACCCGCTTGCCGGTCGGCTCTGAGGTGCTCTCGAAGTCCCGCTTTCGCCGGTAGGTGCGCAGCTTGTCCTCGGCCATCGCGTTGATTGTGCCGACGCGCGGCCGGGTCGCGCCTGCAGGCGCTTGTTCGGCAACTTGCAGGGGCTTGTTCGTCGACGTGCAGGGGCTTCTTCACCAACTTTTACGCGCGCGCGGCATCATTCCCGTATGGCGCGCGTACTGGTGGTCGACGACGAACCCGCAGTCAGACGGGCGCTCGAGCGCGCGCTGCGGCTCGACAACCACGAGGTGATGCTGGCCGCCGACGGTGAGCAGGCGCTCGACGCGCTCGCCGACGAGCCCGCCGACGCGGTGATCCTCGACATCCTGATGCCCAAGCTCGACGGCCTCGAGGTCTGCCGCCGACTGCGCAAGGCGGGCGACCGGACGCCGGTGCTGATGCTGACCGCGCGCGATGCGATCGACGACCGCGTCGAGGGCCTCGACGTCGGCGCCGACGACTACCTCGTCAAGCCGTTCGCGCTGCGCGAGCTCCAGGCCCGGCTGCGGGCGCTGCTGCGCCGCTCCGGCGACGGCACCGGCGAGGGCGAGACGCTTCGCTACGCCGACCTCGTGCTCGACCCGGTGGCCCACGAGGTCCACCGCGGCGACCGCCTGGTCGAGCTGTCGCGAACCGAGTTTCTGCTGCTCGAGCTGTTCATGCGCCACCCGCGGCAGGTGCTGACCCGGTCGACGATCTTCGAGAACGTGTGGGGGTACGACTTCGGGCCGACGTCCAACGCGCTCGGGGTCTACATGGGCTACCTGCGCCGCAAGACCGAGGCCGGCGGCGAGTCGCGGCTGCTGCACACGGTCCGGGGAGTCGGCTACGTGCTCCGCGACTGAGCGGTGACGCGGCCGTGTCGCTGCGCCGCAGAATCGCACTGATCGCCGCGGCGTCGGTGGCGGTCGGCGGTCCTGATCGCCGCGGTCGTCTGCTACGTGGTGGTTCGCAACCAGCTGCGCGGCCAGGTCGACACGCGCGCTGCGTCAGCAGCAGGCGGTGGTCGCTCGTACCCAGCAGCTTCCCTCGGAGCATCCCCGGGATCCCGGCCAGCGCCGGGCGGGCCGGCGCCGTACGTCCAGATCGTCGCCGGCGAGCGGATCCGCGGTCGACGCGGCCGGCAACCTCGCGCTCCCGGTAAACGCGCAGCGAGCGCGAGATCGCCACGATGCAGAGTGGCTCCTACATGACCGACGTCCACGTCGGCGACACCCACCTGCGGGTGCTAACGTTCCCGGTCACGGGTGCCTGTCGACGGCCAGCTGGTACCCGCTGCTCTGCAGCTCGCCCGCCCGCTCAACGGCGTCGACAACGTCCTCTCCGAGCTGCGGCTGATGCTGCTGGTCGTGTTCGTCGGCGGGATCGCGCTCGCCGCCGCGCTGGGCCGGTTCGCCGCCCGCCGCGTCCTGGCGCCGCTGGCCGAGGTCGCCGCAGGCGGCGCAGCACATCGGCGAGACCGACGACCTGTCAGCCCGGATCCGGGTCCACGCCGACGACGAGGTCGGCCAGCTCGCGACCCGTTTCAACTCGATGCTCGACCGGCTCGAGGGCTCGCGCGCCGAGCTCGACGAATCGGTGCGCGCCCAGCGCCAGCTGGTCGCCGACGCCTCGCACGAGCTGCGCACGCCGGTCACCAGCCTGCGCACCAACATCGAGGTGCTGCTCGCAGGCGGCGAGCTCGACCCCGAGGACCGCCGCCGCCTGCTCGCCGACGTCGTCGAGCAGAGCGAGGAGCTCAGCGCGCTGGTCGGCGACCTGATCGAGCTCGCGCGCGGCGACGAGCCTGGCTTCGATGACCGAGGACGTACGCCTTGACCGGATCGCGGCCGAGTCGGTCGCGCGCGCGCGGCGCAACGCCCCCGAGATCCCGATCGAGGCCCACCTCGAGCCGGTCGTGCTCGACGGCGTCCCGACGCGCCTCGGCCGCGCGATCAACAACCTGCTCGACAACGCCGCCCGCCACTCGCCTCGCGATGGTGTGGTCGTCGTGACAGTCGACCGTCAGGGCGTCCGCGTCCGCGACCACGGCCCCGGCGTCGCCCCCGATGACCTGCCGTACGTCTTCGACCGCTTCTTCCGCGGCACCAACTCACGCGGGCACCAGGGCAGTGGCCTCGGTCTCGCGATCGTCCGTCAGGTCACCGAGCAGCACGGCGGCACCGCTTCGGTGGCCAACGCGGACGACGGCGGCGCCGTGTTCACGCTGCGGCTGCCGGCGGTCGCAGCCGGAGACCTGGCCGACGAGGACGGCGACAGCTCCGAGCAGATCGGCTCGGGCGCGCTCGACACGCGCCCCTAGGGCCGTCGGCTACGCACTGGGAGGACGCGCCACGCGAGCCTGCCGCGCGCTGATGAACCTGCGGCGCAGGAGCCAGAACAGGAGTGCGTACAGCGGCACGATGAACACCAGCAGCAGGGCCCGGTGCTTGGGCTCACCGAAGATCGCGACGATCGCCGTCTCGGTGCCGACCGCGGGAATCGCGGCCAGCAGCGTCGTGTGCGAGCGGTAGCCGGAGAAGTGCTCGCGGCCGCAGATCTCCATCACGGCGAGCGCGCATACGACTACGCCGACGATCACGACCGGCTCGCGGTTGGTGATGAACCCGACGACGGCGCCGACGATCCCCGCGAAGATCGCGATCTCGGAGATCGGCAGGCCGCCGAATGGGCTCTCCGGCCGCTGACCTTCGCGCCCTAGCTGGCGCGAGCCGCGATGCAGATCGCGCGACGCCTCGGCCCTGCGCTCGGCGCGATCGTCGCGGCGCGTCGAAGCCACCGCGCGCGGCGCGGAATTGCGTTTGCGTCGCTTGCGCGAGCTCCGCTTGGACTTCGGCGTGGCCACGACACGGTGAGGATAATGTGCCGATGGCGACCCGGGTTGCGCGGATCGCGCTCGCCTTCCTGATCTGTGGCCTACTGGCGCCGGCGGGCGCGCTCGCCGACGGCGATCCCGCGAGCGACACGTTGCTGGGCCAGAACGTCTTCTACCCCTACGCGCCGCCGGTGTCGGCCTCGGTCCAGCGGACGCTCGACGCCGAGACCGCCGCCACCAAGAAGGCCGGGTTCCCGATCAAGGTCGCGCTGATCGCCGCGCCGACAGATCTGGGCGTGATCCCGTCGCTGTTCGGAAAGCCGCAGCAGTACGCGGACTTCCTCGACCAGGAGATCAGCTTCGTCGGCAAGCAGCACCTGCTGGTCGTGATGTCCAACGGCTACGGGACCGAGGGCTTCAATGGCCCGGCGAAGCTCGTGCCCGCCGGGCTCAAACCGCCGGCGGGAAAGACCAGCACCGACCTCGCTCAGGCAGCCGTCATCGCGGTCTCGAAGCTCGCCGCCGCCTCGGGCCATCCGGTCAAGGGCGTGCCCGGCGTCCCCGGAACCTCGTCGGGCGGTGGCGGCAGCTCGACCACACCGATCCTGATCGGGCTGGTGGTCGCCGCGATCGTCGTCGCCGGCGCGTTGTTCGTGCTGCGCCGGGGCCAGGTCGTCAAGCCGGCCGGCTAGAACTGCTCAGGGAGGCGCGCCGCGTCGTTCGTCGTGGCGGCGTCAGCGAGCTCGCGGAACAGCCCCGTCACGACGAACACGACCTGCTCGGCGATGTCGACGGTGTTGTCGCCGATCCGCTCCAGGCAACGCGCGACGAGGATCATGAACATCGCCCACTCGCGCACGTCGGGGTCGTCGCCGATGTCGACCGCGCGCCTGAAGGTCGCCCGGTTGAGCCGGTTGATCTCCTCGTCCTGGCGAGCGAGGTCCTGGGCGAGCTCGACGTTGCGCGAGCTGAGCGCCTCCTTGGCCTCGGACACCTGCGAGCGCGCGAGCACACCCATCCGTTCGATCGAGTCGAGCAGGTCCTTGTCCTTCGGTGACTCGTAGCCTGACAGCGGCACGAGCTTGGCGATGTTGACGCACTGGTCCCCCATCCGCTCGATGCAGCGGATCACATGCAGGAGCGCGGCCACGATCCGCAGATCGCCCGCGACCGGCGCCTGGCGCGCAAGCAGCGACAGGATGCCCTGGTGGACCTCGAGGTATCGTCCGTCGATCCGGTCATCGTCGGCGATCACCATCGTCGCCAGCTCGACGTCCTGGTAGCTGACTGACTCCAGCGCCCGGTCGAGCTGCTGGGTGACCAGGTCCAGGCCGCCCAGAACCTGACGTTCGAGCTCCTTGAGGTCCTCGCGAAACTGATGTCTTGTCTCCTGCAACGGCATCGCGTGCCTACCCGAATTTGCCGGTCACGTAGCGCTCGGTGCGCTCGTCCGCGGGGCGTGTGAACACGTCGTTGGTCGGCGCGTGCTCGATCACCTCGCCGTCCAGCATGAACACGGTCGAGTTCGCCACCCGCGCGGCCTGCTGCATATTGTGGGTGACGATCACGATCGTGTAGCGGTCCTTGAGCTCGTCGATCAGCTCCTCGACCTTCAGCGTCGCGATCGGATCAAGCGCCGAGCACGGCTCGTCCATCAGGATCACCTCTGGCTCGACGGCGATCGCGCGGGCGATGCACAGCCGCTGCTGCTGTCCGCCCGAGAGACCCATGCCTGCCTCATTGAGGCGGTTCTTGACCTCGCCCCACAACCCGACGGCTCGCAGCGAGCGGTGGACGCGCTCGCGCAGGTTGTCGCTCTTGGTCCCGGTCAGTCGCAGTCCGGCGGCGACGTTGTCGAAGATCGACATCGTCGGGAACGGGTTTGGCTTCTGGAACACCATCCCGATCACCCGCCGCACCGAGGTGACGTCGACCCCGGCGCCGTAGACATCGTGGCCGTCGAGCGTGACGCTGCCCTCGGCCCGAGCGCCGGGGATCTCCTCATGCATCCGGTTGATGCAACGAACCAACGTCGACTTGCCGCAACCCGACGGGCCGATGATCGCCGTCACCTCGTTGGCGGCGAAGTCGATGTCGATCCCCTTGAGCGCGTGCTGCTGACCGTAGTAGGCGTGCAGCCCCTGCACCTTGACCGCATGGCCCGCCCCCTCCTTTACGCCGAGCGCGGAGAGGTCCGGCGCTTCCTCAGCTTGCTCGGGCGAACTGCCGGCAGTCGTCATCTTCGATCGATCCTTGGTATTCGCGTCTGGGGGGATCATGCCACGCGGCTCCTTCGCGCGATCAGGCGCGCGATCACGTTGAGGATCAGGACAAGCGCGACCAGGGTCAGCGCCGCGCCCCACGCGCGCTGCACGATCACGCTGCGCGGGTTGGTGATGTCGGTGAAGATCTGCACCGGGAGCGTATTCATCTGCGCGTTGAGGTTCCCCGTCGCCGCGAACGCGACCGAGACGGTGAACAGCAGCGGCGCCGTCTCGCCCGCCCCGCGCGCGACCGCCAGCAGCGACCCGGTCAGCAGCCCCGGTGCCGCGGTCGGCAGCACAACCCGTGACACGACGCGCCACCGCGGCGCCCCGAGCGCCAGCGCCGCCTCGCGCAGGCTCGTCGGAACCAGCAGCAGCACCACCTCTGCCGATCGGATCACGATCGGCAGCATCAGCAACGACAGCGCGAGCGCGCCTTTCCAGCCCGCGAAGCCGATCCCGCCGGTGTGCGAGACCACTAGCACGATGTAGATGAACAGCCCGAACACGATCGACGGGACGCCGGTCATCACGTCGACGAAGTAGCGGACCACGTTGGCGAACCGGGATTCCTTGCCGTACTCGGTCAGGTACAGAGCGACGCCGATCCCGATCGGGATCGCGATCAGGCTCGCGAGCGCGACGATCTCGATCGTCCCGATGATCGCGCTGCGAATCCCACCCGGGTTGCCGAAGAAGTTCCCGTTCGGGTCGGTGGTGAAGAAGCTCGAACTCCACGCTCCGAGGCCCTTGTAGAGCAGGTAGTAGATGATCAGCACCAGCGGGATCAGGGCGATCACGGTCCCCGCGAACAGCACGATCCGCATCATTCGATCGGTGCGCCGCCGGCGAGCGCTGATCTGCGCAAACGCGCCCGTGCTCATGCGAGCCCCCCGGTGACCGCCGGGCCGGTGGCCCCGCCCGCGACCCTGCTCCCGCGCGTCCCGCGCGCGACGAACCAGCGGGCGATGATGTTGACGATCAGCGTCAGAACGAACAGCACCAGCCCGGCGGCGAACAGCGCCGAGCTGTGGATCGGCGTGTTGGCCGCCTCACCGAACTCGTTCGCGATCACCGCCGCCAGCGTGTAGCCCTGGCTGAAGATGTGGCTGCCGATCGTCGGCGCGTTGCCGATCACCAGCACGACCGCGATCGTCTCGCCGATCGCGCGGCCGAGCCCGAGCATCGCGCCGCCGGTGATGCCCGGTCGCGCGTAGGGGAGCATTGCGATCCGGATCATCTCCCACCGCGTCGCCCCGAGCGCCAGCGCCGCCTCCTTGTGCTCGGATGGCACCGTCGCCAGCACCTCGCGCGAGATCGCCGACACGATCGGCAGGATCATGATCGCCAGGATCAGCCCGGCGATGAAGTAGTTCCCGCCCACGATCGTGTTGGCGCTGCCGCCGATGAAGGGGATAAACGAGAATGTGTTGGCGACCCACTTCTCGATCGGAACCAGCTTCGGGCCGAGCACGAACACCCCCCACAGGCCGTAGACCACAGACGGAACCGCGGCCAGCAGATCGACCAGCAACGTCAGCGGCGCGCGCAGCCGCCGCGGACATAGTTCGGTCACGAACAGCGCTGCCGCGACCGCGACCGGCACCCCGATCACGAGCGCGATCGCCGACGTGATCAACGTCCCGACGACCAGCGGCGCCCCGTGGTAGATGTTGCGCGAGACGTCCCAGTCGTTCCCGAACACGAAGCTCAGCCCGAACGAGCTGAGCGCCTTCTGCGACTCCCCGATCAGGCGGACGAAGAAGTACGCCAGCAGCAGCAGGATCGCGATTGCGAGCGCGGTCAGGCCCCATCGCAGGATCTGATCGGGGGCGCGGGCGCCCCGCGACCGCTCGAATGCCGAGCGGCCGCTGGGTGCCGTTATCGCGCTCGCGTCCACAGACGTCGCTTAGGAGATCGGCGAGCCGTTGCAGACCATCTTGGTCAGCTGCGCGTTGTCCTTGTCAGCCAGCGACGAGGGCAGCGGCGCGTACGGGAGCTGGTTCGAGCCCGCGCCGAGCGTCTGCTGGCCGGCCCCGAACGCGTAGCTGAGGAACTTCTTCAGCCCGCTCGCGGTCGACGAGCTCGCGCCGCCGTCCTTGCACGGGTCCTTGTAGGTCATCAGGAATGTCTGCGACACGATCGGGTATGCCGCCGGGTTGGGCGAGTTGATCGTCGAGATCCCGAGGTCCGCCGGGACCTTGATCCCATCCGCCGCCGCCGACGTGTTCGCGATCGTCGGCAGGACGTACTGGCCGCCCGAGTTCTTGATCGACGCATACGTAAAGCCGTTCTCGATCGCGTACGCCTGCTCGACGTAGCCGACCGCACCGGTGGTCTGCTTGACCGCAGCCGCGACGCCGGCGTTCTTGGCGGCCCCGGTCCCGACCGGCCACTTGACGTCCTCACCAGAACCGATCGACGACTTCCAGGCGGGACTGACGGCCGCCAGGAAGGTCGTGAAACCAGCCGTCGTCCCGGAGGAGTCTGATCGATGGACAATCGTGATCGCGGTGCTCGGCAGGTTCAGACCCGGATTTAGGCTCTTGATCGCCGGGTCGTTCCAGGTCTTGATCTTGCCCATGAAGATGTCAGCGAGCGTCGGTCCGTCGAGCTTGATGCCGCTCTTGATCCCGGGCAGGTTGTACGAGACGGTGATTGCGCCGAACGCGACCGGGTACTGGAGCGCCGGGCCCTTCATCGCCTTGGTATCGGTCGGGGTCAGCGCCGGGTCGCTCCCGGCGAACACAACCGTGGCCGTCTGCAGATCGGTGACGCCGGTCCCCGAGCCGACCGGGTTGTAGTTGATCGTCAGGCCCTGGCCCTTGAGGTTGGAGCCCCACTGCTGGTAGATCGGGGCCGCGAGCGTCGAGCCGGCGCCGTTCAGCGTCGCGGAGCCGCCCGAGCTCGCCCCTCCTGAGGCCGCGGCGGATGACGAGCTGCTGCTGCTCGAGCCGCAGGCGGCGATCGTCAGCGCCGCGGCCACGCAGGCCGCTGCGGCGCCAATTCGTCTCTTACTCACTTTCGGTCTCCTTAATCATCGGAAGTCGCCCAGAGTGTCGGCGGCGACGGATCGGATCGTGTTAACCAGTTGTGAACCGGTTATTGCCGACTGGTTTCTGCTCGGGCGCCAGCCGATACCCGAACCCGAAGTGGGTGTGGATGAAGGACCAGTCCGGCAGTGCCGCCTCGAGCTTGACCCGCAGCTTGCGGACGTAGACGTCGACCGAGCGGTCCCCCGCCCGCATCTCGCGCCCCCAGACGAGACTGAACAGGTCCTCGCGGGACATGATCCGGTCGGCGCGCCGCGCGAGCTCGGTGAGCAGCCGCAGCTCCCTGATCGACAGCATCAGAGCGCGGCCGTTCGCACGAGCAAGGTGCTCGTCGGGCATGATCTCGAGCGGCCCCAAGCGGAGCAGCTCACGACGGCTGTCGGACGCCAGCGCCATCCGACGCTAGATGCTGCTCGTGTGCGGCGCGGCGGGCGTTATCGAAACGTGACGAAGATGTGAATGAGTTGTGACTTTTGTGCTGGGTGCGCTGCGGGCTACGCCGCTGCCGTTGGCGGCCGGGGCTAGCTGCTCAGCGCCGGGTCGAGCTCCGGCTCGGCCGCGGTCGCGACCAGATCCAGCTCGTGGTCGACGCGCCCGTCCTCGCGCTCGGGCGCGAATCGGTACCCGACGCCGAAATGAGTGTGGATGTAGCTCCAGCTCGGGGAGGCGGCGCGGAGCTTCTGGCGCAGCTTGCGGACGAACACGTCAACCGAGCGGTCGCCGTGGGCCATCGCGTAGCCCCACACCCGCTCGTAGATCTCCTCGCGACGCAGGACCCGATCGGAGCCCGTCAGCAGATGCAGGATCTCGAACTCCCGCGCGGTCAGCTCCAGGCTCGCCTCCCCCGCGTACGCCTGGTAGAGGTCCGGGCGGACGGTGATCTCGCCGTAGCGGCTGGCGGCGTCCAGCGCCGGCATCTCGGTCCGGCGGTGGCGCCTGACGGCGGCCTCGACAACGCAGATCAGCTCCTCGGCGTGGCACGGCTTGGTCACCCATGCGTCGGCGCCGAGCCGCAGGCCGCGGACCCGCTGGGCGACCGAGGACGGGCCGGTGCAGACGATCACGGCCATGCCGGGTAGGCGCGCACAGATGCGCTCGAGGTACTCCCAACCGGACGGCCCGAGGATCGCGAGGTCGACGATCAGCGCGTTGAGCCGCATCGCTACCAGCGCATCGGCGGTCGCCGGCGCGGTCAGCGCGCGGTGCTCGCAGCCGAGCGCGTCGAGGCGGTTGGCGAGCACCTTCATGAACCCCGGGTCGCGGTCCAGGACAGCCAGACGGAGACGGTTGTTTGCGCGCTGCGGGACGGTGTTGGAATCCGCGAGCGCGTCGGATCGCTCAGGCGACATGGCGAGCACTGTATTGCACACGTAATCCAACCCAGCGTCAAGACCGGCCCCGGGTCACAGGATCTTCACATCAAGCAGGATCTTTACATGCAAGTAGCGGCGATCCGACCATCGGCTCAACGCGGAGCCGGTGCAGGTAGCCTCTGCGCCGGGGGGATGCGCGCCTCGCCGCTCGCGCCGTCGGTTCGAGAAGGTGGGCACGGTCCCTTCTGAGCAAACTCCGCCGGCCGGGGTGAAGACAACGACGACCCGTCTCGGAGCAGGCGCCCCGAGTTCGGACCGGAGCAGAGCCCATGACCCCCCACTCCAGACTTCCCTACGCGTGCCTCGTCGCCCCGCTGGTCGCGCTCGCGATCAGCGCCTGCGGTTCGTCCTCGTCGAGCTCCTCCTCCCCGGCGGCGGCGAGCTCGAGCACCACCGCCGCGACCTCAACCTCGTCGGTCACCACGGCCTCGACAGTCGGCCTGCCGCCCGCCGTCAACGAGCTGCCCGCAGCCGAGCACCCGTCCCCGGGTCAGTTCCCGGCCGTCAACGGCCGCTCGCTGGAGCAGCTCGGATCGAAGGTCAGGTCGACCGCTGAGCTCGGAGCGGCGACCGGCACCTTCACCCCCGGGACCAGACGACTTGCCTTCGGCCTGACCACCCACTCGGGCGCGTTCGTCTACGCGCCGACCGCGGTCTACATCGCCAAGACCCCGAGCTCGCCCGCCAAGGGCCCGTTCCTCGCCCCGGCCGATCCGATGAGCGTGCAACCCCAGTTCCGCAGTAAGCAGAACTCGGGCCCCGGCGGGATCAAGGCGATCTACGCCTCTCAGCTGCCGATCCCGGGCACCGGCACGTTCACCGTGCTGTCGCTGACCAGGACCAAGAAGGGGCTGATCGGCGCGCCCGGCGAGATCGCGGTCACCAAGACCTCTCCGATCCCCAACGTCGGACAGCGCCCACCGGATATCGCGACCGACACGCCGGCGACCGTCGGAGGCAACATCTCGCTGCTCACGACCCGCCAGCCACCGGAGCAGATGCACTCGGTCTCGTTCAACAAGGTGCTCGGCAAGCGCCCGATCGCGCTGCTGTTCTCCACGCCGCAGTTCTGCATCTCGCGGGTCTGCGGACCCGTCACCGATGTTGCCGTCCAGCTTCAACATCAGTTCGGCAACAAGATCACCTTCATCCACGAAGAGGTCTACGTCGACAACCAGCCCGAGAAGGGGCTGCGCCCGCAGCTGCACGCGTTCCACCTCCGGACGGAACCATGGCTGTTCACGATCAACCGCAAGGGGATCATCGCGGCGCGGCTCGAGGGCGCGTTCGGGACGACCGAGCTCAATCAGGCACTGAAGGCAGCGCTGCAATGACAACCCGGCGGCGCCTGCTGCGGCGGGCCCCGTTGATGTCAATCGCCGCTCTGGCGCTCGCCGCGGCGGTCGCGGGCTGCGGCGGGTCGAGTTCCGGTGGCGGCGTGACCGCGCCGGCAGTCCAACCCGCGCGCGTGTTCACGCTCGGGGACTTCGCGCCGGCCGGGAAGATCGTCCCCGGGCGCCCGACGAGGATGACGTTCGCGGTCAAGCTCCCGAGCGGCAAGACGCTGACCACCTACAAGACCGGCGCCGGGCCCCACACCGGCGTGCACCTGATCATCGTCCGCAAGGACCTCGCATACATCATCCACGACCACCCGCCGATCCCGCCCAGCGGCGTCCTGCACCAGACGGTCACCTTCCCCGCCCCGGGTCCCTACCGGGTCCTGGTCGACATCTATCCCGACATCCCCGGCGGCCAGCCGAACTTCCAGCTGTTTCGCAACATTCGCGTCGCGGGCCCGTACCACCCCCAGCCGCTGCCACCGTTCAAGGCGGACCAGACGATCGACGGCTACCACTTCGACATGCAGGGCAAGCCCAAGCTGCACGCGATTCAGGCGATGTTCGTGCACGTCAACGTGACCGACCCCCACGGTCGCCCGGTCAAGTTCGTGCCGTGGTTCGGCGCTCTGGCGCACGCGATCTTCTTCCACCAGGGATCGCTGGATTACTTCCACACGCACGTCTGCGCGCCGAACGCGCCGAACTGCGCGAGCATCCTCGGCGCGACCCGGATCACCGGCCACTCGACTGCGCCGGGGAAGATCACGCTCGGCGTGCTGCTCCCGGTCGCCGGTACATGGCGGCTGTTTCTGCAGATGAAGCTCCACGGTCACATCGTCACCGCGCCGTTCACGCTCAAGGTGGCGTCGTGATCAGGCGGCTCGCCGGGGCGCTGACCGCCGTGGTCGCCGCCGGCGGCCTGTTCGCCGCCTCAGCGTCTGCACACGCACGCGTCAGCCCGGCGGTCTCGCTGGCCGGCGAGCTGCAGCTCTACAGCCTCGCGGTGCCGACCGAGAAGGGCGGCGCGACGACCAACAAGATCGTCCTCACCGTGCCGAAGAACTTCTCGATCGACTCGTTCGTCCCCAATCCCGGCTGGCACCGGGTGCTCCAGCAGACCGGGGCCGGTGACAACGCGGTCGTCCAGAGGGTCACCTGGACCGGCGGCGACGTGCCGAGTGGCGAGGACTCGCTGTTTCAGTTCCTCGGCCAGCCCGCCTCGCCCGGCACCTATACCTTTCAGGTCCAGCAGACCTACTCCGACGGCTCGATCGTGACCTGGAACGGCTCGGAGTCCTCACCCGCACCGGCGCCGACGATCGAGGCGGTCAGCTCGCTCGACGGGGGCGGCGGGGGCGGGGGCGTGTCGGTGCTCTCGATTGTCGCGATTGTGCTGGCGGCCCTGGCGCTCGCCGCCGGCATCCTCGCGCTCGTCGGACGCGGGGACGGGGGACGCCCGCTGGCGTGACCGCGCGGACCCGGATCGGGCTCCTGGCGCTGGCGGGGTCGCTGGCGGTCGTGTTCGCGCTTGCGGCACCCGGCGCTGCGTCGGCCCACGCCTACCTGATCAGCACCTCGCCGGTCGCCAGCGGCGTGCTCAACTCGCCGCCGAAGTCCGTCTCGCTAACGTTCGACGAGGCCGTCGAGCCACGCTTCGCGATCATCTCGGTCAGCAACGTCAACGGCACCGAGGAGACCACCGCCGCGGTCTCGCGCTCGCCGTCGAACCCCGACACGCTGATCGTCCCCGTCCGCCACGGGCTCCCCGAAGGGTGGTATCTCACCTACTGGCGGGCGATCTCGGTCGACGGCCATCCGGTCCAGGGCGCGTTCACCTACGCGGTCGGACCCAACCCGGGACCGGCGCCCCAGTTCCGGATCCCATCGATCTCGGCCACCGCCGTCACCCCGCAACTGCTGATCGCACGGTGGGTGATGTTCCTCAGCGTGATGGTCGCGATCGGGCTGCTCGCGCTGCGGCTCGTGATCGCCCGCGTCGCGGTGCGGCGCGCCCCTGGCACGGGCCTGCGGTCGCTCGACATCGCGTTCGTCACCGCTTCGGTGATCGGGCTGATCGCGATCCCGGTCTACCTCGACTTCGCGATCGCCAACGACTCGCTTCGCTCGGTGTTCGACCTGGGAGCGCTCGTGCCGCTCTACCGGGTGACCGCCTTCGGTCGCGGTTACCTGAAGATGGAGCTCTGCTTCGCGCTGTTCTGCATCGCGAGTTGGATCGCGCTGTGGCTTGACCGCCCGGATCGTTCGAGGCGCTCGGTGGCCGAGCTCGCCGCCGGTGCGGGCGCCACGCTGGCCGCCGTCGCGGTCCTGTTCGTGCCCGGTACCGTCGGTCACGCAGGGCAGACGTCGCCGCGCGGCCTGGCGGTCCCATTCGACGGCTTTCATCTGATCTCGGGCTCGATCTGGCTCGGTGGCCTGGTCGGGCTGCTAGTCCTGTGGTTCGCGGTCGGCGACCGGCGCCGGGTCCCGGTCCTGAGTGTCGTCGTCCCGCGCTTCTCGGCCGTGGCGCTCGGCTCGGTGCTGGTCCTGCTCGGCACGGGAACCGGAGCGACGATCATCCACATGCCGGCCGTCAACGCACTCTGGGAGACAAGCTACGGCGTCGCGATCCTGGTCAAGATCGGCCTGCTGGCGATCGCCGTCGCGATCGCCTCCGGAAACCTGCTTCGGAGCAAGCCCAGGCTGGTCGCGGCCCGCACGCGCCCCGAGCTCGGCGTGCCTGCCGCTCGGCTGCTACGCACGCTGATCAGCGCCGAGGCGATCATCGTCACCGGCGCCGTGTTCACGGCCGCGGTCCTGTCGAGCGTCGCGCCGCCGCCGCCCGCGTTTGCGCTCCAGAACTCGGCCTTGGCTCAAGTTGGACCGGGGCGGGTCGCCGCGACCGTCAACCGCGCCGGATACAAGCTCCAGGTGCTGGTGACGCCCAACAAGGCGGCCGCCCCCGACTCATTCGCGCTGCGAATCACGAAGGGCGGCGTACCGGTGCGCGGCGCGACCGTGACCCTGCTCTTCAACCACCTCGAGATGCAGATGCCCCAGCAGGAGTACGCACTCAAGGAGATCCGGCCCGGGGTCTACTCGCGTGCCGCGCCGGCGCTGATCATGGTCGGCAAGTGGGGCCTGACGTTCCAGATCGCCCCGCGGGGGGCGCCACCATTCACCGCGCTGATCGTCGACCAGGCCGACGGATGAGTCAACGCCCCCGATTGCACCGTTCGATCGCGCTGCGGTTGCTCGCCTCAGGGGTGGCGCTGGGAGCGGGGATCGTCGCGCTCGTCATCGCTATCCTGCTTGTACGAGGCGTCCTGGCGTGACCGGCTCCTCCAAGATCTGACCATGGCCTCGCGGACCAAGCAAAAAGAAGAAGCTCGCGCACGCCGCGTCGCCGAAGAGCAGGCCCGCGCCGAGCGGGCGCGGCGTGACCGGCGCCTGCGGATGATCGGCGGCGTCGTGCTCGGAGCGGTCGCGATCGCGGCCGTCCTGATCGCGATCTCGAGCGGCGGCGGCTCATCGGGAAGTACCAAGGCCAGCCCGACGATCACCAACCAGGTCGACGCCCTACTCAGCGGCATTCCGCAGAACGGCGCGACGCTTGGCAACCCCAACGCCCCGGTCACGATGACCTATTACGGCGACCTCGAATGCCCGGTGTGCAAGCTCTTCACCCTGCAGGGCGGCCTTCCCGACCTGATCAAGAACGAGGTCCGCCAGGGCAAGGTCAAGATCGACTACAAGGCGTTCCAGACCGCGACCCAGGACCCGTCAGTGTTCAAGGACCAGCAGGTCGCAGCGCTGGCAGCCGGACAGCAGAAGAAGTTCTGGAACTACGCCGAGACCTTCTATCGGCGCCAGGGCGCCGAGGGCTCGGGCTACGTGACCGAGAGCTACCTGCAGAGCCTCGCAAAGGAGATCCCGGGCCTGAACCTCTCCACGTGGGAGTCCGCGCGCAATGACGCCGCGCTCAGCTCGCAGGTTGCCGCCGATGTCGCGGCGGGCAATGCCGCGCACGTGAGCGGAACACCGACGCTCATCTTCACCGGCCCCAAGGGCCACGCGGTGGCCTCCCAGGCGGTGCCGAGCTACTCCGACCTCCAGCAGTCAATCAGCCAGGTCTCATGACGACGGTCACCGCCGAGCAGAAGCGACGCGCCGGCGTCTCGACCGACCGCAAGCTGATGATCGCGATCCTCGTGCTCACGGTGATCGGAATCGGAGTCGCCGGCTACCTGACATATACCCACTATCAGCACGTGAAGGTCCTCTGCTCGCTCGGCAGCCAATGCGAGACGGTGCAGCACTCGCAGTACTCCAAGCTCGACGGAGTCCCGGTCGCGGTCCTCGGCCTGCTCGGCTACATCGGCATCCTCGGCTCGCTCGCGATCCGCAGCGAGCTCGGACGGATCATCGGCTTTGCGATCGCGCTGATCGGCTTCTTGTTCAGCATGTATCTGACCTACCGCGAGTTGTTCACGATCAAGGCGATCTGCCAGTGGTGCGTCTCGAGCGCCGTGATCATGACGCTGCTGGTGATCCTCACCGCGATCCGCGCGCTACGCGAGGAGCCGGCCTCCACGTAGCGACGATCGCCGCCGGCGGCCGCGGTCTGGGACCGTCCGCCCCCGAGCGCATCATGCACCTGTGAGTCGGGGATCGACCCGCGCGGTGGGCCACGCCGCGCATCAGAACTGACCGGGGCGATGAGCTGGCGAACCACGCGTGCCGCCGGCCAGCAGCCTGGCAGCAGCGATCAGGTGGCGGTGATCGACCTCGGGTCCAACTCCTGGCGGCTGGTCGTCTTCACGTACTCCCTCGGAGCATGGTGGAAGCGCACCGACGAGCTGTATGAGACGGTCAGGATCGGCGCCGGACTCAGCGCCTCGGGCCGCCTGAGCGAGGACGGGATCGAGCGTGGGCTCGAGACGCTGGGGGTGTTTGAGCGCTTCTGCCGCGCCAACGGGCTTGGTCCGCCCGACGTCCATGCAGTCGCGACCAGCGCGATCCGCGACGCCGCCAACGGGGCCGAGTTCCTGGAGCGTGCCGAGCGCGCGACCGGGCTGAAGATCGAGACCCTGTCGGCCCGCGATGAGGCCCACTACGGCTATGTGGCGGCGATCAACACGACCACCCTGCGCGACGGCGTCGTGCTCGACATCGGCGGCGGCAGCCTGCAGCTGACCGAGGTCCGCAACCGCCTCGAGGGAGAATCCGCCTCGTTCCCGCTCGGCGCGGTGCGGATGACCGAGCAGTTCCTGCCCGGCTCGGGTCCGGCCAAGAAGAAGGAGCTCGCCCGGCTGCGCGCGCATGTGCGCGAGCAGCTCTCGACCGTGTCGTGGCTGTCAACGTCCGGACCGCGGCTGGTCGGGATCGGCGGTGCGGTGCGCAACCTCGCCGCGGCCGCGCTCTCGATCGATGAGCCGATCGATCTTGGCGTCCAGGGCTTCGTGATCAAGCGCGACGTTCTGCGCTCGCTGCTGAGCGCGCTGACCGCGATGCCACATGACCAGCGGGGAGCGATCGCCGGCATCAAGCCGGGGCGCGGCGACATCATCCTCGCGGCGACGGTGGTCCTCGATACCGTGCTCGAGCTCGGTCGATTCGATGGCATCGAGGCGACCGAGGCGGGCCTGCGCGAGGGAGTGTTCCTCGCCCGAACGCTGCTCGACGAGTCAGAGCCGATGTTCGACGATGTCCGTGAGGCTGCGGTCCGCAACCTCGCGATCCAGTACGAATCCGACATCGAGCACGTCGAGCATGTCGCGTTGCTGTCGCTGCAGATGTTCGACTCGCTCGTCAGCGGCGGCCTGTTCGAGCCCAAGCCCGGCGAGCGCGAGCTGCTGTGGGCCGCGTCGATGCTCCATGACGTCGGGATGACGATCTCCTACGACGACCATCACAAGCACTCGCGCTACCTGATCGAGAGTGCCGAGTTGTACGGCTTTGACCCGCGCGAGCGCGCCCTGATCGCGCAGATCAGCCGTTACCACCGCAAGGGCGTGCCCAAGCTCGGCGAGATCGAGCCGCTCACACGACCCGGGGACGACCGCCTGCTCGACCGCTGCGCTGTGATCCTGCGGCTCGCCGAGCACCTCGAACGCGGCCGCGACCAGTCGGTCTCGGAGGCGCGCCTCCGGGCCAACGGCCACGGGGTCGATCTCCATCTCGAGGCGGCTGGGGATCTGACGCTGCCGCGCTGGAGCGTCGAGCGCTATGGCGACGGCGAGGCGTTCGAGCGCGTCTTTGACCGGCGGCTGCTGATCGGCTGACGGATCCGGTCGCGGCCTGGTCGTCGGACCTGGTCGCAGGCGCAGGTCGCGGGGCCGTCTGGCGGCGGGCGCCAATTCCTCACACCGCGGCGCCGACACCGCCGATCCGGCGTAGAGTGAAGTGATGCTCTGGCTGCTGCGGCATGCCGAAGCCGTCGACGGCTTTCCAGATGACGAACGTCCGCTCACCGAGCGTGGTGAGCGCCAGGCTCAGGACGCGGGCCGGGCGCTCGAGCGGTTGGGCGTGACGATCGACGCCTGTCTGTCGAGCCCCAAGCTCCGCGCGGTGCAGACTGCGCAGCTCGCGTGCGCCCCGCTCGGCGTCGAGATGACGCTCGAACGGCGGCTGGCGGGCGAGCCGTTTGACGTCGACGATCTGGTCGCGGGGCTCGGCGAGGTGCTCCTCGTTGGCCACGACCCGTCATTCACTCTGACGCTGCACGACCTGACGGGTGCACAGGCGAGGATGCGCAAGGGTGGTCTGGCGGCGATCAACAAGGGCGAGCTGATCGCATTGCTGAGGCCGAACGAGTTGGCGGCGATCGCCGCCGGGGAGAGAGTTGGATGAGCGACGAGACCGAAGCGACGTTCGACGCAAGCGGGCTGGACGGCGATCAGACCGGACTGGGCTCGGGTGCCGGCTCCGCGGTGGTGAACGGCTCCTCGCTGGACCTGCGCGACAGCTCGCTGTACATCAACCGCGAGCTGTCGTGGCTGGAGTTCAATGACCGCGTCCTGCAGATCGCCGAGGATGAGACCCTGCCGGTCCTCGAACGGACCAAGTTCCTGGCGATCTTCGTCGACAACCTCGACGACTATTTCATGATCCGCGTCGCGGGCGTCCATGACCAGGTCGACGCCAGGATCGACGCGCGCGGCCCGGACGGCCTGGCGCCGATGGAGGTGCTCGAGCGGATCTCCGGCGGCGTGCGCCAGCTCGATCGCCGCCATTCGCACGTGTGGTCAGAGGCGATCCGTCCCGAGCTGGCCAACCACGGGATCAGGATCACGACCTGCGAGGAGTCGGGCGCCCCCGCGAGCGTGATCGAGCGCCACTTCCGCGAGCAGATCTTCCCGGTCCTGACCCCGCTCGCCGTCGGTCCGGGCCGGCCCTTCCCGTACATCTCCAATTTGTCTCTGAGCCTGATCGTCCGTCTCCACGACCCTGATCAGGACCACGAGGCGTTCGCCCGCGTCAAGGTGCCCAAGGAGGTCCTGCCGCGGTTCGTTGAGATCAGCAAGGACACGTTCATCCCGCTCGAGGACATCATCGCCCAGCACCTGGACTCGCTCTTCCCGGGGATGGACATCATCAGCCACGACCTGTTCCGCGTCACCCGTGACGCCGACTTCGAGATCTCCGACGAGGCCGACGACCTCCTGCAGGCGGTCGAGGACGAGCTGCGCCGCCGGCGATTCGGCGAGGTCGTCCGGCTCGAGGTCGGGGCCGGAATGGATCCGGCGCTCCGCGTCCGGCTGGTCGAATGGCTCGGCGTCGACGAGATCCAGGTCTACGACGTCGAGGGCCTGCTGGACATGTCCGACCTGTGGCAGATCGCAGGCATCGAGGGCCACTCGGAGCTTCGCCTCCCGGCCTGGACGCCGGTCACCAACGCCGGGCTCTCGGCGACCGCCAACGGCGAGGCCGACCAGCCCGACATGTTCCGCGCGATGCGCGCCGGAGACGTCCTCGTGCACTACCCGTACGAGTCGTTCTCGGCCAGCGTCGAGCGGCTCGTCAAGCAGGCGGTCGACGACCCCAACGTGCTCGCGATCAAGATGACCGTGTACCGCACGTCCGATGACTCGGCACTGGTCCCGTCCCTGATCGAGGCCGCCGAGAAGGGCAAGCAGGCCGTCTGCCTGGTCGAGCTCAAGGCCCGCTTCGACGAGCGCCAGAACATCCACTGGTCAAGAGCGCTGGAGGAGGTGGGCGCCCACGTCGTCCACGGGATCCCGGGGCTGAAGACCCACGCCAAGGTGATCCTGATCGTCCGCCGCGAACGCCCCGGCGTCCGTCACTACGTGATGATCGGGACCGGCAACTTCCACGCCAAGACCGCGCGGCTGTACGAGGACTTCGGCCTGTTCACCACCGACCCCGAGATCGGCCAGGAGGTCGCTGACCTGTTCAACACGCTGACCGGCTACGGCCATCCGGAGCCCGAGTCCAAGGTGCTGGTCGCGCCGACCTGGCTGCGCAAGCCGCTGATCGTCGAGATCGAGAAGACGGTCGCCGCGCACCGCGCCGGCGAGCCGAGCCGGATCCAGATGAAGATGAACTCGCTCGTCGATCAGCAGGTGATCGAGGCGCTCTACAAGGCCTCGCAGGCCGGCGTCCCGATCGATCTCAACGTGCGCGGGATCTGCTGCCTGGTGCCCGGAGTGCCGGGGATCAGCGAGACGATCAACGTCATCTCGATCGTCGGGCGGTTCCTCGAACACTCGCGGATCTACGCCTTCCACCGCGGCGACGAGCACGTCTATTACCTCGGCTCGGCCGACATGATGCCCCGCAACCTCGATAAGCGCGTCGAGCTGCTGACGCCGGTCGAGCGACCCGAGCTGCAGGCCGAGCTCGAGGACACGATCCAGCGCTGCCTCGCCGACAACACCTTCGCGTGGACGCTCCACGATGACGGCGCCTGGACGCGCCGCGAGGGCGCCACCCGCAGCGTCCACCGCGAGCTGATGGAGCGCACGCTGACCTGGGCCGCGAGCTTCGCCGGCTGAGGTTGTGAAGTTGTCAGGGGCGCCGCAGGCCGCCGGCACAGCGATCGGTGACGACCTGTAGGGCGCGACGGGTGCATAGCGACCTACTGCTCGTGATCGTGATCGTCGCCGCGCTGGCGTTCGACTTCACCAACGGTTTCCACGACACCGCCAACGTGGTCGCGTCCGCGATCTCGACCCGTGCGCTCGCGCCCCGCACGGCGATCGCGCTCGCATCGCTGCTGAACTTCGTCGGCGCGTTCATCTCGCTCAAGGTCGCGGCCACGATCGCGACCGGGATCATCGACGCCAATCAGGTGACCGAGACGATGATGTTCGCCGGTCTGCTCGGTGCGATCAGCTGGAACCTGGTCACGTGGGCGTCCGGCCTGCCGTCGAGCTCGTCGCATGCCCTGATCGGCGGCATCATCGGGGCGATGTTGGCGGCCGTCGGGGGCGCCGGCGTCAAGTGGAGCGCCGTCGTCACCAAGGTCGTGATCCCCGCGATCATCGCGCCGGTCGCCGCGTTTGCCGCGGCCGGGGTGGCGATCGTCGTGATCTACATCCTGTTCGGCCGCCGCCGCCCGGGACCGGTGACACGGGGATTCCGGGTCGGCCAGTTCTTCACGACCTCGCTGCTGTCGCTCGCGCACGGCACCAATGACGCGCAGAAGACGATGGGCGTGATCACCCTGGCGCTGGTCGCGCACGGGTCGCTGAGCGCCAACAACGCCACCGTGCCGGCCTGGGTGGTCGTCTGCTCGGCGTCGGCGATCTCGCTCGGGACCTACGCCGGCGGCTGGCGGATCATCCGCACGGTCGGAACCCGGATCATCAAGATGGACAGCGCTCAGGGTCTGGCCGCCCAGGGTGCGGGAGCGGTCGTGATCCTGATCTCATCGCACTTCGGCTATCCGCTCTCGTCGACCCATGTGATCTCCGGAGCCGTGATCGGCGCCGGCGCGGCCAAGCGCGTGTCGGCCGTCCGCTGGGGCGTCGCCGGTTCGATCGCTTCCGCCTGGATCGTGACGCTGCCGGCGGCCGGACTGTTCGGCGCGGTCGCCTACGCGTTGACGACCGCGTTCGGCTCCGGCGCGCTCGGACCGGTGCTGATCACGGCGATCGCGCTCGCTCTCCTAACGACGACGCTCGCGGCCCGGCGCCGTCGGTTGGCGCAGGCCGCGAGCGTTTGAGAACTGGGCGTTGTTGGTTAGCCGCCCTGCGGGCTGGACGCCGGCCGGGTGCCGAGCTTGACCTTGATGCTGACCGACTTGCCATCGCGATGGACCGTCATCGTCACCGTCTGACCGGGCTGGAAGTTGTCGATCATCGCGATGAACTGGTCAGTCGAATTGACCGCCTTGCCATCGATCGCAGTGATCACGTCGTTGACCTTGAGCCCGGCCTGCGCGCCCGGGCCACCACTCTGGACCTTGGCGACCTCGGCCCCGTTGGCGGACGCGCCCGACAGGACGACGCCGACGTAGGGGTGCCTGACGATCTTGCCTGCCTTGATCTCGTTGGCGATCTGGACCACCGTGTTCGATGGGATCGCGAACCCGACTCCAGAGCTCGAGCCCTCGCCGCCGGCGGTCGTGTTGTTGGTCTCGATCTGATCGTTGAGACCCAGCACGTGGCCGTTGGCGTCGAGCAGCGGGCCGCCCGAGTTGCCCGGGTTGATCGCCGCGTCGGTCTGAATCGCGTTCGGGATCGTGTAGTTGTTGGGAGCGGTGATGCTCCGGCCGGTCTGGCTGACGATCCCGGTCGTGGTCGTCTCGGGAAGACTGAACGGGCTGCCGATCGCGACGACCGGGTCCCCGACCTGGGCCTCAGACGAGTTCGCGAACGGGATCGGATGCAGCTCCGAGGCGGGCGCGTTGACATGGATCACCCCGACGTCGGTCGACGGGTCGGTGCCGACGACCTTGGCGGAATAACTCTTGCCGTTCTGGAAGTTGACGCGGACCGAGGTCGCGCCCTGAGACGACGTGCTCGTCGGTCAGGATGTCGCCGCTGCGGTTGTAGACGACGCCGGCGCCCTCACCCTGGGTGGTCTGGTTGCCGCTACCACCGCCACCGAAGAACCCGAAGCTCGGACTCTGGCTCTGTGAGGTCACGATGATGTCGACCACGCCAGGGCTGGCCGAGCGATAGATCTGGTTCACGGTCTCGCCGCCGCCGCTGCTGAACGACGCGGGCAGGGCCGCCTGGCTGGGCCGCACGACGGTCGT
Organism: uncultured Solirubrobacterales bacterium; assembly: GCA_963730075.1. GTDB lineage: Bacteria > Actinomycetota > Thermoleophilia > Solirubrobacterales > Solirubrobacteraceae > Palsa-465. Next base: position 569,644 of record CAVSQH010000013.1, on the reverse strand, counting down.
GGTCGTCACGGAGTGCGTCGACGAAGTGCCGCTGGCGATCACCAGCGCGATCGCGCCTCCTGCCACTGCGCCGCCGATGACAGGTACCCATCGGCTAAAGCTGCTCATAATTTGTTCTTCATCTCCTGAAAAAAGACGTTAGCTCGAAGATCAGTAGAGCACCGGTCAGTGAGGACCCTTTCAGAGTTCGGGAAGAAGTCCGTAAGAGGGGTTCGTACTGGACGCTTCCCACCTGCGGGATGGTCAAACGTCGTGCGAACCGCTACGCGGGCTCTTCCTTGGCGAGCGCGACGAAATAGTCCAGCGCCTCGGGGTTCGCGAGCGACTCGCGGCTCGCGGCCTGCTCCGCGGGCGTGCCGGTCAGGATCCGCTTGACCGGGACCTCGAGCACCTTTCCCGACAGCGTGCGGGGCACCGCGCTGATCGCGCGGATCTCGTTCGGGACGTGGCGCGGCGAGCAGTCCTCGCGGATCCGGCGGCGGATCGTGTTTGCGAGCTCGTCGTCGAGCACGACCCCGTCTCGGAGCACGACGAACAGCGGCATCCAGCCGTCGGTGCCCTCACGAGGGAGGTCGATGACAAGCGCGTCAACGACCTCGGGGATCTCGAGCACGGCGCGGTAGATCTCGGCTGTCCCCATTCGCACGCCGCCGCGGTTGATCGTCGAGTCCGAGCGGCCGTAGATGATCGCCGTCCCACGTGCGGTGATCTTGATCCAGTCGCCGTGGCGCCAGATCCCGGGGTACATCGAGAAGTAGGACTCGCGCAGGCGCTCGCCGTCGCGGTCACCCCAGAGGAAGATCGGCATCGACGGCATCGGCTTGGTGATCACGAGTTCGCCGACCTCGTCGACCAGCGCCCTCCCGTCCGGATCCCACGCCTCGACGCTGGCGCCGAGCGAACGGCCCTGGATCTCGCCGAGGTAGACCGGGAGCGTCGGCACCCCGCCGACGAACGCCGTGCACATGTCGGTCCCGCCCGAGGTCGAGAACAGCCACGTGTCGGCGCCGAGCTGGTCATAGACCCACTGAAAGCCCTCGGGCGACAGCGGTGAGCCGGTCGAGCCGACCGCGTTCAGGGCGCTCAGATCGCGCCCCTGGGCCGGTTCGACGCCGGCCTTCATGCACGATGCGATGAACGCGGCGCTGGTGCCGAACGTCGTGATCCCGGCCTCGGCGGCGAGATCCCACAGCGTGTCCAGCGACGGATGGCCGGGATTGCCGTCGAACAGCACGATCGAGGCGTCGCTGACCAGCACCCCGACGAGGAAGTTCCACATCATCCAGCCGGTGGTCGAGAACCAGAACACCCGATCGCCCGCCTGGGCGTCGAGATGCAGGTTCATCTTCTTGACCTGCTCGATCAAGATCCCGCCCTGGCCGTGCACGATCGGCTTCGGCAGGCCGGTGGTGCCCGAGCTGTAGAGGACCCACAACGGGTGGTCGAACGGCAGCGCCTCGAAGGTCAGCTCGGATTCCGCGTCGCCGAGAAAGTCCCCGTCCCAGCCGCCGGCGTCCAGGTACCCGAACCGGGCCACGCGTTCAATCGACGGGATCTCGGCCGCGATCGCCTCGACGTTGCCGGTCCGGTCGAAGTCCTTGCCGCCGTAGCGGTAACCGTCGATCGCGAGCAGCACCTTGGGCTCGATCTGCGAGAAGCGGTCGATCACGCTCCGGGCGCCGAACTCCGGCGCCGCCGAAGACCACACCGCCCCGATCGACGCGCACGCCAGGAACGCCGCGACCGTCTCGGGGATGTTGGGCATGTAGGCGGCCACGCGATCGCCCTCGGTGACGCCAAGCGCCCGCAGGCCGGCCGCGATCCGCGCCGTCTCGCGGCGCAGCTGCCCCAGGTCCAGGAGTCCAGCGGCCGCAGCTCCGACGCGTGGCGGATCGCGACGTCGCCGTCGCGCTTGCCGGCGAAGATGTGCTCGGCGAACGAGATCCGCGACCCGGGAAACCACCTGGCTCCGGGCATCTCGAGGCTTGAGAGAACGCGGTCGGCGGGCTGCTCGAAGTGGACCCCGAAGAACTCGATGATCGTCTCCCAGAACGTCTCGAGCTCGCCGACCGACCACTGCCACAGCTCGTTGTAGTCAGCGAACTGCAGCCCGCGCTCGGCCTGCAGCCATGCCTGATAGTGGGCCAGCGTCGAGCGCTCGACCCGCTCGGGCGACGGCTGCCACAGCAGCTTGGGCGACTCCTGCTCCACACCCCAACAATAGACTCAGCCGATGAACCTGCTGGCGCCGTTCGCCGGAACCGTCGTCTCGGTGCCGCATGCGATCGACGACACGATCGGCGCCGGGGTACCGGTGATCGTGCTCGAGGCGATGAAGATGGAGCACGAGCTGGTTGCCGATCGGGCCGCGACGCTGCAGAGCGTCGAGGTCGAGGTCGGCGACACGGTCAGCGAGGGTCAGCTGCTGGCCGTGTTGGGCGATGCCCGAGGCGCCCCCGCCGAGGCGACCGAGCGGGCGATCGAGCACCGCGATGCGCTGGCCGAGGTGCGCGAGCGCCACGCGATCGGACTCGACGCTGCGCGCCCCGAGGCCGTCGCCCAGCGCCGCGCCCGCGGCCACCGGACCGCTCGCGAGAACCTCGCCGAGCTGCTCGATCCCGACTCGTTCGTCGAGTACGGCCCGCTGATGTTCGCCGCCCAGGAGGGCCGACGGTCGCGCCAGGAGCTGATCGAGCGAACGCCGGCCGATGGCCTGGTCGGCGGCGTGGGCGCGATCGCGGGCGATCCGTGCGTCGCGATGTCCTACGACTACACGGTCCTCGCCGGGACCCAGGGGATGCGCAACCACGCCAAGAAGGACCGGCTGTTCGAGCTCGCGCAGCGGCGGCGGCTGCCGGTGGTGCTGTTCGCCGAGGGCGGCGGCGGGCGGCCGGGCGATGTCGACATGCCGATCGTGGCCGGCCTGGACTGCCGTGCCTTTCACCTGTTCGCCAGGCTCAGTGGGCTGGTGCCGCTGGTGGGGATCGCGACCGGGTACTGCTTCGCCGGCAACGCGGCGCTGCTCGGCTGCTGCGATGTCGTGATCGCGACCGAGGACTCGAGCATCGGCATGGGTGGTCCGGCGATGATCGAGGGCGGCGGCCTGGGCATGTTCGAGCCTGCCGAGGTTGGCCCGATCGACGTTCAGTACGGCAACGGGGTCGTGGACCTGCGGGTCGCCGACGACGCCGAGGCGGTGGCGGCCGCTCGGCGGTACCTCGGTTACTTCGCGCGGGACCCGGTGGCCGGGCCGTCGGGGCCCGGCGGCGATCCTGCCCGGCTGCGGGACCTGATCCCCGCCAACCGCAAGCGCGTCTACGAGATCAGGACGGTGATCGAAGAGCTGTTCGACGAGACGCTCGAGCTGCGCCGCGGCTTCGGACCCGGGATCGTGACCGCGCTGGCGCGGATCGACGGCCGGCCGCTGGGCGTGATCGCCAACGACCCGTCACACCTCGGCGGCGCGATCGACGCCGACGGCGCCGACAAGGCGGCGAGGTTCATGGCGCTCTGTGACGCGTTCGGGCTGCCGCTGCTGTTTCTGTGCGACACGCCCGGCTTCATGGTCGGGCCCGAGGCCGAGCGCACCGCGACCGTGCGTCACTTCTCGCGCATGTTCGTGACCGGCGCCAACCTCGAGGTGCCGACCGGAACGATCGTTCTGCGCAAGGGCTACGGCCTCGGCGCCCAGGCGATGGCCGGCGGCGGCTTCAAGGCGCCGCTGTTCACGGTCGGCTGGCCGAGCTCGGAGTTCGGCGCGATGGGACTCGAGGGCGCCGTCAAGCTCGGCATGCGCCGCGAGCTCGAGGCGATCGACGATCCGGTCGAGCGCGAACGGATCTACGAGGCGACCGTGGCCGCCGCCTACGAGCGCGGCCGCGGGGTCGGGATGGCCTCGTATTTCGAGATCGACGACGTGATTGACCCGGCCGACAGCCGCCGCTGGATCCGGACGCTGCTCGACGATCCGGTGCCGCGGTGGTGGGAGCGGCCCGGTAAGCGGCGCCCCAACGTCGACGCCTGGTAGGGGTGGACGCCGGCGCGTCTAGTCGCAGCGCCCGCAGGCGCCGCGGAGCGTGACCTCGTGACTCTCGACCCGCACTCCGAGCCGGTCAGACAGCCGGTTGATCGCCCGCTCGAGCCCCGGGTCGGCGAACGCGATCAGCTCGCCGCAGCGGTCGCAGACCAGGTGATGGTGGTGATGTCCGCTGGGATCGACCCGCTCAAACCGCGCCTGCCCCTCGCCGACGGCCACCCGCTCGGCGAGGCCGTGCTCGACCAGCAGGTCCAGGACCCGGTAGATGCTCGCCCGCGCGGTGGGCTGTCCGCGCCGCCGCAGCGCATCCTCGATCTCGATCGCGCTCAGCGCGCACGAGTGCTCGGACAGGATCTCGATGATCCGCTCACGCGCCGCGCCCCGCTTGAGCCCCGCCACCATCAGCGTCGCGTGCGCGTAGTCGATCCACTCGATCACCCGCCCAACGTTACCATCCATTCTGAGAATCAGAATAAGAATCATTCTCATTTGAGGTAGAGTTGGGGCGGTGTTTCGGATCTCTTGCGCGGCGCTGCTGGCGGCAGCCGCCCTCTGCGCGGCGGGCTGCGGAGAGCTGCCCGCCTCCGCGACCGAGCCCGGCGTCCGCGTCGTCGCGGCGGAGAACTTCTGGGGCAGCATCGCCGCCCAGCTCGGTGGCACCAAGGCCACAACCGCCAGCATCATCACCAACCCCGCCCAGGACCCCCACTCCTACGAGCCCACCGCCGCCGACGCTCGCACGATGGCGACCGCCCAGCTGGCGATCGTCAACGGCATCGGCTACGACCCGTGGGCATCGCAGCTGCTGTCCGCCAACCCGGTCGACGGCCGGACCGTGCTCGACGTCGGTTCGCTGATTCACCTCTCGACCGGGGACAACCCCCACCGCTGGTACGACCCCGAGGACGTCGAGCGGGTCGCCGACGCGATCGCGGTCGCACTGGCGCACCTCGACCCACACCACGCCCAGTACTTCGCGCGCCGGCTGAAGGCGTTCGACTCGGGCGCCCTGGCCCGCTACCACGCCCTGATCGCGACCATCGCCCGCCGCTACGGCGGCACGCCGGTCGGCGCCTCGGAGAGCATCTTCGCGCTCCAGGCACCGGCCCTCGGGCTGCATCTGATCACGCCGCCGAGCTTCATGCGCGCGATCAGTGAGGGCGCCGAGGTGACCGCCCAGGACACCGCAACGACGGAGCGCCAGATCACCAGCCACGCGATCAAGGTCTGGATCTACAACTCCCAAAACGTAACGCCCGAGATCCAGCGGCTCAACGGGCTCGCCCGGGCCGCCGGGATCCCGATCGCGACCGTCACCGAGACCCTCTCGCCTCAAAACGCCAGCTTCCAGAAGTGGCAGGTGCGCCAGCTGACCGAGATCGATCGGGCGCTCGCCCAGGCGACCGGCCGATGACCGGCGCGGCCGTGATGTCCGACCCGGCGGCGACGATCGCCGTCGAGCTCGATCACGCCGAGATCCGCGTCGGGGGACGGCCGATCCTGTCCGATGTCTCGCTCACGATCGGCCGCGGCGAGTTCGTCGCCGTGCTCGGACCCAACGGCGCCGGCAAGTCGACGCTGATGAAGGCGATCCTCGGCCTGCACCCGCTCGCAGCCGGCCAGATCCGCGTGCTCGGATCCCCGCCCCGGCAGGCCCGCGCGCAGATCGGCTACCTGCCCCAGCGCCACAGCTTTGACCGCTCGACGCGGATCCGCGGCACCGACCTCGTCCAGCTCGGCCTCGACGGCGCGCGCTGGGGCGTCCCGGTCGCGGTGACCCCGGGGGCCCGCGCCCGCCGGCGCGCCGAGCGGACACGGGTGCAGGAGGTGGTCGAGCTCGTCGGTGCCGAGCAATACGCCGGCCAGCCGATCGGCGAACTGTCGGGCGGCGAGCAGCAGCGCCTGTTGATCGCCGCTGCACTCGTCCGCCGTCCGCAGCTGCTGATCCTCGATGAGCCTCTGGACAGCCTCGACCTCCCCAACCAGGCTGCGGTCGCAGCGCTCGTCCGGCGGATCGCCAGCGCCGAGAACGTAGCCGTGCTGCTGGTCGCCCATGACATCAACCCGCTGGCGCCCTACCTGGACCGAGTCGCATATCTGGCGGGCGGCCGCGCGCTCGTCGGCTCGGTCGAGGAGGTGATCGCGGCGCCCAAGCTGAGCGCGCTGTACGGGGTCCCGATCGAGGTGCTGCGAACCGCCGACGGCCGGCTCGTAGTGGTCGGGCAACCGGAGGCGCCGCATTACCACGGCGACCGCCACGAGCATTGAGATGAACCCCTCGTTGTCCCCCGATCTGATCACGGATGTCCGCGAGCTGTTCGTCTATCCGTTCATGGTCAACGCGCTCGCGGCCGGCACGATCGTCGCGGTCCTCGCCTCGGTCGTCGGTTGGTACGTGGTCCTTCGGCGCCAGACGTTCGCGTCGCACACGCTGTCGGTGATGGCCTTCCCCGGAGCGGCGGGGGCGTCGCTCGCGGGCCTGCCGGCCGCCGTCGGCTACTACGTCGCATGCACGGTCGCGGCGCTGGCGATCGGCCGCGGCGGCGGCACCCGCTCGCGCGGCCGCGGCGGCGAGACGGCGACGATCGGGACCGTCCAGACCGTCGGGCTGGCGGCGGGCTTTCTGTTCCTGTCCCTCGACCACTCGGTCCTGAGTGAGCCCGACTCGCTGTTGTTCGGCACCTTTCTCGGCGTCACGCACACCGAGGTTCTCGTGCTTTTGGCCGTCGCCGTCGCGGCGATCGCGCTGCTGGCGGCGATCGCGCGCCCGCTGCTGTTCGCGACCGTCGATCGCGACGTCGCGCAGGCGACGGGCGTCCCGGTCGGCCTGATCGACGCGGGCTTCCTGCTGATCCTGGCTCTGGCGATCGCCTCGACCAGCCAGATCACCGGAGCTCTGCTCGTGTTCGCACTGCTCGTCGCGCCCCCGGCCTGCGCCCAGCTCGTCACGACGCGCCCGCTGGCCGGTCTCGCCCTCAGCATCGCCTTTGCGCTCGCGATCGTGTGGCTCGGGCTCGGGATCGCCTACTTCTCGATCTACCCGGTCGGCTTCTACGTGACGACGTTCGCGTTCGGCCTCTACCTCGCGCTGCGTGTCGGTCGCTGGCTGGCGAGGCGGCGCCGCTGATGTTCGCCCACGAGTTCGTCCGCAACGCATACCTGGCCGGGACCTTCATCGCGCTCGCGTGCGGGACGATCGGCTGGTTCGTGGTGCTCCGCGGCCAGGTGTTCGCCGGGGACGCGCTCAGCCATGTCGCGTTCGTCGGCGCGATCGGCGCGGCGGTGATCGGCGTCGATGAGCGCGTGGGGCTGTTCCTGCTGACGCTCGCCTTGGCCGGCGGGCTGGGCGCGCTCGGGCGCAGAGCGCAAGCCGACGACGTCGTGATCGGCACCACATTTGCCTGGGTGCTCGGCATCGGCGTGCTGCTGCTGGCGATCCTCGCGACGAGCCCGAACGCCGCCAGCGGCATCACGACCGCCAACACGCTGTTCGGCTCGATCTACTCGCTCAGCGCAAGCGCATCGGTGCTCGCGGCGGTGGTCGGGCTGTTGGTGACCGCGGTGCTGCTCGCCGCCTCGAGGCCGCTGCTGCTCGCGACCCTCGAGCCGGACCTGGCCGTCCTCCGCGGCGTGCCGGTGCGGCTGCTCGGGCTCGCCTTCCTCGCCGCGCTTGCGATCGTCACCGCCGAGAGCACGCAGGCCGTCGGGGCGCTGCTCCTGCTTGGGCTGATCGCCGCTCCGGCCGGGGCGGCGAGCGCGCTCACGGCACGTCCGCTCGCGGGCGTCGCGCTGTCGGGTGCGCTGGCCGTCGGATCGATGTGGGGCGGGCTGGCACTCAGCTACGCGATCGGCCCGCTTCCGCCGAGCAGCGCGATCATCGGCCTCGCGGCCGCCTGCTACGCCGTCTGTGCGGTCCTCGGGCGGGCCCGGCGACGCGCTGCCTAGACCGCCGCGCGGTCAGGGATCGAGGCGCAGTGGCCGGCGCCACCGGCAAGTTATCCGAGGTCCGGCGGCCATACCCAGGCGGGAGTCGATGCCCGGGCCGCCGCCGGTACCCCGGATTGCGGGGAGATTCCTCACCCGCATGCGACGAGGCGCACTTTCGTCGCAGTCAGCTCGCGCCACAAGGCGACGGTGATCGAGACAAGGCGCGGGGATGCCTAAATCTCGCCAGCCGACTCCTCCGTTTCGGCGACGCAAGCGTGACATGAGGTCAGCGTATGGACGGGCGTGTCAGCTTTTCGTAAGGAGAGGCTTAGGATCGCCTGAGAGCCCTCGCCCGGCCGGCCGCCCCGCGGCCGCTCACGGTCAGCTCTTGGTCAGCGCACGGTGCGCCCGGGGCGGCTGCGGCAGCGGCGCCGCGGCCGCGGCCGGCAGCTGCACGAGCACGTCGAGGCCGCCCTCGGTCGGCGCGGCGACTGCCACCGTGCCGCCGTGGGCCTCGGCGACCGAGCGAACGATCGACAGCCCGAGGCCGAAACCGTCGACCGAGCGGTCCAGCCGGCGAAACGGCTCGACGAGCTCCTGGGCGTCAGCGGCCGTGATCCGCGGGCCGCTGTTTCGCACGTGAAGATGGACGCGCCCGGCCCGCACGCTGGAGCTGACCTCGAGGAACCCGCCGGGCTCGTTGTGGCGGATGCCGTTGTCGACCAGATTGGCGACGAGCCGCTCGATCAGGGCCGGCTCGCCGATCGTCCATGCGGGCTCGAGCTCGTCTCGGACATCGACCTGGGCCTCGAGTGCGTGGGCTCGCAGGTCGGTGATGCAGTCGGCCGCGAGCGACCCGACATCGAGCCGCTCGCCGTGGCCGGTCGCGGCCTCGCTGCGAGCGAGCATCAGGAGCCCGGCGATCAGCCGCTCGCACCGATCGATCGTGTCTCGCACGCCCTCGCCCATCGAGCGCAGCTCGTCGTTGTTCGCGTCGGGGTCGGCGAGCGTGACATCGACCTCGGTCCGCATGATCGCGAGCGGCGTTCGCAGCTCGTGGGAGGCGTTGGCGACAAAATGCCGCTGGCTGGCAAATGCGCCGTCCAGCCGCGCGAGCATGCCGTCAAATGTGTCGGCGAGCTCACGCAGCTCGTCGGCGGGGCCCTCGAGCGCGATTCGCTCGCCGAGGTTCTCGCCAGACACGCGACGGGCGGTCGCGGTGATCGCGCGCAGCGGACTCAACACACGCCCGGCGAGCCAGTATGCGGCCGCCACCGACGCCATCGTCATCGCCACCAAGGCGATCGCGTACTCGAGTGCCAGCCGGTGCAGCGCGTCATCGAGGAGCTGCCGCTGGACCGCGCGCGCGACCTTGAACTCGGGCGATCCGGGCGCCGCACCGATCGCGCGGCTGAGCAGCGAGTCCGACGATTCCGGCTTCTGGCCGATTCGGCGCAGGACGGCGCTGAGCTGATGATGGTCGCGCAGCCCGTTGCGGACGAATAGGTAGCCGATCGTCAACAGCACGGCGCCGGTGACCAGGAACAGGCCGCCGTAGAGCAGCGTCAGCCGCAGCCGGATCGTCGGCGCCAGCCACCGACGGCTGCGACCGCTGGGCGTCGAGCGATTCACTTGTGCGTCGTCTGCAGGCGGCTCAGCGCCGCGCGCTTGATCCCGGCGGACGACCATCACGCCATCCGATAACCGACTCCGATCACGGTTTCGACGACCGGCGGGTCGCCGAGCTTACGGCGCAGCGTCATGATCGTCATGCGCACAACGTTAGTGAATGGATCCGTGTGCTCGTCCCACACCCGCTCGAGCAACTGCTCGGCGGAAACGGTCGCGCCGTCGGCGCCCATCAGAACCTCGAGGACGGCGAACTCCTTGCGCGCGAGTTCGATCTCCTCGCCGCCGCGGGTCAGCCGCCGGCGGGCGGGATCGAGCTCGAGCTCGCCGTGGTGCAGGACCGGCGGCCTGCTCGGCGTGGCGCGCCGGGCAAGCGCGTGGATCCTGGCGACGAGCTCCGCGAACCGGAACGGCTTGGCGAGGTAGTCGTCGGCGCCGAGTGAGAGCCCGTTGACCAGGTCCTCGACCGTGCCCGCGGCGGTCAGCATCAGGATTCCCGTCTCGGGCCGCTCGCCGCGCACCGTCCTGCAGACGTCGTCACCGTGCACGATCGGCAGGTCGCGGTCGAGCACCAGCACGTCGTAGCGGACGACGCGGGCCTTGACCAGCGCCTGCTCGCCGTCCGGCGCCAGGTCGACGGCCATCCCCTGCCGGCGCAGGCCACGGGCGATGGCCTCGGCCAGCCGCGTCTCATCCTCGGCGATCAGGACTCGCATCGTCGGGTGAGGATGACCGGCCCGGCGTAAGAACTCCATAAGAGGGTGTCGCGCACGACCCTTGGCCCGCGCAAATCCGCTCGGGGCGAGGGGCCCGGCGCCGACGAAGCCCGGTTGGGCACGCAGGCAAACCGAGTCACCGAGCGCTTTGGGAACACCCGGTGACCGCGGTTTGTAGCCCCCACTGCATGGCGGCCGAACCCTCGCGCAGTCCCTGTCAGCCTGCGCCCACGGCGATCGCCGCCGGTCGCCAAACAATCACCCGCATGCAACGTAGGTTTGACCAAGAAGTTGCGGCTATGTGGGCGTATGCTGGTCATCTGTACGGGGGCGTTCAGCATTACACTGATCAACGTGACACCAAATTGTGATATCGTGGGCTCGGATGGCTCCTGAGCAGAACATCGCCGAGCGGGGCATGGCAGTCGGACTGCGGGCGCTGAACAAGGTCGCGTCCTCGAGCGCGATCGACCGGCTGGGCCTTCGCGATCCGACGCTGCGCCTGCTCCACCAGGCCTCCAAGACAACCGGCCGCACCGCCGCCCGGGCCGGCCGGACGTTTGCGGCCGCCCAGCGTCTGTCTCACCCGGCGCGCCAGCCGCGCGGAGCCCGGACAGACCTGTTTGATCTGGAGCCCTCCGAGGAGCAGCAGCTGCTGTGCGACGCGGTACGCGCTATTCGCCCAGGCCGAGATCCGGCCCGTCGCAAGCGCAGCCGACGACGCCTGCGCCGCGCCCGTTGAGCTCCTTGCCCAGGCCAACGAGCTCGGCCTGACGATGGTCGGCGTGCCCGACGAGCTCGGCGGCGCCGTCCACGAGCGATCCGCGACGACCACGGTCCTGATGAGTGAGGCGCTTGCCCACGGAGACATGGGGATCGCAGTCGCATGTCTCTCCCCGGCTGCGGTCTCGACCGCGCTCAGCCTGTGGGGCGACGCCCAGCAGCAGGCGACCTACCTGCCTGAGTTCGTCGGCGATGACGTGCCGGCGGCCGCGCTCGCGGTGATGGAGCCCCAGCCGCTGTTCAATCCGTTCGCGCTCCAGACCAAGGCCCGCCCCGCGCGCGGTGGCTACGAGCTGAGCGGCGTCAAGGCACTGGTGCCCCGCGCCGCCGACAGCGAGCTGTTCGTGATCGCGGCCGACCTGGAGGGACAGGGGCCGTCGCTGTTCATCGCCGAATCGAAGTCCGGCGGGATCAGCGTCGAGCCCGATCCCGGGATGGGCGTCCGTGCCGGCGCGACCGGCAGGCTGATCCTCGAAAGCGTGCGGCTGCCCGCCACCTCCCTGCTCGGCGGCGGCGAGAGCTCGGTCTACGCCGAATGCGTCGCGCTCGCCCGCCTGGGCTGGTGCGCGGTCGCAGTCGGGACCGGGCAGGCGGTGCTCGACTACGTGACCGACTACGTCAAGGAGCGCAAGGCGTTCGGCGAGCCGATCGCGCATCGCCAGGGCGTGGCATTCACGGTCGCCAACCTCGCGATCGAGTTGGATGGCCTGAGGCTGGCCACCTACAGAGCAGCGTCGCGGGTCGACCAGGGGCTCGAGTTCAGGCGCGAGGTCGCGCTGGCCCGGCGCCTGTGCGCTTCCCACGGGATGACGATCGGCTCCGACGGCGTGCAGATGCTCGGTGGCCACGGCTACGTCAAGGAGCACCCCGTCGAGCGGTGGTATCGCGACCTGCGCGCCGCCGGCATGGTCGAGGGCGCGCTGCTCGTCTAGGAGCCTTTTTGATGGTCAACCTCGAGCTTCCGAAGAAATTCAACGCCCTGGTCAACCAGTCACACCAGGTCGCGAACGAGCTGTTCCGCGCCAACTCGCGCAAGTACGACACGCTCGAGCACACCTACCCGAAGGAGCTCGACATGCTCGCCGCGGTGATCGACGGCATGAACGAGAGTGGTCGGCTCGGCGGCGCCGGTGCAGGAGCGACGGCGAACGGATCCAACGGCAGCGCGCCGAAGGAGACCTCGGGCAACCGCAACGGCAGCAACATGGCCTCGCTGCTGGGGCTGATCGAACTCTGCTGGGGCGACGTCGGGATGATGCTGACGATGCCGCGCCAGGGACTCGGGCAGGCCGCGATCGCCGCGGTCGCCGACGAGGAGCAGATGCGGCGGTTCGGCGGCAAGTGGGCGGCGATGGCGATCACCGAGCCCGAGGCCGGCTCTGACTCCGCGGCGATCCGGACAACCGCACGCCTCGATGGCGATGACTACGTGCTCAACGGCGAGAAAATCTTTGTCACTGCAGGGGATCGAGCAGAGCTGATCGTCGTCTGGGCCTCGCTCGACCGCTCCCAGGGACGCGCAGCGATCAAGTCGTTCGTGGTCGAGCGCGACAACCCGGGGCTGAAGCTCGACCGGCTCGAGCACAAGCTCGGGATCCGCGCCTCCGACACCGCCAATTTCGTCCTTGATGAGTGCCGGGTGCCCAAGGAGAACCTGCTCGGGTCGCCCGAGATCGTGCCCAAGGGCGGCTTCTCGGGCGTGATGCAGACGTTTGACAACACGCGCCCGTTTGTCGCCGGGATGGCGCTCGGCGTCGCCCGTGCATGTCTCGAGCGCACCCGCGAGCTGCTCGAGGAGTCCGGGGTTGAGATCGACTATGACGTCCCGCCCTACTCCCAGAACGCCGCCGCCGCCGAGTTCATCGCGATGGAGGCTGACTGGGAGGCAGCGCGGCTGCTGACGCTGCAGGCGACCTGGATGGCCGACAACCGGAAGCCCAACTCGCTGCAGGCCTCGATGGCGAAAGCCAAGGCCGGCCGGATGGGGACTGACGTCGCCCTGCGGTGCGTCGCGCTGTGCGGCGCCACCGGGTACGGCGAAGGCGAGCTGCTCGAGAAGTGGGCCCGTGACGCGAAGATCCTTGACCTGTTCGAGGGCACCCAGCAGATCCAGCTGCTGATCGTCGCGCGGCTGCTGCTGGGCAAGACGTCGGCCGAGCTCAAGTAGTCAGGCTCCGCAGGTCGGCCAGAATGCCCTGCGGATCCAGGGTGAATCGCAAATCGGTGATGCGCATCGTGTTGATCCGCCTGCGCAGCAGCTTGGCGTCCTTGAGCTTGTCGCGTTCGCTGTCCTTGACCGCCGTGTGGTACGGGCGGCCGTCTAGCTCGACCGCGAGCCGGGCGCGGGGCCGATAGCAGTCGAGCTCCCAGCCATCGACGATCACGTTGCGCTGCGGCGGCGGGATGTCGGTGCCGGCGATCAGCCTGTCGAAGGCACGCTCCAGGTCTGACTTGCGGTCCTTGCGGGGGCGGTAGTCGCGCAGCGCCTTCTTGCAGCTGGCGACTCCGGGTCGACGGGCGTGTCTGATGAGCGCCGCTTCCATTTGCGGTAGGTCCAGAATCCGCTTGCGCACGCCGGCGGTGATCAGGCGATCGAGGTCGGTGCGCGTTTCGGTGGTCGCCAGCTCGATCAACATCCGGGGCACCGAGCTGACGCGGAGATCGTTGCGGGTTGCGAGGTCGGCTGGGTCGGGAGCGGCGGTCTTGTGGATCACGAGACCGCGTCGCGGCCTCAGTCTCGTGTCGGGGCCGTTGTGTGGATCTGCCGCGTAGTCATCTCGCGCAGGCCCCAGACGGCTGCGGCAGTCCTGTGGCTCAGGAAGGACGTGGGCCCGCACGTCAGCAGCGCCGCGAGCAGGCGCGCGTGGGGCACGAGCCTGGTATGGCCGAGGGCGTAGACGCCCGGGTGCAGCTTGTGCAGGATGCCCTGCTGGACGAGCCAGCGGACCTGCTTGAAGCTGAAGCCGAGCGCGAGCAGTTGCTCGAGCGAGACCACCCCGAACTGCTTGCCGGCGAGCCGGGCAAGCGCCCCTAGACGACTCGGGGAGCATTTCTGACCTGTCAGGGCACTTTTGCTCCCGGAGTCGGGCATGAGCCGGACCCTGGCACGAAAAATGTCACACGTGGGTCGCGGAACTGCAACAAATCACAGCAACCCCGCAGCGGTGTTCCGCAAGACCTCCCAGGCCAAGCTCACATCTTCAGACGTCGTGCTCATCTGGCCGACGGCAAGCCGCAGCACGTAGCGCCCCCCGAGCACGGCATGGGACAGGAACACCTGGCCACCGGAGTTCACCTGCTCGAGCAACTCCCTGTTTCGCTCATCGGAGTCCGAGCCACTCAGCCGGAAGCAGACCAGCGAGAAGTGCCGCGGGGCGCAGACCTCCCACCCGGGCTCGGCGACGACCCAGGATTCGAACAGAGCCGCAAGCGATACGCCACCACGGATGTGCTCCTCCAGGCCCCGGCGCCCGTAGCACCGCAGCACCGCCCACAGCTTCAGAGCCCGGAAGCGGCGCCCCAGCGCCGGCCCGTACTCGCTCAACGAGAGGGAGTCTTCAGAGTCGGGCGTCCGCAGGTACTCGGGCACGAGGCTGAACGCGGCCCGCAGGTCGTCGGGCCTGCGCGACCACAGCAGCGAGCAGTCCATCGGGGTCAGCATCCACTTGTGGGGGTTGACGACCAGCGAGTCGGCGCGGTCGACGCCCTCAAAGGCCCAGCGGAATTCTGGGCACACCATTGCGGAACCGGCATATGCAGCGTCGACATGCAGCCAGGCCGCTGCGGCAGAACACGCGTCTGCCACCGCCCCGACAGGGTCGACCGACGCGCACGCGGTCGTGCCGACGGTCGCCACCACGACCGCGGCATCGGACAGATCTCCGAGCTGATCGACGCGCATCCGAAATGACGCGTCGCACGGAACCGCTCGCACGCGCATCCCCACCATCCGGGCGCCCTTGGCCACGGAGCTGTGCGCCTGCTCGGAGCACACGACCAGCTCCCGGCCGGTCGTCTCGCGCGCGGCGATCAACGCCGCCATCGTCCCGGTCGACGCCGAGTCCTCGATGTGGCCGTGCCACCCCGGCGGCAGCCCGAGCAGCTCCGAGACCCAGTCGGAGACGACGCCCTCGAGCTCGGTCGAGGCCGGCGCCGTGCGCCACAGGATCGCGATCGAGTTGAGCGTCGCCGCCAGAAGCTCGGCCAGGATCCCGGGTGGCGCCGCCGAGGTCGCGAAGTAGGCGAAGTACCGCGGGTGCTGCCAATGAGTCACGCCCGGGAGCAGAACCTCGTCGAGGTCGCGCAGGACGGCCGAGAACGGCTCCGGTTCGTCAGGAGCCTTTGACGGCAGCCGCGCGCGGATCTCGCCGGGCGACACCTGCGCGAGCACCGGCAGCTCGCCGACCCGCTCCAGATACGAGGCCGCCCACTCGAGCGCCGCAGCGCCGTCGCTGCGCAGATCGGTCACGCCGCGGCGGCCCCGGGCTCGGGGAACTCGTATCGAACGCCAGTCAGCTCCTCGGACGCCTCCCACAGTCGCCGCCACGCGTCCTCGTCGTAGGCCTTGCCGGCGGCCGTGACGATCTTCGGATGGCCGCGCCCCTCCATGAACCCGTCCGGGCCGACAAAGGTCCCGCCTGGGAGGCCGGCAAAGGTAGCCGCGTAGAGCACCGGCAGCGCGCCCATCTCGGCGCTCTGCGCGAACAGCTGGTTGCCGATCGCCATAAACCACCGCTCGTAGGCGTGGGCGGGAGCCGCGAACTGGAGGTTGGTCGCCGCGTAGCCCGGGTGCGCCGCGAGGCTCAGCAGCGGGCTCTCGGCGGCCACAGCCCGTCGCTGGAGCTCGAAGCAGAACATCAGGTTGGCGAGCTTCGACTGGCCGTAGGCGAGCCAGTTGTTGTAGCCGTGCTCGCGCTGGAGGTCGCCGAACTTGATCGAGCCGCTGCGGTGCATCCCGCTCGAGAGCGTCACGACCCGCGGGGCCGGCGCGACGGACAGGACCGGCAGCAGGAGGCCGGTCAGCGCGAAGTGACCCAGATGGTTGGTGCCGAACTGGCTCTCAAAACCATCAACCGTCAGCCGCCGCGGCGCGGCCATGATGCCGGCGTTGTTGACCAGCAGGTCGACCCGATCACACGAGCCCGCCAACGCCGCAGCCAACTCACGCACCGAGGCAAGGTCGGCTAGGTCAAGCCGCTCCACCCGGGCGTCGGCCCGACCAAAAGACGCCAGCGCCCGCTCGCCCTTGGCCGTGTCGCGGCAGGCGAGCACGACCGTCGCCCCGGCTCGCGCAAGCTCGCGCGCGGTGATCAGCCCGAGGCCGCTGTTGGCGCCGGTCACGACGGCCGTGCGACCGCTCTGGTCAGGAATGTCGGCAGCGGTCCAACCCGCCATCAGCCTGCGGTCCTGCGAGCCACCGACTCCGAATACGCGACCGGCCGATAGCGCAGCACCGGGTCGGCGGAGCACTCGATCCCGTCGGTCACCCGCGTCGGGTCGAACACCAGCACGTCGTCGCCCTGTTCGCGCTCGGTGTCGAGTCCGGTCACCGCGAGCGTGCCGACGGTCACCCGCTGCCGCTGCTTTGGCCACGCGGCGGTCGGGTCATCGACCGGGTCCCCGGGCTCGGCGATCTGGATCTGGAGCGAGAACTCGGCCGCGCCCGCCGTCACGCGGGCTCGGATGTCGTCCTGGAGATAGTCGCGGCCGCGCCGGCGCGCGGTCCACGGAGGGAGCCTCCCGCCGTGGGCCGAGGGCACCCACACATAGCGGACGTATCGGGACTCGCCGTCGGCGCCGGTCCACTTGAAGGCGTGCAGCCCGTAGTACGGGATCACCGCGTAGCTGGCGGGCGGCGCCAGGGTCGGGACGACGACCGGGATGATCGGGATCGCCTCGGGGTGGTGCGCCAGGAACAGTGGCATCTTCCAGGCGGCTGCCACACCGGCCGCCTGGGCTTCGATCAGCTCGACGAAACCCTCGGGGGTCCTGGTCACAAAGCGCGGCGACGAGACCGCGACGATGTCGGTCCGCGAGCCGTCGGCGAGGTAGAACTTGACTGCGAGTCCGCGCGGGTCAGGCGCGTAGTCGGGGTGCCTGGGGTTGCCGGAGGCGTTCGAGAAGCGGACCGTCACCGGAACCGACGGCCCCTGCATGTGGGCGGCGCGCGTCAGCTGGGCCGCGTCCGGCGTCGGCGTCCAGGTCCCGACGCAAACGATTCCCTTGGCGTGTAGCGCCCTGAAGCCCGGATGGCGGCCGAAGGCCGCGTTTACGACGTCGATCGTGTGCTGGGGCGAGGTCGCCACGCCTGCACCCTAACCCGCCGCGACCTCGAACCGGATCCCGACCGCCACCAGCCGGTCGATCAGCGCCTGGCCCATCGCCACCGCGGGCGTGAGCTGGCCGGCGCGCTCTGCAAGGTCGTCGCGCGCGAGGCAGATCGCGGACTCGGCCAGCATCTTCGACGTCTCGCTGTAACCGGGATCGCCGCCTGAGACCTCGACCGCCAGCCGTTTGCCGCCGCCCTCGGCCTCGATCCGGACGTTGAACCAGGCTTTGGCGCGCTGCTCGGGCGAGGGACCCTCCCCCGGGTCCTTGAGCTTGAGCAGCAGATCGCGCGTCGGTCGCAGCTGCGAGAGCGCGACCCCGAGCCCGGCCCCGACAGCCAGGCCACCGACCATCGGCAGGTGCTTGACCACCAGGTAGTGCTCGTAGGTGAAGTCGGGCCCGTAGCGGTCAAGCGCGCGGGCCGAGCGCAGCACGTGTTGGGGATCGATCGTCGGAAACGGCGCCACCCAGCCGCCGGCTGAGGGCGCGTTGTGCGGGCGGCCGAGCACCCCGCGCACCCGGCGGCCGGCGGGATCGCCCTCGAGTCGCCGGCGCTCGCTCGCGACGCTGGCCGCCTGGCGGACGCGACTGAGGATCTCGATCGCCGAGTGGTAGGTGCCGCCCGAGATCGTGCCCTTGGTCCGGACGAAGCCCTGCACCCGGAGCGGCACGTCCTCGGGCATCTGACCGACCGTGAACAACACCCCGAGGTCGTATGGGATCGAGTCAAACCCACACGAGTGCACCAGCCGCGCCCCGGTGCGCTCGGCCTGCGCGTGGAAACCGAGCCACATCCGGTCCACGAACTCGGGCTCGCCGGTCAGGTCGACGTAGTCGGTGCCGGCGGCGGCGCAGGCGGCCACGAGCGGCTCGCCGTACAGGGTGTAGGGCCCGACCGTGCTGATCACCACCTTGCTCGACTCGGCGAGCCGCCGCAGCGACACCGGATCGTCGGCGTCGGCCGCGATCAGTGGCAGCTCGCTCAACGCCGGGTCGATCGTCGCGAGCCGGGCGCGGACCGCTTCGAGCTTGGCGCGGTTGCGCCCGGCCAGGGCCCAGCGGACGCCCGACGCGTTCGCAGCCAGGTACTCGGCCGTCAGCCCACCGGTGAAACCGCTCGCGCCGTAGACGGCGACCTCGTACTCGCGCTCACTCGTCGCCTCCGACCTCCTGCGCGAGCGCCATCGCCTGTTCGAGGCTGACCCCCGCCCTGGCGGCCAGCCAGCACGCGACCGGGGCCGCGATCCGCTCGGACGAGTGCGCGGCCTCACCGGCCAGATCGAGCACCGCCTTGAGCTCGTCCTTGGTCGGCGGGGGCACGCCGAGCTTGTCGGCGTAGGCGGCGAGCCAGTCGGGGGCGTTCATCGGGCCCGCAGACTACCCCCATTCGCTGGCAAGATCCGCGCCGGACGTATTCGAACAACCAAAGGCGGTACAGATGGCACTCCTCGACGACAAGGTCGCAATCGTGACCGGCTCGGCCCGCGGGATCGGGCGGGCGACGGCCGAGCTGCTCGTGCAGCACGGCGCCAAGGTGCTGATCAACGACCTCGACGGGGACGTCGCCGAGCAGACGTCAAGCGAACTCGACGGAGACACGATCGTGTTCGCCGGCGATCTGACCAAGCCCGGCATACCCGACGAGCTGGTCGCGCGGGTGGTCGACGAGTGGGGCAGGGTCGACATCCTCGTCAACAACGCCGGCTACACGCTCGACGCTCCGATCCACAAGATGAGCGACGAGTGGTTTCAGCGGATGCTCGACATCCATTCGATCGTCCCGTTCCGGATGTGCCGAGCGGTCGCGCCGCACATGCGCGAGCCGGCCAAGAAGGAGCGCGAGGAGGGCCGCGAGGTGTTCCGCAAGATCGTCAACGTGTCCTCGGTCTCGGGCACGATGGGCAATGCCGGCCAGGCGAACTACTCGTCGGGCAAATCTGCCGTCGTCGGGATGACGAAGACGCTCGCCAAGGAGTGGGGCCAGTTCAAGATCAACGTCAACGCGGTCGCGTTCGGCTACATCGAGACGCGCCTGACGGCCTCAAAGGACGAGTCGAACACGATGGAGATCGACGGCGAGAAGGTCCAGCTCGGGATCCCCGACCAGCTGCGCGGGATGGCGCCGATGCTGATCCCGCTCGGACGGCCGGGCACGCCGCTCGAGGCCGCCGGCGGGGTGTTGTTTCTCTGCACGCCGTGGTCGAACTACGTCCATGGCCAGGTGCTGAACATCACCGGCGGCCAGTTCGGCGGAATGACCAGCTAGTGAACACCGAGGCCTTCATCACCTGCGCGCTGACGGGCTCGGGTGACTCGACCGCGCGCAGCCCCCACGTCCCGGTCACGCCCGAGCAGATCGCCGAGTCCGGGATCGAGGCTGCGCGCGCGGGCGCGGCGATCGTCCACATCCATGTGCGCGACCCCGAGACCGGAGTCGGATCGCGCGACGTCGACCTCTACCGCCGCGCCGTCCAGACGATCCGCGAGTCGGGCGTGGACGTGGTTCTCAACCTGACCGCCGGGATGGGCGGCGATCTCGTGCTGGGCGGGACCGAGCGGCCGCTGCCGCCGGCACAGGACGGCACCGACATGGTCGGCGCCGTCGAGCGGCTCGCCCACGTCGCGGAGCTGCGTCCGGAGATCTGCACGTTGGACTGCGGGACGATGAACTTCGCGGCCGGCGGCGACTACGTGATGACCAACACGCCCCACATGTTGCGGGCGATGGCGACGCGGATCCAGGAGCTCGGCGTACGACCCGAGCTCGAGGTGTTCGACACCGGCCAGCTGGTGATGGTCAAGGACCTGATCGCCGAGGGGCTGATCGACGATCCCGTCCTGGTTCAGCTCTGTATGGGGATCCGCTACGGCGCCCCGGACGACCCGGGCACGCTGCTCGGCCTGGTCAACCAGCTGCCCGAGAACACGGTTTTCAGCGCGTTCTCGATCGGCCGCATGCAGCTGCCGTACGTGGCGATGGCGGTCCTGGTCGGCGGCAACGCGCGGGTCGGGCTCGAGGACAACCTGTACGTGGGGCCGGGCGAGAAGGCGACCAACGCCCAGCTCGTGCAGCGCGCGCGCACGATCCTCGAGGCGATCAACGTCCGCGTGCTCGGCCCCGACGAGGTTCGCGAGCGGCTGAAGCTCAATGGCTGACTCCGAGCGCCACCTGCCGGACAGGGCCGCGCTGCTCGGCGGCGGCGTGATCGGCGGCGGCTGGGCGGCGAGGCTGACGCTCGCCGGTGTCCACGTGGCCCTGTTTGACCCGGCGCCCGACGCGATCGAGCAGGCGCAGGCCCAGATCGAGCGCGCCCGCCATGCCTGGCGGCGGCTGACGATCGCGCCGCTGCCCCCGCCGGGCGCCCTCAGCCGCGCCGACACGATCGAGGAGGCCGTCGACGGCGCCGAGCTGATCCAGGAGAGCGCTCCCGAGCGCGAGGACCTCAAGCGGGAGCTGCTCGCCGAGGCGAGTCGCGCCGCCGATCCCAACGCGATCATCGCCACCTCGACCTCGGGGCTGCTTCCGACCCGCCTCGCGGCCGAGATGGAGGGGCCGCACCGGCTGGTGGTCGGCCATCCCTTCAACCCGGTCTACCTGCTGCCGCTGGTCGAGGTGTGCGGCGGCAGCCAGACGTCGCCCGACACGGTGCAACGCGCGGCAGCGACCTACCGCGCGCTCGGGATGCGGCCGCTCGTGGTCCGGACCGAGATCGATGGGTTCATCGCCGACCGGCTGATGGAGGCGCTGTGGCGCGAGGCGCTGTGGCTGGTCGCCGACGATGTCGCAACGGTCGAGGAGATAGATGACGCGATCCGCTTCGGCGCCGGCCTGAGGTGGGCATCGATGGGCACCTTCCTCACCTACCGGCTCGCCGGCGGCCAGGCGGGGATGCGCCACTTCATGGAGCAGTTCGGCCCCGCGCTCCAGCTTCCGTGGACGAAGCTGACCGACGTGCCGCAGCTCGACGAGCAGCTGATCGACAAGGTCGTGGCGCAGTCCGATGCCCAGGCACAGGGGCGCACGATCGAGCAGCTCACCCAGATCCGCGACGACTGCCTGGTGTCGGTGATGCTCGGGCTCAAGGGCGAGCGCTTCGGCGCCGGCGAGGACGTCGCGCGCGCCGAGCAGGAGCTGCTGGACCGCGCCGCGGCGAGGCAGGACGCGCGGTGGACCGATGATGGCTGGCTGGTGCTCCACGAGGCCGTCGTCGTGCAGGAGTGGATCGACTACAACGGCCACATGACCGAGTTCCGCTACCTCGAGGTGCTCGCCGACGGGACCGATGCGGTCCTGCGCCGGATCGGGATCGACGCCGCGTACATCGCCGCGCGGGGCTCCTACTTCACGGTCGAGACCCACATCCAGCACCTCGCCGAGGGCCACGCCGGCGAGCATCTGTACGTCGCAACACGGCTGCTCGGCTACGACCAGAAGCGCCTGCACCTGTTCCACGAGGCGCGCCGAACGGGCGACGAGACCGTGGTCGCCACCGGCGAGCACATGCTGCTGCACATCGATGCCTCGACCCGCCGGGTCGGCGCCGCGCCGCCAGAGGTGATCCAGAAACTGAACGAGATCGCTGAGCGCCAGCGCGAGCTCGAGCCACCGCCGGCGGCGGGGCGAAGCATCGAGTCGCGCCGGCGGTGAACGCTCCGCTCAGGCGACCGCGCCGAGCAGCACCACGCCGACGATCACGCACGCGACCCCGACCCACTGCGGCGGTGTCGGCCGCTCCTTGAACAGCGTCACCCCCATGATGATCGGCACCACCGCGTACGGAGCCGATGCCGCTGCGACGATCGCAGCCGGCGCGTGGCCGACGCCGAGGTTGAACGAGACGTAGCCCCCGGTGTCGAGCAGCGCCAGCAGGAACAGCAGCCCGATCAGAACCGCCGGCCTGCGAGCCGCATCGTTGCCCTCGGGCACCGAGACCGCACCTGCGGCGAGCGGCCCGGCGCCGGCCGAGATCGCATCGATCTCCGGCTGCTCGGAGGTCTCCGGCGCCGGCGGCTTGATCCCGCCACCGGCGAGCACGTGGCCCAACACGAACACGGTCGCAAACGCGCGGGCGAGGAAGATCGGGCCCAGCCAGCCCAGCTGCGACCGGTAGTAGGAGACGCCGAACACGAACCCGCCCAGCAGCGCCATCGCGCACAGCGCGAGCACGAACCCGAGCGCCGACCGGCGCTGCAGCTTGGTGTGGACGATCGCGCGCACGTCAGCCGAGGCGAGCATCGCGCCGAGGATCGTGATCCCGACGGCGATCCCCTGGGCGCCCGTCAGGGCGTTGCCGGCGAACAGCACCGCGAGCAGGACGGTGACCGCCGCATAGCCCGACACGATCGGGCTCAGGACCGAGATCGGCCCGATCGCGAGCGCGCCGTAGAAGGTCAGATACGAGACCCACCCGACGACGCCGATCAGGACGTAGAAGACGAGCTCGTGGCCGGTCAGATGCGCGAGGCCGCTGGTCGCCACGACCAGCACCGTCAACGGGATCAGCGCGCAGAGGTGAAACCCGAGCACGACGCGCAGGGCGCCGATGCCACGGGAGGCGAGCGCCGCAAAATAGTCCGCCAGCCCCCACGAGAGGGCGGCGCCCAGGCCGAGCGCTACGCCCACTAATCCCTTGTGCCCGAGGCGCCCACGATCCGGTCAGATTACGGCCTCATGCGGGCGCGGGCATTGGTGGCACTGGGTGCGATATAAATGCGCCGCACTCTTGGACAAATTCATCAAATGAGGGGTGAGTAGATGTCGACCGGAGACCTCCACCGCACTGCGTTCGACACGGTCCAGCGGGAGGCGGGCGCGACCTGGACCGACTGGGAGGGCTGGGCCTGGGCCGCCGATTTCGGCGACGCGGTGGCCGAGCACCAGGCGACGCGGACGGCGTGCAACCTGTGGGACGAGTCGCCGCTTCGCAAGTGGATCCTGCAGGGGCCGGATGCGATCGCGCTCGCCGACGTGCTGTTCGCCAACGACATGGCCGCGCTCGAGCTCGGCCAGGTCCGCTACGGCCCGATCTGCGACGAGCAGGGCAAGATGATCATGGACGGGACGATGTTCAAGCTCGCCGATGACCACTGCCTGTCGATCACCAGCTACGACTCCGATCTGGAGTGGTTTCGCAAGGTCGCATCCGACCGCGGGCTCGACGTCGACGTGCAGGACCGCACCGCCGAGATGCCCCACATCCAGGTCCAGGGCCCCAACGCCCGCGAGGTGCTGGGTCCGATCATCGAGGGCGCCGACGTCAACACGCTGCGCTACTTCCGCTTCCAGCACGAGGGCGTGACCGTCGGTGGGATCCCCTGCTGGCTTTCGCGGACCGGCTACTCGGGCGAGCTCGGGTTCGAGGTCTACTGCTCGGTCGACGACGCGCCCGCGCTCTGGCACGCCGTGATCAAGGCCGGCGAGCCGCACGGACTGAAGCCGATCGGCCTGTCGGCGATCGAGACGCTGCGGATCGAGTCAGGCCTCCTGTTTCCCGACATCGACTACTTCCCCCATGACACCGACCCCTACGAGGTCCGGCTCGACAACGTGATCAAGCTCGACAAGGGCGGCGACTTCGTCGGCCGCGACGCGTTGCGGGCGATCGCCGAGCGGGGCACGGCGCGGCTGCTGACGACGCTGCGGATCGAGGGCGACGAGGTGCCGGAATACGGCGCGGCGGTGACGGTCGATGGCCGCGAGGTCGGGATTGTTCGCAGCCCGTGCCAGAGCCCGACGTTCGACATGGCGGTGATCGCGATGGCCGCGATCGAGCGCGACCTGGTCACCGACGGCCAGCGGGTCGAGGTCACGGTCGGCGACGGCACCGCGGGCGCGACAGTCGCGCCGTTCCCGCTCTACGACACCGACAAGCGCCGCCCGCGCAGCTGAGCCGCGCGCCGCTTGGCGGCGTCGACAAACCAGTCGAACACGGCCGCGAAGCGGGTGTCTATCTTGTACTCCTCCTGAAGCTCGCACTGGAGGCCGAGCGCCGGGTAGCCGTCGAGCTCGATCGCCTCGATCACCCCGTCGGGCGCGGTCGCCGTGGCCCGCAGCCCGTCACCGAGCCGGTCGATCGCCTGGTGGTGAAACGAGTTGACCGACGCGATCTCCGAGCGCAGCGCCGAGTGCAGGATGCTGGGCCGCGCGATCGCGATCTCGTGACGCGGATGGGCCGGGATCTCGCCCCCGTCCAGTGACGCGGCCTCCATCTGCTTCCACGACTTCCAGCCGGGGTCGGACGGATGCTCGCGCGAGCGCTCGGCGAGCCTGACGTCCTGGACGAGCGTACCGCCGCGGGCGACGTTGAGCACCTGCATCCCGCGGCAGACGCCGAGCAGCGGCAGCTCGCGCTCGATCGCCGCGGGTACGAGCGCGAACTCGAACTCGTCCCGGCGGGGCTCGATCGGCGCCAGCAGCGGGTCGGGCTGGTGGCCGTAGCGAGCCGGGTCGATGTCGCGCCCGGGCGCGAGCACGATCGCCGAGACGTGCTGCAGCGCCGCCTCGATCGCGTCGGGCATCTGCGGCAGCGTGACCGGCACGGCCCCGGCCTCGAGCAGCGGGCGCTGGATGCCGACGCCGCCGTAATCGCCGAAGTCGTGCAGGCTCGCGGAGACGCCGATCAGCACGCCGGGCATCAGGCGCTCACCAGCGCTTCGCTGCCCACGAGCGCCTCCTCGATCAGCTCGGTCAGCTCGCGCAGCTCGATCTTGTCGGCGTTGCCCGAGGTCTTGATCGCGTCCTCGTACATCGTCACGTCCTTAGGGCACGAGACGACGAACAGCTCGACGTCGGGCAGGCTGACCGCCTCGCGGATCCGGTTCTCGGACGGCCGTTCCTGGCCGGGCTTGTCCGGGATCCAGATCCGGCCGCCGCCGGCGCCGCAGCAGAACGAGTTGTCGCGGTTGCGGGGCATCTCGACGAGCGTGCAGCCGAGCAGCTCGAGGATCCGCCGCGGAGCGTCGTACTCGCCCTGGAAGCGGCCGAGATGACACGGGTCGTGGTAGGTGACCCGGTAACTCAGCCGGCCACCCACATCGAGGCGGCCCGACTCGATCAGCTCGAGCAGCAGCGCCGTGTGGTGCATCACCTGCCACCGGGCGGCCAGCTCGGGAAGCTGCTCGCGCACCAGCTCGGGGTACTCATTGCGGAGGGTGTTCAGCGAGTGAGGGTCGCTGGTGACGATGCGCTGGAACGAGCAGCCGGAGATCGCCCCGATGTTCTGATCGGCCAGCATCACGAACAGCCCCTCCTCGCCGACGCGCCGGACGTCGTTGCCCGAGTTGCGCTCGCCGTCGTAGAGGATCCCGAAGTCGACGCTCGGCGGCGTGGAAGATCCGCGCCAGCGATCGGCTGACCCGCTGCGAGCGCGGGTCGAACGAGGCGTAGTCGCCGACGAACCAGAGCACGTCGACGGGCTCCTTGCGAGCGTCGGCGACGTCGAAGTCGAGCTCCTGGGTCCAGCGGCCGCGACGGCGCTTGTTCTCGCCGAACGAGTTGCCCGATTTGTGGATCACCTCGAGCGTCGACTGCAGGTTTGAATCGAGCTCGCTCTCCTCGACCAGCCGGCGGCGCAGCTGGTTGATGATCGGCGCCTGCTCGATCCCGACCGGGCAGATCTCGACGCAGGCGTTGCACTGCATGCACGACCAGATCGTCTCGGTGCGGACGCCGTCGTCGCCGATCACGCTGGCGGTGAAGCCGTCGCCGCTCGCCTCGCCGTCGACCAGCGCGCCGAGCAGGCCGCCGATCCCCGAGGCGCCGGTGACCGGATGGGGCTGCTCGCGCAACTCGAGGATCACGTCACGCGGCGAGAGCGGCCGCCCGGTGGCGTTGGCAGGGCAGGCCTCGTGGCAGCGGCCGCACTTGGTGCACGCGTCGAGCTGGAGCAGGTGCAGCGGGCTGAAGTCGGCCAGCGAGCCGTAGCCGGCCGGCTCCGACGCGCGCTCGGGCGGGATCGGCGCCAGCCGCTTGCCGGCAAGCGGGTCGCGCAGCGACAGGCTGACGAAGCTCGACAGCATGTGGACGGCCTTCGTGTACGGGATGCTGGCCACGAACGTGATCGCGAGCAGCCCGTGGAACCACCAGAGGCCATGCCGCAGGCCACCGAGCGTCGACTGACTGACCCCGGTCAGCGCCTGGGCGACGATCCAGCCGCCGAACTGGGTGCCGCCGTAGCCCGGGTCCGACATCGCGATCCGCACGCCCTCGAGCAGGAAGCCGGTCAGCGCGATCACGAGCAGCGTCCCGACGAACACCCAGTCACCGACCTCGTACACGCGCCGGTCGTACTGCGGGTCTCCGGGCGCGCGATCCGGCCTTGAGTACCTGAGCTTGGCCGGCCGGATGATGGCGCGGCGGATCATCATGAACAGCAGCCCGATGATCAGCAGGGTCCCGAAGACGTTCAGGACCTCCTTGTAGATCAGGTAGAAGTTGCCGTGGAAATAGCTGATTCCGAACACCGGTGTGAGGAAGTCGGTGTCAAAGCCGAGGATCACGGTGCCGGCGAACAGCACGAGGAAGCCGTAGAAGATCAGGCGGTGCGCCCCGCCGGCCGCGTGGTCGCGGCGGCTGATCGTGCGGTGCGAGAACAGCAGCCCCGCGCCGGTCCACAGGCGCCCGGGAAGCTCACCCCACGGGCACGGCGGCCACGGGCCACCCTTGCCGCGGCGGTAGCGGCGGACCGGCCGCCAGCAGCCGTAGACGAACACGGCCACCGAGCTCACCGCGAGCACGTACCAGAGGACCTTGAGCCACGGCGTGAAGTCCCAGAAGACCGGACGCGTCTTTGTCGCCGCTAGGAGGAGAGGCACAAGCTAATCCAGCTAATCCAGCGCCTGCTCCAGCTCGTCGGCGACCTCGAACAGGTCGGCCACAGCGCCGTAGTGGGCGACGCCGAAGATCGGCGCCTCCGGGTCGGTGTTGACGGCGATGATCGTCTCGGCCGTCCGCATCCCGGCGAGGTGCTGGACGGCGCCCGAGATTCCGAGCGCCAGATAGACACGGGGCTTGACCGTCTTGCCCGACTGCCCGACCTGCCGCGCGCTCGGCATCCAGCCGGCGTCGACGAGCGGTCGCGAGACGCTGAGCGTCGCGCCGAAGCGCTCGGCGAGCGCCTCGAAGCGGGGGATCTCGTCCTTGTCCTCGACCCCGCGCCCGATCGAGAACAAGAACGGCGCCTTGGTGATGTCAACGCCGGTGTCCTGGACCTCCTCGAAGCCAAGGTGCTCGGTCGCCGCGACCCCGTCGAGCGCCACCTGCACGTCACGCGTGGGCGCCGAGGCCGAACCGGCGGCGGCCGGCTCGAACGTTCCCGCGCGGAGCATCACCAGCGTGCACTCCTTGCCCGGGAACTCGAGCTCGGCGACCAGCTTGTCGCCGTAGGCGCCGCGCCCGACCACCGGGCCGCCGTCCCACCGCAGCGACGTCACGTCGCTGGCGAAGCCGAGCCCGAGGTGGGCCGCGACCGCCGGCCCGAAGCCGAGCGAGTCGATCGTGAAGCCGAGCACGACCAGCTGCGGCTGCTCGGACTCGATCAGCTGCTCGAGTGCCCGCTGGGTGACGTGAGCCTCGAAGTGCTCGCCGGGCGTCGTGACGAGAAGCACCTCGTCGACGCCGTCCGCCGACACGGCCTGGGTGAACCGCCCCGGGTCGTGGTCGATGACCGCGACCGCGAGCCGGCCGCCGGCCGAGCCCTTCACCTGCAGGGCAGCGCCGATCAGCTCCGTCGACACCTCGCGCAGCTCACCGCGCCGCGTCTCGGCGACTACCAACACCCCGCTCATCCGGCTGACATCCTGTCTCGCACGATCTCCACGATCCGGGCCGCGACCTCCGACGGCGAGCCCTCGATCATCTCGGCGCCCTCGCCGCGCTCGGGATGCTCGAGTCCCCTCCGCCGCGAGCCTGCGGCTGCTGCGACGGCCCCTGCGTCGACCCCGAGATCGTCGGGCGTGGTCACCTCGAGCGGCTTCTCGCGGGCCTGCTTGATCGCCCGCAGGTTCGCGTAGCGGGGCTCGTTGATCCCGGTCTGAATCGTCAGCAGCGCCGGCGTCCGCACCCGCAGGACCTCGACCAGCCCACCCTCGAGCTCGCGCTTGACGGTCGCGGCCGACTGGCCGGCGTCGTAGTCGATCTGCTTGACGACCGCGACGTGCGGCAACTCCAGATAGCCGGCGAGCGCGATCCCGGTGGCGCCGTTGACGGCGTCCGAGGACTGCACGCCGGACAGCACGAGATCGGGTGACTCGCGCGCCACCGCGGCCGCCAGCACGCGCGCCACAGCCAGCGCGTCGGCGCCCTCGAGCGCGTCGTCCCAGACCCTGACCGCGCGGTCGGCGCCGCGGGCCAGGCAGCCGAGCAGCGCCTCGTCGGCGTCGTCGTCGCCGACCGTCACTACGACGACGTCTCCCTCGCCGGTCTGCTCGCGCAGCTGGAGCGCCGCCTCGAGCGAGAACGCGTCCCACTCGTTGAGATCGAGCTCGAGGAAGTCCGGATCGACGCCCGAACCGTCGTCGAGCAGCTCGAACTCGTCATCGAGCGCCGCAACCTGCTTGACGGGGACGACGATCTTCACGCCGTCCCCTCGACCGCGGCGCTAGCCGACATCAACCGTATTGAGCAGCTGGGCCCGGTAGTCGTCGTTGCTGCTGTCACCCCACAGGCGACGCTCACGGATGAACGGCAGCGGCATCTCGGGATGCGGCGAGTCGATCTCACGGGCGAGACGGTGCCCGTCGAAGATCGAGTCGACGATCATCCGCGGCGCTGCCGCGTCACCGATCAGGTACAGACCCTCGATCCCCTCGGCCTCGAGCCGGGCCTTGTCGGCCTTCAGCTCGCGGTAGAGCTGGTCATCGGAGATCCGCGCCGTGCAGAGCACGACCGTGTCGACCTCGAACTGCTCCTTGGCGGCCGGGTTCCAGACGTCGTAGGCGTGACAGACGCCCGGCTCGATCTTCTCGATCATCGTGTAGGTGTGGATCTTGACGCCGAGGCGCTCGAGGTCGCGATGGAGCATCGGCGCCTCGAGCGTGTAGTCCATGTAGTGGGCGATCTCGGCCGCCTGCGTCACCAGCGTCACGTCGTGGCCCTCGCCGGCCAGCTTCTGCGCGACCGAGGCGCCCATGAAGTAGGCCTCGTTCTCGAGCACGAGCACGCGCTTGCCGATCTGCTTGGTGCCGGCGACAACCTCGTCGGGCGTCATCTGCCAGTCGAGCGACGTGTCGGCGCCCGGGATCGGCTCGTGGGTCGCGGCGTTGAGTCCGTCGGTCGCGAAGTGACATCCGGTCGCGACGATCACGATCTCGGCGCCGTAGTCGAGGACGTCGCCGGCGCTGAGCATCGAGTTCGGGTGGATCTCGACGTTGGAGAGCTTGTCGAGCTGGATCTGGCGGTAGTTGACGATCCGGCTCCACTCGCCGAGGCCGCGGGCGCTGCCGCGGAACAGGTTCTCCTTGCCGTCGGAGTGACCGAGCTTGGAGATCCAGTTGACGCAGCCGCCGATCTCCTTGGCGCCCTCGACCAGGTGCACGGCCGACATCTCGCGCTTGCCGAGGATCATCGCGCACTCCATCCCGGCCGGGCCGGCGCCGACGATCAGCACGCCCTTGTCGCGGTTGGCGGCCGGATGGAACTTCTCGGGGTGCCAGCCGCGGCGGTACTCCTCGCCGGCGGTCGCATTCTGGGTGCAGACCATCGGCGGGCCGCCGATCTCCCAGCGGGAGATGCACTGGTTGCAGCCGATGCACTCGCGGATGTCGTCGAACCGGCCCTCCTCGATCTTCTTGGGCAGGAACGGATCGGAGATCGACGGCCGGGCGGCGCCGATGATGTCGAACTGGCCCGAGTTGATGATCGCGACCATCGTGTCGGGATTGGTCACACGGCCGACGCCGACGACCGGCTTGTTGGTGTGGTTTCCGGCCTTGATCTGGCCGGTGAACGGCTTCTCGTGGTTCTCCTCGAAGAATCGCGACGGGCCGGCGTTCTGGCCCCACTCGGCGATGTCACCGACGGTCAGGTCCCAGAGGTCGACGAGATCGTCGCAGTACTCGACGAACCGGACCCCGTCCTCGCCGACCTCGATCGAGGTCGGTCCGAGCAGATGGTCGACCGCGAACCGCGACGCGATCGCGCAGTCGTCACCGACGGCCTCGCGAACCTTCTCCAGCGACTCGCGCCAGAACCGCGCCCGGTTCTCGAACGAACCGCCGTACTTGTCGGTGCGGCGGTTGTAGAACGGCGACAGGAACTGGAACGGGAGGTAGGCGTGCGCGCCGTAGACGTAGATGATGTCGAAGCCCGCCTCGCGCGCCCGGATCGCGGCGTCGACGTACATCTGCTGGACGGTGTCGATGTCGTCCTGGTCCATGTAGCGGGGAAAGATGTTGAGCTCGAAGTCCGAGGCGATCTGCGAGGGGCCGCGCGGCGTCGCGCGGGTCTCCATGCACGGCGCGTGGGGGCCGCCGTACCACAGCTCGATGCCGGCCAGCGCGCCGTACTCGTGCAGCCGGTCGCACATCGCCGCCAGGTTGCGAACGTCGCCCTCGTCCCAGATCCGCGCCGACACGCGCGAGGTGTCGTCTGACTCGGGGTGGATCGAGCAGTACTCGGTGCAGCACGCGCCCCAGCCGCCCTCGGCCTTCATGCCGCGGTGGTAGGCCTGCATGCCGGGCTTCTCGGAGCCCGCGCCGATGCAGTGAGGGACCTGGTAGAAGCGGTTCTTGAGCGTCTTCGGCCCGAGCTGGATCGGCTCGAAGAGGATGTCGTACTTGGGATCACGCGCCACGGGTCTCTCCTCAGTCGAATTCGGACAAATTCGTCCAGCCTGCGTTTTCTACAACTTTTGCCAAGCGGTGTCCACCAGTGTCGGCATGGTGATGGCCGCCATCATCGCGCTTTGGCGCTGGCTTTGCTTTCAGCCGTCGGGAGCGATCCAGACCAGGCACGCGGCGTGCTTGCGCACCATCCTGGCGGCGATCCGGAAGCGCACGCGCGAGGTCCGGGTCAGGTCGGGCCCGAACACCAGCAACCCCGCTTCTCGCTCGGTGACCAGGTCCAGCAACGCGCGGACCGGATGCGTGCTCGAGATTCGGAGCAGCTCGGTCCTTATCCCCAGTGCGGCGGCGCGCGACGCCGTCTCGCGCACGGCGTCCAGATCCTCCTCGTGCGGAAGCGTGGCGTATTCGGGCGCAAGGATCATCGTCATCGGGTAGTTCCGCATCGTGATCATGTTCGCGATGATCAGGGGGACCCCCGCCTCGGCCGCGCTCTCGAGCGCGACTCGCTCGGCGGAGGGATGGACGCGGACCGAGAGCGTGCCCAGGATCACCGGGCGCGCGCGGCTCTTCTCGGTCCCAGGCGGCGTGACGGTGTCGCGCGGGCGATCAAGGATGTCGACCATCGCCAGCGACTGAGTTTACGCCCGCGAAACCCCGCTACGTGCGGGTTTGTTCAAAATTGACCCCCCTTGTACAAGTTGGTATAACGCTCGCACACACGCCCCCTGCGCGAGCCCGTAGCGACTACGGCTGGACCGGGGAGCCGACGGAAACCAGGAGAGGATTAGGGCTATGGCCGAAGCAGTCGTCGAGGAGCGACAGCTCCTCAAGTCCCTGCGTTGGTGGGATGGGTTCACGATCGGGCTGTGCCAGCCGGGCTTCCTGCTCGGCTCGCTGCTGGCCGCGTACGGCTCCCTGGGCGTGATCGGCGCGGTGGTGCTGTGGGGAATCGCGGCCGTCGTCGCGCTGCTTTCGGTGTGGATCTACTCCGAGCCCGCGATGATGTTCCCGGGCAGATCGGGCGGGATCTCGCTGTATGCGAACGAGGGGTGGCGCAAGTACACGACGCTGGTCGGCCCGGTCGCGACGTTCGGCTACTGGATTGGCTGGTCGGTCGTGCTGGCGATCTTCGGCAACCTCATCGGCTCGCTGATCCAGGCGCAGTGGTTCTCGAGCACGAACTGGGACGTCTACGACGGCGTCGTTCACCTGAACCTGTTCAACTTCATCGGGATCGCCGTGCATCGTGCTCGTGTGGCTGTTCAACATCTTCGGAGTGAAGCCGTTTCCTGGTTTACGTACGTGACGGGCGCTGCTGATGATGATCCCGCTGGCGATGCTCATGATCGGGCCGTTCGTCTCCGGTGACTGGCACTCCTCCAACGTCCACTGGGCGCTGGCCAGCACTCAGTGGGGCGGCGTGAAGATCGCGCTCGTGTGGCTGTTCATCATGACGTGGTCGGCCGGCGGGGTCGAGGTCGTGCGCGACGTTCACGCCCGAGTACAAGACCCGCCGGGACAGCACGATCGCACTGCGCAGCACCGCGACGTTCTCGCTCCTGGTCTTCATCCTGCTGCCGCTGGGGCTGGGCGGCTACACGCGGGATACCGTCGACGTCGGCGATCCTCGTCAGACTCGACGTACGTGACCGCGATGAACACGATCGTCGGCAACGGCGTCACCGATGTTCTGCTCGTCTTCCTGATCCTCTCGTTCCTGCTGTCGATGGCGACGCTCGACCGCCGACGCGCGGGCGCGCGCTGTACGGGATCTCCAAGGCGGGCCTCACGATCAAGTGGCTGGGCAAGCTCAATCGCTTCCACGTCCCGGGCAACGCGATGACCGTCGACCTGGTCGTCAACACATGCCTGATCCTGTTCATCTCCAGCAACCTGGCGATCCTCTACATGAGCAACATCGGCTACGTGTTGTGCCACGTGCTCGCGATGAGCGCCTTCCTCCTTGCTGCGGCGCGACCGGCCGAACTGGCCGCGACCGCTCAAGGTCGGCGCTGTCCTGGGTGGCACTGGCAGGCGTCCTGACTGATCTACGACCTCGTGATCCTGGTCGTCGGCGCCGGTGCGCCGAAGCTGAACGGCTACGGCACCTGGACCGACTTCGTCATCGGCGTCGGCATCCTGGTCGCGTCCGTGCTGCTGTTCTTCTACCGGCGAATCGTCCAGGACAAGGAGAGCATCCACTGGACCGAGGAGACGCCGACGATGCCCGAGGGCGAGCGACCTCGACGCCCTGATAGCAGGTGGGGTGGAAGCCCGAGGACCGCCAAGGCCGCCGCCCCGGCGGCGAGCTAGAGCCCACAACGACGGCCTGGATATGGCCTGACGCCCGAGCGCCGAGACGAGGGTGGCGACCTGCCTCCCTCCCGGCGCGATGGAGTCCTGTCCGAAGGAGGGCGAGATGCAGAAGATAGTTCTCGGCTACGACGAATCAGACGCCGCCAAGCGCGCGCTCGAGCGTGCCGCTCAGCTCACGAAGGCATTCGGTTCGGAGCTGACCGTCGCCAGCATCGCGCCGGTGATGACCAACATCGGACGCTCAGCTGGGCCAGTCGACCCGACCGACACTCCGAGTGACCACAGCGAGGAGCTCCAGCACGCGAAGACCTACCTCGAGGGTGAGGGCGTGCAGGCGCACTACCTCACCGGGCTCGGGCGGCCGGCCGAGACGCTCGCCGAGCTCGCCAAGGACAGCGAAGCCGACCTGATCGTCCTCGGCACCCACGAGCCGAGTGCGATCGGGCGATTGTTCGGGCAGAGCGTCAGCGACTCGGTCGCGCACCGGGTCCACTGTGACGTCCTGATCGTGCACTGACGCTCGCGGCGAGGCGATAGCCGGGGATCGATCGCCGCTTGCGGGAATCGAGTTGCGGTGAGTCCAGGCACAACATCTTCAGAGCCGGCGGCCGACGAGGTCATCCTGACGACCTGTCCGCGTGACTGCTACGACGCCTGCGGCGTCGCGGTGGTCAAGCGCGACGGGGAGATCCGGCATGTGCGGGGCGACCGCGGCCATCCGGTCAGCCGTGGCCGGCTGTGCGTCAAGTGCGCGACCGCCTACAACGGCGTCCTGCGCGACCCGGGCGCCCGGCTGCTGACGCCGCTGCGACGCACCGGGTCCCAAGGGCAGCGGCCAGTTCGAGCCGGTCTCGTGGGAGTCGGCTATGCGAGGAGATCGCCGCAGCGTCTGCAGGCGATCGTGGCCGACTTCGGCGCGGCTGCGATCCTCAACGCCCATTACACCGGGACGTTCTCGATGCTGGGCTACTTCTTCGGGCTGCGGTTCTTCAACCGGCTCGGCGCGACCGAGGTCGACCCCGACACGATCTGCAACAAGGCCGGCCACGTCGCGCTCGATTACGTCTACGGCACCTCGCTCGACGGATTTGACCCGCGCACGGCGCGCGACTCCGGCTGCATCCTGGTCTGGGGAGCCAACCCGTCGGCCTCGGCGCCCCACCAGCACGAGCACTGGCTGCCCGGAGTCGCCCGGCGCAGGTGATCGTCGTCGATCCGGTGCGCACCCCGACCGCCCGCGACGCCGATCTGCACCTGCAGCCGTTCCCCGGCAGCGACGCCGCGCTCGCGTTCGCACTGCTGGGCACGATCCACCGCGAGGGGCTGTGCGATCGCGACCTGATCGAGCGCTGCACGACCGGCTTTGACGAGCTCGAGCCGATGCTCGCCGGACTGCACCGCGAGCTGGGGCGAACGCGTCACGGGCGTGCCGGCACGGCTGATCGAAGAGGCGGCGAGGATGTACGCGAACGGGCCCGTCGCTGCTGTGGATCGGCCAGGGCTTCCAGCGCCAGCCGCGGGGCGGCAACGCCGTGCGGGCGGTCGCGCTGCTGCCGGCCGTGACCGGCAACCTCGGCAAGCCGGGCACCGGGCTGCTGTACCTCAACGGGACCGAGAACCGCGGCATCGACGAGGACTACCTGATGGCGTCGGAGCTCGCGACCGAGATGCCCGAGCCGATCAGCCACATGGACCTGACCGCGCTGCTCGAGGATCACGACCGCTCCCGCGCGCTGGTGTGCTGGAACATCAACATCGCCGCCTCGAACCCCGAGCAGGCGCGGCTGCGCCGCGCGCTGAGCCGCGAGGACCTGTTCACGGTCGTCGTCGACCTGTTCGCCACCGACACCGCCGACCTGGCCGACTTCGTGCTCCCGGCGGCGAGCTTCCTCGAGTGCGACGACCTCGTCGTCTCCTACTTTCACCACAGCCTGTCGGCGCAGGTCAAGGCGACCGAGCCGCTCGGCGAGTCGCTTCCCAACTCCGAGATCTTCCGCCGGCTCGCGGCGGCGATGGGCTACGACGAGCCACCGCTGCACGAGAGCGACGATCAGGTGATCGCCGAGGTGCTGCGGCGCGCCGATGTCGGCTTCGATTTCGAAGCGCTCGGCCAGCCAGGGGAACGGTCTGGCTCGAGGACGAGCCCAGCCGTGCAGTTCGCCGACCTGAGCTTCCCCACGCCGAGCGGCCGGATCGAGATCGCGTCGGCGCGCCGCCGAGGCCGACGGCCATCCACGCGCTGCCGGTGCCGTTCGCCGACGACCGCCCGCAGAGCACGGCCGCTTGCGGCTGCTGAGCCCGGCGTCGCCGTGGATGCTCAATGACAGCTTTGCCAACGACCCGAAGATCGCGAGACGAGTCGGGACGGCAACGGTTGCGCTCCATCCGCTGGACGCCGCCGAGACACGGGCTTAGCGAGGGCGATCAGGCCGTACTCGAGAGTGAGGTCGGGACGCTGACGCTCCCGGTCACGATCTCGGAGGACCTTCCTCGCGGAGTGGTCTACTCACCCAAGGGCCACTGGCCCAAGCGCGCGCCGCAGCACGCCAACGTCAACGCGCTCAACCCCGGGAGGCGCAGTGACATGGGCGCCAGCACGACCGTGCACGGCGTCGAGGTGACGATCAGACCGAGTAACGACCGTTAGCCGACGCTAGTCGCGCCTTGATCTTCCACGTCGGGGTGTTCTTGCTCAACGCCTTGCCGGTAGCGGGAGCGATAGAACGGACGTCCGAACACAGCTCCAGGAGGCGAGCAGGAACGCGACCGCGACCACCGCGCTGAATGCCCTGCCTTGCGACCCAGAACAGGATCACCGCAGACCAGAAGCAAGATTCCGGACAACAGCGGGAACAACCGGTAGCGGATCTGCGTGCGCCGGATCGCCGCGTACTCCTCGATCGGGATCTTGCGGGTGTCGTATCTGCGCCCGCAGCCCTCGCAGCGCCACTGCTCGCCGTAGCGCAGCTCGCGGCGCTGGCCGCACTCGCATTTGACCGTGATCAACGGTCCCTTGCGGACCGATCGAGGAAGCTCCTCCTCGCGTGTCGCCATCGGGCGAGTCTATCCGCTGGGTGCCGGCCTCAGAGCATCGCGGTCGCGCTCAGATGACGGTCCGGCCGCCGTCGACGAGCAGGTTGTGGCCGGCGACCATGTCCGAGGCCGGTGATGCCAGGAACAGCACCGCGCCGACGATCTCGTCGGGCTGGCCCACCCGTCCGGCGGGGATCGCATCGAGGATCCAGTCCCGGTACTCCTCGGTGTCGAGGAACGGCTCGATCATCGGCGTCGCGAAGTCGCACGGCGCGACAGCGTTGACGTTGACCCCGTGGCGGATCCACTCCGCCCCCAGGGTCCTGGTCAGCTGGACGATCGCTCCCTTGCTGACGTTGTAGGCGAGCTGCTCGGGCACGCCGAGAAACCCGTCGGTCGAGGAGAAGTTGACGATCTTGCCGCGGCCGCGCTCGAGCATCGGCTTGCCGAACCGCTGGCAGAGCAGATACGTGCTCGAGACGTTGGTGTGCCACAGCCGCTCCCATTCCGACACGGTCAGATCGACCGCGTCGCCACGCGCGAACACCCCGGCCGCATTGACCAGGATGTCGACCTCGCCGTGGCGTTCGAGGATCCGGTCGGCGAGCGCGCCGGCCGCCTCGGCATCGGAGAGCTCGGCCAGCTCGAGCGCGGCGCTCCCGCCCCCGGCCTCGATCTCCTTGACGACCCCCTCCCCCCGCTGCGGATTGCGGCCGCTGACGATCACCCTCGCCCCGGCCTTAGCGAGCGCCAGCGCGCTCGCCGCTCCAAGGCCGCTGGTCGCACCCGTCACCACCGCGGTCTGGCCGTCGAGGCCGAACAGAGAGTCGAGGTAGCTCATGCGATCGCTGGGAAGATCCGCTCGGCCGCGAGCCGCAGCTGATCGGGGATCGAGGGGACGCCCTCGATTGTCTGGCCCGAGAAGAACTCGACCAGGTGCGCGTCGGCCAGCGCAAGGATGATGTGGTTGACCCCGGCGGGGATGATGTCGCGCTTGATCTGCTCGGCGCACTCCTCCGGCGTGCCGGCGACCGACAGCTTCTCGGCCATGTCGGGACTGAACATGTTGATCGCCTTGGCCACGTCCCCGGCGGCGAACGCGTCGAAGATCGGCTGCAGCTCGGCCTGGTCGATCCCGTGGCGGGCGAGCTGCTCGGCGGGCATCGACGGGATGTAGAACGCGACCAGGATCCGCGCCGCCGCCTTCGCCGCGGCCGAATCCTCGGACACGACCGACACGATCCAGGCGCCGATGTCGAGCTGCTGCCAGTCGCGGCCGGCCCGCTGGGCGCCGGTCTTGACGTGATCGACGACGTAGTCGTAGGCCGGGCGCGAGTACGACAGCGCGTGATGGAGCCCGTCGGCGATCTCGCCCGCGACCTCGAACGATCGTGGTCCCTTCATCCCGCCCATCAGCAGCGGGACGCGCTCCTGGACCGGACGAGCGGCCGTGAACAGCCCTGTGTACTGGAAGAAGTCGCCCTCGAAGTCGATCTTGCCATCGTCGAGGAACGTCCGCATCACGTGCATCGCCTCACGGAGGCGAGAGAGCGGCTTGCGCTTGGCCCAGTCGAGGTGGTACTGGTCCATCATCACGAAGTTGCCGGTCGACACGACCGCCTCCGCGCGCCCGCCGCTCAGCTCGTCGAGCGTCGCCAGCTGCTGACAGATCAACGTCGGCTCGCGCAGGAACACGTGTGTGACGTTGGGGCCGAAGCGGATCCTGCTGGTCTTGTCGGCCGCCGCCGCGAACAGGACCCACAGGTCCTTGTGCCACGTCTCGTCGACCGAGTAGCAGGCGTAGTAGCCGAGCTCGTCGGCGACCTTGATCATCTCAATCGAATCGGCCAGCGGGTAGTCGGGCAGCATGCAGTAGCTGAACCGCAGCTCGCCGTTTCTGTCAGCCATCGTGGTCCCTTCTGTCGCTCTTATTCCTCCGGCCCGCCGGGGAAGCCGGTCTCGGACTCCAGCCCAGCCGACAGCACCTCATCGGCGAAGTGATCGTGCATCCAGTCCAGGTGCTCCCAGCGGCTGTCGACGATCCGCTTGACGTCCCATGCCGGGATGTCCTGCTGGGGGAAGTGCTCCATCAGGTCGGGCCGGACCTCGTAGACGTGGTCAAACCGCATCACCACCTCGTCGGTGATCTCGCGCGGCTCCGGTCCTTTTTGGTCGCCCAGTCGCCAGATCGTCATGCGTCCGCCTCCTCGTATGCCTCGTCGAGCGACTGCTTGCCCGGGTTCATGATGTTGTTGGGGTCAAGCGTGCGCTTGATCGTCTTGACGACCTGCCACGCCGAGCCCATCTCGGTCGGCACCAGCTCGGCGTCGCCGGCACGGGTGGCCCCGTGGCAGGCGGTGATCGAGCCGCCGTGCTTGATCGACACCTCGGCGATCTCGCGCTTGAGGTTCACCCACGCAGCCCAGTTCTCGTCGTTGAGCTGCTGCTCCCAGATCCCGACATCGAGCTCGACCAGGTAGTCGCCCCACGGTTTGAACGAGCCGTTGGTGTAGGCGAACATCCCCCAGTCGTCGAAGATGTCCCAGCGTTCCATGTACTTGGCCACCAGCGCGTGCCACTCCTCGCGGACCTGCGGCAGCGCCGAATACGGGATCGCCGCGTCCTCGCAATGCCAGCACATCGGCACCACCTGGCCGTCGCGGCGGCGGCCGTGCAGCGGGGTCGCGTAGCGGTCGTGGCGCGAAGCCCAGTCGCCGCCTGAGATCTCGTCACCGAGGTAGCGGCCGTCCTCGCTGCGGCCGAGCTCCATGATCATCTTGCTGGCCGGCTCGACCTCGGCACGCCTGCCGTACAAGGCGGCCGCCACGACCGCCTTGACGCTCTCGGGCTGCTCGATGTAGGCCTCGTCGTCGCGGCGCAGGTAGTGCAGCTTCCACTCGTCGAACAGCACCACACCGGCGAGCGTCGCGATCCCGGCGCGGGCGATCTTGGCGGTCGTCCGGTAGGCCTTCATGTAGTCGTCGTAGGAGAAGAAGGCCGAGAACTCGCACTCGGGCCGGGTGACCAGCTCGAGCGTGGCCTCGGTCGCGATCCCGAGCGTGCCCTGGTGGCCCATGAACAGCTGCTTGAGCATGAAGCCGGTCGACGACTTGCGCAGCTTGCGCCCGCCGCCATCGCCGACCTCGATTATTTCTCCACTCGGGAGCACGAACTGCATCGAGATCACGAGATCGCGCGTGTGGCCGAAGCGCCCGCCGAGCAGCGACCAGCCGCCGGTCCCGATCCGCCCGCCGACGATCGAGCACGGATAGGAGGCCGGATCGTCGGGATAGAAGACGCCGTAGGGGCGCAGCTGCTCGTTGAGCTTGAGCATGTTGATCCCGGTGCCGACCGTGACCGTCCGGTCTTCGAGGTCGATCTCCTTGACCTCATTCATCAGCTTGACGTCGACCAGGATCCCGCCGCGGAGCGGGACCGCTCCGTCGGCCAGGCCGGTGCCGCCGGCCCGCGGCACGACCGGGATCCCGAGCCGGTTGGCGAGCTTGAGCACGCCCGAGACCTGCTCGGCGCTGGTCGGGAGCACCGCCACGTCGGGCAGGAACTCCTCCCAGCGATGGACCGGGAACGGTGCCGGCGTCCGGGTCCGATTGACGCGCGAGCTGATGTTCGGCAGGACGCGCTTGTCGTCGCCGATGATCTCGCGCAGCTCGTCGAGCACGCGCTCGTCGATCGCCGCCTTGGTCGCGATGCTCATCGTGCACCCTCCCCGGCGACGGCCGCCGCGCCGGTCGAGCCGCCGACCTCGATTCCCGCCGCCTCGGCGACGATCTCGAACAGGTCAACGACGTCGATCCCCTGCTCGGCCCCAGCGGCCGACAGCGGACGCTCGGACCACGGGCAGGCACTGACGAGCGTGTCGACCTCGAGCTCAGCGGCGCGCGCCACGCGCCGACGGCTGATCTCGGCCGTCAGCTCGGGCTTCTCGATCTGGAGTCCTCCCCCCGCCCCCGAACAGTACGACCACTGGGTGACGTGATCGACGTCGACGAACGTCAGCCCGGGTACCGCGCGCAGCAGCTCTCGCGGCGCCTCGTGGATGCCCTTGCGTTTGTTGAGCCGGCAGGGATCGTGGTAGGTGACAACGCGCTGCACCGGGTGCTCGAGCTTGATCTTCCCGTCACGGACCAGCTCGGCGACCAGATCGATCGCGAGCACGACCTCGAACTCGTAGTCGGGCGCGAAGTAGTTCGGGTAGTCCTCCGTGAACGCGATGTAGTCGTGGGGCTCGATCGCGATAATCCGCTTGGCCCCGACCGCTCGCCAGTCGGCGACGTTGTGGTCGGCGAACGAGCGGGCCTGGTCGATGTAACCCATCTCGGCCGCCGGGCCGCCGCAGCACCACTGCTCGCGCATCAGCCCGAACTGCACCCCGCCGGCCTTCAGCAGCTGCGCCACCGCGCGCGAGTACGAGGTGCGGTAGAAGGCGGCCTCGCAGTCGACGAACATCACGGTCTCGCCGCCGACCGGCAGGTCGAGGCCGTCGGCCCAGTCGGCCACGTGCTCCTGCTCGATCGGAATCGCGCCGAGCACGGGCTCGTTGCGACCCTCGACGAGCCGCTCGATCCACCGCTTCCATTCGGGCTGCTCGTTGCCGGACTGCACCATCAGCGCCCGCATCGCCTTGACCACATCGACCGTCCGCGTGCGGTAACGGTAGAAGTCGCCCGTGAACAGCGTGTTCGGGCAGCGCAGCTCGCACGCCCCGCACTGGGTGCAATGCACGTAGTCCTCGGCGACGTCACTGACGTCGAGCAGCCCCTTCTCCATCGCAACGACGTTTGCGTGGAACGCGGTCGGGCTGTGGTTCTCGTTGCGGGTGACCTGGCTCACCGGGCACACCTCGCGGCAGAACTTGTGCCCCGAGGAGTAGCAGCTGTAGGCGGCGTCCCGCCAGCGCGCTACGAATTCCTCGCTGGCGTGGCCATTGCCGTTCGACGTTCTCCCGCCCGCACCGTCACCGAGATTCTCTGCCATATCTGTCCCTTCCTCCGATTCGTTCCTATTCTTGCCCACCCAGCCTCGCTCGCGGGTTTTTCCTCTGTGAGCCATTCTCGATCATTGCTGCTCCGAGGTCGAGTCGGGTTGTCACCGGGCCCAGCGAGAACCCGAGCCCCCGCGTTATGCTGCCCGCCGGTGCCGCCGGGGAGGCATTCAACCGCGCGATGGAAGGAGAGCGATGAAGCGGATAAAGGCAATCGTCTACGGCGTCGGAGCGATGAACTCTGTCGCCACCCGCTTGATGCTGGAGAAGGGCGTTGACATCGTCGGCGCGCTCGCACGCAGTCCCGAGAAGGTGGGTCACGACCTCGGAGAGGTGGCGGGACTCGGCTTCGAGACCGGCGTGCTGGTCGAGGACGATCCCGACCGCGTGCTGAGCACCCGTGAGGCCGACATCGCCGTGATCGCCGTCGCCAGCTACATGAGCGACATGTACGAGCACCTGTACCGCTGCGCCGAGCATGGCGTCAACGCGATCACGATCTCCGAGGAGGCGCTGTACCCGTGGAACACCTCGCCGATGCAGAGCGCCGAGCTTGACCACCTCGCGCGGCGCAACGGCGTCACGATCACCGGAACCGGCCACCAGGACGTCTACTGGGTCAACCTCGTCAGCATGGTGCTCGCGACCTCGCACCGGATCGACACGGTGACCGGGGTCGCGACCTGGAACGTCGACGACTTCGGCCCCGAGGTGGTGCGCGACCAGCGCGTCGACACGAGCGTCGAGGACTTCGACCAGTGGCTCGCCGAGACCGCCCGTCCGCCGAGCTTCGGCCGCAACACGCTCGGCGCGCTGGTCGAGGATCTCGGCGTGACGGTGGCCGAGCAGTCGACCACCACGCGGCCCGACGTGGCCGACCAGCCGGTGGAGTCACAGGCGCTCGGCGTGACCGTCGATACCGGCAAGGTGATCGGCTTCACAGATGTCGACAAGGTCGTCACCAACGAGGGGATCACGCTGATCTTCGAGATGTCCGGGCGGGTGTACAAGCCGGGCGAGGCCGACGTCAACGACTGGACCGTGACCGGCGAGCCGGAGCTCCATCTGTCCAACCCCGCCGTGCCGACCGGCATGACCACGGTCACCCAGCTGGTCAACCGGATCCCGGACGTGATCAACGCGCCACCCGGGCTGATCACGATCGAGAAGCTGCCACGGCCGCGCTACCGGACCCACCCGCTGGGCGCCTACGTTCATGAGCGCCCGGGATTCAGGCGGCGCCACCGTCCCGGCTAGGCAGTCGGAGTCAGTCGAGCGGCACGAGCCCGGCGGGAGCCAGCCGCGCGAGCGCACGATCGATAGCGGCGACCGGCCGTTGCTCGTCCTCGGCCTGCTCCTTGCGAGCCACTGCGCGGCGTACGACGTTGCCACCGACGTAGCGGGCCGGCTCCGGGGGCATCCCGCGCGGGGGCTTGCGGACCAGCCCGCACCGCGACCACTCGTCGTCGAGCCCGAGCGCGAGCGCGGCTAGGATCCGCCCC
The DNA here is from genome assembly GCA_963730075.1 of uncultured Solirubrobacterales bacterium. Classification (GTDB taxonomy): domain Bacteria; phylum Actinomycetota; class Thermoleophilia; order Solirubrobacterales; family Solirubrobacteraceae; genus Palsa-465. The sequence continues at coordinate 526,591 of CAVSQH010000013.1, read as the reverse complement.
CCGATCACGGTCGGGGCGACGCCGTTGCCCGAATAGCCGGCGCCGCAGATCAGGTCGGGCCGGCCGAGTGCGGTGAAGAACGGGAGCCCGTCAACCGTACGGTCGATCGGCCCCAGCCAGCTGTGGGCGATCGGCACCTCGTCCAGGAACGGGTACAGGAGCCGCATCCGCGCGGCCAGCTGAGACTCGATCGGTGACCTGCCCGTGAACGATCCGCCGATCCGCGCTCCGTAGGCGAGCCGCCCACCGCCCTTGCCGAGCGCGATCCGCCCGTCGCGGGTGGTTCGGTAGTAGTGGACCATCAGCCGCGAGTCCGAGATGCAGGCCCCGTCGCGCCAGCCGGACCGCTGCAGCTCCTCGGGGACCGGCTCGCTGATCGCGATATCGCTGGAGACGATCACGAACGCACGGCGGAGCTCGCGGACCTGACCTGCCCAGGCGTTCATCGCCAGCACGACCCGGTCGGCGGTGACCTGGCCATCGGCGGTCCGCACGACGGCCGGCGTCGAACGTTGCAGCGCGACCATCGGCGATCCCTCGAACACCTTCACCCGCTGCTCCTGCGCGACCCGCATCAGCCCGCGGGCGAGCAACGCCGGCTGAACGGTCGCGGCGGTGGCTTCGAATACGCCGGCGAGGTGCGCGGTAGAGCCGGTGCGCTCGGCGAGCTGCTCGCCGTCGACGGGCACGAATGGGCGCTCGCCATGGCGCGCGATCGCCTCGACGGTGCTCGACCATGCGCCGAGCGTCGCCGGGTTGGTCGCCGCCCACAGCCACCCGTCGTGCAGGTAGTGGGCGTCGATCCCGTGGCGCTCGCAGAAGCTGCCGATCTCGGTGATCGCGTCGCACGACGCGCGCGCGAGCCGCAGCGCCTCGACACTCCCGCAGACCTGCTCGAGTCCCTGGAAGTGATGCCAGAAGCTGAGTGCGAAGCCGCCGTTGCGCCCGCTCGGGCCGCCGCCACAGATGTCGGCCTCGAGCACGACGACCTCGGTCTGTGGCGCCTGCTCCTTGATCCGCAGCGCGGTCCAGAGCCCGGTGAAGCCACCGCCGACGATGCAGACGTCAGCCCTGTATGCACCGTCAAGCCTTACGCCCGGCGTGGGCTCGTGAGCCGGACTGCCGTCATCGCCCGCGTCCACACGCCCGAGCCACCAGCTCCGCATCTCCCTGCCTCCGGGTTCCGAGTGTGCCGGGTCGGGCCTAGTGGTCGGGCGGTTCCCATCCCTCGAGCACCGAGGGCTTGTAGTCGGTGCCGACGGTCTGCGAGTCGGCGACCCAAGGCCCAAGCTCGGGCTGTGCGAACTTGCAGTGGCGATCTTTGAGCTGGATCCCGTACGAGTTGCCCGACTGCAGGTGCTTGATCAGCACCTTGCGGGCGATCTCATCCTCGCGCCCTGCGGGGACGTCGAAGTAGATCTTGATGAACGAGTTCGAGTAGCGGTCAAACACGGCGGGGACGCCCTCCTCCTGCAGCAGGGCGACGTCCTCGAGCCAGTTGATGTCCTCTCCCGGGGTGGCTGCGATCAGGTCGATGTCCTCGATCAGGCTCATGTCCTCCTGGTAGGGGAAACGCTTGCCCGACAGATACTCGGCATCGATCGCGACCACCTTCTGCGGCTCGCCGGGGATGTGGCGGACCTCACTCATGTGCGCTGACCCCCTCGGAATCCTCGATGTAGTCGATCGGGTTTGCGATGTGGCGCTCGAGCAGCCGCTCGATCCGCGCCAGCGTCCGCTCCTCGGACACGCCCGGGATGTACTCGGTCCCGGCGAGCGGAACGCGGGCCATCGCCGCCGCCTCGACGGTCAGGGCGCACAGGTCCTCGGGCTCGAGCGAGTGAACGTTGGTCTTGCCGCAGGCACGCGCGAGCATCTGGCACTCGAGCGTCAGCGTGTGCAGGAAGTTGTACACGCGGGTAGCGGCGTCGTCGACGACCAGCCGCTTGCGCAGCTCGGGATCCTGAGTCGCGACGCCGACCGGGCAGCGCCCGGTGTGGCAGTGATAGCACTGGCCGGCCGGAACGCCGACGGTGCCCTCGTAGTCGGTGACCCCGGGGATCTCCTTGTTGCAGTTGAGCGCCATCAGCGAGGAGTGGCCGATCGCGATCGCGTTGGCTCCCAGCGCGAGGCACTTGGCGACGTCGCCGCCGTTGCGGATCCCGCCCGCGACGACGAGGTCGATCTCGTCCTCGAGACCGACGTCCTCGAGCGCCCGGCGGGCCTCCGGGATCGCCGCCATCAGCGGGATCCCGGTCTCTTCGGAGGCAATATGCGGTCCCGCGCCGGTGCCACCCTCGGCGCCGTCGAGGTAGATGATGTCCGGCCCGCACTTGGCGGCCATCCGGACGTCGTCGTAGACGCGCGCGGCGCCGAGCTTGAGCTGGATCGGCACCTCGTAGTTTGTCGCCTCGCGAACCTCCTGGATCTTCAGCGACAGATCGTCGGGGCCCAGCCAGTCGGGGTGCCGGGCGGGCGAGCGCTGGTCGATCCCGGCCGGCAGCGACCGCATTTCGGCGACCTGCTCGGTCACCTTCTGACCCATCAGGTGCCCTCCGAGCCCGACCTTGCAGCCCTGGCCGATGAAGAACTCGACTCCGTCGGCGAGCATCAGGTGGTGGGGGTTGAAGCCGTACCGGCTCTGGATCACCTGGTAGTACCACTTCGTCGACAGGTCGCGCTCGGGCGGGATCATGCCGCCCTCGCCGGAGCAGGTCGCGGTGCCGGCCATCGACGCGCCCTTGGCGAGCGCCATCTTGGCCTCGAGCGAGAGCGCGCCGAACGACATTCCGGTGATGTAGACCGGGATGTCGAGCTCGATCGGCTTGGCGGCGAAGCGCGCCCCGAGCACGGTCTTGGTCAGGCACTTCTCGCGGTAGCCCTCGATCACGAACCGCGTCAGCGTGCCGGGCATGAACATCAGCTCGTCCCAGTGGGGAATCTTCTTGAACATCGAGAAGCCCCGCATCCGGTATCGGCCGAGCTCGGACTTGACGTGGATGTCGTCGATTACCTCGGGCGTGAAGATCAAGCTGCGACCGAGCCGGTCGTGAGCTGAGAGTCCTGTTTCGTCAGCCATGGCGCCTCCTAGAGGACGAGCTTGCGCTCGGATGGCTCGAGCGAGTCGTAGTTGTAGAGCTTCTTGCCGCAGACGAACTTCTGAAACTGCGGCGGCGAACCGAGGCCGTAGATCCTGAACTTGCGCTCGATCAGCTCGGTGTCGTCGTCGTTGAATTCACCCTCGACGCAGTCGATCCCGAGCGCCTTGACCTTGCCGGCCACGTAGATCGTGCCGTCGTACATGGAGTCGCCGAGTCCCGGACCGACGTTGCCGCAGATGATCTGGCGACCGCGCTGCATCATGAAGCCGGTCATCGAGCCGGCGTCGCCGAGCGCGATGATCGTGCCGCCCTTCTGATCGATCCCGCTGCGGGCACCGACCTGCCCCTTGACGACCAGGTCACCGCCGCGGATCGCCGCGCCGGTCAGCGAGCCGGCGTTGGACTCGATCACGACCACGCCCGACATCATGTTCTCGCACGCCGACCAGCCGACGCGGCCGGCGATGTGAACCTCGGGCCCGTCGATCATCCCGAGCGCGAAGTAGCCGAGGCTGCCCTCGAAGTTGATCTTGCACCGGGTCAGCAGACCGGCGCCGAGCGAGTGCCGAGCGGCCGGGTTGCGGACCGTCACCTCGTGCACGCCCTGCTCGTACAGCAGCCAGCGCAGCTCGAGGTTGATCTGGCGGGTGGTCAGGTCACGGGCGTCGAAGGTCGCGCGCTCGCCGTCGATCTCCGATACCCGCGGGACCTTGGCGTTGAGCTCGACGAGCCCGCGCGCATCGAACAGGGGCTCATCGGGCTGGGTGTTGGTCACCGTGTCCATACCATCACCGTGCTCTCGTAGGGGTCGTAGGTCTCAATCTCGTGGTCGATCACGGCGCGGATCGCCATCTCCTCGGAGGCCAGCGCGACCATGTCGTCGCCCTCGTAGAGGACCAGCGGCTTGGCGGCGAGCTCGTCTTTGGCGACGCCGAGGGCGTCCTCGGACACACAGATGTAGGTGAACACGCCGTCCAGGTCCGCGAGGCTCTGGTGCATCGCATCCTCGAGCGAGTCGCCGTTGGCCATCCGGTCGGCCAGATACACAGCGATGATCTCCGAGTCGCACATCGAGGCGAAGCGGTGGCCGCGAGACTCGAGCCGCCGGCGCCACTGGTGGTAGTTGGTCAGCTGGCCGTTGTGCACAACCGCGACGTCGGAGAACGGGTACGCCCAGTACGGATGGGCGTTGGCAATGTCGACATCTGACTCGGTCGCCATCCGGACGTGGCCGATCCCGTGCGAGCCGAAGTAGTCATCGAGCTGGTAGGCGGTCGAGACCGTTTTCGCGTCGCCGAGGTCCTTGACGATCTCGAGCGAGTGGCCGAGTGACAGCACCTCGGTGTGCGCGACCGACTCGACGTAGTCGGCCAGATGCTTGAGGTCGCCGTGGTAGTTGAGCGTCGCGCTGAACGTGTAGTCGTTGACATCCTCGGCTTTGACCACCTGGGCACCGGCCGACTTCAGTCGCGCCTGCACCTCGCGCCGGCGCCGGTTGATGTCCGGCTCGAACTCGAGATCCCGGGGGGTCGTGGAATCCGCGAGCTTGATCCGCAGCACCAGCTCCTGGCTCGGAGCGTGGTACAGCGCGTATCCGGTCGAGTCCGGACCTCGGTGCTTCATCGACTGGAGCATGCTGGTCATGTCCCGGCCGATCCGGTGCGCGCCGTTGCCGTTCTTGTAGATGATTCCCGCGATTCCACACATACGCTGTTCTCCTTTGCGGCTACCCGAGCGAGCGCGAGCGCGCTAGGGCAGCACCTCCAGGTACTCGTCGCGCTCCCAGTCGGTCACCGCGGCGAGGTAGCGCTCCCACTCATCGCGCTTGTAGTGCTCGAACACCTTGTACAGCCGGCCCGGCATCGCGCTGCGGATCACCTCGTCCTTGGCCAGCGCCTGCAGCGCTGCGCCGAGGCTGTCCGGGACCTTCTCGATCTCGGCACCCTCCTGCAGTAGGTCATACGTGTTGCCCTGCTGTGGCGGGCCGGGGTCGAGCTCGCGGCGGACGCCGTCGAGGCCGGCGCGCAGCAACGTGGCGACCGTCAGGTACGGGTTGCACGACGAGTCGACGCCGCGGTACTCGAACCGTCCGCCTGACGCCACCCGGACCGTCGTCGTCCGGTTCTGCCAGCCCCAGTTCTTGTAGATCGGCGCCCAGAACCCGGTGTCCCACATCCGGCAGTACGAGTTCACGGTCGGGTTGCCGACGCACATCAGCGCTGGGAAGTGCTCGAGCATCCCGCCGAGGAAGTGGCGCGCGAACTCCGACAGCTGCGCCGGCCCCTGGGGATCGTGGAACACGTTGTTGCCGTCTGCGTCCATCAGCGTGAAGTGATGGTGGTGGCCGTTGGCCGACACGCCCGTGAACGGCTTGGGCATGAAGCTCGGCAGCAGCCCGTGCTTGCGGCCGACGGCGGCGCACACCTGGCGATAGGTGGTGATGTTGTCGGCGGTCCGCACCGGTCGATCGAATCGGAAGTTGAGCTCGAGCTGTCCAGGGGCGTCCTCGTGGTCGCCGTAGCTCATGTCGAGCCCGAGCTGCTGTCCGTAATCGACCACGTCGAGCAGCACCGGACGGAGCTCCTCGAACTGGTGGATGTGGTAGCAGTAGGGCTTGGTCACGCCCTCCGGCGGCTCGCCGGGCTCGGTGCGCTTGAGCCACATCATCTCCGGCTCGATCCCGATCAGGAACTGGTAGCCGAGCTCCTGCTCGAACTCGTGCGCGATCTTCTTGAGGTTCTGGCGCGGGTCGGCGTCAAGCAGCTCGCCGGTCTCGGTGTCATAACAGTCGCAGTACACACGCGCGACGCGTGAGTCCCACGGGAGGACGGCGAACGTGTCGAGGTCGGCGATCGCGGCAAGCTCGGACTCCTCGGGCCCGAAGCCGATGTAGTTGCCGTACCGGTCGGTGAACAGGTTCGCGGTCGCGCCGTAGACAAGCTGGTATCCCCGCTCGGCGACCTGCGAGAAGAACGACGAGACGACACCCTTGCCCATCACCCGTCCGGTGATCGACACCTGCTCGAAGTAGACGTACTTGATGTCCTCGGCCTCGATCCGCCGCGTCAGCTCCTCGATCTTGGCCGCGCGGCCGGGGGCGTTGCGTGCCTCCTCGAGCGTCGCGGGCGGAGGCTCGATGCGCGGAGAAGCGAGCACCGTCGCGACGTTGCCTCCCAGCACCCTGCCGTCGATTGTTGTCGCCATCTCCACTCTCCTCTCGTGCTGTGAGCGACCGCGGCCAGCGATCATGCTCTAGCTACGTGGTCAGCTCTTGTTTTCAGCTCGCCGAAGCGGCGGCCCATGCTACGAGGTCGTCCCGGTCCAGTCTCAGGCGGGCGTGCGAAACCTTGGGCGACTGGACAAATTGGTACACGTGCGCGTTATACCAAGCGGCTGGCGCGGCCGCAACCACGCGACTTGACGCGCTCCCATGCTCGGGGTTACACTGTTGCGTCGTCCCCAATTGTATTGCGCTATAGGCAATAACTAGGAGTTCCATGAGCGACCGCCTCCCCTCCTCCGCACCAACGCTTGTGATCGGCGCCGGCGTGCACGGCCTGTCGACCGCCTGGCATCTGGCCAAGCAGGGCGAGCAGGTCCTGGTCGTCGACAAGACGAGCGTCGCCGCCGGTGCCTCCGGGATCGCCTGCGGCGTGATCCGCAACAACTACTTCCAGCCCGCGATGCAGGAGCTGATGGCCGCGTGCGTCGAGATCTGGGAGTCCGAGCAGGAGGCGCTGCACTACCACCCGAGCGGCTACATCGCGCTCGGCCCGGATTCGCAGAAGGAGGACCTCGTCGAGGTCCACGAGCGCCAGCAGCGGATCGGCTACCCGTCCGAGCTGTACGTCGGCGAGCAGGACGTCGCAGACCACATGCGCTCGCTGTACTCCGACTGGCGCGCGCCCGGCCTGACCGTGTGCCTGCACGAGCAGGCCGGCGGTTATGCGTTCAACCGCGAGTCGATGTTCGGCCTCGCCGACCTCGCCCGCGCCGCCGGCGCTCAGATTGTCCCCGAGGTGCAGGTGACCGGCTTCGACCTCGACCAGTCCGGCGCAGCGCGCGCCGTCCAGACCGACCAGGGAACGATCGAGGTCGAGCGGGTGGTGGTCGCGGTCGGACCGTGGATCGCATCGCTGTGGTCGATGCTCGGCCTCCCCGACCACCTCGACGTCCGCCAGCCCGACGGGACCGTCACCGAGAACCTGCCGATGTGGACCTACTGGTACCTCCAGGAGGGCGAGGTCGAGATCGACCCGGCCGGCTTCGTCACCAACGACGGCCGCACCTCGGCGGTCCTGCACGTCGACTCAGACCAGCCGCTGTACGACGACGGGGGCAGCCTGATCACCGACGAGCCGTGGGGCGTCTACTTCAAGCCCGACCGCGATTCGATCCAGGGCGGTGCCCAGCCGCTGACCGTCGGGACCGAGTTCGAGGTCGACCCATACCCGACCGGCACCGTCGATCCCGGGTTCGTCGAGATGTGGCCGGCGTCACTGTCGCATTGCCTCAAGCGCTTCGAGGGCGCGCGCCAGTACTTCCGCCACGTCCGCTCGGGCGGCGTCGGCGCTTTCACGGTCGACAACTTCCCGGTGTTCGACTACATGCGCCCGAACGTGTTCGTCGCGGCGGACTCAAACCACGGCTACAAGATGATCGCCGTCGGCCGTGAGGTGGCGCGCGTATTGGGCGGCGAGCACTCGTCGCTGCTGCACCCGTTCCGCTACGAGCGCTTCGCGACCGGCGACCTGCACCCCGTCTCGCATAGCCCATACCCCTGGAGCTAGACGCTATGTCCGGCAGCCTCGGTGTCTGAGCGTCGCATATGGACGTTTAGACACCGAGGCCAGGGTCAGGCGCCGCCGAGGAGGCCCCCGAGCTGAGCCGCCGCGGCGAGCAGCGGGGCGCGCAGCGTCTTGCGTGTGGCCGGAGGCAGCCGCGACGCGGGGCCCTGGATCCCGAGGATCGCGGTCAGCTCGTGGCCGCGGCCGAACACCGGCGCCGCGATCGCGCCCAGATCGGGCTCGCGCTCGCCGATCGACTCCGCATAACCGCGCTCGCGGATCGACTCGAGCTCGGCCGCCAGCGCATCGGCGTTGGTGATCGTCCGCTCGGTGTGGGCCGCCAACGGCTGCGCCGCCGCCACCGGATCGGCGAGCCCGCCGAACGCCAGCACGATCTTGCCGACCGCCGTCGCGTGCAGGATGCTCGGCCGCCCGACCCGCGCCATGCTGACCACACTCGACCCCGAGGGGACGAAGTCGACCGTCACCGCCTCCCCCCGCTCGGCACCGACAGCGTTGCGGTCTCGCCAGTCTCGTGCGCGAGCCGCGTCAGCAGCGGCCGGGCGCGCTGGCGGACGTCGAGCTGACCCAGCACCCGGTCTGACAACGCGACCAGCCGCAGCCCGAGCCGGTACGGGCCGCCGGCGCTCGAGCGCTCCACCAGCGCGGCATCCTCGAGCGTCGCGGCGAGCCGGGACGCGGTGCTGGCGTTGACTCCGATCCTCCGCGCGAGCTCGTTGACCCCGAGCCCGGACTCGCTCTCAGCGAGCGCGTCCAGCAGTGCGATCGCGCGCGCAACCGAGCCCACAGGCCGTCGTGCGCCGGGGCCGGCCGGACCGGGCACCAGGCTCTAGCGCTTCCCGCCGGCCCGCCGCCCAGATCCGGGAGCGCCGCCGTTGGCGGTGCTCGCGCGCCGACTGTTGCGCTTGCCGACGACGCGGGCGGGCGTCGGCGAGTCGAGTGAGCGCATCACCATCACCTCGATCCCGCCGGGCGCGAACAGGTCACGCGAGTAGGCGACGCGATCGTCGCGGCCGGCGTAGATCAGCTCCTCAAGCTCGATCCCCGCGGTCGTCCGGCGGATCCCGAGCAGCTTGCCGGCCCGCTCGCGCGGCGTCAGCAGCGCCGGGATCACGCGCGTGCGCGCGAACGTGACCGGTACCCCCGCGGCGATCAGGACGTCGAGCACCATCTGGCCACCCTCGAGCACCGACCGCAGCCGATCCTCGGGCCCGAGCTCGATCGACGGGTGGACGACGTCGAACATCACCGCCACCGGGGCGCCGCCCGCCTCCAGCGTCCGCGAGACCGTGGTCGCCTGGGCGTCGGGCTCGAGCCCGAGCGCCTCGCCTGCCTCGCCGCCGACCGCGCGGCGCTCGATCTTCAGCTCGCGGGATGACAGCTTCAGTCCGCGCCGGTGGGCGACCGACGAGTACGGCTCGAGCCGTTCCAGCCGCTCGCCGAACGCCGTCGGCACCGCCATCCGGCCGACGAACGTGCCGCTCCCCTGGCGGCGCACGATCTCGCCGCTCTCCTCGAGGCGTTGCAGCGCGCTGCGCAGCGTCCCGCGCGAGACCCCGAGCATCGCCGCCACCTCGTGCTCGGGCGGGAGCCGATCGCCCTGGCGGTAGCGGCCCGGGGCCAGCCAGTTGCGAAGCGCGCGCTCAGCGCCGTCCACCAGCGACGGCCGGTTGTTGTTGGCCGCCGACGGCTGCTCGGAAACCGCAACTCGCTTGTTACGCCCTGACGATCCGCGTGCCATCGAAGCCGTTCCTCACCGCTCGGGGCGCACATCGTATTGGTGTCGGCGGCTCAGATGTGGGCGCTCAACCGCTGTTCGCACCGTGGCTCGCCCCCGAGGCCGCCGGCGTCTCGGTCTCGCGATCGATCGGCTGCACGTGCTCGAACCCGAACCGTCCCTTTATGCACAGGTTGCCGAGCGTGACGTCGTGGTCGGCCGGGGACGTCACCTTGACGATCCGCTCGTCCTGAACATGCAGCGTAAGCGTGCATCCGACGCCGCAGAAGGCGCAGATCGTGTCGGTCTGCGCCTGGCGCGACTCGTCCCACTCACCGGCCTCGCGTAGTTCGTGCTCACTGCTCGCCATCAGCGCGCCCGTCGGGCAGACCGCGATGCAGTTGCCGCAGTACACGCACGCGGACTCGGGCAGCTCCTTGGCGTACTCGGTCGAGATGTGAGCGTCGAAGCCGCGCCCGGCGACCGTGATCGCGAACGTGTTCTGGTGCTGGTCGCCGCAGGCGTCGACGCACTTGTAACAGAGCACGCACTTGGAGTAGTCGCGCATGTAGAGGTCGTTGTCGATCTTCGGTGGGCCGGCCACGGTCGCCGCCGTCTGGCCGTCGGGGACCTGGTGGTGGCCGGGGCGGCGATGCTCGCGATCCTGATCGGGAGGCGCGGGCGGCCCGTAGCGCTCGGGCTTGGCCTCGTAGCGCTCGATGTACACCTCGAACCCGGGCGTCGTCGAGAGATCGACCGACGACGCGAGCAGCTCGATCACCATCCGCCGGTTGAGCCGGACGCGCTCGGAATCGGTGTTGACGACCATCCTCTCCTCGGCTCTACGCGAGCAGGACGGCACCAGCGTCCGGGCCCCTTCGAGCTCGACCATGCACACCCGGCAAGCGTTCGCCGGCTGCAGCGTCTCGCCGTAGCAGAGCGTCGGCGTGTCGATCTCCAGCGCCCGGCACGCATCGAGCAGCGTCGACCCCTCCGGCACCGTCACCGACTGGCCGTCGACGGTCAGCTCTACCGTGCGTCGGCTCGCCGGACGATCCACATTCAGCTCGATCGTATGCCCGCTCACGCAATCGTCTCCTGGTCGGCAAATGTACCCAGCTTTGAGACCGCCGACGCGATCGCGCTTGCAGCCGTCTGACCGAGTCCACAGATCGACGAGTCGCGCATCACGACGCCGATCTCGTTCAGCAGCGCGAGCTCGTCCTGCAACGTGCCGCGAGTGCGGCCTGAGGCCAGCCGCGCCAGCGCCTCCTCCTGACGCACCGTCCCGACCCGGCACGGCGTGCATTGGCCGCAGGACTCGTCACGGAAGAAGGCCGCGATCCGCATCAGGATCGAGCCAAGGTCGACCGTGTCGTCGAACACCACGATCGCGCCCGAGCCGAGCGTCGCGTTGGCTGCGCGCGCGTCCTCGAGCGTCAGCGGCATCGTCAGGTCGTCGGGCCCGACGAACACCCCGGCCGCGCCGCCGAGCAGCACCGCCTGAAGCTTGCGTCCGCCTGACACGCCGCCGGCGCGCTCGATCAGCTGGCCGAGCGTGTCCCCAAACGGAATCTCGTACACGCCGGGGCGCGCGATGTGGCCCGAGAGGCAGAACAGCTTCGGCCCGGTCGAGTGGCTGGTTCCGATCTCGCGCGGCTCGAGCGCGAGCGTCAGGTACAGCAGCGAGCGCTCGGCGTACGCCGGGCCGCCCTGGGCGAGCACCGGCATGACGTTGATCAGCGTCTCGACGTTGTTGACGACGGTCGGCTTGCCGAACAGTCCCTTCTCGACCGGGAACGGCGGCTTGTTGCGCGGCTCGCCGCGGTATCCCTCGATCGAGTTGAAGATCGCGGTCTCCTCGCCGCAGATGTACGCGCCGGCGCCGCTGCGGATCTCGAGCTCGAACGAGAAGCCGTGATCGAGGATGTCGTCGCCCAGATAGCCGTGCAGTCGGGCCGTCTCGATCGCGCCCTGCAGCACGCGGTGTGCGGCGGGGTACTCGCCCCGCAGGTAGATGTAGCCCAGCTCGCAGCTGGTCGCAAAGGCGGCGATCGTCATCGCCTCGATCAGCGCGAAGGGATCGCCCTCGAGGATCACGCGGTCCTTGAACGTCCCCGGCTCGGACTCGTCGGCGTTGCAGATCAGATAGTGGGGACGGACCGGCTGCTGGGCGACCGCCTCCCACTTGACGCCGGTCGGGAAGGCGGCGCCGCCGCGGCCCACCAGCCCCGAGTCCTTGAGCTCGCGGATCACGCCCTGGGGGCCGAGCTCCAGGGCGCGGCGCAGTGTCTCGTAACCGCCGGTCGCACGGTAGTCGTGGAGGCTGCCCGGGTCCACCTTGCCGACCCGCTGGAGCAGCCTCAGACCGGGCTCATCTCGCTGCGGCACCGACGGAACCGGCTCCTGCGCGATCTCCTCGCCCGCCAGCGCCGCCTGCGCCTGGGCCTCGGTGACCGGCGCCAGAACCCGCTGGCGCGGCTCCTCGCCGGCCTCGATCAGCAGCGCCGCGGTGCCGCTGTCGCATTGACCGAGGCAGGGGCTGCGCAGCCAAGTGGCGCCGTCTCGCTCGTGGTGCTCGGGCCCGAACTGCTGCTCGAGCGTCGCAATCAGATCCTGGGCGCCGCGGCAGCGGCAGACGACGTCATCGCAGACGTGCAGCACCCGGGGTGGCAGCTCGTCGACCGACAGCAGGCCGTAGAAGGTCGCGACCCCGTACGCGTCGGCCGGCGGCACGGTCAGCCGCTCGCAGATGTAGTTCAGCGCCCCAGGGCTGATCCAGCCGGCGCGGGCCTGCGCAGCCTCGAGCGCCGGCAGCAGCAGATGACGGTCCTCACGCGCGACGTGGCCCTGGTGGGCGATCCGCCCGTCGACCGCCTCGTCATGGACACCGCCGTGCCACCCCGAGTGCGGCTGCCCGAGCACGTCGTCGACGGCTGCCTTCTCGGCATCCGTCGCGATCGCGAGCAGCAGCCGCAGGTCCATCAGGCGGGCACTCCCGCCGCGCGCGCGCGGGCGCCGTTGGTCGCCCCATTGGCCGCCACCTTCTCGACCCGGATCGCGGTCGCCTTGAACTCGGCCGTGCCCGACTTCGGGTCGGTCGCGTCAATCGTCAGGACGTTGGTCTCGACCTGGTCGGGGAAGTGGAACGTCATGAACGCCAGTCCACGGCGCAGCGAGCGGTCGATCCGTACCGGGGCGGTGACCGACCCCCGGCGCGAGGTGATCAGAGCCGTCTCGCCCTCGGTCAGCTCGAGCTCTGCCGCGTCCTCGGGAGCGAGGTCGAGCGTCTCGCCGCGGTGCAACGGCGAGCTGTAGAGGTTTGACTGGGCGCCCGTGTTGTAGGACTCCAGCCGCCGGCCGGTCGTCAGCCGGATCGGGTACTCGTCGCTGAGCTCCTCGACCGGCGGACTGTGGGGCGTGACGCTCAGGGGCGCCCGCGGCCCTTCGATCGGGTCCTTCCACAGCCGTCCGTGCAGGAACTGCGCGCCCGGGTCCTCGAGGCTCGTGCACGGCCACTGCAGGCCGTTGTTCTCGGCCAGCCGTTCGTAGGTCATTCCCGTGTGCATCGGGCTCAGCGACCGCAGCTCGTTCCAGATCCGCTCGGCCTCGGGAGCCTCCCAATCGTGGCCGAGCCGGCGTGCGAGCTCGGTGATGATCCAGTTGTCGTCGCGCGCCTCCCCGGGTGGGTCAAGCGCCTTGCGGACCAGCTGTACGCGGCGCTCGGAGTTGGTCACCGTGCCGCTGGCCTCGACCCACGACGCCGAGCCGGGGAACACGACGTCGGCCAGCTCGGCGGTCTTGGTCAGATACAGGTCCTGGACGATCAGGCAGTCGAGCTCTGACAGCAGCTTGCGAGCCTTGGTCTGATCGGCCTCGGACTGGGCCGGGTTCTCGCCGATCACGTACAGCGTCCGCAGCTCGCCGCGCTCCATGCCCTCGAACATCTGCGTCAGGTGCCAGCCGTAGTGGGGGTCGACCTTGGTCCCCCAGGCCCGCTCGAACCGCTCGCGGGCCGCGTCGTCTGACTCGATGTCCTGGAAGCCCGGCAGCTTGTTGGGGATCGCGCCCATGTCGCCACCGCCCTGGACGTTGTTCTGGCCGCGAAGCGGGTTCAGCCCGGAGCCGTACTTGCCGACGTGGCCGGTCAGCAGCGCGAGGTTGATCAGCGAGAGGACGTTGTCGACCGCGGTGTGGTGCTCGGTGATCCCGAGCGTCCAGCAGATCACGGCCCTGTCGGCGCGACCGTAGGAGTGCGCCAGCTGCTTGATCGCCTCGGCGGGCACGCCGGTCAGCCGCTCGCCCTCCTGAAGCGTGAATGGCTCTACCGAGGCCTTGAACTCCTCATACCCGGTCGTCGCTCGCTCGATGAAGCGCTCGTCCAGCAGGCCGGCGACGATCATCTCGCGCGCGACCGCGTTCGCCAGCGCGATATCGGTCCCGACGTCGATCCCCAGCCACAGGTCGGCCCACTGCGCCGAGGACGTTCGGCGTGGGTCAACCACGACCAGCTTCGCGCCGGCCCTGATCGCCTTGAGCACGCGGTGGAAGAAGATCGGGTGCGTCTCGCGGGCGTTCGAGCCCCAGAGCACGATCAGATCGGTCTCCTCCACCTCTTGATAGGACGACGTTCCGCCGCCCGCACCAAATGCCGTCGCCAGACCGACGACGCTAGGAGCGTGTCAGGTTCGGTTGCAGGAGTCGATGTTGTTGGTGCCCATCACCTGGCGCGCGAACTTCTGCGCCAGGAAATTCATCTCGTTGGTCGACTTCGAGCACGAGAAGATCCCGAACGAGCGCGTGGTGTCACCACCCGCGCGCGCTCGCGCGAGCCCCTCCGCAGCGCGGTCCAGGGCCTCGTCCCACGAAGCCGGCACAAGCTCGCCGTCGCGGCGCACCATCGGGGTCGTCAGTCGGGTCCGAGCGCGCATCTGCTTCTCCTCTTTTGAACCAATAGGTGCACTAGCGAAATTTTACCGCGTCAACCCGCGCGAACTCACGGTGCCGGGCGCGTTGTCCGCTCGCGGACTGATCGTTGCGTCGAGACGGCAAGCGCCCACTCGCGCGCGGCCGCCGCATCGGTTCGCAGCGCGGCGGCGCGCCGCAGCCGGAGGCCCTCGTCGCTGCCCTCGAGATTGATCTCCACCAGCCGCACGGCGGCCGCGCACGCCGCTTCCGCGAGCACCGCGCCCGCGACGGCGTCGCCGACCAGATGCCGGCTGCAGCGACGCGCGGTCTGCGCGCCGAGGGACGCGAGCTCGGCGCCGACCTCCGCGATCTGCAGCGGCGAGTCCGAGGCGCTAAGACGTGCCTCGGTGACGCGCCGGTCGCGATGCGGGTCGGAGGCCGGCAGGCGGATCGCCACCAGCACCGGCTCGTATGCCGACAGCTCCACGTCGGCCAGTTCGAGCGCCCGCGCCCGCAGCTCCGCCGCTCGCAGCTGGACGTCACCTGCGCCAGCACCGCCGAACCCGGCCGCCATCTCAACCAGCCCAGCCGCCACCGCGCATGTGACCGCGCTCGCGCTGCCGCCGCCGGGGGCCGGCGTCGCCGCGGCCAAGCGGTCCAGCAGCTCACTCAGCGTCTGCTGGGCGAGACCGTCGGAGCGCTCGTCGTCGCCGGGCGTCAGAACAGTCCTACCGTCTTGCCCTCGTCGTCGATGTCGATGTTCAGGGCGGCGGGCGCCTTGCCAAGCCCCGGCATCTGCATCACGTCACCGCACAGCGGCACCAGCCAGCCAGCGCCCGTGTAGGCGCGGATATCGCGCACCGGGAGCGTGAAGTTCTCGGGCGCATTGAGCAGCTGCGGGTCGGCCGACAGCGACAGGTGGGTCTTGGCCATGCAGACCGGGAGGCGGCCGAGGCCGTCGTTGGTGAACTGGTTGATCTTCGAGTCGGCCTCGGGGTAGAAGTAGACGTCCTTGGCCCCGTAGACCTTCTTCGCGACGGCCTCGATCTTGTCCTGGATCGGCTCGTCGTCCTGATAGAGCTGATGGAAGGTGTTGGGCTGCTCGCAGGCCTCGACCACCGCCTCGGCCAGGTCGGCCGCGCCCGCGCCGCCCTTGGTGAAGCCCTCGTTGGCCTCGGCCGCGAACGCTCCGGCCTCGAGCGCGAGCCGTTTGACGAGCTCGACCTCCTCGTTGGTGTCGCCGGGGCGGCGATTGACGGCCACGACCGCCGGGACGCCGAACGTGTTGATCGTCTGCAGGTGGCGCCGGACGTTTGCGAACCCGACCTCGAGCGCGTGCAGGCTCGCGGCACGCTCGATCCGCGGGTCGTCGTCGGCGAGCCCGCTGTGGTGCTTGATCGCGCGCACGGTCGTCACGAGCACCGCCGCCGACGGTGTCAGCTTGCCGAACCGGCAGACGATGTCGAAGAACTTCTCCATCCCCATGTCGGAGCCGAAGCCAGACTCGGTGACGACGTAGTCGCCCAGCTTCATCCCGATCAGGTCGGCGACCAGCGAGTTGTTGCCGTGCGCGATGTTGGCGAACGGCCCGCAGTGCATCAGCACCGGCTGACCCTCGAGCGTCTGCACGAGGTTTGGCTTGATTGCGTCCTTGAGCAGCACGGTCATCGCGCCCGCCGCGCCGAGAGCCTCGGCCGTGATCGGCTTGGCGCCGTCGTAGGAGTAAGCGGCGGTGATCCTCGAGATCCGCTGGCGGAGGTCCTTGAGGTCACGTGAGACCGCCAGGATCGCCATCACCTCCGAGGCGGCAGTGATGTCGAACCCGGTCTCGCGCGGGTATCCGTTGGCGCGGCCGCCTAGGCCGACGGCGATCTGGCGCAGCGCCCGGTCGTTCATGTCCACCGCGCGGCGCCAGCCGATCCGCAGCGCATCGATCTTGTGCGTGTTGCCGTGCAGGATCGAGGCGTCGATCATCGCCGCGAGGAGATTGTTGGCGGCCCCGATCGCATGGATGTCGCCGGTGAAGTGGAGGTTGAGGTCCTCCATCGGCACGACCTGGGTCAGTCCGCCGCCGGCGGCACCGCCCTTGATCCCGAACACCGGGCCCAGCGACGCTTCGCGCAGGCAGGCGACCGGGTTGCGTCCGATCACGCCCATTCCCTGCGTGAGCCCGACCAGGGTCGTGGTCTTGCCCTCGCCGGCCTTGGTCGGGGTCATGCCGGTGACGCAGATCAGCTTGCCGTCCGGACGGTCCTTGAGGCGGTCCAGGACCGACAGCGAGATCTTCGCCTTGTAACGACCGTAGGGCTCGATCTCATCGGGCTCGAGCCCGGCAGCGGTGGCGATCTGGTCGATCGGCTCGAGTACCGCCTCCTGCGCGATCTCCAAGCTGCTCTTCATCGTTGGTGTCCCCTCTCGTGGGATTTCAGTGGCTGACGGCGGCCGCGGCGAGCTCGGAGACGAGCTTGTCCTCATAGAAGCGCTCGAGCGCGAACGGCTGGATCAGCTCCGGCTGACGTCCGGTCGCGACCAGTTCGGCGAGCGTCTTGCCGACGATCGGCGCCGCCTTGAAGCCGTATGTCCCCCAGCCGGCGCTGACGTGGAAGTTCTCGACCTCGGTCTTGCCGAGGATCGGGCTGTAGTCGGGACTGAGGTCACACAGTCCGGCCCAGCTGCGCAACAGCCTCGCCCGCTCGAGCTGCGGGAACAGCTCCATCGCGTGGCGGGAGACGTCCTGAAGGAAGTTGAGCGTGCCCTGCATCCGGTACGTGGTCCAGGGCTCGATCTCGGCCCCGAGCAGGAATTCTCCACGGTCGGTCTGGCTCATGTAGATGTGCATCTGCGAGGAGACGATCACCACGTCGAGCATCGGCTTCATCGGCTCGGTCACGCACGCCTGCAGGATGTGGGTGGTGATCGGCATTTGGACGCCGGCCATATCGCTGATCAGCGTGCTCCAGCCGGCGGTGCAGTTGAGCACCTGGCCGGCGTTGATCGTGCCCCGATCGGTGCGGACCTTGGTGATCCGACCGTTGGAGCGCTCGAGCCCCAGCACCTCGGTGTTCTGGTGGATCTCGGCACCGCCCTGATCGGCGCTGCGAGCAAGTCCCCAGACGACCGCATCGTGACGGATGATGCCGCCGGGCGGGTGGTACAACGCCCCCATGATCGGGTAGATCGCGTCCGGGTTGTCGACCTGCATCGCCGGCGCCAGCCGCTTGATCTCGTCCGGGTAGATCAGCCGCGAGTCGATCCCGTTGAGCCGGTTGACCTCGGCGCGGTTGGCCATCACGAACATCGCCCGATCGGCGTGCGCGAGCGTCAGATGGCCGCACTGGGAGAACAGCAGATTGAAATTCAGGTCCTGCGAGAGCCCCTCGTAGAGCTTGACGCTGGCGTCGTAGAAGCGCGCCCCTTCGGGCGTCTTGTAGTTGGAGCGCAGGATCGTCGTGTTGCGCCCCGAGGCACCTGAGCCGATGTAGCGCTGCTCGAGGATCGCGATGTCCTTGATCCCGTGGTCGCGGAGGTAGTGGGCGGTCGCGAGGCCGTGCGACCCGCCACCGATGATCACGACGTCGTAGGAGCCCTTGAGCTCCTGCTGGCGGCGCCACATCCGCCGCTGGCGGAAGATGTCAAGCACGGGATGCCTCCTGCGCGGCTGCCGGCCCCGGCAGCGCGGCCAGATCGTCGACGCCGATCGGCCGCCCGCCGAGATGGTGCGCCGCGTCGGCGACCACCGACCAGACGTATTCGCCGGTCGCCCAGCCGAACAGATACAGGTAGCGATCGTCGTCCTCGCAGATCACGATCGCCGGCTGGCGGGCCACCGACCCGGGACGGAGCGCCCCGACCGGCGTGATCTGCGGCCGCAGGTCGATCGCCGAGAAGCGCGCGAACACCTCGCGCGCCGCCGGGCCGACGATCGTGATCGCGGCGAAGTTCGTGGTCACGTCGACGACGTTGACGCCATCCGCAGCGCTCAGCCGCTCCCGGATCGACGGAGCCGGATGTGCGCCGACGACGAGCGCCCGGGTCGCCGTCAACCTGCACCACCAGGCGCCGTTCTGGCGCACGGCCGTCCCGAACGGGAGCGCGAAGCCCGCGGCCGCATCGATCGCCTCGCTGGAGCCCTGCAGCTCGAGCTTGGCGATCTGCGACATATCGGCCCAACCGGCGGTCTCGGCCACGCTCTGGGCGCGGGCGGGGCCGTAGTCGACCGCGACCTTCCAGCCGTCGCGCAGCTCAAACCGCGCACCCTCCTCGGCGGCGCTGCCCTCCATCGGAGAATGCGCGACGGGCCCCTGCTCGGAGTCGGCCGCGGTGGCGACCGGTGACAGGAAATCGAGGTTCATGAGCGCAGCACCTCGCCGTCGGGGTCGTAGAAGGGCTTGGTCTGGATCTCGGCCTCGAGCTGCTTGCCCTCGTCGGAGATCGTGATCTTGGCGCCGTCCTTGGCGACCGCGTTGGGTACCCACGCCATCCCGATCGTGCGGCCGAGCACCGGCGAGTGGCGCGAGCTTGTGACCTGGCCGGCAGGCAGGCCCTGGGCGTCGACCACGACCGCGCCCTCGGTCGGCACGTCGCCATTTGCGAGCGTGAACCCAACCAGCTCGGTCGTCGGGGCGGACTCCTGATAGTGCTCGAGCGCCCACTTGCCGATCCAGTCCTGCTCCTTGTCGAGCTTGACGATCCACGGCATCGCGGCGCCGAACGGAGTCGACTCCGAATCGGTGTCCTGGCCGACGAGGATGTGCATCTTCTGCAGGCGCAGGATCCGCTGCGGCTCGAGTCCGAACGGGCGCAGCCCGAGCGGCTCGCCGGCCTTCATCAGCGCATCCCAGAGGTGCTCACCGTAGGCCGCCGGGAAGTGGATCTCGTAGCCCACCTCGCCGACGAACCCGATCCGGAGGATCAGGGACGGCACGCCGGCGATCAGCGCCTGCTTGCCGTCCAGATACGTGAACGCCTCGTTGGAGCAGTCCAGATCGGTGACCAGCGCCATGATCTCGCGCGCCCTGGGCCCGGCCAGGTTGACCGCGCTCAGTCCCTGGGTCAGGTCGGTCAGCTGCACGTCGAGACCCCAGTCGGCCAGCCACCACGAGAACCACTCCTCGACCGCGCCGGCGCCGCTCGAGGTCGTGGTCACATAGAAGGTCTCATCGTCGATCCGGCAGATCGTGCCGTCGTCGACGATCCGGCCCGCGTCCGAGCTGATCACGCCGTAACGGATCCGGCCCGGCTTGAGGTTCGAGAAGCGATTCGGGTACAGCAGGTCGAGGAACTGGCCGGCGTCGGGGCCGCGCACCAGCAGCTTTCCGAGCGTCGAGACGTCGATCAGCCCGGCGGCCTGGTTGACGGCCAGCGCCTCGCCCTCGGGGTCGCCGTAGTCATACGCGCGTCGCCAGTCGCCGGCCCATTTGACGCTCGCGCCCAGCGACCGGTGGCGGCTGTGGATCGACGACCGCTTGGCGGGCTCGACCGGCCTGCCGCCGAGGATCCCCATCGGCACCGAGACCCACGGCGGCCGGGCCGTCGTGGTGCCGACCTGTTCGAGGCTCTGGCCCGTCTCCTGGGCCATCAGGCGTACAGCGGGGAGCTGGCACATGCGGCCCTGGCACGGTCCCATCGTGACCGTCGTGTACCGCTTTGACAGCTCGATCGAGTCGTAGCCCTCCTCGACCGACAGGTGGATGTCCTTGTTGGTCACGTCCTCGCACAGGCAGGCGAAGCACTTGCCGCGGCCGCTGCCGCTGACCGTCGGCGCAACCGCCACGTCCGGCGTGCGGGCACGCGCGGTGGCGACCCGGTCATCGAGCTTTTCCTGGCGGGAGCGCGACTCGTCGCTGCCGAGCCTGAGCGCGTGCGCCGCCCGCAGCCCGGCGCGCTCGCCCGACTCGGTGACCGATTGGTCGCCGTCGACGCCCGTGACCTCGCCGGCCGCGTACACCCCGTCGGGCACGTCCGCGAGGCCGAAGTGCGCCCGCGCCGGGTCATATGCGCTGCGGGCGCCGGCCTGCAACAGCAGTGAGGTGGCCGGGATCGCGCCGCCCGAGACGACCAGGAGGTCGCACTCGAAGGCGTGCTCATCGCCACCGTCGACGGGGGCGATCACCGCGTGGGTGACGGCCTTGCCGCCCTTGGCCTCGATCACAGTGTGTCCGGTGAACACGGGCACGCCCTCGCGCCGCAGCGCGGCCGTCAGCCCGCCGGCATCGGGTCGCAGGTCGGCCACCGCGACCAGCTCGACGCCCGCCGCGCGCAGCGCAGCGGCTGCGTGCAGTCCACGGTCGGAGGTGGTCGCGATCACCGCGCGACGGCCGGGGCTGACCGCGTACAACGACGCCAACCGGCGGGCGCCGCCGGACAGCATCACGCCGGGGAGATCATTGCCGGCGAACACGAGCGGCTGCTCGATCGTGCCGGTCGCGAAGATGTGCTTGGCCGCGCGCACCTGGTGCAGGGTGTCCTCCTGCCAGACCGGGACGAGACCGTCGAAGTACCCGAGCGCCGAGGCCCGCGTCAGGATCTCGACCCCTGCCTCGCGCGCCTGCCCGACCAGCTGCGTGACCTGGGTCGCGGGCTCGATCAGCTGCTGGCCACCGGGCTCCGGTCCCTCGTCGGCGAGCACCACGTCGGCCCCGAGCTGCGCCGCCTCTGTTGCGGCGGTCAGGCCCGCAATCCCGCCCCCGACGACCAGCACGTCGGCGTGACGGCGCCGGTACTCGGTCCGCCATTCACGCTCGGCCTGCTCGTGTCGGAGCTTGCCGAGACCGGCGACGTTGCGCAGCATCTTCTCGTACACGGGCCACAGCTTCCGAGGCCGGATGAAGGTCTTGTAGTAGAAGCCCGGCGGCGTGAACGGGCCGCCGACGATGTCGGTCGCGCGCATCGGGTCGAGCTCGAGCGACATCGCGTTGACGTGCTCGACCTTGATCCCCTCACGGACCGGCTCGATGCAGGCCCGAGCCCCCGGGGCGCCGTCGACGGCGACGATGCAGTTGGGGCACTGTCCCGCGCAGCACATCAGCCCTCGGCGGCGGTGGTACTTGAAACTCCGTGAGAAGGTCCGCTGACCGGCGGCGTACAGAGCCGACCCGATCGTGTCGCCCTCGTAGGCCTGGACGCGTTTGCCGTCGAACGTGAACGTGACCGTCCGCTCGCGGTCGATCCGCTCGCCGGGCTGCTTGCCGAGCCGGCTCACGCCGGCCTCCGCTCGCCCTCGGGCCTGCTGCCCGCTCGGCATCCTGCCTCGCTGGTACGGGCAGCGCCCGAGTCATCCAGCTGGCTCGCCGGTATGGAGGCCGCGTGAGTCATCCGGCTGCCGCGTCTCCGGCGGGAGACGCCTCCGACGGCAGCGCCGTGAACAGAACCTCGTTGGTGGTCGTGTCGCGCTCGGCGATGAACCACGCGCGGCATCCGGAACGATGAAACCACCACTCGCGCTGCACGCCGGCGACGTTGCGACGGAAGTAGTTGTAGGTGTTGAGCTCGCGGAAGCTCGGACGCGACTTCGGACGCGGCGTGATCTCGCCTCCGAAGCCGAAGTCCGTCACCTCGCGCACACCACAGTTGGGGCACTCCAGCACGAACGACACACGGTCAACCTACGGCCGCGCGTTGATCCTGTCCAATATCTTATTCGAGGCCTATTGATCTGGTTTGCGTATCAGGAGCCTGAGCCGTGGAATTGCGTCAGCTGCGTTACTTCATCGCCGTCGCCGAGGAGCTCCACTTCCGGCGCGCCGCCGCCCGCCTGCACATCTCCCAACCACCGCTGAGCCAGCAGATCGCCCGGCTCGAGCAGGAGCTCGGCAGCCGCCTGCTGACACGAACCCGCCGCCGGGTCGAGCTCACCCCGGCCGGCGAGGCGTTCCTGCGCGACGCGCGGGCGATGCTCGAGGAGCTCGACGTAGCGGTCGCGACCGTGCGACGGATCGAGACCGGGCAGGCCGGCCTGCTGCGGGTCAACTTCGTCGGCTCAGCGCTGCTGTCGATCGTGCCGGGGATCATCCAGCGCTTCCGGCGCGGTCGCCCCGAGGTCGAGATCGAGCTTCGCGAGCGCTCGACCCTCGAGCAGCTTCGGGCGCTCAACAGCGGCATCATCGACGTCGGCCTCGTCCGCCCCCCGATCGAAGCCGATGACGCGCTCGCCACCGAGGTCGTGATGCGCGAGCGCACGGTCGCGGCGATTCCCTCGGGCCATCCGCTCGCCAAGCGCGCTCGGATCCCGCTGAAGCTGCTGGCGGCCGAGCCGCTGGTTCTGTTCCCGCGCGAGCAGGCGCCGGGATTCCATGACCTGCTGACCGGACGGTTGGCGGCGACCGGCAGCTCGCCGCGAGTGGTCCAGTACGCGCCCGAGATGACGACCATCATCGGGCTGGTCGCGGCCGGCATCGGCCTCTCCCCCGTGCCCGCGTCAGTCGCCGGGTTGGGGCTCGAGGGCGTCACCTACCGGCCGCTGAGCGGCGCGCCGGACACCGAGCTGCTGGCGGTCACGCGCGCCGGCGACGACTCGCCGCTGGTCGCGGCGTTCATCGCCGAGGCCCGCGGCTGAGCGTTGCGGTGGTGCACGCTCAGCACCAGGCCGCGCTCGTGCGCCTGGCGAACAAGGAGTTTGGCTGTCGGATGCAGTGACCACCGGTCGCAACGTTCGGCGTCGACGTGATCGACGTAGCCCAGCACGATCTCCTGATGACGGCCCCGCGCCCACAGGTGCTCTGCATAGGCGGCGTTCGAGTACAGGATGCCCATCGTCTCGGTCACGCGCTCGACCGCCGACCGGCGCTCGAAATGCGGCACGAGCTCGACCATCGAGGTCGCGCGCGGCCGGCGAGCGGGGGCGCCGCGCGGGGGCGCAAAGAGACCGCTGCGGCGCGCGAGCCACAGCGCACAGAGGACATCGGACGGCTGTTGCACGTCGTGGACGATCCAACGCTCGGTGGCGCTCTGGTCCTCGCCGGCTGCGGTGCTCGGCCAGGCGAGAGTCAGACAGGCGCGCGTCAGCAACGAGATCCGCTCGGTCTCGCTGCGGGTCGCGGCGTACCCCGCAACGAGGTCTTCGCATGCGAGATGGAGCTCGTCGGTGGGCTCGCTCGTATCCGGCGCGACGGGCGCGCGCTCTGCGATCGCGACGGCCATCGGCTAGGCGGCCTTGTGTGAATCGGCGCTCACGGAGTCCGTCGGCGCTCCCGAGTCCGTCGGCGCTCCGGAGTCCGTCGGCGCTCCCGAGTCCGTCGGCGCCGCGCCCCTGCTCGCGCGCCTCGATCTGCTCGAGCTTGGCGAGCAGGTTCTCGGCCATCCTGATCGAAGCGGCGTCGATCAGCCGCCCGTCGAGCGAAACCGCCCCCTTGCCGTGCTCGGCTGCCTCCTGCATCGCGGCCAGGATCCGGTGCGTCTTCTCGACGATCCGCTCGCTCGGCGTGAACACCTCGTTGGCCAGCTCGATCTGCGACGGGTGGATCGCCCACTTTCCCTCATAGCCGAGCACCGCGGCCCGGCGCGCCGATGCGAGGTAGCCCGCGGGATCGGTGAAGTCGCCGAACGGGCCGTCGATCGGCCGCAGCCCGTACGCGCGGCAGGTGACCGCG
Source organism: uncultured Solirubrobacterales bacterium (assembly GCA_963730075.1). Classification (GTDB taxonomy): domain Bacteria; phylum Actinomycetota; class Thermoleophilia; order Solirubrobacterales; family Solirubrobacteraceae; genus Palsa-465. The sequence goes on along the minus strand of CAVSQH010000013.1, from coordinate 502,470 downwards.
ATCCGCGACAGCGCGTAGTGCCACTGGTCGCCCGAGATGGTGTTCGCGCTCGCCGTCGGCGTCGGGGTCCGGGTCGCTCAGCATCCGCGTAGTCCGGATTGGTCCCGCCGATCGACGTCGTGTGGCTCTGGATCGAGGCGGCGTAGTCGGCGACGCCGAACACCATCGCCTCCATCCGGTCCGGGCACGCCCGCGCGATCTCCTCGCAGTTGACCATCCCGATCGCGGTCTCGATCAGCACGCAGATCGCGATCTTCCGTCGCAGTGCCATCGCCTCCTCGATCTGCGTCAGAAGCGTCGCGACCAGGTGCACGTCGGCGCCCGAGCTCGCCTTCGGGATCATGATCGAGTCCAGGTGATGGCCGGCCTGCTCGACCACGTCGACGATGTCGCGGTAGCAGTAATGGGTGTCGAGCCCGTTGATCCGCAGCGAGACCGAGCATGTCGACCAGTCGAGCTCGCGCAACGCGTCGATCACGTTGAGCCGCGCCTGCTCCTTGTCATCGGGCGCGACCGCGTCCTCGAGGTCGAGCATCACGATGTCGGCGCCGAGCTCGGGGGCCTTCTCGAACATCCGGACGTTGCTGCCTGGTACTGCGAGTTCGCTGCGGTGCAGCCGGGTGCGATGTCGGGCTCATGGCCGGCAGTAGAGCGGGTGCGGCGGCGGAACGCAAGCACTATTAGATGAATTTGTACACCCGATAGGCGTCATTCAATGTATTGAGAGAAGTCTTTGAGTGGACGCAAAATTTCTTGCTTTTGCTGAGCGTCGGAACGCTCTACCCTGCGCCGATGACACGCACTCCACCGCCGCTGAACCCACCCGAGCGCCTTCTCTGCGGCCCCGGCCCGAGCAATCTCTCGCCGGCCGCGCTGGCAGCCATGCAGCGCCCGCTTCTCGGTCACCTTGATCCCGACCTCCACGATCTGCTGACCGATCTGATCCGGCTGCTGCGCAACGCCTATCAGGCAAGCGGCGGGCTCGTCCTGCCGCTGCAGGCGACCGGCACATCGGGAATGGAGTGCGGCCTGGACCACCTGCTCGAGCCCGGCGACAAGGCGATCATCGGCGTCAACGGCTTCTTCGGCCGGCGGATCGTCGAGATCGCGCAACGGCTGGGCGCCGAGGTCGTGGCGGTGCAGGCCGACTGGGGCGAGCACGTCGACAACGGTCGGCTCCTCGCGGCGCTCGACGCGCATCCCGATGCGCGGCTTGTGGCGGTCGTCCACGCCGAGACCTCGACCGGCGTCGAGCATCCGCTGGCCGAGCTCGGCGCGCGCTGCGCGATCGCGACGTGCTGCTGATGGCCGACTGCGTGACGTCGCTCGGCGGCGTCGAGCTCGACTTCGACGGCTGGGGGATCGACTACGCCTACTCGTGCACGCAGAAGTGCCTCGGATGCCCGCCCGGGATGTCACCGGTTGCGGTGTCCGACCGCGCGCTGGAGCGGATCCGCGCTCGCAGCCAACCGGTCTCGTACTCGCTCGACCTCGAGCTGCTCGAGCGCTACTGGGTCCAGCGACCCGTCACCTACCACCACACCGCCCCGGTCCTGCACATCTACGCCCTCTACGAGGCGTTGCGCGAGATCGCATCCGAGGGCCTGCGAGCGCGCTGGGAGCGCCATGCCCGGGCGGGCGGCCATCTCCAGGCTCAGCTCGCGGAGCGCGGGCTCGAGCTGCTCGCCGAGCCCGATTACCAGCTCGCGCCGCTGACCGCGGTTCGGATCCCGGACGGGATCGACGGCAAGAGCGTCCAGACGCGACTGCTACGGGAGCACGGCATCGAGATCGGCGGCGGCCTCGGCCCGGCCGCACCGCCGATGTGGCGGATCGGCCTGATGGGCTACAACGCGCGGATCGACGCCGCCGACCGGGTGCTCGAGGCACTCGACGCGGTGCTGGCCGACGAGTTGGCGCCCGCGGCTGCCTGACTACCGCCGGCGTACGAGGTAGCGCAGGGTGAGCGAGTCGCTGTAGCCGGCCGACGTGATCTTCATCCGCCAGCACCCCGGGCTCGGCACGTTGACGTACGTGGGAATCGAGATCACGCCCGCTGGTGGCCGATGCACGCGCCTGACGACGATCGACGGTCGCGCGCGGTGCAGCGGTGTGGCGCGGATCGTGATCTCCGGCGCGCGGTGCGCCAGCCGGATGACCCACAGGACCTTGTTCGCCGGACTGGTCGGCACCCCGGCCCGCAGCGGATAACCGAACACGAACGCCGCCGCGCGCCCGCGCGCCGAGATCGCGTGGTGAAGCCGGGTCGGAGGACCAGAACTCTCGGCCCAGGCCGGGTCCGTCCAGGCGGGCACGGTGCCGCGGTGCAGTGCGGTCGTTCCGCAGGGCCCCGTTGGGCTCGCGCGGGTTCGCGCGGTCTCCTGACGCACGTCGAGCACGACCGCGAGCACATGCCCGGCGAGGTTGGCCCGCAGCAACCAGCATCCGGGACGGCCGAACACGAGCCCGGCGGGCACGAACCCGTACGGCCCGTAGTCGCCGGCGTTGACTCGGGCGCGGAAGCGCGCGGGCGCTCCGTGCAGCGGCCTGCCATCAATCGTCACCGGGCCCCGGCTGGCGCGAAACCACGGCATCTTCAGAGTGAGCCTTCCACCGGGACCTCGCAGGAAGTCGAAGCCACCGCGCGGGAACTGTGTCCACAGAACGCCGTTGCCATACCACCCCGGATCCGACGCCTTGGCAATCGGTGTGTCGAAGTTCATCATCGCCCGCTGCGGAGGCGGCGGCCCGGTGGGCGTGGAAACCGGGCAGCCGGTCGGCTGTGGCCGGGAGGCGATCGACCCGGTCGACGTGGCGGAGTGGCCGGCTGCGCACCCGGCCAGCGCGAGCACGCCCGCGAATAGGAGCGCTCTCGCCTTCAATGGACAGTCCTCGCCAGCACGAGCGCCTGTTCGAGGCTGCGCTCGCCCTCGATCCGGACCGTCACCGGTCCCCGCTGCCAGATCAGCACGTTCCCTTCGAGCCGCACGCGGTCTCTGTGAATCCGGCCGGTCGAGGTCTGGACCGCAACCTCGTGCGGAGCGCCGGACAGCCACGCGCCTGGATCCCCGTTGACGCGCACGATCCTGACCCGGGTGCCGGGGCCGATCAGCTTGAGTACGACCGGAATCCCGGTTGCCCGAAATTCGGTGATCAGTGCCGGTCCGGTCAATGCCGAGATCCGCCCGCCGGGAATGTCGTGGTCGAGATACACCGCGGTCGGATGGGGTGGCAGCAGTGCGGTGAAGCTGGCCGCATGGCGGGCGCCGCCGACCGGGATGCGAGTTCCGAGCCCGAGTCGCCTGCCCGCGTCTGCCGGCAGCGACGGCAGACGCGGCACGCGTTCGATGACGACCCCCCGCAGTCCCACGACGCGCAGGATCGCATTGCGCGTCGCGGGGACGGCCAACGCGGCACCGGTCAGCAGCAGTATCGCCGCCAGCGCGATCGCCAGTGTGCGCCGGGCCGGGCGGGCATGCCAGGCGCGGCGCGGCGGCAGCCTGCTCAACACGCTGTCGACGACATCAGGCTCGGGCGGGAACTCGATCGCCTCGCCCATCGTGAGCAGCCGCTGTTCGAGCTCGCCGATCATCCGCTGTGCTCCAGTTGCTCGCGTAGCCGGCCCAGCGCGCGCGCCAAGCGCGACTTGACGGTCCCCGGTCGGACGCCGAGTGCGACCGCCGTCTCGGCTTCGGAAAGTCCGAGGAAGTAGCGAGCTGCGATCACGAGCTGGTCGTCGGATGAAAGCCGCTGGACGGACGCGGCCAGGCCCGAACGTTCCACCGCCTCCAGGGCCTCGACCTCCGCCGAGGGTGCCGTTTCCGATCTCGGGGCGGTGCGCAGCTGGATCGCCAGGCCGGCCCGGCGGCCGGCTCCACGGCGGCGGTTGCGGGCCTCGTTGATCGCGATCCGCACCAGCCAGGGACGGAATGGCGTACCGGCGCGGAACCGGGCGAGCGCCAACCAGGCCTTGATGCACGCCTCCTGGGTGGCGTCCTCCGCCTCGGCCGCCGAGCCCGTGATCAGGTACGCGGCACGGAACGCGACCGCCTGATGGCGACCGAGAAGCTGCCCATAGGCGCGCTCGTCACCGCCCTTGGCAGCCGCGATCAGCCGCTGCTCATCTGGCTCGCGCGAGATCGTCCTGGTGGCGCTCACATGCTTGCGCAGCTCCTCTAGGACTGAGCTTGCCATGGCCGCCGTTGCATGCGCCTGACGATCAGCGCCGTCCCGACGGCAAGCAGCGCGGCGGCCACGAGCACCGGCCACCACGGGGGGGAACTCGAGGCGGAGCGATGCGGCAGATGCAGCGCCGGAGTCGAGACGACTGGACTGTCGATCCGGTCCGGATAGACGTGACCATCGGCCTGCACGGACACAATCCAGCGCTGCGACACGCGGGATGCCGGAACCTCGAGCCGGACGAGCGAGCGGTGTGAGCCGTCGAGCCGAGTCCCGGTAAAGCGCAGGGTCGGTCCCCGGCCGTCTGGTTTGAGGATCACGATCGGCACCGAACCCGGTGCCGGAGCCGGGAGCGTCGTGTGATGGCCTGCGATCACCGACATCACATAGAGCTGGCGGCGGCTTGCCTGGCCCGAGGCCAGCGACAACATCTGAGGGTTGAACATCGCACCCTCCTTGGCAGTCGCCGTAGCCGGCCAGGCGAGCGTGCCGACGGCAGCCAGCCAGGTGAGCGTGCCGACGGCAGCCAGATCGAGTAACGCATGGCGCGGCCCGGATTCCATGATCGACGCTGCCTATACACCGGCCGGCCCGACTCGGTTCCCGCGCGCGGGCGCGCAGAACAGGGTGCTTAGACGGTTGCGGTCGCTGCCTGCGCGCCAGCAGATGCTCAGACGTTCGCGGTCGCCGCCTGCGCGCGCGCCGCCTCGAGCGTGTTGCGCAACAGCATCGCGATCGTCATCGGCCCGACCCCGCCCGGGACCGGCGTGATCAGGCCGGCGACCTCGGCTGCCGAGCCGAACTCCACGTCGCCGACCAGACCGGCATCGGTGCGGTTGATCCCGACGTCGATCACGGTCGCGCCGGGCTTGACCCAGCTTCCCTTGACCATCTCGGGCCGACCGACGGCGGCGATCAGCACATCTGCTCGGCGGCAGACCGCGTCGAGCTCACGGGTGCGTGAGTGGCACGTGGTGACGGTCGCGTTCTCGGCCAGCAGCAGCGCCGCGACCGGCTTTCCGACCAGGTCAGAGCGCCCGACGATCACCGCCTCGGCGCCCTCGAGCGCCACGTCATAGCGGCGCAGCAGCTCGATCACGCCAGAGGGCGTGCACGGCCGCAGTCCCGGCAGGCCCTTGGCGAGCAGGCCCGCCGACATTGGCGTCAGCCCGTCGACGTCCTTGCTGGAGTCGATCAGCGTCGTCAGATGCGCGCCGTCGATCTGCCCCGGGGTCGGAAGCTGCAGCAGGATCCCCGACACGCGCTGGTCCGCATTGAGCTCGTGGATCAGAGCCTCGACCGCGTCCTGTGGCGTGTCCGCCGGGAGGTCATGTGCAAACCCCTGGATCCCGACCTCGGTGCAGGCTCGCTGCTTGCCCGACACGTAAACGGCCGAAGCGGGGTCCTCGCCGACGAGGATCGTCGCGAGCCCGGGCCGCCGCCCGCCCGCGCCGCACCACTGCTCGATCTCGTCACGGACCTCGGACCGCACCTGCTGGGCGATCGCCTTACCGTCAATCAATCTTGCGCTCATAGAACGAATTGGTACATGATTGTTGCGATGCCTGCCAACTTGACTTCGGTCGCGTCGCTGCTGCGGGTTCCGTTGCGCTCGGCACTTGAACCCCGGCAGGTGCTCGCCGCGCTGCGCGACGAGCCAATGCCATTCGCGCTCAGCGGCAGCTGGGCCGGCGGCGGCGCCGTCCTCGGATCCGAGCCGATCGTGGTCGCGTCGCCCGACAGCGATCCGTTCGCGGCGCTCGACGATCTGCCGCAGCTGCCGGCCCGCGACCTCGCCCACCCCGACGCCGTCGGAGGCGGCTGGTTTGGGTGGCTTGGATACCGGCTCGGCGCTCGGATCGAGCAGCTCCCCACTGGCCCGCCGCGGCCGGTGCCGATGCCCGAGTTCCACCTCGCCTACTACGACAACGTGCTTCGGCTCGACCCGGCCGGGCGGTGGTGGTTTGAGGCGCTGGTGACCGACGGTCGCCGGGCGGGGTTGGACGAGCGGTTGGACCGGCTGCGCGCAATCGTCGAGCGTTCACCCGTCGTCGAGTCGGGCTCCAGCGGCGCGCCCGCGCCGCTGCGACTGACGAGCGCCGCCGCCGACCACCATCTTGACGCGGTCGCCGAGTGCCGCACGCGGATCGCAGCCGGCGAGATCTTCCAGGCCAACATCTGCCTCCGTCTCGAGAGCCGCCGGGCCGGCTCGCCGCTCGAGCTGCTCTCACGAGCGCTCGAAACCGTTTCGCCGCCGTATGCGGCCGCCTTCAGCACCCCCTGTGGCGGGATCGCGAGCCTCTCACCGGAGCTCTTCCTGCGCCGGCGCGGGGCCCGGGTGACGACCGCGCCGATCAAGGGAACGATCGTCCGCGCGCTCGACCCGGCCGCGGCGGCGGCCGCGCGCAAGGCTCTGCAGCACTCGGCCAAGGACGCCGCCGAGCACGTGATGATCGTCGACCTGATGCGCAACGATCTCGGGCGCGTCTGCACCTACGGCTCGATCGTCGCGCCCGCCGCGCCGACCGCCGAGCCACATCCCGGCCTTTGGCATCTGGTCTCGCGCGTGCACGGCGAGCTGCGCCCGCAATTCGGCAACCGCGAGCTGCTGCGGGCGACGTTCCCGCCCGGCTCGGTCACCGGCGCTCCGAAGGTCCAGGCGATGAAGGTGATCGCGGCGCTCGAGCCGGTCGGACGCGAGGTGTACACGGGCGCGATCGGCTTCTCGAGCCCGGTCGCGGGGCTCGAGCTCAGCGTCGCGATCCGCACGCTGGAGCTGCGCGACGGCGTGATCTGGCTCGGCGCCGGCGGCGGCATCGTCGCCGACTCCGACCCCCGCTCGGAGCTCGACGAGGCGCTCGCCAAGGCGCGCCCGATCGCGGCCGCGGTCGGCAGCTCGGTCCTCGTACAGCGGCGACGGAGGCCGGGGTCTGATGCCGCCCGAGCGGCCTGACCCGGCCCGCGGCGTCTTCGAGACGCTGCTCGTTCGCGACGGTCACGTCCAGGCCCCCGAGGCCCACGTCGAGCGGCTCGCCCGCTCGGTCCAGGAGCTTTACGGGCTGTCGCTCCCTGCCGATTTGCTGGCCACCGTCGTCGCACGGGCCGCGGGGCTGACCGGCGCGCACCGGCTGCGCGTCGATGCCGTCCCCGGCGCCGGCGAGCTGACGATCTCGGTCACCGTCTCGCCGGTCGACCCCGATGCCACGGCGCCGGTCGTCTGCACACCCGTCACCTTGCCCGGCGGCCTCGGTAGCCACAAGTGGGCCGACCGGCAACTGCTCGACTCGCTCGCCAGACCTGGGCTGGTTCCGCTGCTGATCGACGAGCAGGAACAGGTCCTCGAGGCGGCCTGGGCCAACGTCTGGCTGTTCGAGCAGGGACGGCTGATCACGCCGCCGGCCGACGGCCGCCTGCTGCGCGGCGTGACCCGCTCGCTGCTGCTCGTTCTGGCGCCGATCCAGAGCCTCGATGCGCGCGTGGAGCCGGTCTCGTTGGAGCGGCTGCGCGCGGCGAGCGGGTTCTTTCTGACCTCCTCGGTGCGGCTCGCGGTGGCCGCGACACTCGATGGGCGGCCAGCGGCCGCGGGCGAGCAGACGACTGTCCGGCTGGTTCGCGAGGCACTGAGCACGAGCTCCTGGGCCTGAGCGCCGCGGCGCGTCGCCACGACCGCCATCATTTCGGGCATGCCCTCGGCGGACGGGCCGACGATCGACGAACGCGCTGCGCGAAGGGTCCTCGTCGGGCCCGACTCGGCCTGCTGGCGCCACGCAAGCGACGTCCGGCTGAACCTGGCGATCCTCTATCCGCTGCTGCTCCAGGTCGCCCATCCGGTCGTCGGCGCGGGCGTCCGTGATTTCTCCGATTTCGAGCGCGACCCATACGACAGGCTGCTGCGCACGGTCGATTACGTGACGCTGCTGGTCTACGGCGGCGAGGACGCGATCGCCGCCGGACGGCGGCTGCGCGCGCTCCACAGGCGGTTCCGCGGCGTGCGCGACGATGGCACGCGCGTACAGCGCGCTGCAACCGGGTGCGTACGCCTGGGTCCACGCGACCCTGCTGCACAGCTATGTCGCCGGCCACGCACAGTTTGGCCGGCCGATGCGCCCCGAAGTGCGCGAGCGCTTCTATCAGGAGTACCGCGGACTCGGACGGCTGATCGGAGTGCGGCCGCGAGACCTGCCGGGGTCCTGGGATGGGTTCCGCGAGTACTTCGACCACGTGTGCACAACCGAGCTGGCGTGCAACGACTCGGTTCGGCGCGTGCTGGGGGCCGTGACGATGAGCGGCCCACCGCTGGTGCCGATGCCCGGCCTTGCATGGAGCGTGGCGCGGATCCCACTTCGCCGCGCGATCTGGCTCGGCGGCGTCGGCCTACTGACGCCCGAGCTGCGGCGGCGGCTCGAGATCCGCTGGAGCTGGCGCGACGAGCTCGCGTTCCGGGGACTCGGCCAGGCGACCCGGGCGATGACGGCCGTGCTGCCCCACGGCTATCAGGTGGCCGGGCCGGCGCAATTGGCAGTTCGTCGCGAGGCGATTGCCCGTGGCCCGCTCGGCGCCGGGGCGGCACGACGCCCGCGGACGCCGCGCAGGGCGATCGCCACCTAGCAGCGCGATCGCCACCTGGCGGCGCGATCGCCACCTGATTGGGCCGTACGGCCATATGCCGGGTCGCGACCGGCGCCTAGATTGCCCGGGATGGAGGTCCGTGACGTCGATCCCGATCGCGACGCCGCCGCCTGCGCCGCGATCTACGCGCCGGCCATCCTCGACGGCGTCGCCTCACTCGAGCAGGATCCGCCGGGCGCCGCCGAGATGCGGGACCGGATCGAGAAGGCCTGCGAGCGCTATCCGTGGCTCGTCGCCGAGCTCGACGGCGAGCCGGCCGGCTACGCGTACGCGACCGTCCACAACGAGCGGGCCGCGTACCGCTGGTCGGTCGACACCTCCGTCTACGTGGCCCCGTCCAACCAGCGCCGGGGCATCGGCCGGGCGCTGTATGCAGCACTGCTGCCGCTGCTCGTACGCCAGGGGTTCTACGTCGCGTGCGCGGGGATCACGCTGCCCAACGAGGCGAGCGTCGGGCTGCACGAGTCATTCGGGTACGAGCCCGTGGGCACCTACGAGCGGGTCGGCTTCAAGCGCGGGCGCTGGTGGGGGGTTGGTTGGTGGTTGGCGGCGCTTCAGGATCAGCGCGACGGTCTGACGCCGGCTGAGCCCGGTCCCCCGGTTCGGCTGCAGTGCTGACGAACTCGGCGATCAGCTCGGCGAGGCGCTCGGGCTGGTCCTCGGGCACGAACGCGCGGCTGTCCTCGATCCGCTCCAGGCGGGCGCCGTCGATCATCCCCTGCAGGCGCTCGGCGAACTTGATCGCGAAGAACCGGTCATCGGGCGCCCACGCGAGCAGCGTCGGAAGCGGGTGCTCGGCGAGCCTTCGCGCCGCGTTGAGCGTGTCGCGCTTGTCGATCGCCTTCAGCGTGGCGACCATGTCAGCACGGATCTCGGGCCGCCGCAGGGGGGCGGTCCACGCCGCCGTGATCTCGTCGGGGATCGGACGGTGCGTGAGCATGCCGTAGCCGAGCGCGGACCTCCGGATGCGGGCCGACCCGGTCCCCCGTGCCATCAGGGCATAGGCGCCCGGAACATGAGCCAGCCACTGGAGCGGCTTGAACGCGGGCGGCAGGAAGTTCTCGAGGCAGTCGCAGTTGGTCAGCACCAGCGCCGCCAGCCGTTCGGGACGCTCGCTCGCGAGGATCTGCGAGATCGCGCCGCCGGTGTCATTGCCGACGACCGTCACGCGTTCGAGGCCGAGCTGGTCGAGAAAGTCGGCGATCAGGTGCGCGATCCCGCGCGGGCTGCGATCGGCGCCCGGCGCGAGCGGCGTGCGGTGTGAGCCGAGCGGCCAGTCGGCAGCGATGCATCTGTAGCTCGAGGCGAGGTGGGGCGTGACGTTGCGCCACAGACTCCCGTCGGCGAGCAGTCCGTGCACGAACACGATCGGCTCGCCCTGGCCGTGCACGCGGTAGTGGATGGTCCCCTGCGGGAGTTGGATCGTTTGGTCCATCGTCCGCGACCTCCCCTATCTTCTCGGTTGTGTTTCGTACAGATTGCACGTAACTTACATACAGACTGCATGTCTGTCAACCGCCAAGCGGCGCGATCCGCCTCGACCCGAGCCAAGCTGATCCGAGCCGCGCGAAACCTGTTCGCGCGCTACGGGTACGCCGCCGTCGGTACCGAGCAGATCGTCCGCCGCGCCGGGGTTACCCGCGGCGCGCTCTACCACCAGTTTCCCACCAAACAGGATCTGTTCCTGTCCGTTTACGAACAGGTTGAAAGCGAGCTGACCACGCGCATCGCCGCCCTGTCGGACGAGGTGAGCAGCCCGCTCGAGGCAATGCGCACCGGCGCCCGGGCGTTCCTGGAGGCGTGCACTGCGCCCGAGGTCCAGCAGATCGTCCTGATCGACGGCCCGGCGGTCCTCGGCTGGGAACGGTGGCGCGAGGTCGCCCAGGAGCACGGCCTCGGGATGATCGAAGCGGTGATCGGCGCCGCGATCGAAGCCGGCGAGATCGATCGGGTGGCGGTCAGACCGCTGGCCCACCTGCTGATGGGCGCGCTCGACGAGGGAGCGCTGCTCGTGGTCAGTGACCCGGCTCAGACCGATACGGTCGCGGCGACGATCGAGCGGCTGCTCGACGGGCTGCGCCCGCGGCGGGGTGACCCCGACCCGCTGCCGAACTGAGCCGCGGTGGGCGAGGCCACGGCGGCGCTGGGCCGAACTGAGCCGCGGTGGGCGAGGCCACGGCGGCGAGCCGGCCGATGGCCCGGCGCCCGTCCCCGGATCACCGTGCATTTCGAGGAAAATCTGGGGCGCAGCTGTGGATTTGCCACGTTTGTTCTCCCCACGGTGCGGTTTGTGGAAAATCAAACCGGCCGAGCCGGGTTTTCCACGTTTTGCATGAGCGCGGTCCGCGCCCCTGAACCCGTCAGCGCTCGCCGCGCTCGTCCAGGATCAGCGCCAGCGTCGGGCAGGCATCGGCGGCCCGCCGCGCCAGCCCCAGCAGCTCCGGCGGGACCTCGCTCTGGTCCAGGATCGGATAGCCCCAATCGTCGAGCCGGATCAGCTCGGGCAGCAGCTCGGCGCACAGGCCGTGTGCCTCGCACATGATCGGGTTGACGCGCAGCCGGGCGCTCATGGAAGCACCTCGCACATCCCCGACGCAATTCGCAGCCGGGCGCTCACGGCCGCGCCCCCACGACCACCCCACCGAGCGGCAGCCCCGCCGGCCGGGCCGTGCAGCGCTGGCGCCGGTGGCTGCTCCAGCTCGTGCCCGAACACCGTCAGGGCGCTCTCGACGAACCGCGCCGCCCCGTCGGGGTGATGGCAGGCCCCGCGGCCCCGGACCTCCGAGGTCCACCGCAGCAGGCGTTCGAGCTCACGCGGATGGGCGACGCCGTCGGCCAGCGCGCAGACCGAGTCGGCGATCGCCGCCAGGCCGTGGACGCAGGGTCCGCACTGGCCCGATGACTCGTTCGCCAGGTAGTCGATCACGCGGGCGCTCTCGTGTAGGCCGCATGCGCTCTCACCCAGCGCGATCAGCACGCCCGAGCCGAGCGTGCAGCCGACCGAGCGCAGGTCCTCGCGCGACAGCCGCAGCGCGAGCGCCCGCGACGACTCCACCCAGGTGCCGAAGTAGCCACCGACGAGCAGCGCCTGAAGCGGCTCGCTGGCGCCACCGGCCGCCGCGAGCAGATCGGTCATCGGCGTGCCGAACGCCAGCTCGTAGACCCCGGGATGCTTGACCGCGCCCGAGATCGTGACCAGCGCCGACCCGGGATCGGCATCGCTGCCCAGCTCGCGAAACCACTCGGACCCGAACCGGGCGATCAACGCCAGCTGTGCCAGTGTCTCGGCGTTCTGGATCGACGTCGGGCGACCGCGCAGCCCGCGCTCGTAGGGGCGCGGCGGCACGAACGTCGGCTTGGCGACGCCCCGCGCCAGGTAATGGACGACCGCCGTCTCCTCGCCGGTGACATAGCCCTCGGGCCCGGCGACCACGCGCAGGTCGATGCCCTCGTCCTCGCGCACGGCAACCGCCCCCTCGAGCGCACGGATCACCGCGGCGGTCCCGTCACCGACCTTGATGATCGCCTCGCCGGCCCCGACCGCCCGCGCCGCGAGGATCGCGCCGTCGAGCACCAGATGCGGCAGGCGCGAGAGCAGCAGGCGGTCCTTGGCGCTCGCCGGCTCGGTCTCCGATCCGTTGACGATCAGCGTCGGACGGCGGCGGCCGGCCGCTACGGCGCGGAGCTTCGTGCCGGTCGGGAAGTCCGCCCCACCCCGGCCACGCAGCCCGCTGTGCTCGACGACCCCGATCAGCTCTGATCCGAAGATCCGCGGCATCGGTCCGTGAGCGGCGCGATGCTCGGCGAGCGTCATCGTCGGCCCGGACGTCTCGAGCCCGGCGAGCAGTCTCGGCAGGCCCTCAGGTCCGCGCTCGGTTGCTGAATCAGTCATCACCGACATCGGCGATCACGGAACCGCCGTCATCGCGCCGGTGACCGCATTGCTCTGCTCGTTGAGGTGGAGATGGACGCGCAGGGTCAGCGCGGCTCCGGTGCTGTCACTGACGTGGGCCACGAACTCGGTGCCCTGCAGCGCGCTGACCTTGCCCACCAGTACGGTCGGGATCCCGTCGGCGATCAGATCCACCTGGCTGCCGGTCAGCGACAGCCCGCCGCCGGGGATCGGAGCCCCGCCGAGCCGCACCCGGAGCCGGCCGCGTGCACCGCCGCTGAGATGCATCTGGAGATCGATGATCGCCCCGCTCTGAATCTGCACCTGCCTGACCGAACCGGCGAGCTGGGCCGAGAACCGCTTCGGGGGCGCGGTCTTGGTCGAGGCGGCCGCGCCACCTCGATCGGCGGATGTCGCGGCCGGCGCCGCGGTGTGCGCGAGCAGGGTCGACGGTGTGCCCGACCGCTTCGCCCACCCCTTCTCGAGCGGACCGAGGACCGTGAATGCGAACAGCGCCACCGGTGTCGCGAGGCACAGCGCGATCCCGGGCGCCCGCAGCTCGGGGCGGCTCTCGGCCCCGGCGATCCGGACGCAGACCGCCACTACGACCGCCGCCACGCAGGCCGCCGTCAAGGCGAGCATCCACCAGACCTTCGTGTCCGTTCCGGTCCCGAGGCCGTGCAGGACTGCGATCGGCCAGCTCGCGTACGCGAGCCAGTGGATCGCCCGCCAGCGCTGGTACCCGAGGCGCCGACGCAGCAGGCTCGTGACCGCGAGCGCGAGTAACAGGTCAAACGCCAGCGTCCCGAGCCCGAGCCAGAACGGCCGGTAGCCGGAGATGAACGGGATCACCGCCGCCGTCAGCGAGATCGTGGTGAAGCTGTCGAGCACGCTGGTGGCGATGTGGACCGCCAGCAGCACGATCACCAGCAGCGAGACGTCGCGGTGCACGACGTCGATCGCGAACCGCGGCCACCGAGGCGCCGACACTCGCAGCGACCCGATGATCCCCACCACGACGCTGACCGTCAGCAGCACCAGTGCGACCGCGCCCGTGCCCCGCGTCAGGTACCAGTAGGCACTCGGCCCGACGCTCGCGAACGGGACGCTCACGCTGACAGCTCCGACAGAGTCGATCGCAGATCGTCCCCCTCTGGCGGCCATCCCGCCACATGGAGCGCCAGCCCATCGTCGCCGACCAGCCGGCTCGGCAGACCGAGTGAATGAAGCCAGGCCGGCGCGCGGTCACCCCTGACGATCGCTGCCGTGCTGGCGATGTTGGCGTCCAGACACGAGCCGGCCGTGACGCTCACCGTGCGCCATCCGCCGGCGGCCGGCAGCCCGGTCGCCGGGTCGAGCAGGTGATGGATCGGCTGATCGTCAACCGAGCGCCATCTGCGAACGGCGGTGCTCGAGGTCGCCAGTCCGCCAGAGCGGATCGTGATCCACTGGCCGGGGGCGTCGACGCCCGAGCGGTGGTCGTCGGTCACGCGCACCTGCCAGCCGTCGGCGGGAGGCTCGCCGGCGGTTGCGATGTCGCCGCCGAGGCTGACCAGCACCCCGCAGCGAGCGGCGTCGAGCGCTCGCAGCGCGGCATGATCGGCGGCGAGCGCCTTGGCGGTCGCGCCGAGGTCGAGGCTGACACCGGCGCCGACGGCGACCGTGCCCGCTTCGGGGTCGACCCTGAGCGTGCGCCACCCGGGGACCGCCGCGAACGAGCGCACGCTGCTCGGCAGCGCGCCTCGGCCGGTCAGCCCGAGCTCGAAATCTCTGTCGTACCCGAGCGACACGAGTGCCGAGCCGAGCGTCGGATCTACGTCACCGTCGGTCAGCTCGGCGCCGCGGATGCCGGCCAGGGTCGCCTCGACCATCAGCGGCGAGACGCGGACCGCTCGGCCCGCAGCGCGGTTGATCCCGGAGAGCTCTGAGTCGCTGCGAAACCTTGAGCAGGCGCGGTCGAACTCATCGACCACCCGTTCGACGGCCTCGACGGCGACCGCGAGCGGGCCCTCTTCGGACGTCGTCACCACCGCCGTGCTCCCCAGCGCCGGAAAGCTGGCGGAAGCGGTCAAGAGCCTCCGGAGACCGCGGCGGGCGCTGGCTGGGGCTGGGGCTGCGGGCGCCGGGCTGGGGCTGCGGCTGTGGAGCGGCGGTCGGCGCGCCCGGGGGGCCTTGGAGCCCGAGCTGACTCGGCGTCGCCAGCGGCGGCATCGTCAGTGCCACCGCCGCGTGTCCCGAACTGACCTTGGGGACCACCGGGAGCGCGCTCTTGGCGCCCAGCGTGTGCCCCGGGACAGCGGCGCTGACGGCGGCCGCGACCGCTGCGGTCAGCGCACCGGCGCCGACGATCGTCCAGCCACGGACGCGACCGACCCGCGCGAAAGCCGCTTCGCGCTGTCGTTGCGCGGCGCGCCGGTCACGCCGCGGCGCTGGGTACTCGAATGTCGCCACGGGTTGAACCTGTCGTGAGTCGATCAGCTTTTGCTAAGAGAAATATGAGAATTCAGCCACGCTTGGGCCCGACCGCCGGCAGGGTGACCACGAACTCCGCGCCGTCGACCGCGATTGTGCCATGGTGCCGCGCGACGATCGCAGCGACGATCGACAGTCCCAGCCCCGAGCCGGGCCTGCCCGCCGACTGAGGCGCGCGCCAGAAACGCTCGAACAGGTGCTCACGCTGCGCCGGGTCGGGGCCCGGGCCGGCGTCGCGGACCGACAGCTGCGCAGTCCCGTCACTCGAGCTGACGGTGACCGTCACGACGCCGCCATCGGGGCCGTGTACGAGCCCGTTGTCGACCAGGTTGGAGACGACCCGCCGCAGCGCGTCGGCGTCACCTGCGACGGTAGCCGGTTGGAGCGGACCGAGCCTGACCCGTCCGTCCGGATGCTCGTCGGCCACCGTGCGGACGATTTGATCGAGCGCCACCGGCTCGTCGACGGCGGCGATCGACTCGTCGGCGCGTTCGAGCGTCAGCAGCGCGTCGACAAGGCTCGCCAGCCGGCTCGCGTCCTGTCGCAGATCCTCGAGCACCTCCGGCTCGGCGCCGTGGCGAACCGCGTACTCGACGTTGCCCAGCAGCGCCGTGACCGGGGTCCGCAGCTCATGCGACGCGTCGGCCAGGAACCGCCGTTCGCTTTCCCGCGCCTGCTCGAGCGAGGCGAGCATCCGGTTGAGCACCCCGGTCAGCTGGCCGATCTCATCAAGCGTCGCCGGCTCGGGTAGCCGGCGAGAGGGGTCGGCGGTGCGCTCGATCTCGCCGGCCGCCGTCACGAGCCGGCTCAGCGGACGCAGACCACGGCGGGTCAGCAGCGCGGCCCCAAGTGACGCGAGCAGCACGATCACGGCGCCACACAAAGCGACGACGACCCCCAGGTTGCCGAGCGTGTGCGAGATGTCGGCGGTGTCGGAGGCGACCAGCACCGCGCCGCCTGCCGCCGGCCCCGAGGCATCCGCGATCGGCGCGGCGTACATACGAAATGGCCGCCCGTTGAGCATGATGTCCTGCACCCCCGTGCGCCCCTGGTGCAGCGCCGCCGACACGATCGAATCCTCGGGCAGGACCTCGGCACCGAGCGCGAGCGACCTCGCGAGGATCCGGCCGTGGGCGTCGATCACCTCGACCGCCAGCTGGCGACCGGAGTCCGGGCTCTCGAACGCGCCCGGATCGCGGAGCACAGACGGCGCGGTCACGGCGAGCTCGGCGACCGCCTGAGCGCGCTGTCGCAGCGCCGTGTCGAGAGTTCCGCGGAGCTCTGAGCCGACAACGATCACGGTGACGACCGCGAACGCGACCACGGCCGCGAGAATCGAGGCGGCGGTCGCGACCGCCAGCCTCGCGCGCAGGGTGCGTGGGTACCTCATCGGGGGCTCATCGATGGCGTCTGACTGGCAAACCGTTCAAAGTTGTGTTTTCATCACCAAAGGGCGTTATCGCGGACCACGTTTGCTAAGGATGAGACACCACGGAGGGTTGCCATTGTCCGACGCTCCCGGCACGCCGGGGGCGGCGCGCGTGCTGCTCGTGGAGCACGACCCCCGGACGGCGATGCTGATCGGCGAGATGTTGCGCGCCGCCTGGACGCAGGGCCTCGTCGTCACCCACGCCGAGCGGGTCGCCGACGCGGGCCAGGAGCTGCGAGACGCACGGGGCCACGTGCGTGCTGCTCGACATCTCGAGCGATGGCGACGATCGGCTCGGCGCGCTCGAGCAGCTGCGCAGCGCCGCCCCCGACGTGCCGATCATCGTCCTCGCGCACGCCCCCGATCCCGAGCTCGGAGTACTGGCGGTCCGGGCCGGCGCCCAGGACTTCCTCAGCCGGACCGAGCTCAACCCGACCCTGCTCGTGCGAGCCGTCAGGTACGCGATCGAGCGCAAGCGCTCGGAGGCCGAACTCGCGCGCCAGGCACTCCACGACCCGCTCACGGAACTGCCGAACCGGGCCCTGTTCATCGACCGGCTGACGGTGGCGATCGATCGATCGCGGCGCAAGGGCACGATCGTCGCGGTCCTGTTTCTCGACGTCGACGGGTTCAAGCGGGTCAACGACTCGATGGGTCACGCGTCCGGGGATCTGCTGTTGACCGCGCTCGCCGGGCGGTTCGTCGAGATGCTGCGGCCGATGGACACGGTCGCGCGATTCGGGGGCGACGAATTCACGTTCCTGTTCGAGGAGCTCGAGAGTCGAGCGCGAGGCGGTTCTGATCGCCGACCGAATCAGCCAGTCTGCGAGCCGGCCGCTGCCGCTCGGGGACGCCGAGACCGCAATCGCGGTCAGCATCGGGATCGCGCTCGTGACCGACCCGGCGGTCACCCCCGCGAACGTGATCCGCGAGGCCGACGCGGCGATGTACCGCGCCAAGGAGCTCAGCGGCGCCCGCGACGAGCTCTACGACGAGGCCTCTCGAACCCGGGCGAGCCGCCGCCTGAGCTCGACGAGGCGCTGGTCCGCTGGGCGAGCACCCCGAGCGGGGACTGATCGACGCCGACCAGTTCGTCTCGCTGGCCGAGGACACCGGGCTGCTCGTCCCGATCGGCGAATGGGTGATCGAGCAGGCGCTGGACCAGATCGAGGGATGGCGCCAGTCGCGGCCCGGGGTGAACATCTCGGTCAATGTGTCGGCCCGCCAACTCGAGGATTCGGCGCTGGTCGCAACGATCGCGACAGCGATGCACGCCCGCGGGGCCGAACCCGGGGCGCTCTGCCTGGAGGTGACCGAGGACACCGTCCAGCGCAACCCAGAGCTCGCGAGCCGGACGCTGACAGCGATCAGCCGGCTCGGCGTCACGCTGGCGATCGATGACTTCGGCACGGGCAACTCGTCCGTTCAGAGTCTCCGTCATCTGCCGCTGGACACGATCAAGATCCACCAGTCGTTCGTCTCGCGCCTCGGGTCCGACGCCGGCGACGACGCGATCGTCGGCGCGCTGGTCGAGCTCGGGCATGCGCTCGGGCTGACCGTGGTCGCCGAGGGGGTCGAGACCGACTCGCAGGCCGCCCACCTGCGCGACCTGGGATGCGACGGAGCTCAGGGCTACCTGTTCAGCCGGCCGCTGCCCGAGGACGGCGTCCAGGCCCTGCTGGCGCCGACCTGACCGGCAGGGCCACCGCCCCGGGCGTCGAGCCGCGCCGCCACCCGTTACGCGCGCAGCACGAACCCCGATCCCCTCACCGTCCTGATCAGCGGCGGCTCGCCGAGCTTGCGCCGCAATCTGGTCACGTAGCGGTCGACCACGTTGGGCTCGGCCGCGCCGCCCCAGATCTCGTCGATCGCGCGCTCGCGTGTGACGGTGCGCCCCGGCTCTCGCAGCAGCAGCGCCAGCAGCGCGGCCTCGCGTCCGGTCATCGTGATCGCGGTCCCACCGCGGGTCGCCGACCGGGCCGCGGTGTCGAGCACCAGGTCGGCGTAAGAGAGCCGCTCGTCGGCCTGCTTGCCCCGGCGTGTCAGCGCATGGAGCCGCGCGATCAGCTCCTGCGATTGCGAACGGCTTGACCAGGTAGTCGTCGGCGCCGGCCTCGAGCCCTGCGACCCGGTCGGCGACGGCGTCGCGCGCGGTCAGCATCAGGATCGGCGTCGGCAGTCCGCGGCCGCGGAGCCGTCGACAGACCGACAGGCCGTCAATCGCCGGCATCGCGACGTCGAGCACGATCACGTCGGGGGCCGAGCTGTTCGGCGGCCACCAGGGCCGCGCCGCCGTCGGCGGCGATCGTCACATCGAACCCCTCGGCGGTCAGCGAGCGGGCGAGCATGCGCCGCAGCGGCGGGTCGTCATCGACGACGAGCACCCGCTCGCGCAGCTCGGCCGGGTCATCCACCAGCGACGTCGCGGCGAATGAAGACCAGGAAGGCCGCCACCAGCGCGGGCACCGCATACAGCGCGCAGACCCAGACGGCGCGGATGATCGGCGTCCAGTCGATCGGGGTGCGCAGCAGCCCCTGCCAGGCGTTGAACTGGGTGCTGAGCAGGTATGGCTGCAGGCCGCCGAGGCCGGGGAGGATCCCGATCAGCTGGATCAGCAGCGACACCATCAACGTCCCGACGACCGCCGCGGCGCTGTTGCGGGTGATCGTCGACAGCAGCAGCCCGATGCAGACGATCGCGCCGATCGGCATCAGGTAGACGAGCAGGCTCACGTACACCAGCTCGAGCGCCTTTGGCGCCGATACGACGGTCCCGGAAAGGCTCTGGAGCGAGTTGAACCCCGACTGCAGGCTGCCGGCCAGCACCGCGACAGTCCCGCACAGGAAGATCGCGACCACCGCGTATGTGCTCGCTGCCAGCGCCTTGCCGACGAACAGCTGCCAGCGGTCCAGCGAGCGGGTGAAGATCGTCTTCAGAGTCCCGTTGTGGTCCTCGGAGGCGAAGATGTCGCCGGCCACCAGCGCGGTGATCAGCGGGAACATCCACACCGCTCCGAACAGCAGGATCACCAGCGGGACCGCAAGGCCGCTGCGGTCCAGGTACGACGCGAAGGCGAAGTCCCCGCGGCCCTGGTGGTGGCGGAAGTGGATCGCGAGCACGAACAGAATCGGCACCAAGATCGCGGCCCCGAGTCCCAGATAGGTGCGCTTCTGGAAGCGGAGCTTGAACAGCTCCCAGCGATAGACGGTCGCCGTGTGGACCATCAGCTCGCCGCCTCGGTCGCGTGGGCGGGCTCCGGCGGCGGCTCGGGCGCGACGCCGTCGCCCTCCGTGAACGAGAAGAAGAGATCCTCGAGCGTGACGGTCTGCGGCGCGAGCGCCTTGATCAGCGCGCCCGCCTCGACGAGCGCCTGCGACAACTCGGTCGCGGTCCTCTCGTCGGAGGTGAACGTCAGCTTCCCGTGGTCGTTGCGCCGCGCGTCGGTCACGCCGGGCTGGGCGCTGCAGATCCGCAGCGCGAGGTCGTCATCGGTCGTCTCCAGCCGGTACGCGGTGCCGGCGCCCCGTTTGAGCGCGGCGATCTCGCCCTCGTAGACGATCCGTCCCGAGCGGACGATCGCGACGCGGTTGCAGACGTCCTCGATCTCCGTCAGCAGGTGGCTGGAGAGCAGCACCGTCATCCCCTGATCGGCGAGGCGCCGGATCAACAGGCGCATGTCGCGCATACCAGCGGGGTCAAGGCCGGTGGCGGGCTCGTCGAGCAGCAGCAGCTTCGGATCGCGCAGCAGCGCCGCCGCGATCCCGAGCCGCTGGCGCATCCCGTGCGAGTAGGTGCCGACGCGGTCCTTCGCGCGGTCGGTCAGCTCAACGGTCTCGAGCGCCGGGGCGATCCGCCGCTTGGCGTCACCGCCGTCGTAGGCGGCGAGCAGCTCGAGGTTGCGCATCGCAGACAGGTATGGGTAGAAGGTCGGCGCCTCGACGAAGCCGGCGACGCCCCGCAGCGCAACGACGCTCTGCATCGGGTCGCGGCCGAACAGCCGCACGCTGCCGGCGGTCGGGCGGATCAGCCCGAGCATCATCCGCAGCGATGTCGTCTTGCCGGCGCCGTTGGGGCCCAGGTAGCCGTACACGTCGCCGGCGTTGACGGTCAGGTCGACGCCGGCGACAGCGGTCAGCTCGCCATAGCGCTTGACGAGCCCGCGCACCTCTACCGGCGGCGGGCTCGTCTCAAGCGCGGAGGCTGAGCTCACAACGCCTGTGCGGCAAGGTCGGCCGCCGATGACGGCACCGAACCGAGCACGGTGTAGCTGATCCTGCCCCGCGTGAACGTGAGCACGGTTCCGAGCGGCGTATCGAGCTCGTGGCCGGTGGCGCCGTTGATCGACACGCTCGGCAGGCTGAGGCCGCTCTGCCCGGCCGAGCTGGACGCGACTCCGGTGGGTTGCGCGTGCTCGATCACAGCGATTCCGCCCAGGCCCTTTCCGTAGGTCAGCAGCGCCGCGTTGGTGTCACCCATGTGGAGCAGGTGGACGCCCTGGCGGGGCAGCCCGACCAGCGATCCGGGGGCGACGAGCTTGAACGGCACTCGGCTCGCGACCGCCCTGTAACCCTCAACCCGTGTGCCGTGCATGCGGATCCGGGCCCTGGCGGCCTTCGCCCGCGTCAGCGGGGCACCGTGGATGTGGCTCGGGCCGGCGATCTTGGTCACCTTGGCGCCGGCGGGCGGAGCGATGTGGAACACCGACGACGAGACGGTCCCGTAGGAGATGTTGGTCGCCTTGAGCTCGAGCACCGGCGCAGTGTTGCCGCGGGCGTAGATCGCGACCCGCAGCGGCACGCCGTGCACCGCATCCCAGCCAAGCTGGATCGAGCCGAGCAGCCCGCCGTCGTGCTTGGGCGAGACGCGCACGGTGTACGTCGGCTGGCCGGCGATATCGCCGGGGATCGCGCCCGAGACGTTGACGTGCTTGATGAGCTTGTCGAGATCGGACTGGATCTCGGAGATCGTCGGGATCCCGTGGTCAGCCGCTGCGCGGGTCTTGCGCGACTTCGAAGACGATCCCGACCCCAGCGTGCCCTTGTAGACGATGTTCTGCGTCGGGTCAGAGATCCAGAACTTGTTGTGGTTGACGAGCACCTGGGCATCGCCGGTGTCGGACTGCAGCTCGAGCCGCAGCCGGCCGTCGTTGGACAGCCACAGCCGCCCGGTCGCCCCCTGGAGCAGCGGATCGGTCGGACCGCCTTGGATGTCGGTCGCTCCGATCAGGTTGTTGGTGAACGTGATGTCCGCCGAGATCCCCTTGACGGGCCGAGCCCTGAGCGCGCCGTGGACCGCCTTGGCCAGTGACTCATGCTTCGGGACCGGTCCAGAGCCGGCTGCTGCGAACGCGATCGCGGTGCCGGCGGCGATCGCCAGGACGAGGCCGGCGATCACGGCCAACAGCCGGCCGGTTGATGCTGTACGCAGGAATTTCATTCAGACACCGCCTTTTACTCGGGACGATCCCCAAGATCGCAGACGAGCTTGAAATTACTCTGACAGATGGGGTGTCCCTGGCCTAAACGGCGCTCTCGCTCGCGCCGCGGCCCGCCGACCGGTAGCGTCGCACCTGCTGATGTGCCGTCTATTCGGGATGAGCGGTGGCCAGGAGCCGGTCCAGGCGACCTTCTGGCTGCTCGAGGCGCCGGACTCGCTCGCCGAGCAGAGCCGCCGCGAGCCTGACGGGACCGGGCTGGGAGCTTTCACCAAGGACGGCACGCCAGACGTGCTCAAGCAGCCGCTGGCCGCATACGAGGATCACGCGTTCGCCCGCGAGGCCCGCTCGGTCACGTCGCGGACGTTCGTCGCCCACGTCCGGTACGCGTCGACCGGCTCGCTCGTGTTGCGCAACACCCATCCATTCGAGCAGCGCGGCCGGATCTTCGCCCACAACGGTGTGATCGGCGACCTCGGCGCGCTCGAGCGCGAGCTCGGAGACGAGATGTCGCTGGTCGGCGGGGAGACGGATTCCGAGCGCTACTTCGCGCTGATCACGCGGGAGATCGAGCGCACCGGGGACGTGGGAGTAGGGATCGCGAGCGCCGCCCGCTGGGTGGCCGCCCACCTGCCCGTGTTCGCGATCAACTGCATCCTGATCACCGACTCCGACCTTTGGGCGCTGCGGTACCCCGACACCCACGAGCTGCACGTGCTCGAGCGCAAGGCGGGCGGGCCGCACGGGTCCCGGCACCTCGAGCACGCGAGCGCGCGTGGCAGCATCCGAGTTCGGTCCGGGGACGCCGCCACCCGTCCGACCGTGGTCGTGGCCACCGAGCGGATGGACGAGGACGCCGGCTGGCGCGAGATGGAAAGCGGCGAGCTGTTGCACGTCGACCGCTCGCTGCGGGTGACGGGCAAACGCGTGCTCACCGAGCCGCCGGCCCACCAGCTGACGCTGGCCGAGCTGGACCCGAAGGCGGCGGCGTCGCAGAAGGCCGCGGCGAAGGCCTGACCTCAAATCCGTTGGGCCGAGGTCGGGCGCCAGCTACGATCATCGCCATCCGATGAGCTCCACCGATCAGCGCGTCGAGGCCACCGTCTCAGCCGACGACGTTGGCGTGCCTGACAATGGCGAGCGAGCCATCCCGCTCGGGATGCCTCCGGGCCCCAGCCTGCCGCGGGCGGTACAGACGGCCGGGTTCATCTTCGGTGGCGCGCGGTTCCTCGAGCGCTGCCGCCGGCGCTACGGCGACGCGGTGACGTTCGGAACCCTGTTCGACGAGCGGTTCGTGATGGTGTTCGACCCCGAGCTCGTCAAGCAGGTGTTTCAGGGCTCAAACGACGAGCTGCATGCCGGCGAGGCGAATGCGCTGCTCGGACCGATCGTCGGCGAGCGCTCGGTGCTGCTGCTCGACGGCGCCGAGCATCTGCGCCACCGCAAGCTGATGCTGCCGGCGTTCCACGGCCGCCAGATGCTGGCCCACACCGACGCGATGCGCGAGTGCGCCAATCTCGAGATCGACTCGTGGCCGGTCGGCGAGCCGTTCGCGCTCCTGCCCTCGATGCAATCGCTGACCCTGCGCGTGATCCTCCGAGCCGTGTTCGGATACGACCCCGGCTCGGCCGAGGCCGAGCTTCGCACCCGGCTGCGCGCGATGATCGAGCCGCTCGCTCGACCGCGTGGGCTGATGCTGCTGTCGTTCCTGGTGCGCCGCCGCCGTGACCCGAGCGCCGCGGCGCTCAGCTTCAAGGAGCGCCAGGAGGCGGTCGACGAGATCGTCTACGCGGAGATCGCTCGGCGGCGCAAGGACCCCGATCTCGAGCAGCGCGACGATGTCTTCTCGGCGCTGCTGCTCGCACGCGACGATCAGGGCGAGCAGCTGACCGACCGCGAGGTCCGCGACGAGCTGATGACGCTGCTGCTCGCGGGGCACGAGACGACCGCGACCGGGCTGTCGTGGGCGCTGGACCTGCTGCTGCACGACCAGCGTGCGCTTGGGGTCGCCCGCGGTGGCGAGGACCGCTATCTGGACGCGGTCGTCAAGGAGGCACTGCGGATCCGGCCGGTGATCCCCGGCATCGGGCGCGTGGTGCAGGAGCGCCCGTTCCGCCTCAATGGCTACGAGGTGCCGCACGGAGTCGAGATCAACCCCTCGATCCGCACGATCCACCGCCGCGCCGACCTCTATCCGAGCCCGGCGATGTTCTGGCCCGAGCGGTTCCTCGGCAAGGACGCTCCCGACACCTACACATGGGTCCCGTTCGGAGGCGGCACGCGCCGTTGCCTGGGCGCGAGCTTCGCCTTGACCGAGATGCGGATCGTGCTCGATCGCATCCTCGCCCGGGCGGATCTGAAGGCCGTCGACAAGCATGTCGCCAAGGGTCAGCTGCGCGCGATCACACTGGCGCCGAAGGGCGGCGTGCGGGTCGTCCAACAGCGCGCACCGCTGCCCGCCGATTGACCCGGCGGCCGGGCCTCACCGCGCTCCTGCCGCGTAACGGATGATCGAAAGGTCGGTCAGCCATTCGACTGGGGCGATGTCGTCGGTATAAACCTGACCGCCGTGCAAGGCCGGGGCCAAGCGGCCGGCGGTTGCGGCGAGAAGACCCTGCAGGTCGAAAGGCACGCGGGCGTGGCTCGCGATCATCCGCGCGCCCGACAGCGGGCGCGAACTCGCCACGACCAGCGAGTTGGTGGTGTTGACCGGATCGCGCAGGACGAACCCAAACACCGAACGGAGTGTCGCCGAGACGACCTGCTCGAGCGCATCCGAGCCCGGCAGGTGGCCGACGTTGACGATCAACACGCCGGCGGGCGTCAGGTGTCTGGCGACGACCTCGAAGAACTCGTGCGTGAGCAGATAGAACGGGATGTACGGCTGGCGGTAGGCGTCGAGCAGGATCATCTGGTAGTGAGCCCCGCTCGCCTGCAGCCAAGGCCGCGCATCAGCGGTGTAGGTGTGAAGGTTCGGTCCGCCCAGGTGGAAGTAGCGGCGGCCGATCGTCGTCAGCTCGCCGTCGAGCTCGACCGCGTCGACGCGGGTCGCGGGGTAGTAATGGCCGTAAGCGCGAGCGACAGTCCCAGCGGCGTCACCGAGGATCGCGATCCGGCGTGGCGGCCCCACGCCGCTGGCAAACGGCAGCACCAGCGGGTCGTCCCAATAGCCGCCGGTCAGATAGCTGCCTGGCCGGTAGAGCGAGTGGATCGCGATCCCCTCGTTGAGCTGCAGCCACCGCACGCCGTCGGCGAACTGGATGACCCGCGCGTACTGATACGGCGTCTCGGTTTCGAAGATCACGCGCCCGCCCCTGACACCGGCACCGATCGCCGCGGGTGGGACCGCGAGCAACGCCGCGAGCGCGACCGGGACGAGCACGAAGCGCGGCGAGCCAAGACCGGGGACGGCTGCCACCGCCAAGGCGACCGCGAACACGATGAACGTCCGGTGGGTGCCGATCAGCGGAATCAGCAGCAACGCCGCGAGAAACGTTCCCACCAACGAGCCGACCGTCGAGATCGCGTACAGGCCCCCAGTGGCCTTGCCGGTATCGGCGACCCGTGAGACCGCGAGCCGATTGGCATACGGCGCGACGGTCCCGAGCAACATCACCGGCACCGCCACGAGCACCAGAACAGCGGCGAGCGACCCGAGAAACGCGCCCACCGACAGCGACCCGAGCGCTCGGACCGACAGCCGCAGGAATGGGTCGGCGACGAACGGGACGATCGCCAGGAGCACAGCAGCCGTGAGCGCGATTGAACTCAGCCCCCGGAGGTCGGGCCACCGGTCCGCCAGCCGGCCGCCGACCGCATAGCCGACCGACAAAGCGATCAGGACGGTCGCGATCGTGTTGGCCCAGATGATCGTCGAGGCGCCGAAGTACGGCGCGAGCAGCCGCGCCGCGGCGATCTCGGTCCCGAGACTCGCCGCTCCGACGAAGAACACGATCACTCGCAGCAGCCACGGGCTCGGCCGACTGGTCGAGTGTGGCCCGGGCTCGGCGGTGCGCATCGCCAGACCCATCGGCTTAGGCTAAACCGTGTCCGTTGCCGCCCGGTTAATGTCTGCGTGATGCTGCTCTACAACAACGCCATCTCAGGCAACTGCTACAAGGTCCGGCTGCTGGCCGCTCACCTCGGTCTGCATCTAGAGCTGCGCGAGGTCGACGTGTTCGACCGCTCCAACCGCGCCGAAATCCTTGGCGGGCTCAATCCGGCGCTGCGGGTGCCGGTGCTGGTGCTGGATGACGGTCGCCCGCTGGCTGAGTCCAACGCGATCCTGTGGTACCTCGCTGACGGGACCGAGTACGTCCCCGAGGATCGGTTCGAGCGCTCCCAGGTACTCCAGTGGTTGATGTTCGAGCAGTACTCGCATGAGCCAAACATCGCGGTTGCGCGATTCTGGGTGCTCGCCGGTATCAGCCCCGAGGTCGACCAGTTCGAGGAGAAGCTGCGCGGCGGCAAGGCAGCGCTTGAAAGCGATGGATCGCCACCTAGCCGAGCGGCAGTTCCTAGTGGCAGACCGGTACACGATCGCCGACATGGCGCTGTATGCCTACACGCACGTGGCGCCCGAGGGACGATTCGACCTACACCCCTACCCGGCGTTGCGCGTCTGGCTGGAGCGCGTCGCCGGACAGCCCAGGCACATCAAGATCACCGACTGATCACCGTGCGCCGTCGACTGCGTCGGCGTTGGCGACGATCGCCGTGTGGACGTACTGGGCGAGGCCGTCCCTGACCTGGTCGTAGGTGGCGGTGAACCGGGGATCGGCGACGTACATCTCGGCGAGGTTGCGATGCATCTCGGTGCCGACCGGATAGAACCAGCGGCTGATGTGCCGGCGATGGCGCTCGGCGACCGCGCGGGCCCGCTCACCGTCGGCCGGCTCGCCGGCGCTCATCAGGTCCGCAAAGTCGTGTACGACGCCGTCGGCCTCGGTCCGAATCTCGGCCCACTCGGCGTCGCCGTAGGTCGCCGTCCGCCTCGCCGACTCGCGATGGGCGTCGGTGTCGCCCCACCGCTCGCGCGCCTCGTCCTCGTATGCGGCCGAGTCAAAGTCCTTGAACATCTCGCTCTCCTCGATCTCGGTTCCCTGTTCGTGCGCGGCCAGCGCCGCATCGAGCGCCCGAGCGGTCGCCCCGAGGCGCTCGAGCTCGTGCGCCACCAGCGTTCGCTGGCGGCGCAGGGCGTCGATCCGATCGTGGCCGCGATCGTCGAGCAGCCGCTGGACCTCCTGTAGCGAGAAGCCGAGCTGACGCCAGACGATGATCTCGCGCAGCCGCAGCAGGTCCTCACGCGAGTACAGCCGGTAGCCCGCGTCGGATCGGCCGCTGGGCACCAGCAGGCCAATCTCGTCGTAGTGGTGCAGGGTGCGCACCGTCACGCCTGCGAGGCGCGATACGTCGCCTACGGTTCTCACGCCGGCCACCGTAGAGCCTCCCGTCGCGTGAGAGTCAAGGGGCGGCTTCGAGCGTCAGACAATAAGCTGGCGACGGCATGCGTGAGGCCCTGATCTGCGAGCCGCTCCGGACCCCTGTCGGGCGCTTCGGCGGGATGTTTCGAGACGTCTCGGTCACGACCCTGGCGACGACGGTCATCGAGGCGGTGATCGAGCGCACCAACCTGCCCCGCGACCAGATCGACGATGTCCTGCTCGGCCAGGCGTATCCGAACGGGGAGGCGCCGGCGCTGGGGCGCGTCGCGGCGCTCGACGCTGGGCTGCCGGTCGAGATCCCGGGGCTGCAGATCGACCGCCGCTGCGGCTCGGGCCTGCAGGCGGTGATCGAGGCCAGCATGCAGGTGCAGACGGGCGCCGCCGACCTGGTGCTCGCGGGCGGGGCCGAGAGCATGAGCCAGACCGAGCTCTATTCGACGACGCTGCGCTGGGGCGCGCGGTCGGGCGGCGCGATGCTCGAGGACCGCCTCGTGCGCGGCCGGGTGACCGCGGGCGGCGCCAACTACCCGGTGCCGGGCGGGATGATCGAAACAGCCGAGAACCTCCGGCGCGAGTACTCGATCCCGCGTCAGGAGCAGGACGAGCTCGCCCTTCGCTCCCACCAGCGCGCCGTCGCGGCGCAGGAGAGCGGCACCTTCGCGCAGGAGATCGTGCCGGTCCAGGTCACCGATCGGCACAACGGGACGCGGTCGATCGAGCGTGACGAGCACCCCCGCCCGGACGCCTCGCTCGAGAGTCTTGCCACGCTGCGCCCGGTGATGCTCCGCAAGGACCGCGAGGCGACCGTGACGGCGGGCAACGCGAGCGGCCAGAACGACGGCGCCGCCGTCTGCATCGTCACCCACGCGCGACGCGCCGAGGAGCTCGGACTGCGACCGCTCGCCAAGCTCGTCAGCTGGGCCGCGGCCGGCGTGGCGCCGCAGACGATGGGCATCGGCCCGGTGCCGGCGACTGCGAGAGCGATGGCGCGGGCCGAGCTGACGCTCGACCAGATGGACCTGATCGAGCTCAACGAGGCGTTCGCGGCTCAGGCGCTGGCCGTGCTGCAGCGAGTGGAAGCTTCCCGACGGCCTCGACCGCGTCAACGTCAACGGATCGGGGATCTCGCTCGGCCACCCGATCGGTGCCACCGGCGCGAGGATCCTCGCGACGCTGCTGCGCGAGCTCAACCGGCGTCGGCGGCCGCTACGGGCTCGAGACGATGTGCATCGGCGGCGGCCAGGGGCTGGCGGCGATCTTCGAGGCGGTCGTGACGCTCCGAGGAGCAGACGCTGCGCGAGGTGATCGAGGCGCTGGCGCCGATCGAGCGCCGCGCCGGCGACAGTGGCGAGCGAGCGGCGGCCGAGTGGATCGCCGAGCGGCTGGGTCGCGCCGGATGCGACGTCGCGATCGACGAGGAGCAGTTCCTCGACGGCTATGCGCGCATCTTCAGCCGCTTGTCGGGCGCGAGCGTCGCGGCGGGCGTGACCGCGCTGGCGTTCCCGCGCACCCGCAAGCTCGCTGGCGTCGCCGCCGCGGCGGCGACGCTCGCGATCGCCGACGATGTCTCCAACGGCCGACGATTGTTTCGCCGCGCGACCACCGAGCCGCGCGAGACCTGGAACGTGGTCGCCGAGTGCGGCGACGTGACCGCCGAGCGGACCCTGGTCGTGCTCGCCCACCACGACTCGGCGCCGACCGGGCTGATCTTCGATGACCGGGCACAGCAGTTGGGTCGGGAGATCGCTTTCCGGGCGTGCTCGAGCGGATCGACACCTCGGTTCCGCTGTGGTGGCTGATGCTCGGCGCCACGGGGCTGGTCACGGTCGGCGCGGCGCGTGGCCGGCGCGGAATGCTGGCCGCCGGGATCACCGCCTCAGCCGTCGGGATGGCCGCCTTCGAGGACATCGCGCGGAGCCCGGTCGTGCCGGGCGCGAACGACAACCTGACCGCGGTCGCGGCACTGGTCGCGCTGGCCGAGCGCGTCCGCGTCGGCCCGCTGCTCGGCCTGCGGCTGCTGCTCGTGTCGTGCGGCGCCGAGGAGGTGATCCAGGGCGGGATCTACGGCTTCGCGCGGCGCCACTTCCCGGCGCTCGATCGCGACCGGACCGTGGTTTCTCAACCTCGACACGGTAGGTTCGCCGAAGTTGATCCTGCTCGAGGGCGAGGGTCCGGTGGTGATGGAGGACTACCACGACCGCAGCTTCCGTGACCTGGTCGCACGCGCTGCCGACCGCGCCGGCGCACCGCTGCGCCGCGGCCTGCGGGCCCGCACGTCGACCGACGCGGTGATCCCGAACCGAGCCGGTTATCCGACCGCAACGCTCGTCGTCGATGAACCGCTACAAGGCGCTTTCCAACTACCACAAGATGACCGACACGCCCGAGAACGTCGACTACCGGACCGTCCGTCAGGCCGTGATCGTCAGTGAGGCGGTCGCGCGTGAGCTGGCCGAGAACCCCTGGGTCGGATGGTGAGCCGGCGATGACGGTCGTCACCGAGCTCGAGCTCCCGTACTTCGACCACACCGACGCGACCCTGCGCGGCGAGCGCTACCGCGATGCGATGAACGGGCTCCGCGGCCACGACGGCTGGCTCGCGCAATGCCCGTTCGGCTTCATGGTTCTCGACCGCGAGGCGTCGGAGTTCTTCCTGCGCACCAAGGAGGCGGTGTTCCCCGGGCTGACGATCGCCGAGCTGTTCTCGATCACCGACGGCCCGCTGCACGAGGAGATCGTCGGCAACATCATCAACGTCAACGGCGCCGACCACCGACGGCTGCGCAATCTCGTCAACCCGGCGCTGTCGCCGCGGGCGGTCGACCGCTACCGCGCAGCGATGCGGTCGTTCCTCGACGAGCTGCTCGGCGCGGTGCCGGACGGTGGCAGCTACGAGTTCATCGGCACGTTCGCCAAGCCGTACCCGTCGATGGTGATCGCCGCCGTGATGGGCGCGCCGCTCAGCGACGCGCCGAAGCTGTACGAGTGGTCGAACTGGATCCAGCGCCAGTTCGACGCCAACAGCCTGGTGTCGGAGCGCGAGCGGATCGAGCAGGCCGTGGCCGAGTTCTACACGTGGGCCGACGCGCTGATCGGCGAGCGGCGCCAGTCGCCCGGCGATGACCTGATCACCGATCTGATCGCCGCCGAGGCCGAGGGCGAGCGCCTCGGGCACGACGAGCTGCGAAACCTGGTCCTGAACATCCTCGTCGGCGGAGTCGACACCAGCCAGAGCCAGCTCGCGCACGCGCTGCGGCTGCTGGCCGCCCGCCCGGACCAGTGGGAGCTGCTGCGTGACGATCCACGTGGCCTCGCGCTGGCGGCGGTCGACGAGGCGCTTCGCTACGAGCCGATCACGCCGTTCACGGCGCGGATCACGTTGGCGGAGGTCGAGCACCGAGGGATCACCTTCCCGGCCAACACGATCGTGCTGGTGTCGGCGTGGCACGCCAACCGTGACGGGGTGGCCGCCGACGAGTTCGACATCACCGCCGACCGCAGCGGGCTGCGGACGCTCACGTTCGGGGCCGGGATCCATTACTGCGTCGGCGCCAACCTGGCGCGCGCCGAGATGCAGGAGGGACTGGCGGCGATCGCCGAGCGCGCACGGGCGGTGACGCTCGACGGCGAGCCGGAGTTCGGGACGCCGTCGGGGATCTACGGGCTCGAGACGCTGCCGGTCCGGTTCACGCTGGACTGAGCCCGCACCGTGGTCGAGTTCGCAGCCACGGCTTGAGCCCGTGGTGGATTCGCTGGGCTCAGCGCCGGTTTTCGGCCTGCACCCGCCGCCGAGGCCCGCGCGGCGCCCGCTCGCTACGCGGCCGCCTTCCACAGCGCGTCGTCACCGAGCGTCTCGCGCCTCGCGCTCCCATCCGCGACCAGCGCCAGCAGTGCGGCCTCGGCCGAGGCCCTGTCAGGCGCGTCGTTGCCGGCGGCCATCAGGGCAGCCACCTCCTGGGTCGTCAGCCCGTGCGGGAAGTACGCCAGCAGCGGCTCGGGCGTCTCGGGCGCGGGCTTGCGAACCAGCGTCGGGTCGAGGTTTGCGATCAGCACGTCGTAGGCCTCGACCGGCTGAAAGCCACCGGCCACGAGCGAGGTTCCGTTCGACCCGACTACCAGTGACGGCGCCGTGAACCGAACCGGCCCATCGCTCGTGGCGGTCTTGCCCTGCAGCTCGGCGGCCGAGCCGGCGGCGGCCCGGGTGTCAGCGCGGTCGCGGTCGTAGGCCTCGGTCACCTCGGGCGAGTCAAGCGCCGCAATCACGCCCTCGGCATCGACGCCGGGGACATCGGCGAGCACGTCGGTGAGCTGGGCATCGTCCTCGAGCACCAGCGGCGTCGTGAAGTTGGCCAGCTGCAGCGCGCGGTAGACCTGCCACTCGCTGCCGGGGTTCTGAAGGCGCGCGGCGACGATCGCCCGGCACGCGCGGGCGGTCGCGCTGATGCGCGGCTTCGGGGCCGGCGAGAACGGCATCCCGTAGCGCCGGAAGCGCAGTTGGCCGAGTGCCCCGCGCAACGGGGTGTAGCCACGGGCGATGTACTGCGATGCGTCCTCGGTGAGGCCGATCACGATCAGTCTCCAGTCGAGCTGATCGCCATAACGCCACTCGATCACGCGCAGCGCAGGGCTCTCCGAATAGGCCCAGGGGCAGGCAGGGTCACTGTAAAGCGTCGCTTGAATCATGAGCGCTCCCGCTCGTCAGATTGAAGGTGCAGACACGGCTAAGGTTGATGCCTCAAGTATATGCACCATCTGCGCGCCGCGGCTCCGCGTCTCTCCCAGGATCGTGTTCGCAGGTCGCACGCTCGCGGTCGCGAACCCGTCCTCGCGCAGCGCCGCCTCGGCTTGCCCCGCGTGATCGAAATGGAGGTAGACGCGTCCGCGCACGAACGCCGACAGGGCGAGCCGGAACGCACGTACCTCGACCGTCTGGGCCTGTGCCAGGTGAAGGTCTGAGATGTAGCGTCCGTGCGCGAAGCGCGACAGGGTCGCGGCGAACCGGCGCCAGATTCCGCGCATGTCCGCCGGTGAGATGTAGCCGAGCAGTCCCTCGGTGATGATCGCAAGGCCGCGGCGCTGATCGAGCTCGGCGGCCAGCGCGGACAAGCCCTCGTCCTCGAGCGCATCGAGCTCGCGTACCTGGTGACGCTCGCCGAGCGACCCGGCGCGTCGCAGCGCCGCTCGCTTGCGGTCGGCCATCGCCGGCAGATCGGCCTCGATGTAGGTGATCCGATCACCGAATCGCAGGGCGAACCGCCAACCCCGCGGCGACAGCCCGGCCGCGACCTCGAGCACCTGCGTGATCGCGTGATCCTCGATCGCCCGCTCCAGCAGCGCGTCAATCGCGCGGTGACGGGCCAGCAGATAGGCCTCGAGCGACGGGCGGCCGAGCGCCCCGCTGGCGACCATCAGCGGGTGCAGCGCCTGAAATAGGACGCGCCCCTCGTTCGTCGTCAGCGCCGGATGCGAGAGGCCGTTGCGCGCCCACACGTACCCGGTGTAGTGGGCGGTCGGGCTGATCGTCTCCGAGCCGCTCACGCGATCTCCGCGAGACGGTCAAGGAGCGCCGCCTGGGCGGGATTGATCTTGATCCGCGCCTGCTGCAGGCCGAACCACTCCGCTCGGTCAACCTCGGGAAACTCGCGCATCTGTCCGGACTTCGGTGGCCACTGCATCGTGAACGTGTTGCTGACGATCGCGGCCGCGTCGAGGTCACCAGCGAGCGCCCACGCGCAGACGATCTTGCCCGACTTCTGGCGCACCTCGCCGAGATCGGTCAGCGGTCCCTCGGGCGGCTCTGAGCCGAGCTCCTCGGCGAACTCGCGCCGCGCGGCAAGCACCGCGTCCTCATCGGGTCCGTGCTCGCCCTTGGGGATCGACCACGCGCCCTCGTCGCGCTTGGCCCAGAACGGGCCGCCGGGATGGACGAGCAGCACCTCGAGGTCGGTGCCGGTGCCGCGGTGAAGCAGGATCCCGGCGCTGCGGGGCCTACTGGATGCAGTCGGGCTCATCGGCGCCTACGATGGTGACAGCAGGGGGTGCAGGTCAGGCGGGACCACTCGACTTTCAGTGAAATGTCAGACTTGATCGCTTCAATCGGGCACACCAAATGACGCTGGGCGGGGAGCGAGGCCCAGGGCGATACGGAGGTAGATCGCTTTGAGAAAGCTGGCCGCTTGGTGCTTCAGGCATCGCGTGATCACGATCGTCGCGTGGGTCGTAGTGCTCGCTGGGTTGACCGCGATCCACTCCGCCGCCGGGAGCGCTTACAGCGACAGCTTCCAGCTGCCGCACACGCAGAGCTTCGATGCGATCAAGTTGCTGGAGCGAAACGCTCCGCGTGCATCGGGCGAGACCGACCAGCTGGTGTATGCCGTCAAAAACGGCAAGGTCACCGACCCGGCGGTCCGCGCCCGGGCGCAGGCGCTGTTCGCCAAGCTCGCGAAGCTGCCGTACGTGTCGGCGGTCGGCTCGCCGTACCTCCCGGGGGCCGAGCATCAGATCTCGCCATCCGGGCAGGTCGCGTTCGCCAACGTGACCTTCGACGAGGCCGCCAACAAGAGCAAGGTCACCACGACGGCGGCGCAGACATTCGATTCGACGATCACCTCGGCCTCCGTATCTGGCCCGCGGGGGGTCGAGTTCCAGGTGGAGGGCAACATCGCCAAGAGCGGCGAGCGCGACAACTCGTCAAACAGCCTCAAATTCGGCTTCCTGGCCGCGGCCGTCGTGCTGTTCATCGTCTTCGGGTCGGCGCTCGCAACGCTGCTTCCACTGCTGACCGCCGGCCTCTCGCTGGGGGCCAGCACGGCGCTGATCGGCCTGCTCTCACACGTGATCACGATGGCGTCGTTCTCGAGCGAGCTGGCGCTGTTGATCGGCCTCGGCGTCGGGGTCGACTACGCGCTGTTCATCGTCACGCGCTACCGGCAGGCGGTGCTGCGCGGGCTCTCGCGCGAGGAGGCGACGGTCGAATCGATCGACACCTCGGGCCGCGCGGTCCTGTTTGCGGGCGTGATCGTCTGCATCGCGATGCTCGGGATGTTCGCGCTCGGCGTCAGCTTCCTGTACGGCGTCGCGATCGCCGCCGCGGTCGCGGTCGCGTTCACAGTCCTGGCCGCGCTGACGCTGCTGCCGGCCCTGCTGGGAGTGATGGGCAAGCTCGTGCCACGCCGACGCGAGCGGCGCGCGATGCGCGACGGCAAGTTCCGCGTCAGCGACGAGTCGCCGGCGTGGGCACGGTGGGCGGACGCAATGCAGAAGCGCCCGGCGGCGTTCGCCGGCGTCGCGGCACTGGTGATGGTCGCACTCGCGATCCCGTTCTTCTCGATGCGACTCGGTTCGGCCGACTCGGGCAGCGACCCGGCCGGCTCGACCACGCGCCAGGCCTACGATCTGCTCGCCAAGGGCTTCGGGCCGGGCTACAACGGGCCGCTGGAGCTGGTCGCGGAGATCAACTCGCCGGCTCAGAGGGTGGCGTTCGTGCACGTCGTGCACGCGGTCGCGAGCACGCCGGGGGTCGTCGGCTCGACGCCGGCGCGCGTGCTGCCCGGTGTCGACGGGCACGCCCCGGTCGCGATCGCCCGCGTCTACCCCAAGGGCTCACCGCAGGCGGTGTCGACCGACAACCTGTTGCAGACCGTCCGCGACCAGGTCGTGCCCAACGCCGCGCGAGGCAGCGGTCTGCGCGTGCTGGTCGGTGGCACAACCGCGATCTTCTCGGACTTCAGCGGCGTGCTGGCGGCCAAGCTGCCGTTGTTCATCGGGATCGTCGTCGGGCTCAGCTTCCTGCTGCTGCTGGCGGTGTTCCGCAGCCTGCTGATCCCGCTCACGGCGGCGGTGATGAACATGCTGTCGGCGGCCGCGGCGTTCGGCGTCGTGACGGCGGTGTTCCAGTTGGGCTGGGGCAATTCGCTGCTCGGGATCGACGGCACCGGGCCGATCGAGGCGTTCCTGCCGGTGCTGATGTTCCCGATCCTGTTCGGGCTCTCGATGGACTACGAGGTGTTCCTGATCAGCCGCATCTACGAGGAGTGGCACCGCCGCGGTGACAACCGCGCGGCGGTCACACACGGCCTGGCCGCGACCGGCCGCACGATCACCGCCGCGGCGGCGATCATGGTGCTCGTGTTCGGCGCGTTCGTGCTCGGTGGCGAGCGGATCATCGAGCTGTTCGGGATCGGACTGGCGAGCTCCGTGCTGCTCGACGCCGTGATCGTCCGCTCGGTTTTGGTGCCTGCGGTCATGCTGCTGATCGGCGCGCGCAACTGGTGGCTGCCCTCGTGGTTGAGCTGGCTGCCGCAATTGAACATCGAGGGCTCCGCCGGCCGCGCGGCGGCCGAAGAGCGGGCGGCGGTCGCCGGGCCGCTTCCCGAGCCGGCGGCAAGCTGAGCAGACAGGCCCGGTGCGCTGGCTCAGGCCCTCAGCCCGGCGGCCCACTCGTCGACGGTCCTCACGACCGCCTGGCGCGGGAAGACCTTCTCGAGCAGCACCCGGTGGACCTCCTCGTCGCGGTCGGCACAGGCGTCGCTGAGCACCGTCAGCTGGAAGTCAAGATCGGCCGCCTGACGCAGCGTCGAGAGGACCACGCCACTGGTCGCGATCCCGGTCAGAACCAGCGCGCCGATCCCGCCTGCGCGCAGGACCAGCTCGAGATCGCTGCCGGCGAACGCGCTGACGCGCCGCTTGGTGACGACCATCTCGCCGGGCTCGGGCGCCACCGCCGGATCGATCGCGACCGACTCGCCCTCGACGAACCGGCCCGACTCCGAGATCCCCGCGAACGTCAGGTTGCTCGGGCTGACCTCCGGATAGCCGGCCCGGAAGCCGACCTGGACGTAGATCACCCGGACGCCTGCCGCGCGGGCGGCGGCAATCGCGGCTGCGACCCGCGCGAGCAGGTCCGGGCCGCCGAGGCGCTCGACGACGCCCTCCTGGACATCCATCACCAGCAGCGCCGTGTGCTCGGGGGCCATCGGGCGCGATCCTAGCCGGGCGCCGGCGGCCTACGCCGCCAGCGCCTCGGGCTCTTGCGCCTCGACCCGCTGGGGCAGCTCGGCGACCTCGCTCACTCGCCGCGAGCGCAGCTTGGTCGCAGCGATCAGAACCGCGACGAGGCTGAACGCCGCCGCGACCGCGAACGCCACGTCGAATCCGTCCGTGACCGCGCGCGCAGCGGTGATACCGGCCTGATGGCCGGTCTGGCTGCTGGCGATCGTGCTCAGGATCGCGAGCCCGAGCGCTCCGCCCATCAGCCGCGACGTGTTCAGCAGGCCGGAACCCAGGCCGCTCTGCGGCCCGACCACGTCCTGCATCGCGACGATCGTCGCGGGCACGAGCGAGAAGCCCATCCCGAGCGCGGTCAGCACCGAGCCTCCGAGCACGCTCGCGAAGTAGTTCCCGCCGGGGCTGATCTGCGTCAGCCACAACAGGCCGACGGACATCGACACCATCCCAGCCGTGATCACACGGCGGGCGCCGAAGCGGGCGACCGCCCGCGGCGCGAGCGTCGACCCGGCGAAGATCGACAGCGTCATCGGTAGGAAGGCGAGCCCTGCCTCGATCGCGTCGAAGTGCAGCACCTGCTGCAGGTACAGCGTGATGAAGAACCAGGCCGGAAAGTTGGCCGCGTACATCAGCAGCACGATTCCGTTTGCAGCTCGCAGCTGAGCGAAACGGAAGATCGACAGCGGCACCAGCGGCGCCTTGGCGACGTTCGCCTCGACGTACACGAACGCGGCCAGCAGTCCGACCCCGATCGCGAGCGGAATCATCACGCCCGCCGAGCCCCACCCGAGCGTGTCGGTGCGGACGATCCCGAACGTGATTCCGGTCAGGCCGGCCGTGATCAGCGTCGCGCCGAGGGCGTCGAAGTGGCGCGGCCCATCGATCGGCTTGATCGACGGAATCGCGATCAGGCCCATCGCGACGACGAACGCGCCGAGCGGAACGTTGACCGCGAAGATCGCCTGCCAGCCGAGCGTCTGCGTGAGCACGCCACCGAGCAGGGCGCCCGATGACGCGCCGAGCGCGCCCATCGCGCCCCAGAGGCCGAGACCGCGGTTGCGCTCGGGCCCTTCCGGGAGCGTGCTGGTGATGATCGCCAGCGTCGCCGGCGAGGTGACGGCCCCGGCGAGTCCCTGGACGGCGCGCGCGCCGATCAGCAGGTCCTGGGAGGTCGCGAGCGCGCACGCGAGCGAGCTGACCGCGAACATCGTCACGCCGACGAGGAACACGCGCCGGCGCCCAAGCAGGTCAGCCGAGCGGCCACCGAGCATCAGAAGCCCGGCGAACGTGAGTGTGTAGGCATTGACGACCCACTGCAGTCCGGTGGTCGTGAAGCCGAGCCCGTTGCGAATCGACGGCAGCGCGACGTTCACGATCGCGACATCGAGGATGACCATGAACTGGGCCAAGCAGACGACCAGCAAAAGGGCGTTCGAACTGCTCAATCGTCCATTCAGAAAGCTCTTCGTTGTATTCACATCGTGTATTGTGCGATCATGCTTATCCGGGTACAAGAGAAGGAGTTATCCTGGTAGTCGCAACACCCCCCATCGAGCTTGAGATACCGCCCGAAGCGGGCCCGGCGCCGGTCGGCGCCAGCGACGAGCGGCGCCGTGCGGAGCTCGCGGACTTCCTGCGCAAACGCCGCGCAAGCCTCAAACCCGGAGATGTCGGACTGCCGAATGGCGGCCGCCGGCGCACCCCAGGGCTGCGCCGCGAGGAGGTCGCTCACCTGGCTGGAGTCGGCACCACCTGGTACACGTGGCTCGAGCAGGGCCGCGACGTCCGCGCCTCGCTGGATGTGCTCGAGGCCCTGTGCCGCGCGCTGCGGCTGACCCCCGCCGAGCGCACCCATCTGATCCTGCTCGGCCGCGGCGAGGAGCCACCGCCGTGCAAGACCGACGAGCGCGTCTCGCCGACCGTCAAGCGGCTGATCGAGAACCTCGGCCTCAACCCTGCGTATGTGCTGGGTCGCCGCTGGGATTACCTCGCCTGGAACAACGCGGCGACGGCGCTGTTCGGCGACCTCGGTACGGTTCCGCGCGCGGCTCGCAACCATGTCTGGATGCAGTTCATGGACGCCAGCCGGCGCGAGATGTTCCCCGACTGGGAGCGGAGCTCGAGGTTGCTCGTGGCCAAGTTCCGCGCCGACAGCGCGCGCCAGATCGGCGACCCCGAGTTCGAGCAGTTGATCGCGACGCTCCGCAAGAGCAGCCCCGAGTTCTGCAGGGCGTGGAAGAAGCACGAGGTCGCGCGCAGCGGCGAGGGCCGCAAGCTGATCCACCACCCGGTCGTCGGCAAGATGCTCTTCGAGCACGCAGTCTTCAATCCGCAGGAGTCGCCCGAGCAGCGGCTGATCCTGTACTCGCCGCTGCCCGACGAGGAGACGCCCGCCAAGCTCGCGCTGCTGCTCGGCGCGTAGCCGCCGGTCGCGCGGGCTCCGGAGTCGGGCTGCCCTCGCGGGCGGCCCAAGGGCGCGCGGCGCGGGCGGCCCAAGGGCGCGCGGAAGCGGACACCCGATTCTGGTACGTTTGTACCAGTTATGGCCGCCGCCGCTGCACGCACCCCCACGTCGTCCCCTCGCACCATCACGCGTCCCCAGCCCCGTGGCGCAGCGCGCCGCGAGGCGTTGCTCGAAGCGGTGTTGCGGATCGTGGCCGAGGTCGGGGCCGACGCTGTCACCCATCGCCGGGTGGCGGAGGTCGCCGGGCTGCCGCTGGCGTCGACCACCTACTACTTCGAGTCCAAGGACCACCTGCTGACAGCGGCCCTCGAGCTCGCGGCCGAGCGCGACATCGCCCGGCTGCATGAGTTCGCCGCCGCGCCGGCCGACGGCCAGGACCCGATCGCGCTCGCGATCGACGCGATCATGGACCCGTTCGACGAGCACCTCCAGGCGACGCGCGGCTCCCTGATCGCAACCTACGCGCTGCTGCTCGAGGCCGCGCGTCGACCGGCACTTCAGGCGGTCACCCGGCGGTGGACCGACGCCTACCTCGAGGTGCTCAGCGACCTGCTCGCGGTGGCAGGGTCGCGCGATGCGCGTCGCGACTCAGAGCTGCTGCTGGCGGCCACCGACGGCCTGCTGATCGGACAGCTCGCATCGGGCACGGACGGCGATCTGATCCCGCGCCTACGGCACCTGGCGACGGTGCTGGTGAACAGCAGATGAGCGCGCTGCGCGATCGCTTCCTCACCGGCGCGCCGCGCGAGGCGCGCGGCCATGAGCGCAGTGTCGTGATCCTGATCCGGGCGCTGCTCGGGTTCGAGGCCGTTCTGTACTCGGCCGTCGCCCCGGTGCTGCCCCACTACCAACACGCGCTGTCGGCCTCCAAGCCCGCGATCGGAGTGCTGGCCGCCTCCTACCCGGCCGGGATGATCCCCGGATCGCTGCTCGGCGGCTGGCTGGCGGCCCGCGCAGGCGTGCGGCGGACGACCGTCGTCGGCCTGCTCCTGTTCGCGGCCTCGATCATCCCGTTCGGGTTCGCGACGGAGATCGTTTCGCTGGACGCGCTCCGATTCGTGCAGGGCGCGGCGTGCGGCTGCATCTGGGCCGGCGGCCTGACCTGGGTGATCGCGATCGCCCCGCGTGAGCGGCGCGGAGAGGTGCTCGGCTCGGTGATCGCAGCCGCGATCTTCGGCACGCTGCTCGGCCCGGTGGTTGGCACGTTGGCCGTCGCGGTCGGCACCGAGATCGTGTTCACGCTCGTCGGCGCGGTCGCGCTGGGGCTCTGCGCGTGGACGCTTCAGCATCCCGAGCCGCCCCGACCCGAGTCCGGGACGCACACGCGATGGCGAACGCTGATCCGGAGCCCGAAGCTGCTGCTGGGTCTGTGGCTGGTGCTGCTCGAGGCGGGAACGCTCGGCGCGACCGGGACGCTGCTGCCGCTGCGCCTGAACCAATTCGGAGCATCCGGGGTGGAGATCGGCGCCACGTTTCTGTTGACCTCGCTGCTGAGCACGTTCGCGGCGCCGGTGGTCGGGAGGATCGTCGACCATCACGGGGCGCGAGCGTTGATCTGCTTCGGCCTCGGAGTGACGGGCGTCCTGATCGCCCTGCTGGCGGTGCCGCAATCCTGGCCCGCGCTGGCGATCCTCAGCATCTTTGCGATCGGCGGGCCCCTGACGGCGATCATGATCCCGGCCACCGAGGTGATTACAGATGCGGCGGAACGTCTCGGGGTCGCGCTGGCGTTCGCGACGATGATGCTCAACCTGGCGTGGGCCTTCGGCGAGACGATCGGCGCTCCGGCGGCGGCCAAGGTGTCGCAGGCAACCAGCGACACGGTCCCGTTCGTCGGGACCGGGCTGCTGATGCTGCTGACGCTGCCGCTGGTCTTGCGGGCGCGGTTGCCCCGCGGCCGACGGTCGGCGATCGCGGCCGAGTTCGGGAAGACGCCTCCCCACCCGTCCGCCCCCGACGCGGAGCCCGCGTTGGACTCGGCATCGATCGTCGGCTAGAGTCGCCCGCCCGCTCCGCCCTGAGCCGACACGCAGACGCGATGGCAGCGACGACTCCGGACCCCGCAACAACGCCGAGCACGACCGATGGCGTACCGGCCGCCGCTTCACCGCACCGGATCGGCGGCCATCTCGTCGCCGAGAGCCTCGGCGCGCTCGGCGCGCAGGTCGCGTTCGGGGTCCCCGGGATCCATGCGCTTGCGATCTGGGAGGCGCTGCGGACCAGCCCGATCGAGGTCTACGGAGCGC
The DNA here is from genome assembly GCA_963730075.1 of uncultured Solirubrobacterales bacterium. GTDB lineage: Bacteria > Actinomycetota > Thermoleophilia > Solirubrobacterales > Solirubrobacteraceae > Palsa-465. The sequence continues at coordinate 461,271 of CAVSQH010000013.1, read as the reverse complement.
GGACCGAACTGTGCGCCGGCTTCGCCGCCGACGGATACGCTCGCAGCAGCGGCCGCCCCGCGCCGCTGCTGCTGTCGACCGGCCCCGGCGCGCTCAACTCGCTCACGGCGCTGATGGAGGCAGCCACCTCGCACGTCCCGGTGGTCGCGATCTCGAGCCAGATCCCCAGTGACCTGGTCGGCCGCGGCCGCGGCTTCCTCCACGAGCTCCCCGACCAGCTCGCCTCGTTCAGGCCGCTGGTCAAGCACGCCGCGCGCGTGATGAGCGTCGACGCGATCCCGGGGATGCTCGCGCAGGCGTGGCAGATTGCGTTGACGCCGCCGTCGGGCCCCGTCTATCTCGAGATTCCGGTTGACCTGCTCAAGGCCGCGGCGAACGCGCCTCCGGTGACAGGGCTTGAAATGTCGCCGACGGCCCACGCCGCGATGCCCGATGCCGTGGCGGCGGCCGCGGCCACGCTCGCCGAGGCCCGGCGCCCGCTGATCTGGGCCGGCGGCGGCGTGCTGCGAGCCAGGGCACAGCCTCAGCTGCGAGAGCTCGCCGAGCTGTTGCAGGCGCCGGTCGCGACGACGTACATGGGCAAGGGCGCGCTCGGCGATGAGCACCCGCTGGCGGCCGGTTGCGGCTGCGACGAGGCCGCGCTCCAGGAGCTCTTGACCGACGCCGACGTGGTGCTCGCCGTTGGCACCGAGCTCGGGGCCGAGACGACCGGCCAGTACACGCTGCGGTTCGGCGGCCGGGTGATCCAGGTCGACGCCGCCCCGGAACGGATCGGCGCGATGTACCCGGCGGCGGGGCTGATCGGCGACGCGCGGCTGACGCTCGCGGCGCTGGTCGAAGCGCTCCACGGCGTCGACGCTGCGCAGCGAGACCCGGACCCGGCCGAGCGGGTGGTCGCGGCGAAGCGGCGGATCCGCGCCGGGCTCGAGGACCAGGGGCGCGCGACCGAGTTGGCCCTGCTGGACACGATCGAGCGCGTTCTCCCCGAGGATGCGATCACCGTCTGGGACATGACGATCCTCGCCTACTGGGCGGCGCCCCACCTGCCGCTGCGCAGCGGCCAGCAGTTCCTCTACCCACTCGGGTCGGGGACGCTCGGCTACTCGTGGCCGGCGGGGATCGGCGCCGCCATCGCCAACCCCGGCCGGCCGGTGCTGTCGGTCGTGGGCGACGGCGGCATCCAGTACGCACTCGCCGAGCTCGGGACCGCCGCCGCGCACAACGTCGGCGCCAAGCTGCTGGTCATCGACGACGCCGGCTACGGGATCCTGCGCGAATACCAGCGCGACGAGTTCGGGCAGACGACGGACGTCGAGCTCGGGCAGCTCGACCTCGAGGCTGTGATCGGAGCCGCCGGCGTACCGGTCACAGTGGCAACCCCCGGCGATCTCGAGGACCACCTCCGTTGGGCGCTCGCGCAGCCCGGGCCGGCCGCGGTGATCGTCCGTGCCCGGATCGCCGCCGCGGCGCCGACGACGTGAACGACCGGCTCGACAGCGCCGACAGCGGCGCCGATGCCCTGCCGACGCTGCTCACCCCTGCCCCACTCGGGCCGCTGCAGTTGCGCAACCGGGTCATCTCAACATCGCATCAGACGAGCCTGGTCCACGACCATCTGCCGACCGACGACCTGCTCGCCTACCACGAGGCGCGCGCCCGCGGCGGCGTCGGCGCGATCTTCCTCGAGGCGACCGCGGTCCACCCCACGGGGCTGCTGACGGCGCACACGATGGGCGGCTTCTTGCCGCAGATCGCGCCCGCCTACGCCCGGCTCGCCGACCGGGTTCACGAGCATGGCGCGCGGCTGCTGGTGCAGCTGTTCCACGGTGGCCGGGAGCTGATCGCGAGTGCTCCTCGCCCGGCGGCGGTAGCGCCATCGGCGATCCCGAGCCTGCGCTTCAAAAGCGAGCCACGCGCGCTGACGTTGACCGAGATCCGCGAGCTGATCGACGGCTACGGGGTCGCCGCCTGCCACGCGCGCGAGGGCGGCCTCGACGGGGTCGAGATCTCGATGTCGCACGGGTACCTGCCGTCGCAGTTCATGTCGAGCCTGAGCAATCGTCGCGGCGACGAGTACGACGGCTCGCCCGAGCAGCGGCTGCGGTTCGCGCGCGAGCTGCTCGAGTCGGCCCGCGCCGGAGCCGGTTCCGAGCTCGCCGTCGGGGCGCGGTTGTCGGCCGACGAGTTCGTCGCCGGCGGCCTCGGCGTCGAGCAGTGCGCCGAGATCGCGCGGTCGCTGCACGCCGACGGGCTGGTCGACTTCGTCTCGCTCGCCTTCGGCCACTCGGCCTATCCGGCCGCGTCGACCTGGATCGCGCCCCCGCCCCCGATCCCGCGCAACGCGATCGCCGGGCCGGCTGCCGCGATCCGCGAATCCAATCCCGAGCTGACGCTGATCGCGACGACCCGCGTCGTCGAGCTCGCCGATGCCGAGCGGATCGTCGCCGCCGGGTCGGCCGAGTTCGTCGGCATGACGCGCGCGCTGATCGCCGACCCGGAGCTCATCATCAAGGCGACCGCCGGCCGGACCGGCGAGACGATCGCCTGCGTCGGGTGCAACCAGGCGTGCATCGGCCACTACCACGCGGGGGTTCCGATCGGCTGCGCCGTCAACCCCAGGACCGGGCGCGAGCTGACCCTGACCGCGCCGACGAAAAGGACCACCGGCCGGCGGGTGCTGGTGATCGGCGCCGGCCCGGCCGGCGTCGCGGCGGCGCTGGAGGCAGCGGCCGGCTCCGACGACGTGACGGTGGTCGAACGCGAGCCCGAGATCGGCGGTCAGCTGCGACTCGCGGGGCACGCACCGGCGCACCGCGAGCTGTGGGACCGCTACCTGAGCTCGACGGCCGGCCGGCTTGCATCGGTGGGCGTCTCGGTCCAGCATGGCGTCCACGCAGACGCCGAGCTCGCGGCCGGGTTCGATCTCGTCGTGCTCGCCGCCGGCGCCCGCCCGTACGAACCGCCACTGCCCGACGGGCTCGAGTTCTCGCTCCGCCAGTCCTGGGACACGATCGCCGCCCCGGACGAGATCGCCGGCCCGGCGCTGGTGGCCGACTGGGGCGGCGGCTGGGACGGCCTCGACGCCGCCGAGCGGCTGGCGCTCGCCGGGGTCCAGGTCACGCTCGCGTGCGCGGCGCCGGTCCCGGGCGAGACGCTTCACCAGTACCAGCGCAACCTCTACCTGGCCCGCCTCGACGAGCTCGGGATCGAGATCCTCCATCACACCTCGGTGGAGCGTCAGATCGACGGCCTCGTCCTCGAGCAGGTGTTCTCACTTCGCCGGCAACCGCTGCCGGAAATCGCGACGCTGGTGCTCGCGCAGGGGCGGGTCCCCGCCGACGAGCTCTGGGCGCAGCTCGAGCACCATCCCGGTGCCGTGCGCGCCGGTGATGTGCTCGGGCCGCGCACGATGGAGGAGGCCGTGCTCGAAGGCACGCTTGCGGTGGCGGTCGGCGAAGGCGATCGCGCGGTCGCTTCCAGCGGCGGCCAGTGACGACCACGATGGCGAAGGTCGTGCTCGTCGATCAAGTCGATCTGCGCGAGCCGGTGGCAGCGGCGATGGCGGCCGTGACCAGCTCGAGGGGCTTCCCGACATCGAGGTGGTGGCCGCGACGTCCGCCGGCTATGACCACCTCGACCTCGACGCGATCGCCGCGGCCGGCGCCTGGGCGACGCACTGCCCCGGGTATTGCGACGAGGAGGTCGCCGAGCATGCGATTGCGCTGGCGCTCGACCTGCTGCGCGGGGTTACGCTGCTCGATCGGTCGGTCCACGACGGCGCCTGGAACCACCCGCTCGCGGCCGATCCGGTCGTCACGACGCCGGCTCCGGCCGGGATGAGGCTCGTATCGCTCGGTGAACTGCTGGGGGCGGCCGACGTCGTCACGCTACACGCCCCGTTGGGCGATCAGACGCGCGGGATGATCGGCGCCGCGCAGCTGGCCGCGATGCGTGGCGACGCCTTCCTGATCAACTGCGCGCGCGCCGAGCTGGTCGACAACGAGGCGCTTGGCGAGGCGCTGGCGTCGGGCCGGTTGGCAGGGTGTGCGCTTGACGTGCTGCCGCGCGAACCCCCGGCGCCGGACGACCCCGAGCTCGACTGGCCGCGCACGGTGATCACCCCACACGCCGCCTGGTTCTCGCCCCGGTCTGCAACCCTGCCGTACACGCGCGCTGGGGAGGCGGTCGCCGCTGTGCTGGCGGGACGCGAGCCGCGCAACGCGCTCGTACGCCCGCATACCAACACCACAGGAGGCAATCGATCATGACCGTGTACATGGACGAGCTCGACGCCGGCCGCGAGTTCGTCTCCGACGGCCGGACCATCACCGAGACGGATCTCGTCGTCTTCTCAGGCATCTCGGGCGACTTCAGCCCGCTGCACATCGACGAGCAGTGGGTCGTCGAGAACACCTCGTTTCGCGGGCGGATCGCCCACGGCCTCCTGATCACGTCGATCACGTCCGGGCTGCACACGCCGATCCTCGCCGACGTCGAGGTGATCGCTTACCTCGAGTTCAGTCGCACGCTCGCGGCGCCGGTCTACATCGGTGACACGATCCGCGCGTACTGGAAGGTCACCGAGGCGCGCCGCTCGAGGTCACGGCCCGAGCAGGGAATCGTGACGTTCGAGATCGAGGTCCGAAATCAGGACGGCACCGAGGCCCAGCGCGGTACCGACGTGTGGCTGGTCAGCGCCGGCAGTGACGGCGCCTGAACGGGGCTACTGCTCGTTGAGGACGTCCGCGAACGTTTCGAACACCATCCGGTGAAAGCGTGAGATCGCGCTCTCGCTGGCGGGCATCAACCGTCCATGGGGCACCATCTGCGACCGCAGCCCCGGCTGCTGGAGCAGGACCGCCTCGGTGTCCTCCTCGAGCGTCAGGTTCCACATCTCCAGCCGCTCCTTGAGGAACTCCTCGTCGCAGTCGGGATGGACGTACATGTCGGCGACGAACCGGCAGCTCTCGGGACCGGTCGGAATGATCGTGCCCGGGAACGCGACGTAGTCGTCCTGCACCAGCGTCGTGACGGGCCAGGTGAAGATGTAGCGGAACTGGACCGCCTCATCGCGCGGGCTCGCCGGGTAGCGCTTGGCGCGCTCGTTGTAGCGCGTGAACTGCCCCAGCACGCGGTCCCCGTCGACGTACTCGTAGACGTCCGCGTCATCGACGAACGCGTCGCTGAAGCTATGGGTGTGGACGGTCGGGCAGTGGTAGCACTCGCTCGCGTTCTCGACCCACACCTTCCAGTTGGCCGAGATCTCGTACGTGTTGCGGCTGTGGTACCTGTAGCCCGAGAAGTCAAGCCCGCGCTCGGTGGCCAGCGGCTCGAGCTCCGGGATCGATTCGTGCAGCGAGGGCGCGTTGGGGTCGGGATTGACGAACACGAACTCGTTGAACGTCTCCACCGACACCGGCAGCAGGCAGAAGTCCGCCTTGTCGAACACGGCCTCGCGCTCGCTTCGCGGCGCCTTGTGCAGCGTCCCGTCGAGGTTGTACGTCCACGCGTGGTAGCCGCACTGGAGCAGCTTGCGGTTGCAGTCCTCGACGACGACGGGGAACGCGCGGTGGCGACAGACGTTGACGAACCCATGGAGCTCGCCGTCGCCGCCACGGGTGATGACGATCGGGACGTGACCGGCCTGGCAGACGATGCAGTCACCGTGCTCGGCGAGCCGCTGGAGCGGGCCGGCGTACTGCCACGAGCGCTTGAAGATGTTCTCGAGCTCGAACGCGTAGATGTCCGGATCGGAGTACCAGCGAGCTGGGAAGGTGAGGTCCTGCGCCAGCGCCTCCTCGACGTGGTCCAAATCGAGCCCTAGACGATCAACCGCTTTGACTGACATTCTCCCTCGCTTTCCGCAGTCTTCCGGCCCGCAGGCCACGCAAAATCAGCGCTCACGGCGCTATTATTACGCAAACCGCAGCCGGTTTGGAGATACGTTTCGTTACCGGCAGGATCCCCGAACTCGGAGGACGGCCGATGAGCCCCCGTCAGGGCGCACAGGAGTCAAACGGCAACGGCTCGCCGCCGCTCGAGCAGCTCGACGAGCTCGATCGGGCGATCGTCGCCCAGCTTCAGGTGGACGGCCGCCGCCCCTACCGTGCGATCGCGCGCTCGCTCGGCGTCGCCGAGGGGACGGTCCGCGCCCGCGCGAGCAGGCTCCAGGACGAGGGCATCCTGCGGATCCTCGCGCTGGCGAACCCCTTCCGGCTCGGATACGCCGTCCAGGCGTCGGTGCTGATCAAGGTCACGCCGACCGCGCATGCGCAGGCGGCCGAGACGCTCGCGAGCTGGCCCGAGGTGATGTACCTGAGCTCATGCGCCGGCTCGGCCGATCTCTATATGCACGTCGTCTGCCGCGATCACGACGACCTCTGGCGGCTCCTGGGAGAGCGGCTCGGGGCGATCGACGGAGTGCTCGGGACCGAGACGCTGATGGAGCTGCGCGTGCACAAGGCTCGCTACGTCTACCCGAGCCTGATCGAGGACTCGCAGCGGCTCAGCGGGTAAGTCACTGGACCCGCGACCGCTCGATCGTCCCCTGCTCGGGCACCGGCGGACGCTCGCCCAGCCGCCCCGACCGGGTCCGGCGGAAGGCCCCCCACGCCTGCCCCATGAACCCCCGCGCGCCCCGGGTGAGCGCGAGCGAGCGCAGCCGCAGACCGGGCGCCCGCAGCGCCGGACTGCCGGCCGCCCGCATCCCCAGCAGCCGCGGCCAGACGGCATACTTCTTGGCCAGCTGGTGGGGCTGGAATCGATCGAGATCGCCGAACTCGATCTCCTGGGTGATCGTCAGCGCCCCATCGCGGACCGCGCCATCGAACAGGCCAACCCCCGCCGTCGTGCGCACGAGGATCGCGTTGAAGCCGTCGTCCTCGCCGACCGGATCCCCGTCATCCCAGCAGTCGGCGGCGACGATGTCGGCGCCGTCGCCGAGCGGGTCGGGGCAGATCTTGCAGCGCGGCTGGATCCGCCAGGTCGACTCGTCATCGGACCACATCTCACCGTAGGTGAGCTCATGGACGGCGCCGCCGGCGGTCTCGATGTGGGTCTTGCCCGGGTTGCCGTGCCCGCGGTAGCGAAACACCGTCAGGTCGCGCTCGTCGACCCCGAACCCGGCCAGCACGTCCCGTGACTTGAGCAGCTCGGAGGCGCCGCCGCAGACCATCGTCAGCGCGTAACGCATGTGCGCGTCGACGCGGGGATCGCGGCGGCCCAGCGCTCGGACCGCGCTGACGTCGCACGGCTTGCCGATCAACGCAAACGGTCGCCCGCGGTCGAGCAGCTGCGCGAAATCGATCAGCGCCGCTGCCGGCCCGTACCGGGATCCAACCCCGCGCAGCAGCTGGGCCCGGTCGACGCTCAGATGCCGGCTCGACCGCATCGGGCGGTCGGCGCGCGGCGCCACATGCACCACGAACTCGATCTCTCCCACCCTCAGCAGGTACTCGGCCAGCGCTGTCAGGACGCCGCCGGACGCGGCGAGGTGGCGCAGCTCGGGATCTGAGGCGTGCCCGATCACCAGCCTCGCCGCCGGGCCCCAGACCGGATCCGACGGCGAGCCGCCCGGGACGCGTGTCGGCTCGGCCGCGTCGACCCGGACGCCTGGGCAGACCTCGTTGATCAGCGCCAGTGTCGCGCGATCGAGCGGGCCCTGGGAGACGGGGCGCTGGCGGCCCTCGGTCGTTTCGATCATCGTCACCCGGTCGGAACCGGCGAGGCTCTGGCACAGCCCACAGCCGATGCACAGCCCGGCGCCGACGATCTGCTCGAGCGCCAGCGGCGCGCGCCGCGTCCGGCCCGGCACGGCGCGGGAAACCGCCGAGCCGGCGCCAGTGCGAACAGAGGCGGAACCGTGATCCATGGCCGCGCGAATAGTATGAGCCGCCCGATCCGCGGTCAGTCTCGAGTCAGCGTGTCACCGGTGTCGCAGCCTGAGATCATCGTCGTCGGCGCGGGCTTCGCTGGCCTCGCCGCCGCGCTGCGCCTCCATCAGCTCGGAATCGACGCCGAGATCCTCGAGGCGCGTGACCGGCTCGGCGGCCGGACCTGGACGCGACCGTTCGGCGAGCACGGCCCCCGGGTCGAGTACGGGGGCACATGGTTCATGCCCGACCACGGGCGCGTGCAGCGTGAGATCGCTCGGGCGCGAGCGCCGTGCGCGATCACGCGCCGGCGATCTGGCGGTGGCGAACCGACGGGCAGATCCGTCATGGCCTTCCGGTCGGACGGGACGAGTGGCCGCAGCTGGAGAGCGCCCTGCGCCGGCTCGCCGCCGACGCCGAATCGCTCGCGTCCAACCGGCACACCGCCGGGGCGCTCTCGTTCGCGGACTACCTCCAACGCCTTGACACGACCCGCTCGGTACAGGACTTCCTGCTCGGGTGGTGGGCGGTAACCGGCGGCAGCGATCCTGGCGATGGCGCCGCGATCGACGCGCTCGCGTCGATCGCCGACCACGGAGGTCTGCTCGGGGTTCCCGACACCCTGCGCCGCTCGCCGGAGGCGGGCTGGGCCGCGATCGCCGAGTCGATGGTCGCGGCTGCGCAGGCTCCGGTCCGCCTCGGCGCAGCGCTGACCGCCGTCGACTTCGGTGATGGGATCACGCTGCAGCTCGCCGGCGGGGAGCGGCTCTCAGCCCGGGCGGTGGTGCTCGCGCTGCCGCTCAACGTGCTGGCCGAGATCACCTTCCGGCCGGATCTTCCCGACCGGGTGCGTGCGTCGGTGGGCAAGAATCGCGGTCGCGCGCTGAAGATGTGGCTGCGGGCTCGCGGCGTGCCGGCTTCGTCGCTGGCCGCCGGGCGTGGCCTCGGGCTCAACCTGTTGCTCGCCGATCGGGAGGTCGACGGCGACCAGCTGGTGGTCGGCTTCGGACCTGCGACCGCCGGCTTCGATCCGTCAGATGGACGCCAGGTCCAGGCAGCGCTGCGGGCCTTCTATCCCGGCGCCGAGCTGATCGCCTTCGACCACCATGACTGGAATGCCGATCCCTTCGCCCGTGGAACGTGGGCGACGGCGCCGGCGGGAGACATCGCGGCGCTCGACGCCGCTCGCTTTGCGCCGGCCGGACCGATTGCGTTCGCCAGCTCTGACTTCGCGCCGGAGGCCGCCGGCTGGATCGAGGGGGCGATCGCGTCGGGCGAGGCCGCCGCCGACGCGATCGCCTGGATCGTGGCCGCCTCGTAGCTGCCGCTCGTCGATGACCCAAATAGGGCTAAGACTCGGCTAAGCGCGCTTGACATTGGCCGAGTCGAACTGATAGTCAAAATGCCGGTTCAGAACGACCGTGCAAACCCGATCGGAGATGCGAACGCCAACTCCACGCCAGCAGCCGAAGCGGCCCCTGGGCGCTGTCCGCCGACCGCAGATCCTCGCCACCGCGGTGGAGCTGCTGCGCGAGCAGGGACTCTGGAACGTGCGCGTGTCAGACGTCGCCCGGCGGGCGCACACGAGCCCGGGTACGGTCATCTACTACTTCGGGACCAAGCACCAGCTGTTCGAGCAGGCGATCGCGGACGCCGACGCGGGGTTCTACGCAAGCCTGTGGCCCGAGCTTGACGAGATCGAGAGCGGGATCGGCCGCCTGGCGTGCCTGATCAAGCGGTCGAGCACCAGCGACTGGGTGCTGTGGATGGACCTCTGGGCATACGCGCGACGCCACTCGGACATGCTCGAGGCCGAGCAGGAGTTTCACCGGCGCTGGCACGCGACGATCGCCGACGTGATCCGCCACGGCCACGCGCGAAAGGAGTTCAAACCGGTCGACGCCAATGCCGTGGCGATCCGGTTTGCCGCCCTGACAAACGGGCTGGCGATCCGGATCGTTCTCGACGAAGGCGCGCAGACGCGCGAGGACTACCTCGCGATGTCGGTGCAGGCCGCCGCGCTGGAGCTGGGTTGCGATGCCGACACGCTGCGTCGCGAGCTGGACGCGGTGCCCGAGGAGAGTCGGAACGAGGAGGCCGCGTGACCTGACCCCGGGGGCGCCCCCACCACCCGCCCACAGTAGAGGCGGTGCCAGATTGAAAGCTGGACCGCGGTGCAGCAAACACCATCGCACCTTGAGAGGGAGCTGACGTAATGAGCCTGATGTCCCGTCGTACGTTGTTGGAGAACACCGCAAAGGGTGGAATGGCCCTGAGCGCTGGGGGGTTGATCGCGGCCTGCGGCTCGTCGTCGTCCTCATCGAGCGCCTCGGGGTCTCAGAGCGGCAGCTCAGCTGGCACTCCGAAGCACGGGGGCACGCTCCACGCGGGGCTCACCGGCGGCTCGAGCTCTGACACGGCAGATCCCAACACGATCGTCAACAACACCGACTACGCCCGCGCGGCGAACCTCTACGAAGGGCTGGTGTGGCTCGATGCCAACGCTCGCCAGTACAACCGGCTGGCGGAGGAGATGACGCCCAACAACGACGCCACGGTGTGGACGATCCGCCTACGCCAAGGGGTTACGTTCCACAACGGCAAGGACGTCACCGCCGATGACCTGATCTACTCGATCAACCGCGTGATCAACCCTAAGAGTCCTGGTGAAGCCGCGAACGCATTGCACGGGATCGACGCCAAGGGGATGAAGAAGCTCGACAACCGCACGATCAGCGTGCCGTTCGCCAAGCCGTATTCGACCTTGCCCGCGAGCCTGGCCAACAACATCACGGTCTACGTTCTCCCGACCGACTTCAATCCCAAGAAGCCGATCGGCACGGGTCCGTTCAAGCTCGCCAGCATGACGCCCGGGCAGCAGACAATTCTCGCCCGCAACGAGAATTACTGGAATCAGCCGCTGCCGTACCTCGATCAGGTCGTCATGACCGACTACTCAGATGAGACCAGCCAGGTCAATGCGCTGCTGAGCGGCCAGGTGGACGTCATCAACCTGCTGTCACAGGATGTGCTCGGCACCGTCACCGGGTCGGGCAAGAAGGCGGTCATCTCCCCCGGCGGCGGCTGGAACCCGTTCACGATGCGTGTCGACCAGGCGCCGTTCAACGACGTGCGCGTGCGGCAGGCATTCCGCCTGGCGGTCGACCGTCCGAAGATGCTGCAGACCGTGTTCGGCGGTCATGGGACGATCGGCAACGACATCTTCGCGATCTGGGCGCCCGAATATGACCACAGCATCCCGCAGCGCCAGTATGACCCCGAGCAGGCCAAGTCGCTGCTCAAGCAGGCCGGTCACGAGAACCTCTCGATCCAGCTGGTCACCGGCGACATCGCGCAAGGGGTGATCAACATGGCGCAGGTCTACGCACAGCAGGCTGCTGCCGCTGGGATCAATGCGAAGCTGCGCCAGATTACGGTCACCGAGTTCTACGGACCCAACTACCTGAAGTGGGTCTTTGCCCAGGACTATTGGTACTACTCGTCCTACTTCCCGCAGGTCAATCAGGCAACGCTCCCCGCGTCACCATTCAACGAGACCCACTTCAACAACGCCAAATACAAGAACCTGTACGCGCAAGGGCTGGCGACGCTCGACGTGAGCAAGCGGGCCGAGATCGCGCACGAGATGCAGATGATCGATTACAACGAGGGTGGCTACATCATCCCGTTCTTCCCGTCGGTGATCGACGGATACGCTCCAAAGGTCAACGGCATCGTGGAGTCGAAGTCGGGAGCATCATTCAACAACTGGGACTTCGAGCACATGTGGATGTCGTGATGTGTAGGCCCGCCGGTTACAGCGGATGGGAGACGCGATGAGCGCCGCGTCCGCATCTGAGGTGTCGGGACCGCCCACGCAGCGGCGCTCGGTGACTGCGTGGCGTCGGCGTCATCCGATCGCGTCGATGGTGGTGGTGCGGATCGGGCTTGGGTTGATCACGTTGTTTGCGGTCTCGATCGTGATTTTCCTGGCGACGCAGGCGTTGCCGGGTAACGCTGCTTATGCGGTGTTGGGTCATGGCGCGACGCCGCAGCGTTTGAAGGCGTTGGAGGATCAGCTGCATTTGAACAGGTCGCTGCCGAGCCAGTACGGGAGTTGGATCGGTGGCGTGTTGCACGGTAATTTCGGGACGTCTTTGGCTAACGGCGAGTCGGTCTCGGGGTTGATCGGGCCGCGGCTGGTCAACTCGGCCGTGCTGGTGATCGGTGCCGGGATTGTCGGCACGCTGATCGCGGGGATTCTGGGGCTGATCGCGGCTGCTCGCCGCGATCGGCTGTTTGATCACATCGCGTCGGTGATCGCGTTGACGATCACGGCGCTGCCGGAGTTCGTGGTCGCGATCGCGCTTGTGATCGTGTTCGCGGTCAATGCGCTGCATATCTTGCCGGCGGTATCGGTGATCCCGCCGGGGACCTCCCCGCTGGGCAATCTGAAGCTGCTGGTGCTCCCGATTGCGACGCTCGCGCTGGTGATCGCTCCGTATATCTTCCGGATGATGCGCGGCGCGATGATCGAGGCGCTGGAGTCAGATTACGTCGAGATGGCGGACCTGAAGGGGATCTCGCGCAGACGGGTTTTGTTGGTGCACGCGCTGCCGAATTCGTTGCCGCCGGTGATCCAGGTGATCGGTCTGAACCTGTTGTATCTGGCGGGCGGGATAGTGGTGGTGGAGTACGTGTTCAACTATCCGGGGATCGGTGCCGCGTTGGTCGATGCTGTGACGAATCGGGATATCCCGACGATCCAGTTCATCGTCTTGATCCTGGCGGCGTTCTACGTGTTTGTGAACATCACGACTGATGTCATAGCGTTGCTGGCCAGTCCGCGACGGAGGGCACCGCGGTGAGCGCTGGGGCGGAGATCGGGAAGATCAGCGCTCCGACGAGAGGCGCGTCGATGGGGTCGCGTCGGGAGTGGCTGGTGATCCTCAAGCGGGCGGCACGAAGCCGCCGCGGCGCGATCGGCCTGTCGGTCGCCGGCTTCGTGATTCTGATCGCGGTCATCGGTCCGCTGGTCGCCCCGCACTCGGCGACGGCGCCGGTCACGCCGTTCCCGTTTTCCAAGCCGTCGTCGGCGGCTCCGCTCGGGGGCGATGTGCTCGGGCGTGACGTGCTCAGCCGGGTCCTGCACGGAGGTCTGGTGTTGCTTGGGCTCGCGGCGGCCGCGACCGCGCTCGGAGTCGCGGCCGGGCTGATCCTTGGGATCGCGGCTGCCTATTACGGCCGCTGGACGGACGGGATCATCATGCGCACGGTCGACGTGTTCTTGGCGTTCCCGCAGCTGGTGTTCGCGCTGCTGTTGGTGAGCGTCGTCGGGCCGAAGCTGTGGCTGATCGTGATCGCGGTCGGGATCTCGCACACGCCCCAGGTGGCCAGGGTGATCCGCTCGGTCGCGCTCGACGTCTGCGAGCGCGACTACGTCAAGGCCGTCGAGCTGATGGACACGCCCGCGCGCAAGGTGATGTTCTCAGAGATCCTGCCGAACCTCCTGTCGGTCGTGATGGTCGAGCTCGGTCTGCGCTTCACATACTCGATCATCATCATCGCCGGGCTCAGTTTCCTCGGCTTCGGGATCCAACCGCCCGCCGCCAACTGGGGGCTGATGATCAACGAGAACCGGATCGGGCTCGTCGTCAACCCCTGGGCGGTGGTCGTCCCAGCGTCGCTGATCGCGATCCTCACGATCGGCCTGAACACGTTCACCGACGCGATCGCGCGCGCCTCGCTAGGGGTCGATCGCCCCGCCGAGGAGATGGTCGTCGCGACCGGTGTGATCCTTGACCGGAGTGCGTGATGGACCACCAGCTCAAACAGACTCCGGACTCCGGCCAGCTGCTCACCGTCGATCGGCTGCGGGTGGTGATCACCGGGTCCCAAGCGGACGTCGTCGACGACGTTTCGTTTAGCGTCAGCGCGGGCGAGGTGCTGGGGCTGGTCGGCGAGTCGGGCTCGGGCAAGACGACCGTTGCGCTTGCGTTGATGGGCTACGCGCGCCGTGGGCTGACGATCGACTCCGGCAGCGTGAAGCTCTCAGGCCAGGAAGTGATCGGACGCGAGAGCGGCGAGCTGCGGCGGATGCGGGGCGCGTCAGTGGCGTACGTCGCGCAGGACCCGACGAGCGCGCTGAACCCGGCGCTGAAGGTCGGCACGCAGCTGCGCGAGATCTTCGCCGCCCACCCACGCAGTCAGCAGAACGGCGATGTTTCGGTGGACGAGCGGATTGGTGAGCTGCTCGCCGAGGTTCGCCTCGATGGAGTCGGTTCGGCGCTGGCGTCATACCCGCATCAGCTGTCCGGGGGCCAGCAGCAGCGAGTCATGCTCGCGATGGCGTTCGCGTGCCGGCCGAAGCTGATCATCCTCGACGAGCCGACCACCGGACTCGATGTGACGACTCAGCGCCACGTGCTCGACTCGATCCGTGGCATGTGCCGGATCTACCACGTCGGCGCCGTGTACGTCAGCCACGATCTCGCCGTCGTGGGCGACATCGCGAACACGATCGGGGTGATGTATGCGGGGCGGCTGGTCGAGCTCGGGCCGGCCGAGCGGGCGTTCCGGGCTCCCGCGCATCCCTACACGCGGGGTCTTTTGAGGGCGATCCCGTCGCCGACGCGCGCGCACGTGCTCGAAGGAATGGAGGGACAGCCGCCGCGACCCGGTGCACGGCCGAGCGGTTGCTCCTTCGCCGCCCGTTGCGAGTTCGTACGCGAGCAGTGCATGACCGGATTCCCTCCGGCATACGAGCTCGACGACGGTGGGCACTGGGCGAGGTGCCTGCGAGCCGACGAGGTCAGCCGGCTGCCGGCGCTCGCAGAGCTGCCGTTGCGAGAGCATGCACCGCCCGTCGAGGCGGAGCGACCGCTGCTGCGCATCGACGGATTCGGTGCGAAGTACGCAGACAAGCCGGTCCTGGAGGACGTCTCGCTGGTCGTCCACCCGCAGCGGTGCATGGCGGTGGTGGGCGAATCGGGAGCCGGCAAGACGACGCTCGCCCGTTGCATCGTCGGTCTTCACAGCAATTGGTCGGGCACGATCGAGTTCGACGGCAAGCCACTCGCGCACGATCACCGCAAACGGCCGGCTGACGCGATCCGCTCACTGCAATACGTGTTCCAGAACCCCTACACGTCGCTCAACCCGCGCAAGACCGTCGGCCGGCTGATCGAGCAGCCGCTACGCGAACTGTTCAAGCTGCCGGCGTCCGAGCGCGAGCGCCGCGTTGTCGCGGCGCTCCATGACGCCGCCCTGAACGAGGAATACCTCAACCGCTACCCAGACCAGCTGTCGGGCGGCGAGCGCCAGCGGGTCGCGATCGCCCGCGCGCTGGTGGTCGAGCCCAAGCTGCTGGTCTGCGACGAGGTCACGTCCGCGCTTGACGTCTCCGTGCAGGCAGCGATCGTCGAGCTGCTGCACCGGCTCAAGCTCGAGCGCGGCCTGACGCTCGTGCTGATCACACACAACCTCGCGCTCGTCCGCAGCCTCGCCGATGATGTCGTGATCCTCCGTGACGGCGTGGTCGTCGAGCAGGGCGCCGAGGTGCTCGACCACCCCAGCTCCGAGTACGCGCTCCAACTGCTCGCCGACGTGCCGTCACTGTCGCTGGTCTAGACCGGTGAGCGGCGGGCGCGACTTCAGGCCGCTGTTCGATCCGCGGTCGATCGCAGTGGTCGGCGCTTCCGACGACCCTCGCAAGTGGGGCAACTGGCTCGCGCGCCGGGCGCTGCGAGGCGAGCACCGCCGCAAGGTCCATCTCGTCAACCGCTCGGGCGGCGAGGTGCTGGCGCGCCGGGCGCACCGATCGTTGTCGGAGATCCCTGACGGTGCGGAGCTGGTGGTGGTTGCGGTCCCCGCCTCGGCGCTCGAGGCCACGGTGGAGGACGCGCTCGTGGCAGGCGCCCGTGCGATCGTCGCGATCACAGCCGGGACCGCCGGCGATCCCCGCGAGGCGGCGCTGGCCGCGAGGGTCAGGTCCGCGGGCGCCGTGCTCGTCGGACCCAACTGCCTCGGGGTGTTCGACGCCGACTCCGAGCTCGAGCTGGTCTCCAACGACCTGCCCTCCGGAACGGTCGGATTGCTGTCGCAGAGCGGCAACCTCGCGCTCGAGATCGGATTGCTCGCACGCGAGGCCGGGCTCGGGTTCTCGCGCTTCGTGTCGCTCGGCAACCAGGCCGATCTCGAGGCGGCGGATCTGATCGAGGCGCTCGTCGAACACGAGGCCACCGCAGCGATCGCGCTCTACATCGAGGACTTCCGGGACGGACGCGCGTTCGCCCGAGCCGCCCGGGCGGCTCGCGACGCGGGCAAGCCGGTTGTGCTGCTGACGCTCGACCGGACCGCCGCGACGGCGCGCGCGGCCCGCTCCCACACCGGGGCGCTGGCGAGCGACAGCGCCGCCGTGGAGGCCGCCTGTGCCGGCGCGGGGATCGAACGAGTACGAACGCCGGGCGAGCTCGTCGATGTCGTCCACGGCATGATCCGCGGCGCGCCACCGGCCGGACGCCGCCTCGCGGTGCTGGCCGATGGCGGCGGCCATGGCGCGATCGCCGCGTCACTCGCCGCCGCGGCTGGGTTGGAGCTCCCCGAGCTCTCCGAGACGACGGCGGCGACGTTGCAGGCGCAGCTTCCGGCGACCGCGTCGTGCTCGAACCCGATCGATCTCGCCGGCGGCGCCGAGCAGGACATCCGCACCTTTCACCGCACCGCCAATGTGCTGCTGCGCTGCCCCGAGGTCGACGCGGTGCTGATGACCGGGTACTTCGGCGGCTACGCCGAGTACGGGGAGGTGTTCGGCGACGCTGAGGTCGCGGTCGGCGAGGCGCTCGCGCGCGCGGCCGGACAGGCACAGCGGACGCTGATCGTCCAGACGATGTACCCCAACACGCCCGGCGCCGACGCGCTGCGGCGCGGCGGGGTCCCGACCTACCGCTCGATCGAGCAGGCGATCGCCGTGCTCGGGCGGCTGGCGACCCGGGGTGAGCGCGCCGAGGCGGCGATCCCCGAGCTGCCGCCGGCGTCCCGACCGACCGCCGACCACGACTACGTCGGCGCGCGAGCGCTGCTGGCAGATGCCGGGGTCGCGTTCGTCGCCCAGCGGACCGTCGAGTCGCTGCCCGAGGCGCGGCTGGCCGCCGCCGAGATCGGCTACCCGGTCGCGCTCAAGGCACTCGGCATGCTCCACAAATCCGATGCCGGCGGCGTCGTCCTTGGGCTGACCGACGAGGCGGCGCTGACCGCCGCGTTTGAGCAGATCGAGTCCCGGCTGTCGCCGCCCCAGTTCTCGCTCGAGCAGATGGCGCCGTTGGGCGACGGCGTCGAGCTGCTGCTCGGGGCGCGTTGGGACGAGCGGTTCGGACCGGTCGCGCTCGCCGGGCTGGGCGGTATCTACGCTGAGGTGATGCGCGACGTCGTGGTCGCGCTCGCCCCGGTCGGCGACGGCGACGCGCTGGCCCTCCTACGCCAGCTGCGTGGCTGGCCGCTGCTCGAAGGCGCGCGCGGCCGGCCCGCGCTCGACGTCGGCGCCGCCGCATCGGCGCTGATCGCCCTGTCGATGGTGGCCGCTTCGCACCCGGAGCTGCGCGAGCTCGAGATCAACCCGCTGCTGGTGCTCCCGGCGGGTGCGCTGGCGCTCGACGCCCGAGCCGTCCCCGCCATCGAGGAGCTACCAGTCGAGGTGAGCGCGCGATGAACGAGCTGGTGGCGCTGACCGACGAGCAGCTCGAGATCCAGCGGCTGTGCCGCGAGTTCGCGGCGCGCGAGATTCGGCCGATCTCGCTGGCTGTCGATGAGGCCGACGTCGAGGTTCCGCTGGGTATCTGGCGCAAGGCGGCGGGGCTGGGACTGACGTCGTTCATGCTGCCGGCCGAATACGGCGGCGCCGGCATGACCGACTGCCTCACGGCCTGCATCGTCCAGGAGGAGCTCTCGCACGGCTGTTCGGGGATCGGCAACCTGATCACGTCGAACGGCTTCTTCGCCGAGCCGGTGCTGGTGCTCGGTGACGAGGCCCAGAAGCAGCGCTGGCTCGAACCGCTGGCCAGCGACGACCCGCCGATGACCGCGCTCGCGATCACCGAGCCTCAGAGCGGTTCAGACGCAGCGTCGATCCGCACCCGGGCACGGCGCACCGACAAGGGTTACGTGCTGTCCGGACAGAAGGCGTGGATCTCCAACGGCGGTGTCGCGCGCTTCTACGTGATCTTCGCGACCGTCGAGCCCGGCAGCGGCCACCGCGGGATCACCGCCTTCCTGCTCGAGGCCGACGACTCGGGTCTGCGCTGCGGGCCGACGATCCGCAAGATGGGCCAGCGGGCGATCCCGAACTCCGAGGTGTTCCTCGATGACGTCGAGCTGTCCGAGGACCGGCGTCTGGGCGACGAGGGCCAGGGCTTCGTCGGGCTGATGGAGACCTTCGACCGCTCGCGCGTCACGCTCGCCGCGTCGGCCACCGGCCTCGCCCGCGCGGCGCTCGAGTTCGCGGTCCAATACGCGAAGGAGCGCACGCAGTTCGGCAAGCCGATCGCCCAGCACCAGGCGGTCGCGTTCAGGCTCGCCGACATGGCGCTGCGTGTTGACGCGTCACGGCTGCTGACCTGGCGCGCGGCGCGGATGCTCGATCAGGGCAAGCGGGCGACGACCGAGGCCGCGATGGCCAAGCTGCACGCGTCCGAGACCGCGATGTGGTGCACCTGGGCCGCGGTGCAGACGCTCGGCGGCTGGGGCTACTCGCGCGAGTACCCGGTCGAGAAGTGGATGCGCGACGCCAAGCTCGAGGAGATCGAGGAGGGCACCTCGGACATCCAGCGGCTGGTGATCTCGCGCGGCCTGCTGCGCTGACCGGATCGCCGTCGATCTGGGTCGGTCTACGGCCGAGATCGACACCGGTCAGCCCTCGACTGCCTCCTCGGTGACGTCACGCGCAACGAGCGCCGCGTACGCGCCGCCGCGCTCGATCAGCTCGTCGTGGGTCCCACGCTCGGCGATCCGGCCCTTGTCGAGCACCACGATCTGGTCGGCGTCGCGGACCGTCGACAGCCGGTGGGCGATCGTGATCGTCGTGCGGCCCTGGGCGAGCCGTTCGAGCTCGGCCTGGACCGCGTATTCGGTCTGCGTGTCGAGCGAGCTTGTCGCCTCGTCGAGGACCAGCACCGGCGGGTTGCGCAGCACGGTGCGGGCGATCGCCATGCGCTGCTTCTCGCCTCCGGAGAAGCGGTAGCCGCGCTCGCCGACGACCGTGTCGTAGCCGTCCGGAAGTGACTCGATCAGATCATGGATCCGCGCCGTGCGGGCTGCGTCCTCGATCTCCTTGTCGGTCGCATCGGGCTTGGCGAACCGCAGGTTCTCACGCACGCTCGCGTGGAACAGGTAGGTCTCCTGGGCGACGACGCCGACGGTCGCCGCCAGCGACGCCAGCGACGCGTCACGGACGTCGACGCCGTCGATTGTCACCCGGCCGAGCTGGGGCTCATAGAGCCGCGCGACCAGGTACCCGAGCGTCGTCTTGCCCGCTCCGGTCTCGCCCACGACCGCGGTCCGCGTGCCGGCCGGGACGATCAGATCGACGTCTCGGATCGTCCACGGCTCGTCACCGTTTGCGCCGTCGTCGGGCTTCGCTGGGCCGTAGCGGAATGACACGCCCTCGAACCGCACCTCTCCCAGCAGCTCGCTCGGCCGCAACGTGACCGGATGCTCGGCCTCGACGATCTCGATCGGCAGATCCAGATACTCGAAGATGCGGTCAAACAGCGCCAGCGATGCCTCCATGTCGGCGCTGACGCCGAGCAGCGACTGGATCGGGAACAGAAGCCGGGTCGACAGGGTCGCGAACGCAACCGCCGTGCCCAGCGAGATCGTGTTGCCGCCGAGGCTCTGGCCGGCGAGCCAGTAGATCAGCGCCGGCTGGATCGCGAACGTCATCTGGATCGTCGACATCACCCAGCGGCCCGCCATCCGCGAGCGGACCTCGAGCTCGGCGATCTCCTGGGACTCGTTGGTGAACCGGTCGCCGAGGTCAGCGCCGCGGCCCATCGTCTTGCCGAGCATGATCCCCGACACCGACAGCGATTCGGCGACCAGTGCCGAGAGGTCGGCGAGGCGGCGCTGCTGGACGGTCGTGATCCGACGGCGGACCTTGCCGACGCGACGCGTGAGCCAGACGAACAACGGCACGAACACGAGCGAGATCACCGCCAGGCGCCAGTCGAGCAGGCACATCGCGATGATCGCGGCGATCACCGTGGTCGCGTTCTGGGCGATCGTCGTGGCGGTGGTGGTCACGACGCTGTCCAGGCCGCCGATGTCATTGGCGATCCGCGACTGGACCTCGCCCGTCCGCGTGCGCGTGAAGAACGCGAGCGACATCCGCTGCAGCCGCTGGTAGACGGCCGCGCGCAGGTCATGCATCACGCGCTGGCCGACGGTATTGGAGATATAGGTCTGCCAGACCGAGAACGCGCTGGTCGAGATGGCGATCACGATCATCGCGATCGTCAGCCAGGTCAGGAGCGTCGTGTTGTGCTGGGCGATTCCCTCGTCGAGCACATCGCGAAGCAGGAACGGGTTCAGCATGCTGATCCCGGCGGAGAACACGATCAGCACCAGGACGGCGGTCAGCCGCGCGCGGTAGGGCCTGAACAGCGCCAGAATCCGGTGGCGGTCGCGCTCGCGGCTCGGATCCATCAGCGGCGGCGGCTTGCGATCCCCCGATCCTCCGCCGCGCATCGAGCGCATCGAACCGGGGGCGGCGGCGCCGTGCGACGCGGAGAATCCACGTCCGAACTCGCCGCGCGCGCCGCCGCTACTCATATTTCGTCTCGGACCGAAGTGTCATGTCGCTAAGCTCAATGATATGAAGGGCGACGCCGATATCGCGAAGATCGGAGCGTTGGTCTCGGACCCAGCGCGAGCGCGCATCCTGCTTGCGCTCGGCGACGGGCGAGCCCTACCAGCGAGCGTACTCGCCGACGAAGCTGGGGTCACCGCGTCGACCGCGAGCGCCCACTTGGGCAAGCTCGTCGACGGCAGGCTGCTGACCGTCGAGCGCCACGGTCGACACCGCTACTTCGCGCTCGCTAGCCCCGGGGTCGCCGAGCTGATCGAAACGCTCGCCAAGCTCGCTCCGCCGGCCGAGGTTCGGTCGCTGCGCGAGGGCACGAGGGCCCACGCGGTCCGCACCGCGCGCACGTGTTACGACCACCTGGCGGGGATCCTCGGGACGCAGCTGATGGCGGTGATGCTGGAGCGCGGCCTGCTCGCCGGCGGCGACGGCCTGTTTCACCGTGAGACGGCGCGCAAGGACCGGCTGTCATCGCCGGGCTTCGATTTTGACTACTCGCTGACCGAACGCGGACAGGCCGAGCTAGAGGAGTTCGGAATCGACTTCGCCGAGCTTCGTGCCCGCCCTCGGCCGCTGATCCGCTACTGCGTCGACTGGAGTGAGCAGCGTCACCATCTCGCCGGCTCGCTGGGCGCGGCGCTCGCCGAGCGGATGTTCGAGCTCGAATGGGTCAAGCGTGCCCGACGAGGGCGCGCCGTGTATGTCAGCGATATCGGAATGGTCGGCCTGCACGAGCGGTTCGGGTTAGACCTCGCGGCCGCCGCCTCGCACTGAGCTTTCCCGCGGTGGCACAGGCGCTTCGCTGGCCCTAAGCTGCGTTTCCGCCGATGACCGCATCACCCGCTTTGCTGCTCGCCGCGGCGGGCGTCGCGCACGTGCTGGTTTCGCTCGCGCTCGGGGCGGTGATCGTCGTGATCGGGCTTCAGGTCCAGTCGAAGGTTCGGGGCGCCCAGGACGCGATCGTCGGCGCGCTGGTGCTCGCGGGCGTTTTGTGACCGGAGGCGGTCAGCGGCCGGTCACGAAGCGCCTGGAGGGTTTCTTCCTCGGTGACCGTGAGCGGATCGCCGGCACCGTCTACGGCACGATTGTCGTGATGGCGGTTCTGGCGGCCGGCGCGAAGCCCTATCAGCACGCGCTGTGGCGGCTCGAGGTGATCGCCGCCGTGAGCGTGGTCGTCCTGTGGCTCGCGCACGTCTACGCGCATGGCCTCGGCGAGAGCCTCAACAGGGGACGCCGCGTGACGCCCTCCGAGCTGTCGTCGATCGCACGGCGCGAGTACTCGGTCGTTGCCGCCGCGATCCTGCCGCTGATCTCCGTCGGGCTCGGCGCGGTGGGACTCCTGGCTCCGTCGAACGCGGTCCGCCTCGGCCTCTGGTTCGGCGTCCTCGCGCTGACCGTCCAGGGCGTCCGGTACTCACGGCTGGAGCGGCTCAGCACCACCGCCGCGCTGTTCACGGTCGGGATGAACCTGGGGATCGGCCTCGGGCTGGTCGCGCTCGAGGTCCTGGTCGCGCACTAGGTGCGGTCAGGCAGCGCGTCGATGATGAACAGCCGCGCGGGCTCGCTGGCGTGGTTGCGGCCGCGGTGCGCCGGAGTGACCGGGAGCGAGAAGCCCTGCTGCGCGCTGACATGCATCGGTCCGGAGCCATCCTCAAACTCGTAGGTCAGCTCGCCGCTCACCAGATAGCCCGAGTGTGGCGTGTCGCACCAGTCGGCTCGGCCCGCCCCCGGCGCGTACTCGACCAGCGCCCAGCGGACGCCGTCGACGAGCTGCTCGATGTCTCGAACATCGGTGTCGTGCTCGACCGCCGATCCGCCGAACGACACCACCTGCGGGGACGGAGCGTCTGCGCTCATCAGGGCCGTAGCTTATTAGCCTCCGCCCTCAGCGGCAGGGTGCGGTGGCGCACTGGGGCCGGGTAGAGTGACCGCTGTGAACGACGACTGGCGCCTGCGAATCGACGCACACGACGAGGGTGACGCGCGCGATCTGTCGCACGCGCTCGAGGAGCACCCGGTCCAGCCGAGCGGCTTTGGCTCGCCCGGCGACCGCGTGATCATCACCCACGACGGGGCTGAGGTGTTCTGCTACGCGGCGACGCGCGAGCAGGCCGAGCAGACTCAGGCGGAGGTCGAGTCGCTGGCCTCGGGCAAGCCGTGGAAGCTCGACTTCGAGCTCCGCCACTGGCACCCGACTGCCGAGGAGTGGGAGGACCCCGACAAGCCGCTGCCTGAAAACGATGCCCAGCTCGCCGAGGAGCGGCGCGAACGGATGGAACAGGAGCGGGCCGACGCGGCCGAGGAAGGCTACCCCGACTTCGAGGTCAGCATCCACTGCAAGTCACACCGCGCCGCCAACGAGCTGGCCGACAAGCTCGAGGCCGAAGGTGTCCCGTTCACCCACCGCTGGAGCACGATCCTGGTCGGAGTCGCCGACGAGGACAGCGCCACCGCGCTCGCTGACCGGCTGCGGGCCGAGGCTCCCGAGGGGAGCACGGTGACGGTCGAGGGCAACCTGCGCGCGGTCTACAACGAGCGGCCCGGGCGACGGTTCTGGATGCTCGGCGGCCTCGGCGGCTAGGTCCACGGCGCCGATCTGCGCACCGCCGCATCTACGCGCGCGGGCCCAAGCGAACCGGCAGCGTCTTGAGCTGATTGAGGAACCCCGACTCGACCCACGTCGGAGCGCCGCCCATCTCGATCGCCGGATAGCGCGCCAGCATCTCCTCGAACATGACGTTGAGCTCGAGCCGCGCAAGCGCGGTGCCGAGACAGAAGTGACGGCCCCCGGCGCCGAACGCCTGGTGGTCGGGGTTGCGACGCACGTCGAACCGCGCCGGGTCCTTGTAGCGGCTCTCGTCGCGGTTGGAGGACACGTACCACATCACGACCTTGTCGCCCTCACGGATCGGCTGTCCGTTGAGCTCGGCGTCGCAGGTTGCGGTGCGGCGGAAATGGGCGAAGGCCGGGAACATCCGCAGCGACTCCTCGACCGCGCTCGGGATCAGAGTGGGGTCATCGAGCAGCAGCCGGCGCTGGTCGGGGTGCTCCATCAGCGCTCGCATGCCGCTGCAGAAGGTGGCCTTCGTGCTGTCGTTCCCGGCCGCGACGAGCAGGAAGAAACCCATCACGATCTCGTGCTCCTCGAGCTTGTTGCCGTCGATCTCGGCGTGCACCAGCACGCTCGTCAGGTCCTCGGTTGGTTGCGCGCGGCGCTCGGCGATCATCTTCGTGCAACGGGCGAAGATCTCCGGGATCTCGTTCTCGAGGATGCTCTGCATCCCGTCGGGCGCGAGGTCCGGGTCGCCGGCGCTCAGCGAGGTGTTCATCAACCGAGCCCAGATCGCGTCGTCCTGCTCCGGGATTCCCATGAAGCTCCCGATCACGCGCGAGACCGCCGGCTGCGCGACGTCATTGACCAGATCGCAGGTCTCCAGGCCGTCGAGCCGGTCGACCACGGCCGTCACGATCTGCCGGATCGCGGGCTCGTGCTGGGCGATTCGCTTGGGCGTGAACCCGGCCTGGAAGAGCATCTTCAGGCGGTCGTGCTTGGGCGGGTCCATGCCGATGAACATCGCCCGCATCAGCTCGATCGGGAACACGTCCGTGACGGCCGTGATGCCGCCGAGCTCGGACGAGTAGGTCCGCCAGTCGCGGCTGACCTTATGGATGTCGTCGGCCAGCGTCACCGACCAGTAGCCGGCCTCGTTGGGGTATTCGGTCACACCCGAGGTCCAGTGCACCGGGCACTCGTGCCGCAGCTTGGTGAACACCTCGTGCGGCGGGCCGTCGAGCCAGTGCTCGCGGTCGGTCATCCGCAGCTGTTCGAGGTCTCTGTCGCTCCTGATCGAGGTCACCTGATCTGACTCCTCCTGAGGCCGCCGACGGGGGCGCGATTTTACTGGCTGGCTGGCCAGCATGGAAAGAGGGCCGCCGGGTCACTGCGCCTTCGCACTACGTTCATGGCTACCCTGGCGGAATGATCGTTCCGCGCTCGGAGCCCGCCGAGCGGGCCGCCGCTCCGCGTGACGGGTGGACCGGACTTGCGCCCGAGGCGAAGGGCGAGCGGCTGCTCAACGCCGCCGCCGAGGTGTTCGCTCGCGACGGCCTCGACGCGCCGATGAGCGAGGTGGCGCGCGCGGCGGGCGCCGGGGTCGCGAGCGTCTACCGCCGCTTCCCCTCAAAGCGCGAGCTGCTGGCGGCGCTGGTCGTGCGCAGTCTTGAGCAGATCGCGACCGCCGCCCGCGACGCGATGGCGAGTGACGGCGACCGCTGGTCGGCGCTTACGGCGATGCTGCGGACGCTGGTCGAGGGCCAGGCCGCGGACGACTTCCTCGGCGAGGCCCGCGCAGCGGTCGCCGGTCACGTGCGCGTGACCGCGGCGGCCGAGCGGACCACGGCCGCACTCGACACGCTGCTGGCCGAGACGCGGGCCGAGGGGCGGCTGCGCAGCGACGCCTCGACGCTCGACCTGCGGCTGCTGTTCGCCGCGACCCATGCCGCCAGGAAGGTCGAGCCCGACCAGTGGCATCGCGTGTTCGAGCTGCTGATCGACGCGCTCGACTCCCGCCCCCGCACCGTCTGATTCCTACGCAGCTCCTACACGCAGTCCAACCCGAGCAGCCGCCAGCCGGCCCCGCGAGCACCCCGGCCCCGGCGGCGCTCAATATGGTTGGCTCAGCACTGACCAGAGAGGAGCTCGACCGTGAAGATCCGGGCAGCCGTGCTCGAGCAGTTCGCCAAGCCGCTGAAGGTCATCGAGGTCGACCTCGCCGAGCCGAAGGCCGGCGAAGTGCTCGTCCGGCTGCAGGCATGCGGCGTCTGCCACACCGACATGTACACCGCGTCGGGCGTCGATCCGTCGGGCTACGCGCCGACCGTGCTCGGCCACGAGGGCGCCGGCATCGTTGAGCGGGTCGGCGAGGGGGTGACCAGCGTCGCTCCGGGGGACAGCGTCGTGACGTTGTTCTCGCCCCAGTGCCGCGAGTGCGTCCACTGCCGCAGCCCCTACACGAACCTATGCCTCGCGATCCGCGAGCAGCAGAATCAGGGCTACCTCCCGGACGGCACGACGAGACTGTCGCTCGACGGCGAGCCGATCCGCCACTTCATGGGCACGAGCACGTTCGCCGAGTACACGGTGATGCCCGAGATCGCGCTGGCCAAGGTGTCGTCTGACGCCGAGCCCGATCACTCGTGCCTGTTCGCCTGCGGGCTCTCGACCGGGCTCGGGGCCGCGATGAACACCGCGGCCGTGCGGCCCGACTCCACCTGCGTCGTGTTCGGCGCCGGGATGGTCGGCCTCGGCGCGGTCGCGGGCTGCCGCCTGCAGGGCGCCGGGCGGATCATCTGCGTCGACCTCAGCGAGGACCGCCTCGAGCTGGCCCGCGGGCAGGGCGCGACCGACACTTGGGTCGGCGGTCCCGACACCGTCCAGCGCGTGCTCGACGAGACCGGCGGATTCGGCGCCGACTACACCTTCGAGGCGACCGGGCTCGTCTCCGTGATGCGCCAGGCGGTCGAAGCAGCCCGGATGGGCTGGGGGCTGTGCACGGTCGCGGGCGTCGCCGGCAAGGGCGAGACGCTCGACATCATCCCCCGGCTGCTGATCACCGGGCGGCGTGTCTGCGGGTCCTCATTCGGTGGGGTAAAGGGGCGCGACCAGGTCCCCGACCTCGTCAAGCTCTACCTCGACGGCGAGCTCGACCTCGAGCCGTTCATCTCGCACAAGATCTCGCTCGACGAGGTGAACCGCGGCTTTGAGCTGATGGAGCAACAGGACGGGATCCGCAGCGTGATCCGCTTCGCCTGAGGGGCGCCGCGGGTCCCGGTTAGCCGCCCGGCCGGCAACCCGTCGGGTCGCCGGCCGAGCGATTGAGGGTGTTCAGGGCCGCCCCGGGGTCACACGCCGGGCTGTGATGTGGATGCCGGTCCGGATGACATGCCCGGACAGTGGTGCCCACTTCCGCGTGCCCGGGAGCCCGGCATCGGAGCGCCGGGCGGGGCGCTGTTGCTGTGGGCGTTCGTCGAGGTGGTCGCGGGTGGCCTCGAGTTGGTCGAGGTCGTTGGAGACGAGGTCGCGGCGTTGGCGATCGCTGCACCTCCCCCAACCAGCGCCCCTGTTACAGCGAGCGTCGTCAGGATGGATTTGATCCGTTGGCTCATCTTTGGTTCACCTCCTTGGGTGGCCTGGGCGAAGGATCGAGACCGCGCGTCTTAAGTTCGTAGGAGGCCGCTAAGAGTTGGCGTTCTCATTACCCCGCGGGTAATCGACGCGCCGGTCACCGCTTGAGACCGTGCTCGTCATGAGCACAGACACCTACACAAATCCCCGGACCGCGGCCCTGCCGCGATTCGCACTCAGGCTCGGAGCCGGCCGGTGGGCTCCGCTTCCGATCGTTCTCGCCGGCACTTTCATGGTCGTGCTGGACTTCTTCATCGTCAACGTCGCGATGCCGTCGATTCAGACCGGCCTGCGCGCGTCGAGCAGCGCGATCGAATGGGTCGTCGCTGGCTATGGCCTGACCTCGGCCGTGTTCCTGATCACCTCGGGGCGGCTCGGTGACCGCCACGGCCGGCGCCGGGTGTTCTCGGCCGGGCTGGTCCTGTTCACCGCCAGCTCCGCACTGTGCGGGCTGGCCGGCTCACCCGAGGTACTGGTCGCCGCGCGCCTGCTCCAGGGCGGTGCTGCCGCGCTGCTGATGCCCAACGTGCTGTCGCTTATCGGCGTCATCTACGACGGCGTCGACCGCGCCAAGGCGCTGTCGGCGTACGGGATGACGATGGGGCTGGCCGCCGTCTCGGGCCAGCTGATCGGTGGCGCGCTGGTGCAGATCAACCCGGCCGGGCTCGGCTGGCGCAGCTGTTTTTTGATCAACGTTCCGATCGGGCTGCTGGCGCTGGCGCTCGCGCCTCGCATCATCCCCGAGTCCCGCGCGCCGAACGCCGGTCGGCTGGATCCCGTCGGCACGCTGCTGGTCACGACCGGGCTGACCGCGATCGTGCTGCCGCTGGTTGAGGGACGCCAGCACGACTGGCCGCTGTGGACCTGGGTCTCGCTCGCCACGGCGCCCGTCATCCTGGCGGCCTTCTACTACCAGCAGCGTGGTCTCGCGCGCCGTGGTGGCACGCCGCTGCTGGCCCCGGAGCTGTTCGCGACCCGCACCTTCCGCGCCGGGCTCGTCAGCCAGCTCGTGTTCTGGTCGGGCCAGGCGTCGTTCTTTCTGATCCTCGCGCTGTACCTCCAGCTCGGCCGCGGCCTGACCGCGATGCAGTCGGGGCTCGTGTTCACGATCCTGGCCGTCTCGTATCTGGCCGCCTCGATGCGCGCGCCGGCGCTCACCGAGCGTCACGGCCGGCGCGTGCTGGCCGTCGGGGCGATCACGCTCTGCGCCGGCCACCTGCTGCTGCTCGCGGCGGTCGCCGAGGTCGGGGTCGGCGGCTCGATCATGGCGCTCGTCCCGGGGCTGATCCTGATCGGCGCCGGCATGGGCCTTGGGATCACACCACTGGCGACGATCATCATGGGCGAGCATGCGGCCCGAGCAGGCCGGCGCCACCTCGGGCGTGCTGGCGACGGCTCAGAACGTCGGCAACGCGATCGGCGTCGCGGTGATCGGGGTCGTGTTCTTCGGCGCGCTCAACCACGGCTTCGCGGGGGCGTTCGAGCTCAGCCTCGGCGTGCTGGCGGCCACGCTGGCAGCGGTCGCGGTCCTGACCCGGCTCCTCCCGGCGCCGACGGTACGCTCGTGATGGTGACCGCGATCGACAACCGGATCGGCCCGCTGCTGCGCGACTGGCGCCAGCGACGCCGGCTGAGTCAGCTCGACCTGGCGCTTGAGGCGGGGGTCTCGACGAGG
Source organism: uncultured Solirubrobacterales bacterium (assembly GCA_963730075.1). GTDB lineage: Bacteria > Actinomycetota > Thermoleophilia > Solirubrobacterales > Solirubrobacteraceae > Palsa-465. The sequence continues at coordinate 432,688 of CAVSQH010000013.1, read as the reverse complement.
CATCTGAGCTTCGTCGAGACCGGCCGCTCGCGGCCGAGCCCGGAGATGGTGCTGGTGCTTGCCGACCAGCTCGAGGTCCCGCTGCGCGAGCGAAACCAGCTTCTGCTGGCCGCGGGCTACGCCCCCCAATACGGCGCCCGCTCGCTCGACGATCCCGAGCTCGCCTACATCCGAGAGGCGCTCGGCAAGCTGCTCGCCGGCCACGAGCCGTATCCGGCGTTCGCGGTCGACCGCCGCTGGAACATGGCGATGTCCAACAGCGCGCTCGGCCCGCTTCTGCACGGCGTCGCCGACGAGCTGCTGGTGCCGCCGGTCAACTGCTTGCGGGTGGCGCTGCACCCCGACGGCCTTGCGCCGCGGATCCTCAACCTCGCCGACTGGCGCGGCCACCTGCTCGAGCGGCTCGCCCGCGAGCTCCAGCTGACCGGGGACCCGGTGCTCGAGGAGCTCCACGAGGAGCTGCTCGGCTACCCGGGGCCGGTGTCCGAGACGGCGCCCGAGGCGACTGCGGTCATGGTCGAGCTGCACCTGGCGGCACCGGACGGCGGCGATCCGCTGGCCTTCTTCAGCACGATCACCGTGTTCGGGACGGCCTCGGACGTGACCGTGTCGGAGCTGTCGGTCGAGGCGTTCTTCCCGGCCGACGCGGCGACCGCCGAGCGCCTGCGCGCGGCCGCCGACGGCGGCTAAGTCCCGACCGGGCGCCTCCGGGCGGCCGGCTCGAGACCGGGGTTCGGCCATCCGCGATCGGCGGGGTTGACCGTCACCCCGGGCGGGACGATCTCGTCGATCTTGTCCAGCAGCTCGTCTGTGAGCTCGACGTCGGCGGCGGGCAGCTGGGAGTCGAGCTGCTCGATAGTGCGCGGGCCGATGATCGCGGCCGTCACGGCCGGATGGCGGATCACGAACGCAAGCGCCATCTCGATCAGCGTCAGTCCGGCCTCATCCGCGAGCTTGGCGAGTGCGTCGGCCGCCTCGAGCTTGCGCTGGTTGGCGGGCAGCGACATGTCGAACCGGGCGGGGATCCGCTCGGCGCGATGCGAGCTGGGCAGATCGGCGTCGAGCCGGTACCGGCCGCTGAGCCAGCCGCCGGCCAGCGGGCTCCAGGGAATCACGCCGATCCCATGGCGCTGGCAGGTCGGCAGCACGTCGGCCTCGACCGCGCGGACCAGAATCGAGTAGGGCGGCTGCTCGCACACGAACCGCTCGCGGCCACGCCGCTCCGCCACCCACTGAGCCTCGACGATCTGCGAGGCGGGGAACGTCGACGATCCGATGTAGCGAACCTTGCCGGCGTGAACCAGGTCAGACAGGACGCCGAGCGTCTCGTCGATGTCGGTGTCGGCCTCGGGCCGGTGGATCTGGTAGAGGTCGATCCAATCGGTCTTCAGCCGCCGCAGCGAGTTCTCCACTTCGCGCACGATCCAGCGGCGCGAGTTTCCGAACTCGTTGGGGTCGTCGCCCATCGTGCCGTGGACCTTGGTCGCCAGTACGACGTTGTCGCGCTTGCCACCGGCGAGCGCCTTGCCGACGATCTCCTCGGACTCGCCGCGCGAATAGACGTCGGCCGTATCGATGAAGTTGATGCCGGCGTCGAGTGCGCGGTGGATGATCCGGATGCTCTCGTCGTGGTCCTTGTTTCCCCAGTCGCCGAACATCATCGCGCCGAGGCAGAGGGGGCTGACCTTGGTGCCGGTGGTTGCAAGCGTGCGGTAGTTCATACGCTCACCGTAGCCGGGCCGAGACCGTGGCCTAATAGATTGGGGCTATGAGCTCTCAAGATCCCCATTTCGGCCTCACCGGCCTGGCCACGATGGGCGCCAACCTGGCGCGCAACGTCGCCCACCACGAGATCCCGGTGGCGGTGCACAACCGGACTGCCGCCCGCACCGACACGTTCATGGACGAGCACGGGTCCGAAGGGCCACTGAGCGGCTACGAGTCGGTGGCCGAGTGGGTCGGGGCGCTGGCGCGGCCCCGGGTCGTGATGAGCATGGTCAAGGCCGGCGAGGCGACCGACGCGGTGATCGACGAGATCACGCCCCACCTCGACCGTGGCGATGTCGTGATCGACGGCGGCAATGCCAATTTCCGTGACACCCAGCGCCGCCACGCCAAGCTCGCCCAACAGGGGATCAACTTCCTCGGCGTCGGCGTCTCGGGCGGCGAGGAGGGGGCGCTCGACGGGCCGAGCATCATGCCGGGCGGCGATCGCGAGCCCTACGACGAATCGGTCAAGGCGATCTTCGAGGCGATCGCGGCCGAGGTCGACGGCACCCCGTGCTGCACCTACGTCGGTCCTGATGGCGCCGGCCACTACGTGAAGATGGTCCACAACGGGATCGAGTACGCCGACATGCAATTGATCGCCGAGAGCTACGACCTGTTGCGCAACGGTGCCGGCCTCGAGGTCGAGCAGATCGCCGACCAGTTCCGGGCCTGGAACGAGTCAGAGCTCGAGTCGTTCCTGATCGAAATCTCCGCCCGCGTGCTGTCGCAGAAGGACCAGGAGACCGGCAAGCCACTGGTCGACGTGATCCTCGACGCGGCCGAGCAGAAGGGCACCGGACGGTGGACGGCCCAGGAGGCGCTCGAGCTCGGCGTGCCGCTGACCGGGATCACCGAGGCCGTGTTCGCGCGCACGCTGAGCGCGCTCAAAGATCAGCGAACGGCGGCGGCCGACCGCCTGTCGGGGCCGAGCACCAACCCGTCGCCCGACCCGACGCTCGCCGGCGACCTCGAGCACGCGCTGTACGCATCGAAGATCGTCTCCTACGCGCAGGGTTTCGCCCAGATGGCCGCGGCCGCGGACAGCGAGGGCTGGGAAATCGATCTCGGCTCGATGGCGACGATCTGGCGGGGCGGCTGCATCATCCGGGCGCGATTCCTCGATCGGATCCGCGAGGCCTATGACGACGAGCCGTCACTGGCCAACCTGATGCTGGCCGACTTCTTCGCCCGCGCGCTCGCCGAGGCGCAGGAGCCGTGGCGACGGATCGTCGGCGCGGGCCGCCGAGCTGGGGATCCCGACCCCGACGTTCTCATCGTCGCTGGCCTACTACGACGGCTACCGTCGAGCGCGCGGGCCGGCGAGCCTGATCCAGGGGCTGCGCGACCTGTTCGGCGCTCACACCTACCGGCGCGTCGACCGCGACGGCGCCTTCCACGTGATGTGGGGCGAGGACGGACGCGAGGTCGAGGCCTGACCCCCAGCTAAAGCCAATTTCCGCTAAATGGCGCGAGCGCTGGCATCGGCGACGGGCTCGCGGTCTGCGGTTGGGTGGTTGATGATGCCGCCGAAGACTCGTGCGAGCACCGCAACCGTCGCGAACGAGAGGCAGAAGACGGCGGCCATCACGGTGACGATGCCGAGTAGCTCGACGCCGAGCTGATGAACCGCATGACCGCCGCCGCCGAAGAACAGCCCGTTCGGGAGCTTGGGGAAGCCCGAGCCGGCCGCGAACTGCCGCTGGGTAAAAAACGCGATCATCAAAACGCCGAACAGGCCGCCGACGAGATGTCCCGGGAACAGCCCAGCCGGGTCCGAAAACCAGCCGAAGCGGCCGATCAGCCGTTCGCCGATCAAGAACAGCGGCCCGCCACATAGCCCGAGGATGATCGCGCTCGCCGGACTGACGAATCCCGCCAGTGGCGTGATGATGATCAGCCCCATGATCACACCGTTGACCGCGTAGAGGATTTGCAGCTCCGGATCCTGCCTCGTTACGACGTAGGCGCACAACATGGTCGAGCACAGACACGTCGCCGCCGCGAGGAACGTCGTGATCACAACGACCATCGCCTCGTTGTTGAACGCGAGCACGCTGCCGGGGTTAAAGCCAAACCATCCGACCCAAAGAAGCAAAACCGCGAGCGTCAGCCAGCCCGGGCTCAGCTTGATCGACGCCTGCGGGCTACTACGCCGACCAAGCCGCCGCTCCTCGCGCCAGATCTGCAAGACGATCGCGAGTCCCGCGGCCCCGGCCGCGCCATGAACGACCAGCCCACCCGCGAAATCGACCATCCCCTTCCGCGCGAGCCAGCCCGTCGGATTCCAGATCCACGCCGCCGGAATGTTCCAGATCAGCACGAAATAGACGATCGAGTAGCACACAAACGCCCTGAGCTTCATCTTGCGCAGCACGACGAGCGCGACGAGCGCCAGCGTCACGGCGGCGAACGCCGCCTCAAACAGAAAATAGGTGGCCGTCGTCAGACCGGTGTTGAAAAAGGCCGGGCGCATCGACCACCAGACGCCGCTCGTCGCCGAAAGCGCGTGTGTCGAGAAGCCACCCAGAAAGAATCCTGGCGAATAGAACGGGCGACCAATGACGCCCCCGACCGTCGGCGCAAACGCCGTATTGAAACCGACGATCGCCATCACGACGAGCGCCAAGCCGGTTATCAGAATCGTCTTGAGCAGGCTGAAGTGCAGCGCCTCACCCAGCTCACCGACCTCCAGGAAGCCGACCGAGATCGTCATCGTGAAGACGAGCAGCGCGGCGATCAGGACCCACAGGTTGTTCGTCGTCTGGACCACGCGCTCTCTCGTTCGCTGCCTCAGAAACCTAGAGATTGCCTGCGGACGAGCCGACGGGAGATGATCATGTCACCTACCGGCAGCAGCTGTCACCCGGGCGAACCGGGGATCCAGTTGGTCCCGGCCAGCGGCACGTGCGCCATCGCCGAGGCTTCGATCGTCAATGCGACGAGGTCCTCGGGCTCGAGGTTGAGCAGGTGCGACTTCCCGCACGCGCGAGCGAGTGTCTGGGCCTCGAGCGTCAGCGTCCGCAGGTAGTTGGCCAGCCGTCGGCCGCCCTCGATCGGATCCAGCCGTGCCTCGAGCTCGGGCTCCTGGGTCGAGATCCCGGCCGGGTCCCAGCCTGCCTGGTAGTCGTCGTAGTAACCGGCGGCGGACCCGATCTCGGCGTAGGCCGCGTCGTGCTCGGGGGCGTTGTCGCCGAGCGCGATCAGCGCCGCGACCCCGATCGAGACCGCGTCGGCGCCGAGTGCCAGCGCCTTGGCGACGTCGGCCCCGGTCCGGATCCCACCCGAGACGATCAGCTGCACCTCGCGGTGCATGCCGAGCTCGGTCAACGACTCGACTGCCTGGGGGATCGCGGCCAGGATCGGGATCCCGACGTGCTCGATGAAGACCTCCTGGGTCGCCGCCGTGCCGCCCTGCATCCCGTCGAGCACGATCGCGTCGGCGCCCGCCTTGACCGCCAGCGCGACGTCGTAATAGGTGCGCGTGGCGCCGACCTTGACGTAGATCGGGATCCGCCAATCGGTGATCTCGCGCAGCTCCTCGATCTTGATCTCGAGATCGTCGGGGCCGGTCCAATCGGGGTGCCGGCAGGCGCTGCGCTGGTCGATCCCCTTCGGCAGGTCGCGCATCTCGGCGACGCGGTCGGAGATCTTGTGGCCGAGCAGCATCCCGCCGCCGCCGGGTTTGGCGCCCTGGCCGACGACGACCTCGATCGCATCCGCGCGGCGCAGATCGTCGGGGTTCATCCCGTAGCGAGACGGGAGCAGCTGGTAGACGAGCTTGCTCGAGTGGCCGCGCTCCTCCTCGGTCATCCCGCCGTCGCCGGTGGTGGTCGACGTCCCGACCGCGGTCGCGCCGCGGCCGAGCGCCTCCTTGGCGTTGCCCGACAGCGCCCCGAAGCTCATCCCGGCGATCGTGATCGGGATCTCGAGCTTGACCGGCTCGCGGGCGAACCGGGTCCCGACCGTGACGTCGGTCGCGCACTTCTCGCGGTAGCCCTCGAGCGGGTAGCGCGAGACGCTGGCGCCGAGGAACAGCAGATCGTCGAAGTGCGGGACGCGACGCTTGGCGCCAAAGCCGCGGATGTCATACATCCCCTCGCGCGAGGCCCGCTGGATCTCGGCGATCGTCGCGCGGTCAAAGGTCGCCGACTCGCGCAGCGCGGCAAACCGCCCGCCGCCGTCCCGGGAACCGTTAGCCGAGCCGGTCACGTCAGTACGCGCCGAGGTTGTCGACCTTGAAGTTGTAGAGCTCGCGGGCCGAGCCGTAGCGGCGGAAGTCCGCCACGTCGGCCTCGACCTGGGCGCGGGCGAGCAGCCCGCGCAGCTCGTCGGCGTGCTCGTCGCGCATCTCCTTCTCGATGCAGTCGGCGCCCATGCTCGCGACCGAGCCGGCCACGTACAGATGCGCCTCATAGAGCGAATCGCCGAGCGCCTCGCCGGCGTCGCCGCAGACGACCAGGCAGCCCTTCTGCGCCATGAAGGCGCTCATGTGGCCGACCGAGCCGCGGACCACGATATCGGCCCCCTTGAGCGAGATGCCGCACCGCGCCGACGCATCGCCGAGGATCACCAGCAGCCCACCGCGGGCGGTGGCGGCCGCCGACTGGCTCGCGCTGCCCTCGACGATCACCGTCCCGGACATCATGTTCTCGGCCGCGCCGACGCCGCAGTTGCCGCGGACGCGGACCGACGCGAGCTTGTTCATCCCGGCGCAGTAGTAGCCGACGTGACCCTCGATCTCGACCTCGTACTCGGCGTCGAGGCCGACCGCGATGCTGTGCTTGCCGCCCGGATTGAGCACCCGGACCGGCGCGGCCGGGTCGCCCTCATGCAGGGCGCGGTTGAGCTCGCGGACGCTGCTGGTCGCAAGATCGAACGACAGCTCGGCGCCGGGGATCACCTCAGGAGTCGCCACTACGCGACCCCGACCGTGCCCCAGCTGTACACGTGACCCGGCTCGGGCTCCCAGCTGACGCCGTGCTCGGCGCCCGGCAGGACCGCGATCGCACGGTACTCGGACGCCATCGCGACCCAGTCCTCGGTCTCGGCCATCACCGCCGGCTTGCATGCGACCGGGTCGCGCAGAACCGCGAACCCGTCGGCGGTCCCAACCGCGAACGTGTAGAAGCCGTCGAGGTCGTCCATGCACCCTTCGAGCGCCTGCTCGAGCGTCGCCCCCTCGCGCATCCGCCACGTCAGATAGCCGGCCGCGACCTCGCTGTCGTTGTCGGTCTGGAAGTGGATCCCGTCGCGCTGCAGAGTCCGGCGCAGCCGGTTGTGATTCGAGAGCGAGCCGTTGTGGACCAGGCACAGATCCAGCCCGGTGGAGAACGGGTGCGAATGCTCGGTCGTCACCCGGCTCTCGGTCGCCATCCGCGTGTGCCCGAGCGCGTGGCTGCCGGCGATGTCGGCGAGCGAGAAGCGCCGCACGAAGTCGGTCGGCGGGCCGGCCTCCTTGTAGATCTCGATCGTCGCGCCGGCGCTCATCAGCGTCAGCTCCGGATGCTCGTCGCGCAGCCAGGCCTGCACATCCTCGGGGTCGGCGGCGATCACGTACACCGCGTGCGTGGCCCGCACGCCGCTGAGCGAGGCGCCGCCGAACCGCCGCTCGAACTCGCCGGTCAGCTTGTCCCAGCCGGGGTCGTCGACCGGCGAGTGCAGCGACACCTTGCACGAGCCGGCGGGCGCCGGGTCACGGTAGAACGCGACCCCGGCGCTGTCGGGGCCGCGGAACGAGAGCTGCTCGAGCATCTCGGACAGGAGCGCACCGAGCTGTGGGCGCAGCGCGTCCCGTTTGATGTAAAGCCCCGCAATCCCACACATGGACTGCAATGTAGACCGTTGCCAGCGGCGCGAACATGGAGCCAGGGCGCACAGTTTGAGCCCTCAATGTGGTGCCGGGCGATACTTCTTTACGCCGTCTTAGCGGCCCGAGGGACCAGCCTGCGACCCGCTTCTGGCGCGCGTGACGACGCTCAGTGAACGATCAGCACGTCGCAGTGAGCCTTGTGCGAGACGGTGTCGCTCACGCTCTGGCCGAGCAGCCGCTCAAGGATACTCGGCTCTCGCGTACCGACGACAATCAAATCCGCCCCGCGCTCCGCGGCAAGCTCGACGATCGTGTCCGCCGGACTCCCGATCGCGGCCTGGTATTGCGCGGTGATTCCCTGACCCTCCAGATACGCCCGCGCGTGCGAGAGCTCCTCCCGGTGCTTGGACGGCGGGTCGACCGGATCGATCGGGCCGCCCGAGCGTGCCGCGCTACTGACGAGCGGCGCGACGCTTGTCACGAAGAGCTCGGAGTCAAAAGCCTTGGCGAGCTGCGCGGCGCGCTCCATCGCGCGCTTCGAGGCGTCTGTGTCGTCAAAGCCGAGAACGATCTTCTGCACCGGTTCCTCCTCTGGCCGCTGGCGGGGCGCAAGCATCTCATGCCGGTCTCCGATTTCCAAGGTTGAGCACCGAACCTGCGAGGGCGGCAGCTCAATCTCGCGAGCGCGGCAGCGAGCTGTTGCGTGCGGAGCGCTCATCCGCCTGCTGGTCCACACCAGCTCGATCTCATCAGGGCGCACATTGAAGATTTGCTGCGAACCAGGGGAATCCCTACGGGAATCTTTCAGACCGGCCAGACGGCCCCCGAACGGTTACGATCCTCCGACTTGACATACATGTGGCAAGTGATACAACTGCGCTCCCGGCGCGAGATAAGGGGGCCGTCGCCAGCTCATCTCGGGACGATCATCACGGCAGGGAGAGGAACTGATGAGCGAAGTAGACGGCAGCGGCGGGTCACCGGGCGAGGAGCAGCAGTACTACACACCCCTGGCCCGGACGATCGGTTGGCCGCAGGCGTTTGTCATGGGCTTGGCCGGGGTCATTCTGGTCACCGGCATCACGCCGTTCGCCGTACAGGCGATGGGGGCGGCGGCGATCCCGCTGCTCGTCGGGATACAGGTGATCGGATTGGTCGTCTGCCTGTGCGTGGGGGAAATGGCCGCGATGTGGCCGTGGCGCACCGGAGGCACACCGTCTTACGCCGGTGAGTGCTTCAGGCCGTTGGGGCAAAAAACCGCACTCCACGTCGGGGGGCTTAGCACTTGGAGCTACTGGCTGGGGTGGTTTCCGGTGGCGCCGATCAACATGATCCTGGCCGCCAGCTATATCGCCGTGCTGTTCCACGTGCCCTTGGGCGCGACCGTTGACCCTGCCGGGAGCCTCGGCACGCCGGAGGGCATCGGGGTGCTGGCGATCACACTGATCGGGCTGCTGGTCTTGTTTGTCCCCTGCTACCTGGGCGTTCGCCTTGGCGCCCGCTTCGCCATGGTCCTCGGCTTTGTCTCGATGGTGCCGCTCACCCTCCTGATCCTCCTGCCGCTGGCCAAGCCCAGCACCTTCCACTGGTCCAACGTCGCAGGCTTTCACTTTGTCGATCCGAAGGTGGCCACATTCGCCTTCATCACGAGTTGGCTGTTCGTGATCTCGTGGAACGGTATCGGCGTGGAGTCGGCCGGCTGCTACATCGCCGAGTGCCGCGACCCGGCGCGGGACGCCAAGATCGCCCTGACGGCCGAGGGCCTCTACGGATTGTTCATCTACGCCGGCACCGCGATCGTGTTCGTAGCCGTGCTCGGGTCGTCGCTCACGTCCTCGGCCCCGTTGACCGAGTACACCAATTTTGCGAAGCACATCTTCGGCAGCGGGTCCTGGGTCCAGTACGTGATCGGCATCCCGCTGATCGCCGCTCTTATGTTGTCGGTGCTCAACGCCCTGATGGGCGTCGGCCGCTCGTTGTTCCAGGCGTCCGAAGACCGCCTGCTCCCGAAGTTCTTCGCCCACCAGAACAGGCACCATGCTCCGGATAAGGCGATGCTCTTCAACCTGGTCTGCGCGCTGCTGGTGGCTCTGCTCGGGTCGCCGGTGCGGATCTACATTTTCTCGAACGTGGGCTACCTGCTTGCCATCGTAGTCGCGCTGATCGGATACTTCTTTGTGCGCCAGTTCCGCAAGGACCAGATCAGCCCCTTCCGTCTGCCCGGCATCTTCCGCTGGATCGCCCTGGCCATGGGGCTGTTCCTCGCGTTCATCTACATCGCGGGCGGGTGGGGGTCGCCTAACGTGTCCGTCGGCCCGGGTAACGGCCCGCTCCTGTTCATCTTGGGCCTGCTGGTCGTCCTGTGCTACTTCCCGCTGTACTTCTGGCGCGCGAGGACGGACCGCCGCGACGGATTGGCGCCCCTCACCGAGCTGCCGGGCTTGCCGGAGGAGGAGCCCGCCGCTGTCGGCATAGAGGGCACGACGGAACCGCCCGTCTTGGACCCGCTTCCGCCCGGAACGGCACCGGCATGACTGCCGCCGGAGTCAGCCGGGTCCCGGGCGATATCCCCCGCTAAGGGCTAGGGCTAAGGTGCACCGACGACCGGAGAGTGCGCCGGAGGCACCGACCCGCCGATCGGCTCGACCACGGTTCCGAAAGGCCAAGTGGGATGCTCAGCCGACGCAGCCCGCCGAGGTCCTGATCGCGACAATCGGCATCTCCATCCCGGCGGCGGTGATCCGCCACGCTCGCGAGCTCAGTGCAGGACGTGCAGTGGCCGTCCTCACGATCGCCCGGGTGTACGGCTCCCAGTTCGGCCTGCCGAACCCGGGGCTCATGCCAACCAAAAGGGAAATGGCCCAGCAACGAGCCCTGGTCAACGAAGCGATCGAAAGGTTGGAGCGTTCAGGCGTCGAGGCTTGGGGTCAGGTGGCGACGACGAGGCGCGATGCCACGATCATCGCCCGAGCGGCCCGAGCCCATGGTGTAACCCAAGTGCTCGTCGTCTCCCCGGACGTACCCCGCTGGAGGCGATTCGTCGAAGGGGACACGGCCCGCGACGTAAGGCGCCGCATCGGCAAGGAAGCCGTGGTAGAGGGCATTTCGGTCTGAATGGCGGCCAGCTCGAGATCTTGCCGGCCAGCCGATCCGCTTTTAGTCGAATGATCCATTTCGACTCGCAATGAGGCGCGGTCCGTGCGAGAGTGCGTCCTGATCACGTACGCCTGAAAGTCAGCGATCCGCGAAGGGAATTACACGATGGCACCGAGAGAGACACCCTTTCACAACGTAGGACTGGCAGCGGGCGCGGAGATGCAAGACCTATTTGGGTACTGGCTGCCGTGGCAGTACGAGCCCGGGCACGAGGCAGAGCACCGCGCAACCCGGGAGCGAGCAAGTCTCTGCGATCTCGACTACATGGCCGAATTCAAGGTCACCGGCCCAGATTCCCTACGTTTGGCGCAGCACCTGTTCACAACCGACCTCGAAGATCTCGCCGTCGGACGCGTCCGCTACACCGCGATGTGCAATTCAGACGGAAATATGATGGATGACGGAACGGTGTGGAGGCTGGGGCCAGACGAGCTCTTATACATCAGTGGTGACGAGGCGGACTTTGAGTGGGTGCAGAAAAACGCCGAACCGTATGACGTGGAACTGGCGAACCTGACCTCCAACTGGACGACCCTAGCGCTTCAAGGACCCGCATCGCGCAAGGTTCTCGAGCATCTGATTTCGGACGATCTGGGCTCGATCCGCTACTACGGCTTCATACGTACAAATGTGGGCGACGCCGACTGTATCGTGGCGCGCATGGGCTACACGGGGGAGTCGGGATTTGAACTTCACTTCGAGCCGGCGCATGGGGAAACGATCTGGACGGCCATAATGGGCGCTGGAGCTGACGACGGCATCGCTCCCTGCGGTCAGGCGGCACTCGAGAGCTTGAGACAGGAAGCGGGCTACCTGCTCGTTGGAAATGACCACGACAAGAATACGAACCCGTTCGAGGCCGGCATCGGTCGAGTGGTGAAGTTCAACAAGCCTGACTTCAACGGCCGGCAGGCTCTGATTGACATAGTGAACAACGGCCTCACGAGGACGATCGTTTGGTTCAGGCTCGACAGCCCTGCCGTGGTGGCTAAGGGAGACGCGATCAGGCTCGACGGCCAGACCGTTGGCACGGTGACGAGCGGATCGTATTCACCGACACTTGGACGTGGGGTCGCGATGGGTTATGTCGAGCCGTCGCATGCGATCCAAGGCGCGGCGTTTGAGATTGGCTCGGATTCGCAGACGGAGCGAGCAACCCTGTCGGTGATGCCACTCTACGACCCCGGCGACGTGCGTACGACAGGTAGATTCGCACGGTAAAGCCGCGCCGGACGCTTGCTCAAAAACCTACCCTGAAGCCGACGCCGTCGCGCGCTACCGACCGGCCGGAGCCCACGCAGCAAGTCGCTTTTGCCCACGCTTAACGATGTTGAGCGCCTCCCGCAGATCGGTGCGAGCAATCGGCGTCAACGCGCCAGGGTCGATCAGGTTGTCGGCCGGCGCGCCAGCAGCGATCAGATCCGCGTGGTGCGCAAACCGCACCCGCGTTATCACCTCAAACGCCTCCCTCAGGGCATCGCCCTCGCCACGCGGGAGGCCGCCCGCACTCGTGACCGCCTCGATCCGATCCAGCGTCGGAGAGATCGTCACGCCCGTGACGAGCGCGTGGAAGCGGACCAAGTTCACGACCGGGATGATCGCGTGCCGCTTGATATCGATCCGCCCGGCGTGGTCTCCGTCGCGCCCGGTCACGAGCTGGCCGCGGAAGTTCAGCGCGACCTGGAAGCCGGTCGCCGAACGGGCCATCAGGCGCATGAACTGCGGATGCTCGCGGGCCGCGCGGACCCTCGCTGTGAGCTCGGACGCAATCGCCAGGCCGCCCGCGGCCGGCCGGAAGTCGAATGCAACCGTCGCGCGGAGCAGGTGCGACTCGTCGGGTTCCCGGAAACACTCCTCGAACGTCCGCACCCAATCTGTCTTCGACATGCGCCAGAGCCGCTTGCTGGCCAGCACGCCGTTGTTGTCGATGCCAATCCCGCACCTCGCGAGACCGTCGTTGACATCACTTCCCAGCCGTTCGAAGTAGGCGTCGATGGCTGCTTCTTCGCCCGGCGCCGGATCACCGTACGCGAGCGCATTGTCCTGGTCGGACGCGAGCGTGAACTCGCGCCGGGCCGCGCTGCCGAGATCGAGCCACGCCCAGGGCAGGGGCGCAGGCCCGTGCTTCCAGAGCGAGAAATCGACCACTCGGGCGACGACCGCGTCGTGCTGGAGGGTGAGCACGCGGCCGAGATCGCGCGACGGGACCCCGGCGCGGGAGAGCGCCAGGAACAACTTAGGCAGCTGCGAAGCGGCCTTGCACGAGCGCATCCTCGTCCGGGGCCCCGAGCAGCGTGTGGCGCAGGCCGGTCGGAGCCGTGCGCGTCGAACCCGAGCAGGTCGGCGGCCGACAGGATCCCGCACACCTGGCCGCCGTCGACGACGGCCATGTGCTCGGCACCGGCCGCCAGCATGTCGACCGTCGCCTCGATCGCCAGCTGCCGGGCCGGGACCGTCGGAACCGGCGTGCGGGCGATCGTGCGCACGGGGCGTCGCCAGGAACGCCGTCCGGCGGCGACCCTGGTCCGCACGTCGGCGTCGGTCACGATCGCCAGCTCGCTCGTCGTCGAGGCGGACCAGCAACGCCGTCACGCCGTCCTTTCCGAGCCGTTCGACCGCGTCGCGCACCGGCGCGTCAGGGTCGAAGAACGTCGCCGGCCTCATGATCGCCGAGACCGGCGTTGTGCCGACGTCGTGCAGGCCGTGGACTGTCTGGCCGGCGCCGGTCAGGCGCTTGCGCATCGTCTGGGCCACATAGGCGGCACCGGCCTCGGTGCCGAGCAGCCGCCGCCCAGCCACAGCTTCAAACAGCGCGCACGTCGACGGCTCGCGGGCGCGAACCGTGAACGCTGGCGCCATGCCCGTCAACAGCGAGGGATGGCCAAAGCACTCGCCCGGCTCGAGCACCTGGATCACCTCGCCTTCGTGGACCAGCCCCATCGAGCCGGTCACGATCACCCACAGCCCGACCGTGGGTGCCGCGTCCTCGACGAGTACGTCCTCGCCCGCCTCGAAGCGGTGTTCGGTCGCCTGTGATGAGAGCTTCCTCAGCTCGTCGGGGTCGATCCCGTCGAAAGGCGGATGCTTGATCAGGAATGTGTCCAGGTTGTCCATGTCGTGCGCCTCAATTGTGTTCGCATCGCGCCTTGCTTGCCACCACCGACGTGTCAGGGTAATGCCCGGAACCGATCAGCAGATCTGGAGGACGTATGTCGGCCGAAACACCGCCCGGGATGCCCGAGGACGAACTTGCGTACGAGGGTTCCGGTCTTCCGAAGACCACGAACTGGTGGGGGGCGTTTGTCATCGGCCTAGCCGGCACGATCCTGGTCACGGGGATCGCGCCCGTGATGGTGACCTCCCTGGGCGCTGCGTCGATTCCAGTGATCTTCGTGATCACGATCACCGGCTACATACTGTGCCTGTTCCTCGCCGAGCTGTCGGCGATGATGCCGGACCGCTCCGGCGGGTCGCCATCGTACGCGTACCCGGCCTACAAGGACCGCTGGCCGCGGTTCGCCGAGCACGTCAACGGCTTTACCGCCTGGGCTTACTGGCTGGGCTGGTTCCCGGTCGCGCCGCTGAACATGATCCTCGCGTCGTTCTATCTGGTCGACCGTTTCAACTTGAGCACGGCGAGCTTCACACCGATTGATACCCCGATCGCATACTGGACCGTCGCGATCTCGGTCGTCGGCTTGCTGCTCCTGTTCATCCCCGCCTTGCTCGGTCTGCGTTTCGGCACCGTGTTCGCGACCACGCTTGCGCTCCTCTCGATGATCCCGCTGACCTTCATCGCGATCGCGTGGATCTTCAATCCCTCCACGGCGCACTTCTCGGAGCTGTCGGGGTTCCATCAGCTCGGCGGCAGCAGCTTCTTCTCGTCGGCCTTCCACCATGGGTGGCTCACCTTGTACATAGCGTTCTCGTTCCTGTTGACGTGGAACGTGATCGCGATGGAGGCCGCCGCCTGCTACATCGGCGAGACTCGCGACCCCGACCGCGACGCGAAGATCGCGATGAACCTCGAGGGTGGCTACGGAGTCTTCATCTACGTGATGATCCCTGTCGCGTTCGTGATCGTGCTCGGCGGCACGGCGCTGGGGAGCGCGGCGCTGGTGGACCCGAAGACGATCTTCACCGCCTACGCCGCCAAGGTGTTCGGCGCCGGCGCCGGCTCGACGCTGTTGACGGACCTGATCGCGGCGATGCTGATCATCGCGCTCGTCCTCTCAGCGCTGAACGCGATCACCGGCACGGCGCGCTCGCTGCACCAGATGTCTACCGACGGCCAGTTCCCGAAGTGGTTCCAACACGTGAACCGGCACGGCGTCCCCGATCGCTCGATGGTCTTCAACGTGGCCTGCTCGATCATCGTCGTGTTCATGGGCGGAGCGGTGGAGATCTACACTTTCTCGAACGTCGGCTACCTCGCATCGTTCATCCCGGTGCTCGTCGGCTACTACCTGTTGCGCAAACATCGCCCCAACGTGCGCCGTCCGTTCAAGCTTCCCGAGTGGATGAAATACGTAGCGCTGCTTCTCGCAGGCTTCTACGCGATCATCTACTTCTATGGCGGGCCCGTCTACGCCAGCTGCACGTGCAACGCGGCAGGACACAAGACGCTCCCGTACTACTTCCTCGGGATCGTCGTGCTGCTTTCTTACTATCCCCTGTACAGATGGCGCAAGCGGGGCGACGCAAGGTCCGACGAGAGTGCGGCACCTGTAACCGATGCGATCTCACCCGCGCCCGGAGGCGCCAGTAGGTGAGCACGACGGCGTCCCCGGGGACGCACACCTTGACGACACCTGATACCGAGGGACCGTTCGAGCGCATCCTGCTCGCCACGGAGGGTCGGCCGATCCCGGATGCGGCCATCGCCCGTGTCGTGGCGCTGGCGAGTAAACCGGGGGCCAGGGTCCACGTGTTCTCGGTCGCCCGCGTGCATGGGGTCTCCTTCGGTCTGCCGAGCCCGGGCCTGCTGCCGACCAAGAAGGAGTGGGCCGACAACCGGAAGAACGTGAGCAGTGCGGTGAAGCGCCTCAAGCGCAAGGGCCTGGAAGCCGACGGGAGCGTGCTCGGCACGCGCAAATCCACCAAGCGGATCTGCGATGAGGCGGCGAAGGAGGGCTGCGAAGCGATCGTGATGGCCGCCGACCCCGATCGCAACCGATTCGTACGCGACATGATGTGGTCCCAGGAGCCCCAACGCGTACGCAGGCGCGCCAAGCTGCCCGTGTTCTTGGTGCCCGACGACGCAGGCAGCTAGCCAACACACTTCGGGGCCCTGCGGCCGTTCGGCGCTAGCCTGACTCGTCGGGAGGGGCGTCCGGGCGCCCGTGCAGGCGTGCGAGCTTGATCGCCAGTTCGAGCGACAGCAGGTCGTCCTCGTCGAGCTTGAGTCCGGTCAGCTGCTCGATCCGGCCCAGGCGCTGGCGCAGCGTGTTCGGGTGCACAAACAACGCTCGCGCGCTCTCGATCACGCTGCGGCGCTCTGAGAGGTAGCGCTCGAGCGTGTCAAGCAGCGCCGTGCGGCGCTTGTGGTCGTACTCGATCAGCAGGTCGACCGCCGCTCGCATCCGGTCGCGCGGAGCGTCATCGGCGCCGATCTGCACCAGGTAGCGATAGGCCCCGACCTGCGAGTAGGCGATCGCCCCGCCGTCGCCGAGCAGCGCGCGCGCGATCGTGGCGGCGTCGGTGGCCTCGCGGTAGGCCCGGGCCGCCTCGGCCGGCGTGTCGCGCAGCTCGCTGACGCCGATCGCCGCGCCGGTCCGCTGGCCCAGCTCGCGACATTCGCGCAGCAGCTCCTCGATGCTCCGCCGGCGGCCGCGGCCGAAGCTGAGCAGCGCGCGGACCGGACCGGGACCCGCCTCGATCGCCGACCGCGGCACCAGCTCGGCGAGCCCCTTGCCAAGCGATTCGGCCGCGCTGCGCCACTCGCCCGACGCCTGCTCGCGCGCGCCGGCGGGCTCGGCGCTGACGATCAGGTACGGCGTCGTCAGATCGATTCGGATCTCGGATGCCTTGGCGGCCGCGAGCGGGGTCGCGCCGGCGGCCAGCAGCTCGAACAGGTTCTTGATGATGTTGGCGTTGGTCAGGCCCTCGATCAACTCGACGCGCTTGATCGCGACCGCGGCCAGGTGGGCGATGGCTCGGGCGAGCTCCGCCGCCTCGTCTCCGAACGCCCGTGGGGTGGCCGAGCCGGCGCACAGCAGACCGACCCGCTGACCGCTTGCGGCCAGCGGCGTCACCAGTACGTCGGCGGCCTGCACCGACGGCCACAGCGCCTGAACCGGAGGTTGCCCGGCGCGGCCCTCCAGCGCGGCGAGCATCAGCTCGGCGGCCGACCCCATCGACGGCGGCGCCACGTTCTCCGGCACCGAGGCGAGCAGCTGCATCGAATCGCCGTCGGGTTCGAGCCGGAACAGCTGGCAGAAGTCGGCGCTCAGCAGCCTGATCGATCCGCCCGCCACGACCGCCCCGAGCTCGGCGGCGCCGGACGCATCGGCTACCTGCTGGGCGAGCTCTGACATACCCGTCAGGACGCCGACCCGGCGGCGCTCATGGTCATACAGCTGGGCGTTCTCGATCGCGCCGCTGACCAGCGAGGCGATATGGACAAGCAGCTTCAGCGTCCCCTCGCCGAACTCGTGCGGGGCTTCGGTGTGCAGGACGATCACGCCGATCGTCTCGCCCGCGCGCGACAGGATCGGGACCGCGACCATCGATTGGAAGCGCTGCTCTTCGAGCAGCGGCACGTACTTCATCCGCGGATCCTCCATCGCGCGGTCGCGGATGAACTCGGGCGTGCGGTGACGGGCCACCCACCCGGCCAGCCCCTCGTTGACCGAGAAGCGGACGTTGCCGACGGCCTCGCTGAAGACCGGCGAGGCCGCACGGATGACCAGCTGGGACCCCTCCAGCAGGTAGATGAAACACGCGTGGCAGCCGGTCGCGTCGGTCGCGAGATCGACGACTCCGCCGAGCATCGGCTCAAGCTCGAGTGATGACCCGACGAGCTTGATCACGCCGTAGAGCGTGCGGTTCTCCTCGCGAAGCTCGTGTAGCTCGGAGCCTGCCGGTTGAGCGGGGTTTGCACTCACTGCCATTGGGACGGGCATCCTATGTGCGCCGCGCACATTCCGGGCAGCGCTAAGGGGTGCTAGTGGCCATTGTGCCTGACCTGCGCCTGCGGATATACCTCAAACCATGACCAACAGCCCAAAAAATGAAGACGACGTACGCAAGATCGTCAAGGACGAGCTGATCGAGTTCCTGTTCGCGCAGTTCGTCGACATGCACGGCAAGCCCAGTGCAAAGCTCGTCCCGGCCCACCACCTCGACGACCTGCTGAGTGAGGGAGCCGGCTTCGCGGGCTTCGCCGCCGGCGACCTCGGCCAGGGCCCGCACGATCCGGACATGATCGCGATGCCCGACGTGACCACGCTGTCGATCCTGCCCTGGAGGCCGACCGTCGCACGCCTTGCCTGCAACGTCACCGTCGAGGGCGAGGAGTGGCCGTTCTGCCCGCGGACGATCCTGCGCAATGCGCTCAAGCGCGCCGCCGACATGGGCTACGAGCTGCGGATCGGGGCCGAGCTCGAGTACTTCCTCGTACGTCGCACCGAGGACGGCGGGATCGAGGTCGCGGACCCGCTCGACACGCTGGACCTGCCCTGCTACGACATGCGTGCGCTGACGCGCAACCTCGACTTCGTGTCCGAAGTGTCAAAGGCGGTCACGGGGCTGGGCTGGGACAACTACGCCACCGACCACGAGGACGCGAACGGCCAGTTCGAGCAGAACTTCCAGTTCGCCGACGCGCTGACGACCTGCGACCGGGCCGTCTTCTTCCGCTACATGGTCGAATCGCTGGCCCAGCAGCGTGGCCTGATCGCCACCTTCATGCCCAAGCCGTTCGCGCACCTGACCGGAAACGGATGTCACTTCCACGTCAGCCTGTGGAAGGACGACCAGAACCTATTCGAACGCGATCCCGCCGACGACCCGCGCGGCCTCGGCCTGTCCGAGCTCGCCTACAACTTCATCGGCGGCCTGAAGGCCAACGCGAAGGCGTACATCGCCGTCACCGCGCCGACGGTCAACTCATACAAGCGGCTGGTCGTCGGCGCTCCCACCAGCGGTGCGACGTGGGCGCCGGCCTACATCAGCTACGGCTACAACAACCGCACCCAGATGCTGCGCGTCCCGGCCGGGGGCCGGATCGAGGACCGCACCGTCGACGGATCGTGCAACCCATACCTCGCCGCGACGGCGATGCTGAGTGCCGGCCTTGACGGGATCGAGCGGGGACTCGACGCCGGCGACCCGAACTCGGCCAACCTGTACACGCTGAGCGCGGCCGAGCGCGAGGCCCAGGGGATCGAGCTGCTACCGGCCAACCTGCTCGACGCGACACGCGAACTGGCGGCCAACGACGCGCTCCGCGCCGGCTTCGGCAAGACGCGCGACGGCGACTACATCGACTACTTCATCGAGGTCAAACAGCGCGAGGTCCAAGCGGCCCACGAGCAGATCACGCCGTGGGAGCTCGACCGTTACCTGCAGCTGTACTGAGCCGCCGCGCCCGGCGAAGGCGTCTCTGAAAGCCGGGAGCGAGTGCGGGGGTTCGCGCCGGTTGTCATCCGCCCGGCTGCTGGTAGCGGCCGGCGAGGTAGTCGTCGACCCATGTTCTGGTGGTGCGCCAGGTTCCGTCGCTTGCCTTGGAGGCGCGGAGCCTGCCGCGAGTTGCGGCGACGCGGAGCGCATTGGCTGATATCTCCTTCGTCGCAAGCGCCGGAAGCGGCACCAGTCTTGCTGGCCCGGCGATCGCGGGCACGACGAATTTGTGCAGGTTGTCGAGAATGGCCCGGGCCAGGACCTCGCCTAACGGGCCAAAGTCTCCATCGTCTGCGCGGCCGAGGCCACTCAGGTAGCGCTTGCGCTGGTTCTTGTAGATGATCGCTGGCGGATAGCCCAGCCGGACCAGCAGCAAGTTCAGGACCAGCCGCCCGGTGCGACCGTTTCCGTCGAGGAAGGGATGGATCTGCTCGAAGCGCGCGTGAACGCGCGCAAGCCATTCCGGTTCGACGTGATCGTGTTGCGTCTGCCGTTGCACCACGTCCAGCCAATCGGACATCAGGGCAGGCACCTCCGGCCAGGGCGGCGGCCGCATCCCGCGCGGGAACGGCTCGATGTCGTGCTCTCGAAATGAGCCTGGATGCTCCTTGTTGGTGGCCTCCGGATGCGGGGCCACGTCCCAGACGGGCGTCATCGCGAGCCGGTGCACGTGTCGGATCTCGGTTAGAGACAGAAGTTCTTCGCCTGACCAGATGTTCTCTCCGTGTGCTTGGCCGTAAACCCAATCTGCCGCGTCGGCGTAGCCACGGACTTCGAGGTATTCGCTTAGCTCCTTGTTCCCGATGGCTCGGCCTTCTGCCAATAGTTCTTCAACCTGCTTGAGCACGAGGGTGTTCCCCTCGATGGCCGTCGAGTGATGTGCCTCCTCAAGCCAAATGCCGCGCCAGATGCCCTCAGCTTCAACTGGTGAAGGAAGACCGCCGAGCCGGTCACGGAGCTCCTCGATCTGGGTGCGCAAGCGCTCATATACCGCGGCTCGGGACGGGCGTCCCCGGCGCGGTTCCTGAGAGTTGTTCGGTTGAGGCACAACTAAAATGTACCGAACAACCTCCGATTGGTTGTGCGGTTTGCGCAATCTAAATTGAACCGAACAACCCCTATCTGTGGTCGGGCCGCGATTCTTTGGCCGCTCCTCAGAGACGATTGCGGCCACTGCCCGGCGACGATCAGCTGGGCCCGAACCGCCCGGCGCCGCGGGAGTGCGCGAGCGGATCGACGACGTCCTGCAGTGAGCGGACCGACTGAGGCTCGATCGCATCGAGGTGGCTCGCGAGCGCGATGAAAGCCTTGGCGGTCGTCAGCGCGTCGCCGAGCGCGTGATGGGGATCCTCGGCCGACTGGCCGAGCACCGACGCAAGCCGCATCAGCGACAGCCCGTTCGGGGCGGTGCCGTCACGCACCCGCAGCCAGGCCCGTCCGAGCGCCTCGGTGTCGACATCGCGAGGCAGGCGCAACCGCCGGCGACGGAACTCGCGGCCGAGGAAGGTCTGCTCGACGAGCGAGGTGTGGAACACCGGCACGCGGCCCGCAAGCACGTCGAGCAGCTGATCGATCGCCTCGCTCAGCGCGGGCGCGGTCGCCAGGTCGACTGACCGCAGCTTGTGGATCAGCACCGCCGGGGTCTTCGGCGGCCGGTCGGGCCGCGCGAGCGTGTACATCGCCTCCCCGAGGATCAACCGCCCGTCGCTGATCGGAACCGCTCCGATCGCGACGATCTCGTCAGAGCGCGGGTTCAGTCCGGTCAGCTCGAGATCGACCGAGCACCACTCCGCTTCACGCCACGGGGTCTCGGGGCGCGGCTGGGGCGTGCTCTGAAAGCGGCCGGCGGCGCCCTCGCGGCTCGCTCGCAGCCGCACGGACGGAGCCCGGAGCCTCACGGCTGCAGCTCCCGCGTGACGGTACCGACGGCGCGAAAGACATCGCGCAGGTGGTCTCGTGTCAGCGGGCTGAGCGCCGCCGGATCGAGCATGTCATCGGGTTTCTGGGCCGCGTCGAGCTGCTCGAGCTGATGGATGATCCGGAGCCCGAGCGCGAGCTCGAACGCCTCGGCAAGGGTCGACGCCTGAGACTCGCCGAGCACGCCCTCGGCCGCCGCCGCTCGCAGCCGCTCCGGGGTTGAGACCTCCTCGCTGCCCGCGACCGCCCCAGCCCACCGCCCGATAGCGGCGATCGGGACGATCGCCGACAGGCGGATGTCGAGCATGTCGCTGCGGCGCCCGTCGAGACGCAGCACGGTGTCGGCGTCAAAGCCGGTCGGCCGGCTGTGGGTGAAGGCGAGCGCCGCGAGCGCGTCGAGCAGCCGCGAGCGAGTGACCCCGTCGGCGACCGGCAGCGGCTCCGACGGCGTGCCCCAGAGCGCTCGGCGGTCGGCGAGCACCGACAGCGCAAGCTCGTCGGTGGCGGCCGCCCGGGTCCAGCCATCGCCGTTGTGGGCGACGATGGGACCGCTGACTCCACACCGCGCGAGCGCCGCCGTGAGCTCCGCCAGCCACGCCTCCGGCGGGGGCACGGTGCAGATCAGCGCGCCCCGCCGGTCAGAGGCGAGCGTCAGCTCGCGGCGCGCCTGGCTTCCCACGGCGACCCAGACGACGCCCTCGTCTGGAAGCTCGGCGTCGGTCAGCGTGAGCTCGATCGCGCGGTAGGTGAGCGCGTCTACGAGTGCCGACAGCACCCGTGCGAGCTCGATCGCCGGGATGCTGGAGCGGTGCAGCTCGAGCATCAGCACCGGGAAGCGCTCGGCGACGGCGGCGAGCTCGTCGAGGCTGCGGGCGCGCCCGATCGCACGGCGCGCGCCGAACCATGAGCGTGGCTGTGCGGCGAACAGGTCAGCGGCCTCGAGCACCCCGATCAGCCGCCCGCGCTCCGAGACGACCGGCGCGTGGCGGATCCCGCGCTCGAGCATCTCGTACAGCACCTCGTCGGCGAGCCGCTCGGGCGAGACCGTGTAGGCGGGGGCGCTCATCGCCGAGTCGATCCGTGCGCCGCGGGTACGTCCGGCGGCCAGCACGCGGGTCCGCAGATCACGATCGGTGACGATCCCGATCTGCCCATCGGCGAGCTCGACGATCGCCGAGTTGGAGCCAGCGGCGGTCATCCGCTCGGCGACGATCCCGATGCTCTCGGATGGCTTGCAGATGACCGTCTGGCTGCGAATCAGCTTCGAGACCGGCTCGCCGCCGCTGGTGGTGCCGATCGACAGCTCCCGCTGCCGGGCGCGGTCGAGCAGCGGCCGCGCGACGCCGACCGGGATCCGGTAGCAGAGCGTGTCTTCGGCCGCGCGGGCTTCGAACCCGGGCGGCAGGCCGGAGAGCATCGCCGAGTGTCCGAATGTGTCACCGGTCCCGAGCAGGTCGAGCAGGTGACCGTCGTGGGCGATGTCGACCGCACCGCTGTGGATCACGCGCAGGAAGGTGACCGGCCCGCCGTCCTCGGACAGGATCACCGATCCCTTGAGGTAGAACTCGATCGTCGCCTCGGCGGCCACCTCGGCCAGCTCCTCGGGCGCCAGCGAGTCAAACGGGGGTCGCTGCGCGAGAAAGCGCGCGATCTCGCTCAGGCCGGCGTCCAGCTCGCGCTCCAGTGATCAAATGGGTTCATACGGAAACGGTAGCCGCCTCGGGGCCCAGAGTCGGCTCACGTCAGCAGACCGAGCCGCTGGGCTCGCTGCACGGCTTCGGTCCGGTTGCGAACCCCGAGCTTGCGATACAACGCGCTCGAATGCTCCTTGACCGTGTGGCGGGAGAGGTGCAGCGCCTCGCCGATCTCCGGGTTGGTCGCACCCGAGGCCATCAGCTCGAGCACCGCGCGTTCGCGGTCTGAGAGACCGAGCGCCGGCTGGCGCTCGTGACGCTCGAACACGGTGCCGCCGAGGCCGACCAGCCGCACCGCGCTCGCGATCCGGCGCGCCGGCCAATCCTTGTAGGCGAACCCCGAGGCGCCTGCCGCCCGCGCGGCCGGGGCCGAGATCTCCCCGGCGCCCGAGAACAGGAGCACCCGCGTCGACGGCTGGGCGGCGCGTAGCTGCTCGCACACCTCGGCGCCCGACTCCTCGCCGATGAACAGGTCAACGAGCGCGACGTGGGGCTCGTAGCGCGCCGCCAGCGCCAGCGCCTCGCTGCCCGACTGCGCGCTGAGACAGCGCTCGACCCACGGCTGCTGGGTGAGCATCAGCCTGAAGCCCCAGTGGACGACGTCATGATCGTCCACCACCAGCACGCTCAGGCGCTCGTGGCTGCGCTCCTCGTCAGCCATCGTCGTTGCTCGCCGGCTCGTCACCCGGCGGAACCATGAGGCGAACCTGCCAGCGATCGGGATCTCGTTGTCCGAACTCCACCACTCCCCCGCTCTGGAGCGCCTCGAGCGCCGCCAGCCGCAGCCCCATTCCGGTTTGACGGCGTGCTCCGATCACCCCGTCGTTGACGACCTCGAGCACGAACGCTCCGTCGGCGTCCAGGACCCTCACCTCGGTGCGCGTCGGGGTCGCGTGCTTGCCGGCGTTGCGCACGGCCTCGCGCAGGACCGATTGAGCGAGCGGCTCGAGGCTCGCCGGGATCGAGGTCGTGGCTCGCAGTTCGATCCCGAGCTCGGGGTGGGCGTGCGAGAGCCGCTCGACCTCGGCGGTGAGCGTCGTCTGGGTCGCGCGGGGCGCGCGGCCGAGCGGCCGCTGGAGCGCGGCCCGCAGCTCGCTCAGCGCGGCCTGCGTCTCGCTCGCGCACCGCTGCCGGGCGTCGGCGGGCAGCTCGCCGTCACCGTCGAGCGCCATCGAGACGCCGAACAGCCGCTGGATCACGCCCTCGTGGATTTCGCGGGCGAGATCGATCCGGTGCTCGAGCTGGCGCGCGGTCTCGAACTGGACCGAGAAGATCCGCGCCACCGAGGCGAGCGCCGCGGCCTTGCCGAGCGCCCACAGCAGACTGCGGTCACCGTCATTGAGCGGTGGGCTCGACATCAGCCGATCGGTCAGGATCACGCCCATCGGCCGGCCGGCGGCGGCCATCGGCGCGCACACGAGGCGCACGGGCTGCTCGAACAGCGACGCGTACTCGTCCGGAACCTGGTCGCGCATGTCGCCGACCTCCTCGACGACCTGGTCCTCGCGCAGCGCCCGGACGGCGATCGGCGCCGACTCGACGGTCACGTGTGCACCGGCGAACTGCTGCACGTCCATCCCGTGGGCGCCCGCGGCGCGGACGCGGCGCAGGGTGCTGTCATAACGGAAGATGATCGCCCGGCGCATCTGCGCCAGCCGGCAGACCGCCTCGCACAGCCGGTCATAGAACGCGTCCGGATTCGAGCGGCCGGGATCGGACTGCGACAGGACCTCGACGAACAGCTCGAGCGCGTCGATGCCGACGACGGCCCGTCCGTCCGCGGACGTTCCCGAGCTCATCGCGACCGGTGGGTCAGGCGGCTTGCGCGTGCGTGTGCGCCATCAGACCGAGCCGCAGCGCCTGATCGGGGGTCATGTAGACCCGCCACCGTCGGTCGCACGTCGGGCATCGGCATTGCACCGAGGGATCGTAGCCATGCACGGCGGCACGCCACTCGACGTCGTCCGCTCGCAGGCACAGCGGGCACGCCAGCGATGCCATGACGAGCGGGTCGGGGTCATTGGGCGCAAAACGCGCGATGTCTGCGAGGCCGTTGATGGGGTGAGCTTGTCCCCGTCACCGGGGACCGACAACCGCAGCGTGGCGACAACCCCCCGAGTGGGGGGGCGCCGGGTCCACGCCGCTCTAGGCTGGGCGCGCGTCGGCCCGCGCGATCGGCAGCTTCCCCCAACGACTGAGGGTCGCGAAGTCCAGCAGCCGCTCCATGTAGTCGTGCAGCGGCGAGACGATGATTCCGAGCGGCTCCAGTCGCGCCTGCGTGACGGCCTGGTCGAACACCGCCGCGGTCGAGAAGTAGGGGAAGTAGGCGCGACCGGCATCGAGCGCCGACTTCTCCGCGGCGGTCGATTTGTGCACGGCGAACTCGGCCGGCGACAGCACCTTGGGCAGCGGGCGGCGGAAGTACCGGCTGGCGAGCTGTGCGATCTCCGCGAACGTGCTCGCGTTCGGGCCGGCGGTCAGGTGATAGGTCTTGCCGATCTCGCCCTCGGCCTCAGCGAGTGAGTGGATCGCGTCTGCGACGTAGTCGACCGAGACGACGTCCACCGGCGCGGCCGGGTCCGCCGGAACGGCCGTGAACAGGCCGCGCGCGAACGCCCGCAGCGGCCAGTAGAGCACGTTGAAGGCCGAGGTCCAGCCGCTGCGCCGGTCACCGACGACGATGCTCGGCCGCAGGATCGTCGATGGCAGCTCGCTGTGTGAGAGCACCAGCTGCTCGGACTCGAACTTCGATCGCTCGTAGGAGTTGTTGAACGTCTGGCCGACGTCGAGGTCGCACTCGGCGAACCGGCCCTCGTGCGTGCCAGCGACGTACGCGGTCGAGACGTGCGCGTAGCGCCGCAGACCGTTGCAGGCGTGGGCTGCCTCGGCGAACTCGAGCATCCGGCGAGTGCCCTCGAGATTGATCGCTCGCGCCTCGTCGAGCGGCATCGAGAACGAGACCGAGGCGGCGCAGTGGACGATCGTCGACACGCGACACACGAGCTCGTCGCGGGTGAGCGGATCCAGTGCGAGCCCGGGCGTGGTCAGGTCGGCCGCAAACGCCTGCACGCGCCCGCGGAGGCGTGCCGCCGCTCGGGAGCCGAACAGATTCGCAAGCACGGCGTCGATCCGCATCGCGGCAGCGGCGTCGTCGGGCGCTCGCACGAGCGTCACGACCTGCCGGTCACCGCGCTCGAGGTAGCGGGCCAGCAGTTCCATGCCGACGAACCCGGTCGCGCCGGTCAGCAGCACATCGCCGCGGACGGAGCTCATCGGCCCGAGCCTCCGGCAAGCGAGCGAAATGCCCACTCGAGCCGTCCGCGGGTGTCCGACGGCCTGATCAGCTCGTCGATGTAGCCGGTCGCCGCGGCGACCTGAGAGCGCAGCTGGTGGTGGGCATACTGGGCGGTCAGCCGCTCGCGCTCGGCCTCGGGGTCGTCGGCGGCAGCCAGCTCGCGGCGGTGGATGATCCCGACCGCGGGCCTGGCGCCCATCACGCCAATCTCGGCCTTCGGCCACGCGAACACGTAGTCGGCCCCGAGATCCTTGGAGTTCATCGTGATGTAGGCGCCGCCGAACGCCTTGCGCAGGATCACCGTGATCCGCGGGACGGTCGCCTCGGCGAACGCATGCACAAGGCTCGCCCCGTGGCGGATCACCCCGGCGGACTCCTGTTTGGTGCCGGGCATGTACCCGGGTGTGTCGACCAGCACGAGCAGCGGCAGGCCGAACGAGTTGCACTTCGACACGAACCGCGCTCCCTTCTCGGAGCTGGCGGCATCGAGCACGCCGCCGAAGTAGCGAGGCTGGTTGGCGATCACGCCGATCGGGCGGCCATCGATCCGCGCCATCGCGGTGACCAGATTGCGTGCCCAGCCGCCTGAGATCTCCAGCAGCTCGCCGTCATCGACCAGCTCTCGGATCACGGCCCGCACGTCGTAGACCTTGCGGGGCTCGCTTGGGACCAGCGCTCCGGGGTCGTACCCACCGGGGCGTCCGGGCTCGATCGCCGGCGGCGCGGCGTCACGATGGCTGGGGAGGTAAGACAGCAGCTCGCGGGCGATCTGCGCCGAGTGCAGATCATCCTGGGCGAGCAGATGGCAGACGCCGTTGCGCTGATGCACCCGCGTTCCGCCGAGCTGCTCGGCGTCGACGTCCTCGCCGAGCGCGTCGCGGACGACCGCCGGCCCGGTCAGGAACATGCTCGACTGCTCGGTCATCACGATCCAGTCGGTGAGCGCCGGCGAGTAGGCACCACCGCCCGCCGATAGTCCGCTGACGACCGAGATCTGGGGAACGCGCCCCGAAAGAGAGACTGTGCCGCGGAAGATCCGCGCGTATCCGCCGAGCGCGCCGATCCCCTCCTGCATCCGGGCCCCGCCCGAGGAGACGAAGCCGACCACCGGAGCGCGTCCGCGGTCGGCGAGCTCGAGCACCCGGGTGATCGTCGCCGCGTGGGCCTCCCCGAGCGATCCGCCGACGAATGACGAGTCCTGCGCGTAACAGAACACCGGCCGGCCGTCGACCAGCCCCGAGCCGCCGAGCGCGCCGTCGCCGCTCTGCGCCCGTTCGCCCATCGCCGGCGAGATCACGTCGGTTCGGATCAGCTGCAGGGTGCCGGGGTCGCAGAGCAGTTCGAGCCGCTCGAGCGCGGTCACGCGCGTCTCACGTGTCTCGCGTGTCTCGGTTCGCGATAGGGCGGCGATGCTCATGCCGGGCCCCATTCGATCACGGTCGCTCCCCATGTGAAGCCGGCGCCGAACGCGCCCAGCAGCACCCGGTCACCGGGCGCCAGCAGGCCCTCGCGCTCACTGAACGCGAGCGCGAGCGGGAGCGTCGCAGCCGACGTGTTGCCGTACTCGCCGATGCAGTCGACTACCCGGTCGGAAGGGAGGCCAAGCCGCTCTCCAACGGCGGACAGGATCCGCCCGTTGGCCTGGTGATAGACGAACAGGTCGATCTCCTCGAGCCGGACCGCCGCGGCCTTAGCTGCCTGCAGGGTCGCGAGCGACAGGCGCGCCACCGCCTCGCGGAACGTCTCGTGCCCGCTCATC
This sequence comes from uncultured Solirubrobacterales bacterium, assembly GCA_963730075.1. Lineage (GTDB taxonomy): Bacteria > Actinomycetota > Thermoleophilia > Solirubrobacterales > Solirubrobacteraceae > Palsa-465. The sequence goes on along the minus strand of CAVSQH010000013.1, from coordinate 404,666 downwards.
CGGATCACGCCGTCGTCGCGGTTGGCGTAAATGTGCTGCGCGCCGGCGCCGTCGGCGCCCAGCACGATCGGCCCGATCCGCCCGGTCTGCGAGCTCTCCTGAAGGACGACCGCCCCGGCCCCGTCGGCGAACACGGCCGCCGTTGCCCGGTCCTGGGGATCGGTGATCCGCGACATCAGATCGGCGCCGATCGCGAGCGCGACGCGAGCACGGCCAGCCTCGATCTGGGCGGTGGCGACCGCCAGCGCCGACAGGAAGCCGGTGCAGGCCGAGCCGACGTCGAAGGCGCCCGCGTTCGTGGCTCCGATCGCGTGCGCGACCAGCGGCGCGGCGGCCGGCATCAGCTCGTCGGCCGTGGTGGTCGCGACGACGACCAGATCGACGTCGAGCGGGTCGACCTCGGCGCGTTTGAGCGCCTCGATCGCGGCCGCGGCGGCGTGGGCGTCGAGGCGCTCGTGCGGGTGGGCGATCCGCCGCGAGTGGATGCCGGTGCGCCGCACGATCCAGTCGTGCTCGACGCCTAACCGGGCGCCGACCTCGGCGCTCGAGACGACGTTTTCGGGCACGCTGACGGCGACCGAGGCGGCCTCAGCGCCGCGGCGGGAGTGATGCGTGAGCCGTTCAGTTGTCGTGGGCTCGGCTTCGAGCGCGGAGATCACCGACGCAACGCTGCGGCACTCGGGCGCTGCGCGCTATGACTCGGGACCGAATACCCGACATGCGGGGGGTTGTGCAACCGGACACCCGGGCGCGCCGGAGGTGGCGCGACGGTCAGCCTCGGTGACTAACCGGCGATATGCGCAGGCTAGGCACCGAGGAGGCCCTCGCACCCCCCTTCGAGATGGAAATCGCCGGCTCGCCGGGCGCCAGAGGAGTGCGGCGCCCGGCGAGCCTCGCTGGAGCTCGGCGCTGCAACCGCGAGGTGCATTTGCGGCCGGCCGCTCCGCGGGTCGGATAAACGAAGCTCGCCTCACACCCGAGGAGGAGAGAAAGGCGCCAGGCGAGCGACATCTGGAGTTATAGGAGCGGCCCCGAGTGGCAAGGTGGCTCGGTTGTGGCGCTCATGTGACGGTCCTGTGAACGGGACCCGAGCGCTGGAGTGGCCCAAGCGCGGCCCGCTGACCGCGACCGAGAAGCTAGGCCGGCTCCGCCGCCGGCCCAGCAGCCAGCTCATCGATCAGCGCCGCGAGGCGGACCAGCAGGTCGGGCGCGAGCTGCTGCTCGGTGTCCGGCAGCCCGTCGAAGAACGCCCGCTGGCGGCCGCGCAGCCAGGCGTCCTGGCCGCTGAGCTGCTCGCGGCCGAGGTCGGTCAACCGGACGGTCACCCCCCGGCGGTCGTCGGGGGCGCGCGAGCGGCTGACGATCGCCCGCCGCTCGAGCGCGTCAAGAATCCGGGTCGCCGTCGACGGCGTGATCCCCGCCTCGCTGGCGAGCTCGCGGACCCGGGCCGTCTCGCGCCCCGACAGAGCCTGCAGCAGCGCGTACTGCGACAGGGTCAGGCTCTCGTCGCGACTCTGCGCCTGAGCGCCCCGGGCCCGTCTGACCGCCTGCGCGAGCGCGTCGAACGAGACCAGGAAATCGTCCACCTGAACGGGGTCACAGTCGAGGTCTTCGATCGCCACAGGGCTAGCGTAGCAACGATTGGCATGCTAATGTTTGGCATGCTAACAAAGTCGAAACGCGGTGAGCCCATGTTTCACAACATCCTTGTTTGCGTAGACGGCTCGGCTCATGCAGAGCGCGCGATGGATGAGGCGATCGACATCGCCATGTCCGGCCACGGCCGGCTGACGATCCTGACCGCGATCCCCCGCCTGCCCTACTGGGCCTGCACGCCGGCGTCCGCGTCCGCGATCGAGCCGCTCGCGACCGAACTGCGCGATGAAGCCAAGGCCGCGCTCGATGCGGCCGTCGCGCGCGTGCCCGAGTCGATCTCGGTCACCACGATCCTGACCGAGAAACCGATCAGGGAGGCGCTGATGGAGCGGCTGGCGTCGGGCGACCACGACCTGCTCGTGATGGGCTCGCGCGGTCGGGGCGCGCTCACCAGCTCGGTGATGGGCAGCGTCAGCCACTACGCGCTCAACCACAGCGGCGTGCCGGTCCTGATCGTGCACTCGTCAGAGGATGAGGCCACCGTGCGGTCGCCGGCGGAAACGGTCACCGCAGCTGCCTGACGGATCGCGATCGTCGCACTGCCTGACGGATTTCGAGCCCCGAGGTCCCAGCCGTCATCGATTTACTCCCCTCGGCGCCGGTGTTGGACCTACGGCTCGTGGCCGTACGCGATTTACTCCCCTCCGCGCCGGTTTTGGACCTACGGCTCGTGGCCGTACGCGATTTACTCCCCTCCGCGCTGGTTTTGCGCCTCAACCCGGCTCGGCCCGAACCCCCAAGGCCCGCGGGCCGTGCGGAACGCCGTCAAGACGACTTACACCGTCGGGCCACCGTACCCGCAGCCGTCCAACGGCTCGCTCAGGCGCTGCCGTCCAGTGGCCCGCTTACGCCCGCTTACGCCCGCTTACGCCGGCGCCGGCCCGACCAGCCGCGCGAACAGCGCGTCGAGCGTCTCCGCCGGGTCCTCGGACAGGCCCGTGTGGACCTCGGAGGCCTGCACGATCGTGCTCGACGGTGCCGCCAGCCAGCCGAAGCGCTCTGACTGCGGGAGCGCGGCGATCGGGCCGGCGCCCTCGTCGCCCTCGGCCACCCGTGCCAGCGCCGTCAGATGCTCCTGCACCTCGTCGAGGGCCACGCCGGGCGACAGCGCGAGCAGGCGGGCGCGGTCGAGCGTCACACGGACGCCGAGGAATCCCCGCTGGCGGCAGAACAGAGCGACGCCGACGTTGACGCACTCGCCGCGCTCGACGCTCGGGACGAGACGCAGAATCAGATAGGTGAACGGGCTAGCGCTGGACTCGGGCACGCTCGGCCTCCTCGACGAACCCACCGTCGGCCAGCCGCGACGCCAGGTAGTCGACGTACGCGCGCGGCGCGTCAGCGCCCTCGAACCACTCGTCCGGCACCAGATCGACGGCGGCCTCCACGGCCCCCTCGCCGAGCCGTCCGCGCATCCGCGCGTCGGCCTCGAGCACCGAGCCGGCGCGGGCCAGCAGGACATGGTCGGCGATCAGCGGGAAGGGACGGTCGGCCGCGACCGGGTCGAGACCCCCATGCTGGAGGTAGAGCGCCGCGCCGTGGTCGATCAGCCACAGCCGGTGGTGCCACAGCAGCAGGTTCGGGTTCCGCGCGGTCCGGTCGACGTTGGTCGCAAGCGCGTCGAGCCAGACGATCTCGGCCGCCAGCTCGGGCGACGGTTGCCAGGCGCCGGCGGGGGTGTAGGGCAACGCGCCGGGCAGGAAGTCGACCCCGAGGTTGAGGCCTTCGCTGGCCGCGATCAGATCCTGGATCTCGGGGTCGGGTTCGGCGGCCCCCAGCCGGGCATCGAGCGCAACGGTCACCAGCTCGGGGACGAGCAGCTCGGCGCCGCGGGCCAGCTCGCCGACGATCACCTCGGCGATCAGCGCCCGCAGGCCCTGTCCCGCGCCACGGAACTTGGCCACGTACAGGCCGTCGTCATCGGCTTCGACGAGCCCCGGCAGCGAGCCGCCCTCGCGCAAGGGCGTGACGTAGCGGGTCGCGAGCACCTCGCGCAGCTGGCCGATAGCGACTGGCATGCGGCTGCTTTGTAGCAACCGGAACGATTGACGCGCTTTCGGCCGCCGACGGCTGGTAACTAAGATCGCGAGACAGTGCTGCTCTCGGTTCTCGACCAGTCGCCGGTCTCAGAAGGCTCCACCGGCGCGCAGGCGCTTCACAACACGCTCGACCTCGCGCGGCTGACCGACGCGCTCGGGTATCACCGCTATTGGGTCGCCGAGCATCACGGAGGCCCGATGCTCGCCGGTCCGAGCCCGGAGGTGCTGATCGGACCGATCGCCGCCGCGACCGAAGGGCTCCGGGTCGGCAGCGGTGGCGTGATGCTGCCCCATTACAGCCCGCTCAAGGTGGCCGAGTCGTTCACGATCCTGGCCGCCCTGTACCCGGGCCGGATCGACCTCGGGATCGGCCGGGCGGCCGGCACCGACCCGCTGACGACCTTCGCCTTGCAGCGCGACCGCCGTCAGGCGGCCCCCGACGACTTCCCCCAGCAGCTAGCCGAGCTGCTGGCCTATCTCGAGGACGACCTGCCGGTGGACCACCCCTTCCGCCATCTCGCGGCGACGCTGCCGGGCCGGCCCGAGCTCCCGGTCCCGTGGCTGCTCGGCTCCTCGTCGCAGAGCGCGATCTGGGCGGCCGAGGCGGGCCTGCGGTACGCGTTCGCCGACTTCATCAACCGCGACGGGGCCGAGATCGCAAAGCTCTACCGCGAGCGGTTTGACCCCGTCCGCGACCTCCAGGCGCCGCGCACCGCCGTCGCCGCATGGGTGCTGTGCGCGCCGACCGATGAGGAGGCCTACGAGCTCGCCGCCAGCAGCCGGATGACGTTCACGATGCTGCGCCGCGGCCGGCTGATCGCGGTGCCGCCACCGGAGCAGGCACTCGCCTTTCTGGCCCGGGAGGGCAAGTCACCGGCCGACGACGCCCCCGGCCGCCGGGCGATCATCGGATCGCCGGCGAAGGTGCGGGCACGGATCGAGGAGCTCGCCGCCGACTACAGCGCCGACGAGGTGATCGTGGTGACGATCACCTACGACCACGCCGCGCGGCGACGATCGTACGAGCTGCTCGCCGAGGTCATGGACCTCCAGTCGCGCGAGCTGTCGACGACCGCCGCCTGAGCGCGCCAACCGTCGCCTGAGCGCGCCAACCGCCGCCTGAGCACGCCGAACGCCGACGGCGTCCGGCTACAGGCCCGGGGTGGCCGGGCTGCCACTGCCGACAAACTGCGACCCGAGCGCGTCACGCAGCGCCGCCATGTCGCCGGCCTCCGGGCATCCGCCCACTCCCTGAGCCAGCCGCAGCGTCCAGAACATCGCCTCCGCCGCCTTGCCCTCGAGCGGCAAGGGGAGCTCGAGGTTGCCGACCAGCGCCTCCTCGGTGAACTCTGCCAGGGCCAGCGCGCCGTCGGTCCAGCCGGATTTACCGCTCGGCAGCGCCGCCGGCGGGGCGTCGGCGGGCAGCTTCCCCTTCGCGTAGTTGCGCAGGCTCTCGGCCGTCACCGTCGCCTGCTCATCGGTGAACCGAAAGACGCGTGTCGCGAACTCGAACGCGATCACGGTGTCAGTATCGGCGGGGGCCCGGACGGACCGATCGCCACCCACTCCGCAGCCGCCCCATGGCGCTGCTCTCTACCCGGCGACGACCGCCGGTTCCCGCTCCCGCACCCGCGCCACGAAGGTCGAGATCGTCTCGGCGACCAGCTCGGGGTCATCCGACATCGGGACGTGGCCGACCCCCGGCAGCTGCACCCACTCGGCGTTCGGAAGCATCTCCCGCAGCCGCTTTGAATACCGGGGCGTCGGCAGGATCCTGTCCTTGGTACCCCACGCGAGCAGCACCGGGCACGCGACACCGCCGAGGTCCTCCGGAGGACCGTGACCGGCGATCGCCTCGATCAGCTCGAAGTAGACCGGGCAGCCAGCCGAGTCCCGGATCATCTGCGCGGCGGCGGCCGGCGGCATCCGCTCGCCGTGCGCGACGACCTGCCAGAGGATGTCGTGCCGCAGCCTCGGGCGGCGGACGATCGAGTTCAGGCGCGGCAGGATCATCGTCGACATCCGGTGCATGCGGCCGAACATGATCCGGAGCCGGCGCTCGTCCCAGGATCCGGGCTCCCAGCCCCCGGCGGGCGACAGCGCGACGACCGAGCGGGCACGTCCGCGGGCGGCGAGCTCGAACGCGATCCAGCCACCGAGCGAATTGCCGACCACGTGGGCCGTCTCAAAGCCCGCCTGGTCGAGGTCACGCTCGACAGCATCGACGAGCGCCGTGACCGACGGCGGCACACCGTCGAGCTCGGGGCCCCCGACGTGGCCGGCGAGGTTCACGGCCAGCACGTCGAATGAGCCATGCAGTCGCTCGAGCACCGGCTGCCACAGCAGCCGAGTCCCGGAGAACCCGTGGATCAGCACCAGCGGCTCCCCCGCTCCACCGCGGTGAACGCAATGACCAAGCCCGGATTCCATGCCCCAAATCCTATCTGCGGCGCGTGCGCTGAGGATGGCGGACAACTACGCACGCCAGTCCGCCGTCGCCCGGGTAGGATCGCCGCACGATGTCGAAGTGGGTGTACGACTTCGCCGAGGGTTCGAGGGAAATGCGGGACCTCCTGGGCGGCAAGGGCGCGAACGTCGCCGAGATGACGCGCGTTCTCGGAGCGGATCTCGTCCCCGCCGGGTTCACGATCACGACCGAGGCGTGCGTGGAGTACATGCGGGCCGACCGCGCCGAGCCCGCCGGGATGGCAGACGAGGTCGCGCGGGCGCTCGGGCGGCTCGAGGAGCGCTCGGGCAAGCGACTCGGTGACGGCGACGATCCGCTGCTGGTCTCGGTTCGATCCGGCGCCCGCACGTCGATGCCGGGGATGCTCGACACGGTCCTCAACCTCGGCCTCGGTGACGAGTCGGTGCTCGGTCTGGTCCGCACGACCAACAACGAACGGTTCGCGTGGGACTCCTACCGCCGCTTCGCGCAGATGTTCGCCAACGTCACCCGCGGGATCCCGGCGGAGCGATTCGAGGACGCGATCGCCGCCGCCAAGGAGCAGCGCGACGTGAGGCTCGACACCGAGCTCGACGTCGAGGCGCTCAGGGAGCTGACCGAGACCTTCAAGGAGATCTACCGCGAACACACCGGCGAGCAGTTCCCCCAGGAGCCCCACGAGCAGCTGCGGCTCTCGATCCGGGCGGTGTTCAACTCGTGGGTCGGCGAGCGCGCGATCGCCTACCGCCGGCTCAACAAGATCCCGGACGACTGGGGAACGGCGGTCAACGTCCAGCAGATGGTGTTCGGCAACAAGGGCGAGACGTCGGGCTCCGGGGTCGCGTTCTCACGTGACGAGGTCACCGGCGCGCCCGAGCCGAGTGGAGATTTCCTTCCCAACGCACAGGGCGAGGACGTCGTCTCGGGTGTCCGCACGCCGCGCGATCTGTCGGAGATGAAGGACTGGCTGCCCGAGATCCATCAGCAGCTGCTGGAGATCCTGCGGACCCTCGAGGGCCACTACGAGGACATGCAGGACACTGAGTTCACGGTCGAGGAGAAGCGGCTGTACATGCTTCAGACCAGGAGCGCGAAGCGCCCAGCCCAAGCCGCGGTCCGCTTCGCGGTCGACGCGGTCTCGGAGGGCCTGCTGTCGCGTGAGCGGGCGATCCAGACGATCGACCCGGGGAGCCTCGACGCGCTACTTCACCCGACCTTCGACCCCAAAGCCGACTACCACGTGCTCGCGACCGGCGTCAACGCGTCGCCCGGCGCCGCCAAGGGAACGGTCGTGTTCACCGCCGCCGAGGCGGTCGCCGCCGCCGAGCAGGGCCGCGACGTGATCCTGGTCCGTCCGTTCACCGACGCCGAGGACGTGGCCGGCTTCCACGCCGCGAAGGGGATCCTGACCTCCGAGGGCGGCAAGGCTTCGCACGCGGCGCTCGTCGCACGCGGGATGGGACGGCCGGCGGTCGTCGGCGCTGACGCGATCGCGGTCGATCTCGTCAACAGAACGATCACCGTCAACGGAACCGAGCTGCACGAGGGCGACCGGATCGCGATCGACGGGACCAAGGGCCTGGTGACGACCGACGACGTGCCGCTGGTCGAGGCTCAGGTCGACGACAACTTCGAGCAGGTGCTCGCGTGGGCCGACGACGCCCGCGCGCTCGGGGTGCGCGCCAACGCCGACACGCCGGAGGACGCCCGGCGCGCGCGCGAGCTCGGTGCGGAGGGGATCGGCCTGTGCCGGACCGAGCACATGTTCATGGCCGAGGATCGCCAGCCGAAGATGCGGGCGATGATCATGGCGAACACGCGCGAGGCGCGACAGCGGGCGCTCGCCGAGCTGCTGCCGCTCCAGCAGGAGGATTTCGAGGGTCTGTTTGAGGCGATGGCCGGCCTGCCGGTCACGATCCGTCTGCTCGATCCACCGCTGCACGAGTTCCTGCCCAACCTGCCCGAACTCGCGGCGCAGCTCGAGCACGCTCGGATCGAGCGGTCAGATGACCTCCCCGAGCTCGAGCGGCTGATGACGCGGGTGCTCGAGATCTCCGAGGAAAACCCGATGCTCGGCACGCGTGGAGTCCGGCTCGGGATCCTCTACCCCGAGATCTATGAGATGCAGGTGCATGCGATCCTGCGCGCCGCCAAGCGCGCGCCTGAGCCACCGCATCCGGAGATCATGATCCCACTCGTCGATTACGAGCACGAGATCGAGCTGATGCGCGAGCTGGTCGTGCGGATCGGCGACCAGGAGGGACTGAAGGCTGGGACCGATTACACGATCGGGACGATGATCGAGCTCCCCCGCGCCTGCTTCGTGGCCGACCGGATCGCCCACTTCGCGGACTTCTTCTCGTTCGGGACCAATGACCTGACGCAGACGGCGCTCGGCTTCTCGCGCGACGACGTCGAGTCGAAGTTCGTGCCCGTGTATCTGGAGCGCAAGATCATCGACCGCAGCCCGTTCGAGACGATCGACAAGCCGGGCGTCGGATGGCTCGTGCGACTCGCCGCCTGGGTCGGGCGCGAGGCCCACCCGGGACTCAAGCTCGGCATCTGCGGCGAGCACGGCGGCGACCCCGAGTCGATCGAGTTCTTCCATGACGCGGGCCTGACCTACGTCTCGTGTTCGCCGTTCCGAGTCCCGATCGCGAGAATCGCGGCGGCCCAGGCGGCGATCGCGCGCCCGCGCGGCAGCTGGAGCTAGCCAGCCTCGGGCGCCAGCCGGACTCGGCCGCCCGGCGGTCACCGTCACCCTGCGGACAAATTGGGGTGGAAAAATCGCCCCGTCGATGTAGATTTCCACGCCTCGCGCGCTCATGGAGGAGGAGCTGCAGCGCTCGCCGAGGAGGAGAAGGGCGACGCGGCCGGCCTGCTGACAAGCCCAGGCCGGCCGCGAACGCTCCTGTACCGTGCCGGACGTGCTCGCCGCCTACGCCAGCTCGATCAATCCCGACGACCCGCTCGCCGGGCTGGAGATCGGCGAGCGCCCCGAGCCTGAGGTGCCCGATGGATGGGCGGTCGTCAACGTCAGGAGCGCCGCGCTCAACCACCACGACCTCTGGTCCCTGCGTGGCGTTGGGCTGGCCGAGAAGCAGCTCCCGATGATCCTCGGCGGCGACGCTGCCGGCACCGACGAGGACGGCAACGAGGTCGTGGTCCACTCCGTGATCACGAGCGACTCCTGGCGCGGCGACGAGACGCTCGACCCGCGGCGCTCGCTGCTCTCCGAGCGCTATCAGGGGACGCTCGCCGAACGGGTCGCGGTGCCAACGCGCAACCTCCTGCCCAAGCCGCCCGAACTCTCGTTCGAGCACGCGGCCTGCCTGCCGACCGCATGGCTGACCGCCTACCGGATGCTGTTCACGCGGGGCGCGGTGACGCCCGGGATGACCGTCCTGGTCCAGGGGGCCGGGGGCGGCGTGGCGACCGCGCTGATCGTGCTCGGCAGCGCCGCGGGAGCGCGTGTCTGGGTCACGAGCCGCTCGGAGAGCAAGCGCGAGCAGGCGCTGACCCTCGGCGCCGATCAGGCGTTCGAGCCGGGCGCGCGGCTGCCCGAGCGCGTCGACGCGGTGATGGAGACCGTCGGCAAGGCGACATGGGGCCATTCAATGCGCTCGCTGCGGCCGGGCGGCACGCTGGTCGTCAGCGGGTCAACCTCGGGTGACGCGTCGCCGGCCGAGCTGGCCCGGGTGTTCTTCCTTCAGCTATCGGTCGTCGGCTCGACGATGGGCACCCGCGACGAGCTCGAACGGCTGATCCGCTTCTGCATGGAGCGCGACATCCGCCCCACGATCCACGCACAGATGCCGCTGGCCGGCGCGCGCGAGGGCTTTCGGGCGCTGCTCGACGGAGACGTGGTCGGAAAGGTCGTGTTCACGACGTAGCTCGGGCGGCGGCCTCGAGCTCGAGGTCGAGTTCGGTCTCGACCCCGAGCGCTGCCAGCGCCTGGTTGGCCTCGGCCAGGCTGCCAGTCCCGGCCACGGCCCGAGCGAGCCGGCCGACGACCTCGAAAGTGACGGCGACATCGAGATAGAAGGTCAGCGACGCGACCGCGGTCAGCTCGAGCGCCCTCGCGCCCCCGCGGATCGTCACCTCGCCACGCACGCCGCGAAAGGCCCGCACCGCCTGCGTGCTCGCCTCGGTCGGGACGAGCTCGACCGATGCCTCGAGCCGCCTGGCGACCTCCTCGGTCAGCCCTCGCGCGCCGGCGAACCCGCCCGACGCAGCCACGTCCGCGATCCGGTCGAGCACCTCCGCCGCGGTCAGCTCGGCATCACACCCGAGCCCGAAGATCCCGAGCAGCACCGGCACGCCGCCCTCGACCAGCCTCGAGGCCGCGGCGAGCATCACGGCGTCGCAGAGCGGGCTGCGCAGGCCGGCCTCGCTGCCGTGCGCGAGCACGTCGCCCCCGACATCGACCAGCACCAGCAGATCTCGGTCGAGCCTCGCCAGCGCGGCCGCAAGCCCGTCGGCGACCGCCGTCGGGCCGTCGGTGATCGTCACCAGCACCGTCGGGCGGTCGAGGAATGCCGCCATCCGCGACTCGGCGAAGTACATCTCGCGACCCCGCGCACGGGTCCGCGGGCCGGCGAGCAGGATTCCTGGGGCGATCGTCTCGCCGCCCTCGATCTCGTCGGCGCTGCGCGGTCCCGGAACCGGATCGATCGGCCGCCGCTCCCAGCTGATCCCGCCGACCAGCGGGTCTGAGCCGTCGTAAATCCGGGCGAGCTCGGCGCTCGCCAGCGCGCCGACGACGTCGCCGCCGCCGCCCATCCCGATCACGAGCGGGCGGCGCGCCGCGCGTAGGGTCGCCTCGGCGTCAGCCACCGAAGCCGTTTCGGACCAGCATCGAGGCGTGCAGCTCGCCGTCGTCCCCGACGATCCAGCGGCGATCGCCCTCGCTGAGGATACGCTTTGCCCCGGCCTGCGACGGGGAGCGATACTCGAGCTCGACATCGATCTGTTCCAGCTCGGGGCCCGCGAGCAGCTCCTCCTCGAGCGGCCCCCAATAGGCCGCGTTGTTCACGTGGTCGGCGATGTCGCACTCGGTCAGGCGAAAGCGCCACGGCCGGCCGCCGGCGGTGCTCGCCGGCGCCGGGTGTCGCAGCCGCGCGCTGACGCGCCGATCCGGGGCGGCCCCACCGTAAATCGTGAGCTCGGTCTCGGTGAGCACGATCGGCCGCCACTGCAACGGATCGAGATGGACCCAGATCGATACGGCCTGGACCGCCGGCACGGCCGAGCCCACGGCCACGATGTCGGTCCGCCGCTCGGCCCACATCCGCCCGAGACCGCTGCAGAAGGTCGTCAACTCGAACTCCTCGCCGAAACGGGGGAAGCGGTCCACCCGGATGCGCGTCCGACGCACGACCCAGACCGCGCTCTGCGCCAGCCCCGCGTCGGCGACGTCGGCGTACGCGACGTCCTGCAGCCAGCAGGCGAGCGCGTCGAGCCGCATCCGCCCCGACGGCGCGCAGTCGGCGAAACCCGGACTACGGCTGTGGCTGAACGCCCTGCCCTGCGAGTGTCGGGGTCCCAGCTCGTCGGTCTGCTGGTCGACTCCACTCACCGTCTCGAGGTCCTGTCGCAGGTCTGACTCACGGGCGGCGCATCGCGCTGATCACCCACGCGATGAACACCCCCTGGAACGGCAGCCGGGCCCAGAGTGCGGTCGCCCCGCCCGGCACCTTCGGAAACTCGTCGGGGTGCAGCGCCATATGCACGTTGGCTGGGAACACCGCGATCAGGGTCGCGATCAGCCAGCAGCCGGCAAGGCGGCGGCGGCCGGGCACCATCAGCCCTGCGCCGCCGACGATCTCGGCGACCCCGCTGACGGCCACCACCCCCTCGGGCGAAGGCAGATACGGCGGCACGATCCGGCGATACGCCCGCGGGATCACGAAATGCATGACGCCCGCGAACACGAAGAACGGTCCTGCCAGTTTGCGGGTCACTCGCATTGGACCGTGGACGCTACCGGAGGCCAGATCCGGATCGCTCCGACGACCTGCGCGGCGTCGGCGTGCGCCCGGTCCCGGCGTCCGAGTCCGCCAACAAAATACCGCCGATGCCGACCAGCATGGCGGGCCTGACCTACGGCACGATCTCGGTCGCCGCGCTGCTGGCCGCGGAGAGCGCTCGTACCGAGACGTACGCCAAGACGGTCGGCTCGGTGGCGGTCCTGATGGTGCTCTACTGGATCGCGCACTCCTACTCGGAGTTCACCGCCGAGCGGATGCAGGAGCATGAGGCGTTCACCTACCGCGGGCTGATGGCCAACGCCGCGCGCGAGCTGACGATCCTGATCGGCGCGGCGGTCCCGTTCTCGGTGCTGCTGGTCTGCTGGGTCGCGGGAGCGTCGCTGACGTTGGCGGTCGCGGGCGCGAGCTGGGCGTCCGCCGGGATCGTGATCGCGACCGAGGTCGTGATCGGCCTGCGCGCCAAGCTCGAGGGTCGCGAGCTCGTCCGTCAGACGCTCGTCGGCGTGCTCCTGGGGCTGATGATCGTCGGGCTCCGGGTGCTGCTGCACTAGCCGGCGGGCGTTCGCGGGGCGTGGCCGTGCCGCACCCCGCGCTCGCCGCCAGAATCAGCCCGCGAGTGTCACCTTCAGCTCGTGGGGTTCGACGCCGCGAAGCACCTTGAGCTCGATCGAGCCGTCGGCTGCCCGGACCGCTCGGTCGAGGTCTCCGACCGAACGGACCGGCGTCGACCCCGCCTCCGTGATCAGGTCACCGCGCGAGACTCCGGCCCCTGCGGCCGCGGTTTCACGCCCGACCCGCAGGACGAGCACCCCGTGCTCGTCGGGCAGGCCGACCGCGCGGCGCATCCGGGTCGCGACCGCCGCCGTGGCCACCGCGACGCCAAGCCGGGGCGCCATCCGCTCGTCGGGCTCGAAGAACGCAAGCCAGGCGCTGAGCTGCTCGGCGAGCCCCGGCGCCGTACCCTCCGGCAGGCCGGCCGCGAGCCGCTGTGCGCGCTCGGCGTACGCCGGCCGCGCCGCCTGCACCAGCTTGCGGCCACGCTCGGTCAGGGTGACCGTCACGGTGCGGCGATTGTCTGGATCGGGCTCGCGCTCGATCATCCGCGCTCGCTCGAGCCGGCCGAGGCGGACCGAGACCGTTCCCGACGTGCGCCGCACGCGGGTGACCAGCTCGCGCTGGTTGAGTCGGTTGCCCTCGGCCCGGTCGAGCGCGTCGAGCACCAGGAAGCTCGGCCGCGTCAGTCCATGCTCGGCGAGCGCCTCCTCGAGCTCATCCTCGAGGTGCGCCGCGACGCTGATCGTCGTGTCGGCCAGCTGGCCGTGGTTCACATCAGTTGTCATCTCTGCTCCAAATGCTTGAGTCGAAACGTTTGTGTACAATTATTGCATGCCGTCAGCAAATGGATCGGTGCCGGGGCTCGAGGCCGACCCGGAGGCGCTCGCCCCCGAGGCGGAAGCGTCGGCCCTCGACGCCTACTCGCGCACCGTGATCCGGGTCGCCGAGGCGCTCAGCCGGAGCGTCGCCAACCTTCAGGTGACCCGCCGGACCCGGCGCGGGCCCGCACACGGCGCCGGCAGTGGCGTCGTCATCTCCCCGGACGGCTTCATGATCACCTCGGCGCACGTGGTCGAGGGCTCGCGGCGCGGCGTCGCCAGCTTCGGTGACGGCCGCGAGGCGAATGTCTCGCTGGTCGGCGCCGACCCCCTCTCCGACCTCGCCGTGCTTCGTGCCGATGGCGGTGACTTCGCCGCGGCGCCGCTGGGCGACGCCGACGGGCTGCGCGTCGGTCAGCTGGTGGTCGCGATCGGCAACCCGCAGGGGTTCGCCAGCTCGGTGACGGCCGGCGTGGTCAGCGGCCTCGGCCGCTCGCTGCCGGTGGGCCCGCGCCGAGGCCCGCGGCGGATGGTCGAGAACGTGATCCAGACCGATGCGGCCCTGAACCCGGGCAACTCGGGCGGCGTCCTGGCCGACGGAACCGCTCGTGTGGTCGGCATCAACACCGCCGTCGCCGGCATCGGCCTCGGGCTCGCGGTGCCGATCAACGACGCCTCGCGCGCGATCGTCTCGACGCTGATCCGCGACGGCCGGGTCCGCCGCGCCCACTTCGGGGCCGCCGTCGCGCCACGCCAGCTGCCGCCGTCGACGGCCGACAAGCTCGGCCGGCGCAGCGGCGTTCAGATCCTCCAGGTGCTCGAGTCAAGCCCGGCGGAGCGGGCGGGCGTCCGGCCCGGGGACCTGCTGATCGAGCTCGACGGCGAGCCCGTCACCGACGCGACCGCGCTCCAGCGACTGATGGTTCACGAGCGGATCGGCCGCACGGTGGACGTGCTCCTGGTGCGCGACGGGGCCGAGCTGACGCTCGAGCTGGTGCTCGACGAGCTCGACGGCTGACCGGCGTAGCGCGGCGCCCGCGTCGCCGGGCTAGTACCAGTCCTGCACCCAGACCTGCCAGCGCGCGGTGTCGTCGCCGGGGGAGATCGTCAGGTCATATACGCCGGCGCCGGTGTTGAAGATCCGCGTCTGGCGCCCGCCGTCGTTGAGACCGAAGCTGTCGACGGTCGCTCCGCTGGCGGGGTTGTCGACCTCGCCCTGCGGGCCCGAGCAGAAGAAGATGAACGTGCAGGTCCCCTCGTAGCCCATCGTGTAGACGATCCGCCACCGAGTACCCCGGACGCGGACCTGGGTGCTGGTCGACCGGCCGCTGCCCGACAGCGAGGTGATCGGCCGCCACCGGGGCACCTCGGCGACGTTGAGCACCACGGTCTTGGGTGGCGCGAGCTTGCTTCCCGGCGCGGCCGACTGGCTGGTCACATCGCCGGCGGGGATCCCCGGGGCGGGGATCACGTTGGCGCGAGCTCTGAGCCCAAGCTGCTGCAGTCGCGCACTGGCGTCGCTGAACTGCTCGCCCGCGAGCTCGGGCACCTTGACCGGCGGCGGCCCGGCGCTCAGCACGACCCTGATCGTCGAGTTCTCCTGCACCTTGGCGTGAGGGCGCGGTCGCTGCCCGATCGCGGTTCCCTTCGGGGCGCTGTCGAAACGCGACCTGAAGGTCGTCTGCAACCCCAGGCGGCTCGCCCGCGCCTGGGCCGCCGAACGCTTCAGCCCGAGCAGGTGCGGCACCTTCACGTGGGCGGTCGCGCCGATCACGAGCGCCGCGGTGATCATCGCGCCCAGCAGCAGGAAGGCGCCGGTCAGAGCGGCGATGCTGCGCCGGCGGGCCGCGGGGTTGAGGTTGCGCCGGGGATTTCGCTTCGGCGCCCGTCTGGTCGGCGCCTCTCCCGAGTCGCTGGGCCTTCGCGGAGGCGTCGCCGGTCGGCGTGGCGGCGGGCCGTCGGGGTGGGTGGTGGGCGGGCCGCCCGGCGAGACGAGCGCCGCGGCCGGCGCGTGGCGACGGCGCTCCGACCTCGCGCGCTGGCGGACGGCGGGCGGGCGGCGGCCCTCGCCCGCGGACGCGATCGCGGTCGCGAGCGCGGCAGCCATCGCGGCACCGTCGCGATAGCGCTGCGTGGGCTCCTTGGCCAGCGCCCGGTTGACGATCTCCTCGAGCTCGCGGGGGGTGGCGGCGGGCAGCGGCGCGGGCCGGTCGTGGACGTGGCGCAGCGCGAGCTCGACCGCGCTTCGCTCGGTGAACGGCGGGCTGCCCGCGAGCATCTCGTAGAGCACGATGCCGACGCTGTAGATGTCGGTCGCCGGTGTCGCACGCCTGCCCCGGGCCTGCTCGGGTGCCATGTATCGGGGCGTCCCGACGATCGTCGCGCTCGCGCCGTCGGTGCTCCCCTCGGCCAGCCGGGCGACGCCGAAGTCCCCGACCTTGACCCTGCCATCGGTCGACATCAGGATGTTGGCCGGTTTGACGTCGCGGTGGATCACGCGCTCGACGTGAGCTTTGGCAAGCGCGCTGCACAGCTGCTCGGTAATCGACGCGGCCTCCCATGGAGCCACTGTGCCCTGCTTGAGTCGCGCCGCGAGGCTCTCCCCGTCGACCAGCTCGGAGACGTAATAGAGGCCCTGATCGGCTTGGCCGACGTCGAATATCTGCACGATGCCGGGGTGGCTGATGCGCGCCAGCAGTCTTGCCTCGCGCTCGAAGTTCCCCGCCCAGTCAGGGTCCTCGGCCCACCACGGCTTGATCACCTTGACCGCCACGATCCGCTCCAAACGGCGGTCCCAGCCCTTGTAAACGCGCCCAAAAGCGCCCTCGCCGATCAGGGCGTGGAGCTCGTAGCGGTCGTCCAGGGCGCAGCCTGAAAGGTCGGGGGCGTGTGGCATCGGTCGATTGCGTCGCGCCTTCATTGGCGCCGGCGTCAACCCGTCAGCGACCGCCGGAGCCGGCTCAGCGGACGATCAGGATCACGACAAGGATAATCACGAGCACCACCAACCCGGCCCAGGCCAACGGCCAGGGTCGCCGCCAGTGCTCCGGTTTGGCCCGGTCTCGCGTGTAGTGGCCCTCGGGTGGAGTGCCCACCCAGTCGTCGTCATCGGACTGGCTCACGGGTTATTGATACCCCGGTTTCGGCGCCCTGGCAACCCGCCCGGCTCCCGTCGTCGCCCCGGCCCCCGGGGGTGGAGGGAGCGTCCGCTCTGCTCCCTCCACCCTCTCGGGCTCAGCCATCACGCCGGCCCTTCCCTGGCACGGCCCCGGCCCCTACCACGCGCGCGCGGTAGGACCGTCTTGCCGCGACCCGGCGGCGCGCCATCGATACGACGCGCGGCCAAACGGGTTTGCGTTCCCGTGTTGGCATCTCGCTCGGTCTCGCCCGACGAGGGCGAGGCACGCTTCCGCGGCGACTCAGAAGCGCGAGTTCTGCATGGTCGAACTGCATCGCGAACTCTCCCTTCGGGGTTCGGGTTTGTGGTGTCAGCTTTGTCACCCGCTAAAGCTGCAACTGGGCATGCGGCTGCCGCGCACCCGTCACCCAGGTGTCACTCAGCGGGCTACTTCTGGAGGTACTTCGTGAGGGGGTGTTGTCAGCTGTTGCTCATCAAAACGTCACCTCTGACTCAAGTTCGGGCACAAAAAAAGGCGACCCATTCGGGTCGCCCTCGCGTGTGGTGATGCGTACCGCTGCTGCTAGGTCGCATACCTCGATGCGAGGGCAGAATCCTTGCCATCCGCTCGATCGGCGCCGAAGCCGTGCGTCTGCGCGCACGCCCACGCGGCTGCCCCGGTGGCGAGATTCGTGAGGATGTTGGCCGCGTTGATCATCGAAATTGACACTCCTTGATGCCTTGCCAGGGTAACTGGCCAAGCGGACGAATTCAAGAGCGGCACCCAAAAATGATTTCGTGCCGCGCGTCATCTGACACTCGCGGCGCCACGGAGCTACCGAGCGGCTGCCAGCGCTCGAGCGGTGGCCGGAGCAGGTGCGAGAATCGCATGCCCGTGCTTTTAGTCCACCGAGCCGAACGCGCCGACGGCCTCGCCGATGCTCTGGCGGCGCTGTGCGCCGATCCCCTGGACGACCCATTCGCCTCCGAGGTCATCGCCGTCCCAACGCGGGGCATGGAGCGGTGGCTGACCCAGCGGATGTCGGCGGTCCTCGGAGCCTCCCCCGGCCGCGCCGACGGCATCTGCGCCGGGGTCGACTTCCCGTCCCCCACCGCGTTGCTGGCCGAGGCCGTCGCGTCGGCGTCGGGCGTCGACCCCGACCAGGATCCGTGGCTGCCCGAGCGGCTGACATGGACGCTGCTGCAGATCGTCGAGGAGTCGATCGGCGAGCGGTGGCTGTCGAGCCTGACCCACTACCTCGGCCGCACAACCGGCTCGGGGGATCCCCTCCGTCACGCGAGGCGGCTCAGCGTCGTCCGCCACCTGGCCCGCCTGTATGACCGCTACGCCCTGCATCGCCCGGAGATGGTGCAGTTCTGGGCCGCGGGCGAGGATCTGGATGCGGCCGGCGACCAGCTGCCCAGCAGCGGCGTCTGGCAGGCGGAGTTGTGGCGCCGGCTGCGAGCCAGGATCGGGGTGCCGGGGCCGGCCGAGCGGCGCCGGCGTGCGTGTGAGCGCCTCGCCCAGGACGGCGCGCTCGTTGATCTGCCTGACCGATTCTCGCTGTTCGGGCTCACGAGGCTGCCCGCCGGCCACCTCGAGGTGCTGACGGCGCTGGCGCAGCATCGAGACGCGCACCTGTTCCTGCTGCACCCGTCAGCGGCACTCTGGGCCAAGATCGCCGCGGCGGTCGCGGACGGGCGGACGGTGACCCGCCGAGACGATGACCCGACCGCGCGGCTGGCGGTCAACGCGCTGCTCGCATCCTGGGGGCGCGATTCTCGCGAGCTCCAGCTGGTCCTCGCCGGCGGTCCGCAGGCGGCGAGCAACGGCCACGCGGCAAACGCAAACGGTGGTCGAGTCGCCGACGCCCACCACGGCGAGATCCCGTCCTCGACGGCGCTGCTCGGACGAATCCAGGACGCGATCCGCAACGACCGCCCGCCGCCCGGCGCGCCGCTCCCCGGTCGCCGTGAACAGCGGCCCCTGCTCGATCCCGCTGACCGCTCGATCGAGATCCACTCCTGCCACGGTCGCGCTCGGCAGGTCGAGGTGATCCGTGACGCGATCCTCCATGTGCTCGCCGACGACGAGACCCTCGAGCCGCGCGACGTGATCGTGATGTGCCCCGACATCGAGACGTTCGCACCGCTGATACAGGCAACGTTCGGCGCTGGCGAAGCGACCAGCGACGCCGACGGCCTACAGGCGGAAGCTGACGGCCCGCAGCCAAGCGCCGACGGCCGGCGCGCGGCGGACGACGGAGCGCGCCCGATCGACCTCCGGGTCCGACTGGCCGACCGCTCGCTGCGCCAGACCAACGCCGTTCTGGGAGTCGTCTCCGAGCTGCTGGAGCTGGCCCAGCAGCGGCTGACGGCTTCGCAGGTGCTCGACCTCGCAGACCGCGTCCCGGTCCGGCGGCGGTTCGGCCTCGACGACGATGACCTCACCCGGCTCCAGGATTGGATCTCACAGGCGGAGATCCACTGGGGGCTTGACGCCACCCAGCGCGCGCGCTACAAGCTCGGACGCGTCGACGGCGGCACCTGGGAGACCGGCCTGCAGCGACTGCTGCTCGGCGTGACGATGACCGAGGACGGCCAGCGCCTGTTCGAGGGCGTGCTGCCACTCGATGATGTCGACAGTCGATCGATCGAGCTCGCCGGCCGCTTCGCCGAGCTGATCGCGCGCCTGAGCGACACGATCGACGCATTCAGCGAGCGCCGGCCGCTGACGCAGTGGGCGGCGTCGATCGCAGACGCGGCCAGTGCGCTGACGGCGACCGCCCCTCGCGACGCCTGGCAGCACGCCGAACTGCAGCGCGTGCTCGACGAGATCGTGTCCGAGGCCGGGGACAACTCGGGCGCCGAGCTCGCTCCGGCCGAGGTCCGCGCCTATATCCACGAGCGACTCCAGGGCCGCCCGACGCGAGCGAACTTCCGGACCGGCCACCTGACGGTGTGCACGCTGTTGCCGATGCGGTCGGTCCCCCACCGGGTGGTCTGTCTGCTCGGGCTCGACGACGGAGCGTTTCCGCGCAAGGCATCACGCGACGGCGACGACCTGATGCTCGACCACCCGCAGATCGGTGAACGCGATCCGCGCAGCGAGGACCGCCAGCTGCTGCTCGACGCGCTGCTGGCGGCGACCGAGCGGCTGATCATCACCTACACCGGCAATGACGAGCGCACCAACACGCGCCGCCCATCGGCGGTGCCGGTCGGCGAGCTGCTCGACGTGGTCGACGCGTCGGCGCGCTGCGATCATCGCGCCGCCCGAGAGCAGGTGCTGATCCGCCACCCCCTGCAGCCGTTCGATCCCCGCAACTTCGCGCCGGGCGAGCTCGTCCGGGGCTCGTCCTGGAGCTTTGACCCGGTGACGCTCGAGGGGGCGCGTGCGCTGACCGGCCCACGTCTGGCGCCGCGGCCATTTCTCGCGCAGCCGCTGGCCCCCGTCTCTGACCACGTGCTCGAGCTCGATGATCTGGTCAGGTTCGTCGAACACCCCGTGCGTGCGTTCCTGCGCCAGCGCCTGGGGATCAACCTCCGCAGCTGGAGCGACGAGATCGAGGACGCGCTGCCCGTCGAGCTGGACCCGCTTCAGAAGTGGGGCGTCGGGCAGCGCCTGGTCGAGGCGATGCTGAGCGGGATCGACGGGCGGGATGCCTGCCAGGCCGAGATCGCCCGCGGCACGCTGCCGCCGAACGTGCTCGGCAAGCCGGTGATCGATGCGGTCTATCCGATCGCACGCGGGATCGTGGACGCCGCGCTCGGAGTCGTTCCCGGCGGCCCGGCGGGCGACCCCCTCGACGTTCGCGTGCAGCTGTCCGACGGCCGGCTGCTGAACGGAACCGTCACCGGGATCGGCGGTGATGTGCTGCTGAACACGACCTATTCCCGCGTCGCCCCCAAGCATCGGCTCGCGGCCTGGACCCGTCTGCTGGCGATCATGGCCACGCACCCCGAGCGGCCGCTGTCGGCCGCCACCGTCGGTCGGGCCGGCAAAGACGCGATCCGCACCGTGACGGTCGGCCCGCTCGCCGAGCTGTCCTCCGACCGCGCGGCGATCGCAACCGTGCAGCTCGAGCGGTTGATCGACCTCTACGACCGGGGGATGCGGGAACCGCTGCCGATCTTCAGCGCCACGTCGGCCGCCTATGCCGAGGCGGCAGCGCAGGGCCAGAACCCGGTCGAGGCCGCCGAGCGCGAGTGGACCAGCGGCTACAACTGGGATCGTGAGGATCGCGAGCCCGAGCACCTGGCCGTGCTCGGCGGCGAGCTGACCTTCGACGAGGTAGTCGCGTTCGCCCCCGACTCCGACGAGGCAGGCGAGGGCTGGGAGCCGGCCGAGAGCTCGCGGCTCGGGCGGCTGGCGCGCAGGCTGTGGGACGTCCTGCTGAGCCTCGAACGGACGAGCGCCCGATGAGCGTCGAGCTGGCGCCCGCGGAATTCGACGTGTGCGGCTCGCTGCCGAGCGGGGTCACGGTGCTCGAGGCGAGCGCCGGCACGGGCAAGACCTACACGATCGCCGCACTGGCCGCGCGCTACGTCGCCGACGGGATCCCGCTGCACCGGTTGCTGCTGGTGACGTTCACCCGGATCGCGACCGGCGAGCTTCGTGAGCGCGTCCGCGATCGACTCGTGCGCGCCGAGCGCGGCCTCGGGCTGGCGATCGACGGCGTCCTCGGCGCACAGGATCGCGTCGTTTCGTTGCTCGCCAACGGCGCGCCCGCGGAGGTGCAGGAGCGGCGCGAACGGCTCGCGCGCGCAGTCGCGGGATTCGACGCGGCGACGATCGCCACCACGCATGGGTTCTGTCAGGAGATGCTCGGTGGGCTCGGGATCGCGGGCGACCTCGAGCCCGACGTGACGTTCGTCGAGGACCTCTCAGACCTTGCGGCCGAGGTGGTCGATGACCTCTACCTGCGCAAGTTCAGCCGCGAAGTGTCGCCGCCGATCGGGCTCGCCGAGGCCCGGCGGATCGCGCGAGCGGTGATCGACAACCCGACGGTCAAGATCGTCGCGTCCGATTCCGAGCAGGCAAAGCTGCGCAGTGGGCTGGCCCGAGCCGTGCGCGACGAGCTCGAGGCACGCAAGCGGGGCCTTGCGGTGATGACCTACGACGATCTCGTGACGCGGCTTCGCTCGACGCTGTCCGGTGACGGCGGCCCGGCGGCCGCGGCGGCACTGCGCGACCGCTACGACGTCGTGCTCGTGGACGAGTTCCAGGACACCGACCCGGCGCAGTGGGACATCCTTCGCCTTGCGTTTGCCGACATGGGTGTCACGCTGGTCCTAATCGCCGACCCCAAGCAGGCGATCTACGCGTTCCGCGGCGCCGACGTCTACGCCTATCTCGAGGCGGCGGCCGCCGCCCAATCGCGGTCGACGCTGCCGATCAACTGGCGCAGTGACCAGCGCCTGATCGACGCCCACGACGCGCTGCTGTCCGGCGTCAAGCTCGGCCATCCGGGGATCGCCTACCGGCAGGTGCAGGCCGCGCCCGAGCATCACGGCTCGCGCCTGACCGGGGCGCCGGCCAGCCATCCGATGCGGATCCGCGTCGCGCTGCGCGAGGACCGTGCCCTGTCGCTCACCCCGCGCGGCTACGTTCGCAAGCCGAGCGCCACCGAGCACATCGTGCGTGACCTCGCCGACGACGTCGTCAGGCTGCTGGACTCGCGGGCCACGGTCCCCGACCACGGCGATGGCCCTGCGATCGAGGTCCGGCCCGGTCACATCGCCGTGCTCGTGCGAACCAACCGCCAGGCTGCGATGGTCCGCGACGCGCTCGACGAGGACGACGTCCCGGCGGTGATCAACGGCGCCGGCAGCGTGTTCGCGACCGAGCCCGCCCGTGCCTGGCTGTCGCTGCTCGAGTCGCTTGAGCGGCCGGCCGCGATGTCGCGGGCGCGGGCGGCGGCGCTCACGCCGTTCGTCGGCTGGACGGCCGACCAGCTCGCGCGCGCCGACGAGGACGGCGGACGCGCCTGGGAGGTCGTCCATCAGCGGCTCCATGACTGGGCGCGTGTCCTGCGCTGGCGCGGTGTCGCGTCGTTGCTGACGACGATCGTCGCCGACGAGCGGCTGCCGGCGCGGATGCTGGCGCTCGGCGACGGCGAGCGTGAGATGACCGATCTTCGCCATCTGGGCGAGCTGCTGCACGGCGCCGCGACCGAGGAGCAGCTCGGGGTCACGGCGCTGACCGGGTGGCTGCGGACAAGGATCGCCGAGGCCGGCCGCGATACGGCCGACGAGGAGCGCAGCCGCCGGCTCGAGTCAGATGCCGAGGCGGTGCAGGTTTTGACGATTCATCGCAGCAAGGGCCTGGAGTTCCCGATCACCTACGTGCCGTTCCTATGGGAGCCCGGCTGGATTCCGGAGGAGCCGCAGCCGGTGTTCTTCCACGATCCCGCCGCCGGCGACCAGCGGACGATCGACGTGTCGCTGCAGGGGGCCGACTTCGAGCGCCACAAGGAGCAGTACGTCGCCGAGCAGCGCGGCGAGGATCTGCGGCTGGCGTACGTGGCGCTGACCCGGGCCCGCCATCAGGTGATCGTCTGGTGGACCGCCTCCTACGACACGCACAAGTCCCCGTTGACGCGGCTTCTGTTCGCCCGCGACGAGCATGGCGACATCGCTGCGGAGGGGTCGTCGCCGCCCTCGGACGCCGATCTGCTCGCACGCCTCAAGACCGTGGCCGAGCGCTCCCAGGGCGCGATCGGCGTGGAGCCGGCCATGCTCGGCCAGCCGATGACGTGGAAGCCGACGCTCGAGCAGGCCGCGGAGCTGACCGCCTCCGCCTTTGACCGAAGCCTCGATCTGCGCTGGCGCCGCACCTCCTACACCGACATCACCGCGGCCGCGCACGACGCCTGGGTCACAAGCGAGCCCGAGGATCCGCTGATCTCAGACGAGCCACCGTCCGCGGTCCCGGTCACCCCGGCCTCAGAGGACGGCGCGGCCGGCCACGAGCCCGAGCCGGTGCCGCTCACCGCGATGGCAGTCGGAGCCGAGGTCGGGACGTTCGTCCATCGCCTGCTTGAGGCGACCGATTTCACAGCGGCTGATCTTCCGGCCGAGCTGACGACGCAGGTCGGGGCGCTGCAGGCCCGCCGCGCCGTCGACGCGGGCGACTTCGAGGCGGTCATCGCCGGGCTCGCTGCGGCGATCCAGACACCGCTCGGTCCGGTCTTCGACGGCCTGCGGCTGCGGGACGTCGAGCGCGCAGACCGTCTCGACGAGCTCACGTTCGAGTTGCCGCTGGCGGGCGGCGACGACCCTCGCGGGTGGGCTGAGCTGTCGCGGCTGGCGGCGATCCTGGACGAGTTCTTGGACGGGGACGACCCGCTCGCGGGATACGCGCGCCGATTGCGCGAAGGGGACCTGCGCCAGAGCGTCCGCGGTTATCTGACCGGCAGCCTCGATCTCGTCGTCCGTCTGGCCGGCGCGCCTGAGCCGCGGTTCGCAGTGTTCGACTACAAGACGAACTGGCTGGGCGAATTCGACGCGCCGCTGACCGCGCCCCAGTACCGAGCGCCGCTGCTGGCGATCGAGATGCAACGCCACCATTACGTTCTGCAGGCGCTGCTGTACCTCGTCGCGCTGCACCGCTATCTCCGTTGGCGAGTGCCCGGATACAGCGCCGACACCCACATCGCCGGCGTCGGCTACCTGTTCCTGCGCGGGATGACCGGCGCTGACGTGCCCGTGCTCGACGGCTCGCCTTGCGGCGTGTTCGGATGGCAGCCGCCGACAGGGCTGGTCAGCGCGCTCAGTGACGCCCTCGATGCGGGAGTGCAGCGGCGATGACCTCTGCAACCGCACTCGACCGAGATCCCTTTGAGCCGCGCTATGTCCGCCGGGCGTCGGGCCTGCTGCGGGAGTTCAATCTCGCCGGCGTGCTGTCGGCCGCCGATGTGCACGTCGCGCGGCGGCTGGGAGCGATCGGCGCCGAGGACGACGGCGCCGTGCTGCTCGCCGTCGCGCTAGCGGTACGTGCGCCAAGGCTCGGTCATGTGCTGGTGGACCTCGCCCGGATCCGCAATACCGCCGCCGTCGATACTGACGAGCCGGTCGACCTGCTCGGGCTCGGCTGGCCCGAGCCCGAGGAGTGGGTGGCCCGCGTCGCGGGATCGAGGCTGGTCGCCGACTCGTCCACCGCTGATCAGCCGATCCGGCCATTGCGGCTGCTCGACACGTGGCTGTACCTCGACCGCTACTGGGCCGAGGAGATCCACGTCGCCCACGCGCTGCTCGAGATGGGAGCAGTGCCGGCACGCGGCGTCGATCTCGAGCTGCTCGGGGCCGGGCTTGATCGCCTGTTCACGGGCGGCGACGACGAGCGACAGCGGCTCGCCGCCGAGGCGGCCGTCCTGCAGCGCCTCGGCGTCGTGGCGGGCGGACCGGGAACGGGCAAGACGACGACGG
This sequence comes from uncultured Solirubrobacterales bacterium, assembly GCA_963730075.1. Lineage (GTDB taxonomy): Bacteria > Actinomycetota > Thermoleophilia > Solirubrobacterales > Solirubrobacteraceae > Palsa-465. Next base: position 379,614 of record CAVSQH010000013.1, on the reverse strand, counting down.
TCGCGCGGATCGTCGCGCTGCTCTACGAGCAGTCGCTCGCGACCGGGAGCCCCGCTCCCCTGATTGCGCTGGCGGCGCCGACCGGCAAGGCAGCGGCACGCCTCCAGGAGGCCGTCGGAACCGAGGCGGCAGTGATGGCGATCGAGCCGGAGGTTCGGGCCTACCTGCAGGAACTGCAGGCGACCACGCTTCACCGGCTGCTCGGCTCACGGCCGGGGAGCGGCAGCCGTTTTCGCCACAACCGCAATCAGCGGCTTCCCCACGACGTCGTGATCGTCGACGAGACCTCGATGGTCTCGCTATCGCTGATGTCGCGACTGATCGAGGCGCTGCGCGGCTCGGCGCGGCTGATGCTGGTCGGCGACCCGGGACAGCTCGCGTCGATCGAGGCCGGCGCGGTGCTCGGCGACATCGTCGGCCCCGCCGGCGAGCAGCCGCCTGACCCGAGCGAAGGCTCGGGCCGGTTCGGCGCCGGGATCGTGGTTCTCGAGCACGTCCATCGGTTCGGCGGCAAGATCGCCGAGCTTGCGGACGCGATCCGCCGCGGCGCGGCAGACGAGGTGATGGCGCTGCTCAGCGACCGCGGCGACGGCGTGCAGTGGATCGACGCCGAGCTGATCGACGACACGGCCCTGGCGCCAGTACGCGAAGGTGCGCTGAACTCGGCGCGCAGGGTCGTGCAGGCCGCCGGCGCCGGAGATGCGCGCGCGGCGCTTGAAGCGCTGGCCGGCTTCAGGATCCTCTGCGCCCACCGCCGCGGCCCATACGGGGTCGCGAGCTGGACGGCCCGCCTCGAAGGTTGGCTGCAGTCGGAGTTGGAGGACTTCACGATTGACGATCGCTGGTACGTGGGCCGGCCGCTGCTGGTGACCGAGAACGACTACGAGCTGCGCCTCAACAACGGCGACACCGGCGTCGTCGTCTCAAGCGGCGAGCGAATCGTCGCCGCCTTCGAACGCGGCGACGGCCTGCTCGAGTACAGCCCGACCCGGCTCGGTGCGATCGAGACCGTGTACGCAATGACGATCCACAAGAGCCAGGGGTCGCAGTTCGGGTCGGCCGCCGTCCTGCTGCCCGAACCGGGATCGAGGATTCTGACCCGCGAGCTGCTCTACACGGCCGCGACGCGGGCCCGCGAGGAGCTGATCGTGGTCGGAACCGAGGAGGCGCTGCGCGCGGCGGTCGGCCGGCCGGTCGCGCGCGCCTCGGGCCTCCGGTGGCGGCTGTGGGACGCCCCGCCCGAGGCGAATCCAGGCTAGTGTCGCGAGTCGCCGATGGCGCTTGCACGGATATGATCGAACACGGTGGCTCCGCGGCACCGCAACGTGCAGACAGGGTCTCCTGGACGGCGACGTGATGGCGTCTGGACCTGACGACGGGACGGCACCCGGGCCGGCCGCGACCGGCGCCGTGACCGCGCGCAAGCGCCACGCCCTGTCGCTGTTCGAGGGCCTTCCGTCGGACTACGACCGGATGGGGGCGCTGCTCAGCTTCGGCCAGGACCCACGCTGGCGCCGGGAGCTCGTGCGTGCGATCGACCCGCAGCCGGGTGACCGCATCCTCGACGTGGCGACCGGCACCGGGCTCGTGGCACAGGCGCTCGCGCGCAGCTCACGGTGCGAGATCGTCGGTGTGGATCAGAGCGAGCCGATGCTGGCCGCGGCCAGGGCGCGGCTAGACGCAGATCCGGACCTCTCGGCCCGGGTCAGTCTGGTCGTCGGACAGGCCGAGCGACTCCCGTTTGATGACAACGAGTTCGACGCGCTCTCGTTCACCTACCTGCTGCGGTACGTCGACGACCGCGCTGCGACGATGCGCGAGCTTGCGCGTGTGGTGAAGCCGGGCGGTCGGATCGGGATGGTCGAGTTCGGCGTTCCGAGCAGCCCGCCGCTGCGAGCCCTGTGGCGGATCTACACGCGGGTCGGGCTGCCTCTCGGCGGCCGCCTCGTGTCACCGGCCTGGGCCCGAGTCGGGCGTTTTCTGGGCCCGAACATCGAGCAGCTATACGCCGTTGAGCCCGACCTGGTCGCGCTTTTTGGCCGCGGCGGCATCGCGGACGTGCGGCTGCGCCCGATGAGCTTCGGCGCCGGCGTCGTGCTGTCGGGCGTTCGAGATGGCCAGCGAGCGTCCTGAGCTCGAGCGCCCGGCGTTCTACGCGCTGGAGAGCGGCGGCTGGCGGGATCTGCTCACGCTCCTACATCCGCCTTACACGGTCTGGCATTTGAGCTATGTCGTGCTCGGCGCCGCAGCCGCACCCGTCGTGCACGCGGATCGGCTGGCCGCGACGCTCGGCGCGTTTGCGCTCGCGGTCGGGTTGAGCGCCCACGCTCTCGACGAGCTCAACGGGCGACCGCTGGCGACCAAGCTGTCGCGTACGACCCTGATCGGCCTTGCCGCGGTGGGCCTCGCCGGCGCTGTGGCGATCGGGATCGCGGGTGTGGTCATCGTCTCCCCGCTGCTGATTCCGCTGGTGCTGGTCGGCGCGTTCCTGGTGCCCGCCTACAACCTCGAGCTGGCCGGTGGCCGCTTCCACAACGACCTCTGGTTCGCGCTCGCGTGGGGCGGGTTCCCAGCGTTCACGGGCTATTTCGCGCAGACGTTGTCGATCGCGCCGGCGGGCGTCCTGGTGGCGGCCGGGTGCTGCCTTCTGAGCGCCGCCCAGCGACGGCTCAGCACCCCAGTCCGTGAGCTGCGCCGGCGAACCGTGTCGGTGACCGGCCAGCAGACGCTCGACGACGGCCGCACGATCGAGCTGACCAAGGCGCGGATCGCGGCCCCGATCGAGGGTGCCCTGTCGGCGCTGTGGCTGGCGGTGGCGCTGGTCGCCGTCGGTTTGGTGGCGGTCAAGCTGTGACCGCCACCAGAGCATCAACGGCGTTGAACCAGAGGTCGGCCCCGCCGCCGGCGCGACTCAGAGATTGACCGAGGCCATCCCGGCCTCGTTGTAGCGATCGCCCGCCGCGCGCGGCACCTCGGCGTCGATCCGCGCCAGATCGTCGGCGGTCAGCTCGATATCGGCCGCGCCCGCGTTCTGCTCGAGATAGGTGCGGCGCTTGGTGCCCGGGATCGGCACCAGATCGTCGCCCTGCGCGAGCACCCACGCCAGCGCCAGCTGCGCCGCAGTCACGCCGTTGCCGTCGGCGATCTCCGCGACCTTCGCCGCGAGCTTGAGATTCGCGTCGAGGTTCTCGCCGGTGAAACGGGGGCCGCTGCGGCGAAAATCGTTTTCGTCGAGCTCGTCGGGCGAGCTGAAACGGCCCGACAGAAAGCCGCGACCGAGCGGTGAGTAGGGCACGAACCCGATCCCCAGCTCGCGACAGGTGGGCAGGATCTCCGCCTCGGGATCGCGAGTCCAGAGCGAGTACTCGGTCTGGACGGCGGTGATCGGGTGGACCTTATGGGCCCGGCGGATCGTCTCGGCCGCCGCCTCGCTGAGACCGATGTGGCGGATCTTCCCCTGCTGGACGAGTTCGGCCATCGCACCGACGGTCTCCTCGATCGGCACCTGAGGATCGACGCGGTGCTGGTAGAAGAGATCGACGTGATCGGTGCCCAGGCGCTCGAGCGAGCCCTCGATCGAGCTGCGGACGTGATCGGGGGATCCATCGAGCGCCCCGACGGTCGACATGTCGCCTGGGGTCGCGTTGTCCATCCGGCGCGCGAACTTGGTCGCGATCACGTACTCGTCGCGATCGCCCTTGATCGCGCGGCCGACCAGCTCCTCGTTGGTCAACGGCCCATAGAGCTGCGCCGTGTCGATGAAGTTGATTCCCAACTCGAGCGCCCGTTGGATGGTCGCGATCGCCTCCCGTTCATCGGTTGAGCCGTAGAAGGCGGACATCCCCATGCACCCCAGCCCGAGGGCTGAAACCTCGAGCGATCCAAGTTTGCGCGTGTTCATTCGCTTGCCTCTCCGATATCTCGTGATCGACGTCGTTGCACCCGCAGGCCGGGTGCCCGAGAAACGCCATGCTCCGGCGGGGCTCGGAACTCTCACCGATAGCAGGTCCGGCTCACGGACCCGTGGTCCGTAACGCAGGATTCCAACCAATCGATCGCCTATGCTGCTCGCTCCGATGGCCGAAGCGGCGGACATTCCTGCGAACGCCGCCGGCGAGATGATCTCGAGCGAGGCGAGCGAGGAACCCCGCCGAGTGCTGCTCGTCGAGGATGACGACGGCGACGCGCTGATCGTCTCCGACCTGCTCGTCGAGGCGTGGCCGGTGGTGACGATCGACCGCGTGAGCCAACTCGAGGAGGCCGAGCGGCGGCTCGGCGACGGCGTCGACTGCGTGCTGCTCGACCTCGGCCTGCCGGATGCGCTTCGGCGTCGAGGCCGTCCGTCGCGTCCACGAGGCAGACCCCGAGATGCCGGTCGTGGTGCTGACCGGTGACGCCGACGAGCAGCGAGGGATCGAGGCGCTCGGGGCCGGCGCCCAGGATTATCTGATCAAGGGGACGATCTCGGGCGCGAGCATCGCTCGGGCGATTCGCCACTCGGTGCAGCGCAAGCTGGCCGAGCGCATCGCGCGCGAGCTTGCGGTGCTGCGGGTCCAGGCGGCCGAGAACGCGCGCGTCCAGCGGGGCCTGATCCCAAACCCGCTTGTGTCGGATCCGAGCGTCTCGATCGTCAGCGCCTACCGACCGGGCAACCGCCGCCAGGTGCTCGGTGGCGATTTCTTCGATGTCGTGCAGAGCTCGGATCAGTCGTTGCACGTCGTGATCGGCGACGTCTGCGGCCATGGGCCGGACGAGGCGGCACTCGGCGTCGAGCTCCGGATCGCCTGGAGGACTCTGATCCTGGCCGGCGTGCATCAGCTGTCGCTGCTGCGAACGCTCGACCGGCTGGTCGCCCAGGAGCGCCACAAGGACCACATCTTCGCGACGGTCACCAGCCTCAGCATCGACCTCCGCCGCGGCACGGCAGCGTCCGTGCTCGCCGGCCACCCGTCGCCGATCCGCCTCAACGGGGGCCGGCCCAGCCTGCTGACCGCCCAGCCCGCGGCGCCACCGCTCGGGCTCGGTGACACTCCTTCGCTCGCGGTCGACGAGGTGGAGCTCGGTGACAGCTGGTCGCTGCTGCTGTACTCCGACGGAATCTACGAGGGCCGGGTCGCGGGCCAGGATGGCCGGCTCGGGATCGGCGGCCTGATGGAGATGCTCGGCGACGCCGGGCGCGACGGCGCGGAGCGGTTCGATCCCGAGTCGCTGATCGATCGCGTCGAGGGGCTCAACCGGGGCCCGTTGGATGACGACGTCGCGCTGCTCGCCGTCCGGCGCGGTCGCCGTGACGGCTGACTCTGCCACGCACGCCGGCGCGACGGCCGCGACGAGCAACAGCGGCCTGGCGCGCCTCCGAGTCGCGCAGCTGCTGGGCGCGGTCACGGTCGTGCCGCTGATCGCGGTGCTGGCGGCGATCGTGGTCGGGCTGGTCACGCTCTCGAACCAATCCTCGGTCCGTGACGAGCTGACCGACCGGGTGCAGCCGGCCGACGTGGCCGCCTTGGCGCTCGAGACAGCGATGGTCAACCAGGAGACGGGCGTCCGCGGCTACGAGCTGTCGGCGGATAAAGGCTTCCTGGCGCCGTACCGCAGCGGTCGCGCCCAGGAGCGAGCGGCGCTCACCCAGCTCGAGCGATCGGCCGTCAACGGGAGCCAGGCCGCGCTGACGGAGTCGATGGCGCGGATCGAGGCCTGGCAGCGAGGTGTGGCGCTGCCGGCGATCGCCCACATCACACCGGGCCACCCCCGCCAGACGGCGACCGTCGACGCCGTAAGGGGCAAGCGGCTGTTCGATGCGATCAGGGCGGCACTGGCAAGGCTGCAACAGGACATCACGGCTCGCGCCGCGCACGTCAAGCACGAGCTGTCGGACGCCGCCCGGACATCGGTGGTCACGTTCCTGGCGATCGGCCTCGCGCTGCTGTTGAGCGTGATCGCCGTCGCGCTGACGCTCAGGCGTACGGTCAGCCGGCCGCTCGAGCGTCTGACCCACGCCTCCAGGGCTGTGGCCGAGGGTGAGCTCTCTCATTCGGTGGTCGTCGACGGCCCGCTCGAGATCGCCCAGACCAGCAGCGATGTCGACGCGATGAGGATCAGGCTCGTCTACGAGCTCAGAGCCTCGCGCGACGCTCACGACCAGCTCGCCGCGACCGCGACCGAGCTCGAGCGCTCCAACTCAGAGCTCGAGCAGTTTGCGTACCTCGCCTCGCACGACCTCCAGGAGCCGCTGCGCAAGGTGACGAGCTTCTGCCAGATGCTCCAAGACCGCTACGGCGGCCAGCTCGACGAGCGCGCCGATCAGTACATCGACTTCGCCGTCGACGGAGCCAGGCGGATGCAGCAGCTGATCAACGATCTGCTCGCGTTCTCGAGGGTCGGCAGGGACCCCCATCCCGAGGAGCTCGCGGACCTCAACGTGGTCGCGAGCGCTGCGCTCGCGGATCTCGGCGAGGCGGTCGGCGAGACCGGCGCGGAGATCGTGATCGGCGAGCTGCCCCGGCTGTCGGTCGAGCCGCCGTTGATCCGGACCGTGTTTCAGAACCTGATCGGCAACGCGCTCAAATTCCGCGGCGAGCGGTCGCCGGTGGTCCGGATCGAGGCCGAGCGCCGCGACGACGACTGGCTGTTCACATGTACCGACAACGGCATCGGGATCGAGCCCGAATACGCCGAGCGGATCTTCGTCATCTTCCAGCGGCTCCACCCGCGCGACCGCTACGAGGGCACCGGCATCGGCCTCGCGATGTGTCGCAAGATCATCGAATACCACGGCGGAGCGATCTGGCTCGACCGCGAGTACTCAGGCGGCGCCAGGATCCGCTTCACGCTCCCGGCCGAGCCCTCTGACACGATTACGGCGTGACAGTAGCTGAACCGATCGTGATCCTGCTCGTCGAGGACGACCCCGGCGACATCGTGCTCGTGCGCGAGGCATTCGATCACGACAAGGTCCGAAACGAGCTGCGCGTCGCCAGCGATGGTGTCTATGCGCTCGAGCAGCTGCGCGACCCCGACCAATCGGTGCCGGATCTGATCCTGCTCGATCTCAACCTGCCACGGATGGACGGGCGCGAACTGCTGGCCGAGATCCGCGCGGACCCGAGACTGACGAGGATCCCGGTCGTCGTGCTGACAACCTCCGATGCAGAGGGCGACATCCTGCGCAGTTACGAGCTGCACGCCAACGCCTACGTCACCAAGCCCGTCGACCTGCAGCGGTTCTTGAGCGTCGTGCGGGAGATCGACAATTTCTTCGTCGAGGTCGTGAAGCTGCCGGGCCGATCGCAGAGCGGCTGAGCTAGCGACAATCGCGCGATGACGCCAGCCACCGCGGTCGAGCTCGAGGTAGGCGAACGGACGGTCCGGCTCTCGAGCCCCGGCCGGGTCTACTTCTCGGCCCGGGGCGAGACCAAGCTCGACCTCGCGAACTACTACATCAGCGTTGGCGACGGGATCGTGCGGGCGCTACGTGAGCGGCCCTGCATGCTGCACCGATTCCCGAGCGGCGTCGACGGTGACAAGGTCCACCAGAAGCGGATTCCCTCCGGGGCACCGGACTGGGTGCAGACCGTGCGGGTCAACTTCCCGCGCTACGGCCGCCATGCCGATGAGCTGTGCGTGACCGAGCTCGCCAGCGTGATCTGGGCCGTGCAGATGTCGACGGTCGAATTTCATCCCTGGAACTCGCGCCGCGCCGAAGTCGAGCGTCCTGACGAGTGGCGGATCGATATTGACCCGATGCCCGACTGCCCGTTCTCCACCGTCCGCCGCGTTGCGCGGGCCGCCCGCGAGGTACTCGATGAGCTCGGGATCATCGGCTGGCCCAAGACCTCGGGCGGCTCGGGGATCCACATCTACGTCAGGATCGAGCCGCGGTGGGGGTTCGGGGATGTCCGGCGCGCCGCGCTGGCCTTCGCGCGCGAGGTCGAGCGCCGCGTCCCCGATGACGCCACGACCACCTGGTGGCGCAAGGACCGCGATCCGAGCAAGGCGTTCGTCGACTACAACCAGAACGCGCGCGACCACACAATCGCCAGCGCCTACTCGGTCCGGGGCGTCGTCGAGGGCACGGTCTCGACCCCGGTCGCCTGGGACGAGCTCGACGACGTGGAGCCCCGCGAACTGACGATCGCCACCGTCCCCGAGCGCTTCGCCCGGCTCGGAGACCTGCACGCGGAGATCGACGAACGGGCCTTCTCGCTCGAGCCGCTGCTCGAGTGGGCGCAGCGCGACGAACGCGACCAGCTCGACGACCCGGGCGGCGACTGAGGACCGCCGGGGTCGTCAGCTGGACGCTCGACGGAATCGGTGCCGGGGTCGGAGTAGAGCAGTACTGCGGGTCGTCGCCGGACGCGTTCACGCACTGCTCGGTCGTGGCGAACTGGGAGCCCTGGCCGTAGTCGTTGGCGGTACCCGGGTAATCGCCGCCGTAGGTGAAAGCCCTGTCGGCCGAGTTGTATGCATACCACGGGTAGCCGCAGAACGGGATGCCGTAGTTCGCAGCTCCGCAGTCGGCGTCGACCTCGGCTTCACCGCCGAGGTCGGAGACGACCGCCCAGCCGCTGGCCTTGGTGTGGCTGGTTCCAAAGGTCACGCTTTTGATCTGCAGCGGCGAGAAATGCAGCCACGTCGGGATGTTGTAGGAGTAGCAGGAGGGCTTGACGGCGCTGCCGGGGTCGCAGAACTGGCCCGCGGGGGTCGTGTAGTTGCCGGTATGGCCGATCTCCCACACGAACGCGTTGGGCGTGTCGTGAACGAGTCCCCACCCGAGCGCGTTGCCGGTCTTCTGGACGTTGAAGGCAGACATCAGCGGCCCGTCGACCTTGCTGTCGAGCACGATCGTTCCCGAGTGACCGGTGGTCAGGTCGGTGACGGTGATGTGCATCCCGTCCTCTGCGCCGGTCACGTATTGGTGATCGGTGATCGTGTCGCGTGCGTGCATGATCAGCGGCCCCCCCGTCGCCGCTGTCGGTCAGCATCGCGTTGAACGCTGCCGACTCTGAGTTTCCCTTTTTGGAGACCTCCCACACCGGCGAGCAGGCCGTGCAATCCCCTGACGCCACGACCACGTTGTAGCCGCCGCCGAAGCGCACCCCTTGGTGATGCTGTTCGGGTAGAACTGGAGTTCGAGTAAGGCCTGGTTATCGAGGCTGTTCGGGTCGGTGACGGCGCCGCCGATCCAGAACGTCGGTCTGACCGCGTCGACGGGGACGGTGCCGTTGGACGGCAGCACGAACGTCCACGTCAGGTTCTGAGCCGGGGGCAGACGGCGCATCGTGTGGCTCACGTGATTCCCTGGTCCCTCTCTCTTACACCGACCTTGACAGCCACCGGCCTGGCCGCGTTTATCCGCAATCCGATCGCTGGGAAGATCAGCGTCGAGAGCGCGGCGGCTCCGACCAGCGCGGCAGCCGTGGACGGCCGCATGTGGCCCGCCGCAGTGGCCAGCGCGGTGATCGCGACGACCAGCGGGAGCTGGGTCGAGCTGAACAGGGCGAGCGCTGCTTGCCCCCGCCGGTCGAGTACCCGGCGGTAGAGGACGAGCGCGGGAACGCCGCGCACGATCAGGAACAGGGCCAGGAACAGGAACAGCTTGGCCAGACCGCTGCCGCTGGAGAACAGCGCGTCGACGTCGAGGTTCATGCCGCTGACAACGAGGAAGAACGGCACGAACACGCCGAAGCCATCCGCCGTGAGCTTTGACTCGAACGCCGGCAGTTCGCGGTCCTCGAGCAGCTGGCGAGTGATCACCCCGGCCGCGAAGCCGCCCAGCAGCAGGGGTCGAGGCCGAGGCGATAGGCCAGCAGAGCGAGCCCGAAGACCATCACCAGGATCCACCGCACGGCGAGCTGGGCGCTGCTCTCCAGGGTCCGCTCGAGCAGTTGAACCGTCGCCGAGGACGAGCGCTGGACGAACAGCGCCACCGCGATCACGACGGCGACGAACGCGGCCAGGATCAGCGCGTTGTGAACTGTGCTCTGGGTCGACAGGATCAGCGTGATCAGCAGGATCGGGCCGAACTCGCCGACCGCGCCTGCGCCCATCAGGTAGGTGCCCACCCGAGTTCGCAGTTGCCCCGCGTCGCCCAGGATCGGGATCAGGGTCCCGATCGCAGTCGTGGCCAGCGCCGAGCCGGTGTAGAGGAGCGACAGCACGATTCCTGCCGCCGCCAGAGCGCCGCCGATCGTGTACGCGAGCACCAGCGACAGACCCCACCCGATCACCCCGAGCCCGAGCGGCTTGCCGCGGATCCGCCCGGGGTCGATCTCGTAGCCGGCGAAGTAGAACAGCATCCCGAGCCCGAGATCGGCGAAAAAGCTCACGAACGGGCTGACGTGAAGGCCGAGCACCTGCGGTCCGATCAGGACTCCGAGCAGCAGCTCGACCACCACCGCCGGAACGCCGAACCCGCGGAATTTGACCAGCGTCCCGACCGTGCCGCCGACGGCCGAGGCGGCGGCGATCGCCATGAATGTCTCGGGCGAGAGCGATATCGCGGCGGGCAGATACATCTCGGTTCGGTCCCCGCCCCAACCGGCCGGCCGCGGCGAAAGGCCCCGAAGATCAGTAGCAGCCGCGGCGGTCGGCCCGGGTCAGTCCGGCCGTTAGGTCGACGTCCAGCCGCTCCAGCGCGTCACGTCAATGGCCAGCACCGATCCCAGCGCCCGCTGCTGCGGGTAACGCTGCGCCAGCAGCGCGATCGCCCGTCGGGCCTCGGCGTCTTCCGGATCGAGCACCCGCCCGTCTCCGTCGGCGCGCACCCACCAGAGCGCGTCCCAATCTGAGTCGTCGTAATGATCGACAAGCAGCGCGACAGCCGGGTTCTCGCGCACGTTCTCGAGCCTTCGCAGCGCCGTCGTACGCTTGCGCTTGGCGTCCGTGACGGTGTAGATGGTGTCACCCGCCACGGCGAACACGACCGGGACGACGTGCGGCCGGCCGTTGCGATCGGCGGTCGCCAGCGTCGCGACCCTGGCGGCGGCGAACCTCGCTCGAGCCGCGTCGGCGTCCACCGTGTCGGGGTCAGCGCTCGCCGGTGAACTCGGCGATCGCCGACTCCCACCGGTCCAGCTCCGCGTTGACGACCGCGGGCCCTGCCGACGGAATCCAGCGTACGGCTCTCCGGGCGCCTGCGGCGCGGATCTTCTCGAGCCCCGCCGCGTCGGCCGGGGCACTGATCACCATCAGGTCGATCGGCCGGTCGGCGCGCGCTTGCAGCTCGGCTGAGCGCTCGGCGAGCTTATCGGGCTGGTAGTTCGGAAACCAAGCGTCGCCGAACGTGAGCACGCGGTCGATGACCGTCGGCCCCAGGCCACCGACGAGGATCGGCGGATACGGCCGTTGCAGCGGTTTGGGCCATGACCAGATCCGGTCGAAGTTGACGAACTCGCCCTTGTAGCTGGCCTCGTCCTGGGCCCAGATCGCCTTCATCGCCTCGATCCGCTCGCGGAACACGCGCATCCGCGTGCGCGGGTCTGTGCCGTGGTTGCCCATCTCCTCGCGGTTCCAGCCGGCGCCGACACCGAACTCGAACCGGCCGCCGGAGAGGTGGTCGATCGAGGCCACCTCCTTGGCGGTCGTGATCGGGTCGCGCTCGATCACCAGGCAGATGCCGCTTCCGATCCGAAGCCGCGAGGTCGCCTCGGCGGCGGCGGTCAGTGCGACGAACAGGTCGTAGCAGTGGCTGTACTTGCGCGGCAGCTCGCCGCCACCCGGGTACGGGCTCTCGCGGCTGGCCGGGATGTGCGTGTGCTCGGCGAAGAACAGCGACTCGTGGCCGCGGGCCTCAACCAGGCGCGCGATCTCGCCCGGGCCGACGGCGTCGTGGGTGGGGAAGTATCCGATTCCGAAGTCCATCCCGTTGGAGGCTATCCAGCGCCGGGCCTTGGCTGCTCGGCCTTGATCGTGGCGTGCGTCGCCGCTGTACGATGCCGCGCCATGACCGCCGAGCATCAGGGCGGGTGCGCCTGCGGCGCGGTCCGCTACCGGCTTGCCGCCGAGCCGATGTTCGTTCACTGCTGTCACTGCCTGAACTGTCAGTGCCAGACCGGCAGCGCGTTCGCGATCAACCTGCTGATCGAGTCCGACCGCGTGGAGCTGCTGCGGGGCACTCCCAAATCGGTGCAGGTGCCCCGCGACGACGGCAGCACGCAGCGGATCTTTCGCTGTCCCGACTGCCAGGTCGCGGTCTTCAGCGAGTACAGCTCAAAGGCGGTGTGGTTCGTCCGCGGTGGGACGCTCGACGAGCCGCGGAAGGTCACCCCTGACGTTCACATCTTCACCCGTTCGAAGGTCGAGTGGGTCGAGCTGCCTCCGCAGACCCCCGCGTTTGAGGTCTACTACGACACCCGGGAGCTGTGGCCGCCATCCAGCCTCGAGCGGCTCAGGGCGGCCCGCTCCCGTTGACGATCAGCCCACCTCTCCAGACCTGCGGCTAGCGCCGGTCAGCGCTGACGATCCTCGTCAGCTCTCGCCGGAAGCCGGCCTCACCGCCAGCGGCACGTCCGTCAGCCCCATCGCGGCGATCAGCTCCCGCCACCGCCCGACGGGCTCGGTACCGCTGGCCAGCTCGGCGAGATCGGGATGCGGGTCGACGCTGTGGCCGCGTGCCCAAACCCGGATCGGCTGTCCCGGTAGCGCCGTCACCCTGGCCCCGGCGTCGGCCGCCGCCACGATCACCATCGCCGCCAGAACATGGACCACGAGCAGATCGATCCGGCGATCGGGGACCGGCGTGTCTGACTCGCCAACCCTGGCGCGGACGGCCTTGCGCTTTGCCCAGATCTCGCGCGGGAGGTCGCCCCCCGGCTTGCCGTTGAACTCGCTCGCCATCTGTCCAGCGTCGCCGACCGTCTCATCGCTCACGACCATCGCACCCAGCTCATCGGCCAGCGCGCGTTGTCCGGGCACGAGCACCTCGCCGGCCTGCTCCCACCCGACCGCCTCGAAGTCTTCGCGCTTGAGGTCGGTCACATGCGCGATCACCTGCCATTCGAGCTCACGGACACCGTGCAGCAGCGCGGACGCGGGCTGCTCGGGGATCGGGGGGATCGTCCGGTCGACCGGCTCGCCGAGCGCCTCGAGTCGCTGACGCACGGTCGGATGGCTGTCGTACGGATCCGGTTCGAGCTCGTCTGGGTCCGCGCTGACGACCTCGTCGAGCGCAGGCGCGAGCTCCGCACCGCGCACAAGCTCGGTTAGTCCTTTCGAGACCGGGGGTAGTCGCCCTGCGTCGACGAGCGGTGCCAGATCATCGTCCAGGTAGTCCCGGACCACGGACTGCAGCGCGGCAAGCCGGACCAGCGCGCGACCGGCGGCAGCGGGCGATGCGACTCGCGCCGAGATCGCGTCTGCGTCGAACTCGGCCTGGCGGCTGACCGCATTAGTCATCCGCATGAACAGCGCGCCGTGGGCCATGAAGGGCAGGCCGGCAGCCCGGCGGACCTTCGATTTGGTGTGCATCAACGCGGCGACTGTCCGTAGCACCGCGACGCGCAACCGCCAAATCCACGCCTCAAAGCGAGTGTCTCCCCCTACGTAGTGGCCAAGCTCGTGGGCGATGACGGCGCGCAGCTCGTCCCGGTCGAGGATCGCGAGCAACGGCAGGCCGACCAACATCGACCGTCGGCCTCCCCCGCTGGCGTACTCCCGCGTTTAGCTCCAGGTCCAGGTAGACGTCGTCAGGGCCGTCGTCTCCGAGCGCTGCGGCGACCTCGTCAAGCAGCCCGTAAAGCTCGGGCTGCTCATCTCTCGACAGCTCTGTCCCGGGCGGCTCGAGCGAGTGGAACGCCGGGATGATCGACCGCAGGATCGCGAACCCGGCGCCGATCATCGCGATCGTCAAGAAGATGTTTCCGACGTGCGTGATCAACCACAGGGCGATCGGCCCTGCGATCAGCAGGATCGCCGTCACGATCGCCAGCACGTAGAAGACGACGGTCAGCGCGATCGCGAGCAGCGCGCGCGAGCGCACCGATCGAAATCGCGTTTCGGTGCGCGTGAGCGCTATCGCGACGAGGACTCGTTCAGGCCGACGGCGGCGCGAATCAGAGCCACGAAAGCCTTCTCGTCGATCTCCTCGCCCTCGCCGACGTCAATTGCGCGCCGCGTGTTGCCCTCGAGGCTCGAGTTGAACAGTCCCGACGGGTCGTCCACCGAGGCCCCCTTGAAGAAGGTGAGTTTCACGACGCTCTTGTAAGTCTCACCGGTGCAGATGATGCCGTTGTGAGACCACACCGGGACACCGGGGTTGGAAGCCTTCTTCCACTTCCAGTCCTCGACCACTTCGGGATCGGCCTGCCTGATCAAGCCACGGAGCCTGGAGAGGGTCTCGCCCCGCCAGTCCCCCAGCTCTTTGATCCTTGCGTCGATCAGCTCAGATGGAGACTCGGAGTCCTGTCCGGAGGTGTTCGGCATCTTTGAGACGGTACACCGCAGCGGTGGCCGACCCCAACGGACCAGGAGTACGATTAGGCGTCCACCGCGCAAAGGGTCGAGCGATAGCGCACCCTCACCCTTGACAGCCGCGGGTGCGGTGCCTAGCGTCGGGTCGATGATGCCGGCGGGAAAACAAAGCGTCCGGCGGCGGTATGCAGATCGGTAGTCAGGGGCAGCGCATCACCCACATCAGCCAGGCTTACCCCGACCACGTCGAGGTTCGGGGGCGTGACCTGTGCGGCGATCTGATGGGCCGGCTCAGCTTCACCGAGTACTTCCACCTGCTGCTGACCGGCAGCGAGCCCGACGAGCAGCAGCGCTTCTTCCTGGATCTGCTGCTGGTCGCGATCGCCGAGCACGGGATGATGCCGACCAACGTCGCTGCCCGGATGACGCTTGCCGCCGACCCGGGCTCCCTCCAGGGAGCGGTCGCGGCGGGGATCCTCGGGTGCGGCCCGGTGATCCTCGGCACCGCCGAGGAGTGCGCACGGCTGCTCGAGCGCGCGCAGAACCAGGTCGCCGCCGGAGCTCGCGGGCCGGACGAGGTCGCCGGCGAGATCGCGCGCGAGATCAGGGCCTCGGGCGAGAAGATGCCGGGCTTCGGTCATCCGGTCCACCGTCCGCTCGACCCCCGTGCCGAGCGGATTCTCGAGCTCGCCGACGCGCGTGGAGCCGGCGGCGCGCACGTGGTGCTCGCCCGCTCTCTGCGCGAGGCCGTCGCCGAGGCCTGGGGCCGGCCGCTGACGATGAACGTGTCGATGCCGATCGCCGCGGTGATGCTCGACCTCGGCTTCGCAGCGGCGGCGGTCAAAGCGGTGCCAATCCTCGCCCGGACCGCGGGGCTCCTCGCCCACCTCGCTGAGGAGCAGGAGCTTCCAGTCGGATTTCTGATGGCCTCGGCCGCCGAACAGGCGCTCGAGTACGAACGCCCGGGCGAGCGGGAGCCGGGATGATCGTCGACCCCGAGGTCGAGACTCGCCCCTGGTCGGCCCAGCGCGAGCATGACGACGGCGCCTACCGCGCACAGCTCGAGTACCTGTTGCAACGCTCGGCCTTCTATCGCGCCAAGCTCACCGAAGCCGGCGTTCGATCCGCGCGCGACGCCGGCGGCCTGGCCGAGATCGCTCAGCTCCCGCTGACCGAGAAACGCGAGCTGAAGGCGACCTGCACGGACGACAACCCGATCGGCAATCACTTGTGTGCGGCCGAATCGGAGCTCGTGCGGATCTACTCGACCAGTGGCACGACCGGCGAGCCGAGCTTCATCCCGCTGACCGCGGGTGATCTCGACAACTGGATCACCGGCTCGGCCCGAAGCTACGCCGCTTCCGGAGTGAGCGCCGGCGAGCGGATCGTCTCCTCATACAACGCCGGGCCGTTCGTTGCCGGCGCGGCACTCGCGTCATTCGACCGCATCGGGCTGTGCCACATACCCGTCGGCACCGGCAACACCGACCGCCTGATCGCCGCGGTGCAGCGGCTCAGCCCGCAGGCCGCGGTGCTGACGCCCTCGTACGCCGCCTACCTGGTCGAATGGCCGCGGCTGAGCGCGGCGTCGACCTGCGCGCCGGCAGCGTGGAGCGGGTGCTCGTCGCCGGTGAGCCGGGCGGCGGCGAGCCGGCGTTCCGGGCGCGGCTCGAGCACGGGTGGGGAGCGAAGGTGACCGAGGCGATGGGGATCGGTGACATCGGCGTCTCGCTGTGGGGTGAATGCGAGCAACAGGACGGGATGCACCTCGGAGCGCGCGGCTTCGTCCACCCCGAGCTGATCGATCCGGCGACCGGCGCGCCGCTCGAGCTCGACGACGGTGCGCGCGGCGAGCTCGTCCTCACCCACCTGCGCCAGCGCGCCGCGCCGCTGCTGCGGTTCCGGACGCGCGATCACGTCGACGTCTCGGCCACGCCCTGCGCGTGCGGTCGGACGAGTCCTCGCATCCGCTGCATCGGGCGGACCGACGACATGCTGATCGTGCGCGGCGTGAACGTGTTTCCGTCCGCGGTGCGCGAGGTCGTGGGCTCGTTTGCGCCGAGCGTCAGCGGCGCGATCCTCGTCAGGCCGCGGGCACCGGGGGTCAAGCAGGAGCCGCCGGTGCCGGTGAGCGTCGAGCTCGCGGAGGGAGCGGCCGCGAGGCCGCGCTCGCCGACGCGATCCGCGCGAGGCTCCGGAGTAACTGATCGTCCAGACCGAGATCGAACTCGTGCCGTGGGGGAGCTTGCAGCGAAGCGAGTACAAGTCCAAACTCGTCGACGAGGTAGGCGGCTCAGTGCGAAAGCTTCAGAGCCAGGGCGTCCACCACATCACGATCGTCGGCGCCGACCGGCAGACGTCGATCGACTTCTGGGAGGGCATGCTCGGGATGCCGTTCGTGTTCGAGCAGCCGAATCTCGACAACGCGTCCGAGAGCCATCTGTACTTCGACCCGGGCGACGGCCGCCTGATCACGATCTTCACCAACGAGGATCGCGTCCCCGACGCCGAGCGCACGCCGACCGACCCGGGCTGCGTCCACCACCTCGCGTTCGCCGTCTCGCAGGCGACGTTCCACCAGGCGGTCGAGCGCCTCGACGAGCGCGGGCATCCGCCACAGCGGCGTCAAGGACCGCGGGTTCATGGACTCGATCTACTTCAAGGATCCGCTCGGCCTGCTGATCGAGCTCGCCTCGTACCGGTTCGAGCCGCCGCACGGGTTCACGCACGCCGACGTGCTGCTCGAGGCGCACCGGCTCCGCGTCGGCGCGGGGCGACTACAACATCGACCAGGTCCACCTCGCCGACGCGATCGAGGCGCTGACGACGCGCTCGCGCGGATCGCTGTCGGAGGACCGGTCGCCGAAGGACCCATACAAGCACCAGCGTCACAGACACGAAGGAGGAGTCACATGGCCGCAAACACGCTCAGCATCCTCAAGCCGAGCGTCAACAACCTGAGCGTGAGGATCTTCGTCCGGGCCGCGGGGCTCGAGTTCGACGAGATCGACATGTGGGGCAAGAAGGGCACGCCCGAGTTCCTCGCCAAGGACCCGGCCGACCTGACGCCGCTGCTCGAAGAGGAGGGTCTCCCGCGCGGCTCGCTGTGGGAGAGCTGCGCGATCATGCAGTACCTATGCAACAAGCACGGGCTGACCCAGTTCTACCCGGCCGATCCCGCGCAGCGGGCGATGGTCGACAGCGCGATGTTCTACCTGATCGGAACCATGTACCCGCTCGTCGCACGCGCCACCTATCCGACGCTCGGTTTTCCGCAGTACCCGGGCGAGGTCGGCTCGTCCGAGGCCGACGACGAGCTCAAGGCGCAGGCGCAGCGCGAGGCCGTCGCGGCGCTCGCGATGCCGCTCGAGGCGTACCACGAGTTCTTCCTCGCGGGCCGACCGTTCATCGGCGGCGACCACCCGTCGATCGCCGACATCCGGCTGGCGGCGACGCTCGAGTTCCTGCGCGCGATCGACTACGACTTCCCTGGCTGGGCAACGGAGTACATGGGCGCGATCGAGACCGCCCTCGGGGACGCCTACTCCGAGCCGGCGGCCGACGTGCGCGGCTTCGTCGCTTCGGTCAAGGCGCCGGCGGCATAGCGTTGGCAAGGCGCAAGTTCTGGGGCTGGGGCCAGGAGGACGAGGGCCTCAGCTCCACCGAGATCATCGGACTGGGCCGGACCTACGCCGAGCGCTTCGGCGGCGACGGGATCCGGGTCCGCGAGCCCCCGACTCTCGACGAGCTCGACCTGGCGCCGCCGCGCCTGAGCCCACCGGCGTCGCTCGCGGACCGGCTTACCGACGATCCGTACGAGCGCGCCGCGCACACTTACGGCAAGTCGATCCGCGATCTGATCCGCGCGATGCGCCGCGACTTCGACAACGCGCCGGACGTGGTCGCATTCCCACGCGACGAGCGCGACGTGCTCTCGATTCTCGAGTGGTGCAGCGACGTGGGTGCCGCGGCGATCCCGTACGGGAGCGGATCGAGCGTCGTGGGGGGCGTGGAGGCCGACGTGGGTGACGGGTACAGCGGCGCGGTCAGCGTCGACATGCGGAGTCTCGCCGGAGTGCTCGAGGTTGACGCCGTCTCCCGCGCCGCGCGGATCGCGGCCGGGACGGAGGGCCCGGCGCTCGAGGCGCAGCTGCGCCCGCACGAGCTGACGCTCCGCCACTTCCCGCAGTCGTTTCAGCACTCAACCCTGGGAGGGTGGATCGCGACGCGCGCCGGGGGTCACTTCGCGACGCTGCACACACACATCGACGAGTTCGTCGAGGCGGTCCGCGTCGTCACGCCGAGCGGGCTGCTCGAGACCCGACGGCTGCCCGCCTCCGGCGCCGGTCCCGCTCCCGAGCGGCTGTTCTGCGGCTCGGAGGGAACCCTCGGCGTGATCTGCGAGGCGTGGATGCGCCTGCAACCGCGGCCGCGCTACCGCGCGGGAGCGTCGGTCTACTTTCAGAACTTCGCCGACGCGGTGCAGGCCACCCGAGGCGTCGCGCAGTCGGGACTGAACCCGAGCAACTGCCGTTTGCTCGGTCACGACGAGGCGCTGCTGTCGGGCAGCGGCGACGGCTCGCACGCGATCCTCGTGCTCGGGTTCGAATCCGGTGACCACCCGCTCGAGCCGTGGATCGCGCGCGCTCTCGAGATCTGCGCTGAACATGGAGGCCAAGTCCGCGAGGCCGAGGACGACGCCGCCGCGATCTGGCGGGCGGCGTTCCTGCGCGGCCCGCACCTGCGCGACGCGTTCGCCCAACTCGGGTTCGTGCACGAGACATTCGAGACGGCCGTCACCTGGGACCGGTTCGACGATTTCCACGAGCGCGTTCTCGGCGCGGCCCAGCGCGCGGTTACGGAGGTCTGCGGCGCCGGCGCGGTCTCATGCCGGTTCGCGTACGTCTATCCCGACGGACCCGCTCCGTATTACTCGGTCTACGCGCCCGGCCGCGCGGGCCAGGAGCTCGAACAGTGGGACGAGATCAAGCTCGCGGCCTCCGAGGCGATCATCTCCAATGGGGGCACAATCACACATCACCATGCGGTCGGTCGCGATCATCGTCGGGCATACCTACGCGAGGTGCCGGAACTGTTCGCCGGCGCGCTGCGTGCTGCCAAGGCCGAGCTCGACCCGGCAGGGATCATGAATCCGGGGGTCCTGCTGGAGCCCACAGGAGCTGTGAACTTCCAACCCTAGGGGGACTTACGATGACCGATGGGCACCCCGATACGAAGGTGTTTCGCACCGAGCTCAATCCAGTCGACTTCCTGGTACGAGCCGCGTACATGTATCCCGAGCGGGTCGCGGTCATCGACGCCGAGCAGCGCTTCACCTATGCACAGCTCGCCGAGCGCTCGTGGCGGCTGGCCAACGCGCTGCGAGCCGCCGGGCTCCAGAAGGGTGACCGCGTCGCGACCCTGCTGTTCAATTCCGCTCCGATGCTCGAGGCCCACTTCGCCGTCCCGGCGGCGGGCGGGATCCTGGTCGCGATCAACAACCGGCTCGCCGGCCCCGAGGTCGGGTACATCCTCGGCCACTGCGGCGCCCGCTACCTGCTCGTCGACTCTGAGCTCGAGCCGGTGATCGCCGACCAGGACCTCGGCGACCTCGAGGTGATCCGATACACCGCCGGTGGCGGCGCCGGGAGCGAGTACGAGCAGCTGCTCGCGAGCGCCTCGCCCGAGATGCCTCCCAGCCAGCTCGAGCACGAGGAGGAGACGATCTCGATCAACTACACCTCGGGCACGACCGGGCGCCCGAAGGGAGTGCAGTACACCTACCGCGGCGCGTACCTGAACGCGCTCAACGAGGTGATCCTGACCGGGATGGGCACCGACTCGGTGTACCTGTGGACGCTGCCGATGTTCCATTGCAACGGCTGGTGCTTCCCGTGGGCTGTCACTTCCGTCGCGGCGTGTCACGTCGCGTTGCGTGCGATCGATGCCGACCGGATCTGGGAGATGATCGACAGCGAGGGCGTGACTCACTACAACGGCGCGCCAACGGTCCAGCTGGTGGTGATCAACCACCCGCGGGCCCACCGTCTCGAGACCCCGGTGACGGTGATGGTCGCCGCCGCTCCCCCCTCCCCGACGCTGTTCGCGCGGATGGGCGAGCTCAACTTCCGCGTTGTCCACGTGTACGGGCTGACCGAGACCTACGGGCCGACGACGGTCGCGCCCGATCAGCCGGCGTGGCGCGAGCTGCCGCTCGAGCAGCGGGCGAGGACGCTTGCCCGCCAGGGCCAGGCGTACATCTCGTCCGATCTGGTCCGGGTCGTCGACGATGAGATGAATGACGTCCCGCGCGATGGTCAGACGATGGGCGAGGTCGTGATGCGCGGCAACATCGTGATGAGCGGCTACTTCGAGGACGAGGCCGCGACCGCCAAGGCGTTCGCCGGCGGCTGGTTTCACTCAGGTGACCTGGCGGTCTGGCATCCCGACGGCAACATCGAGCTGCGCGACCGCGGCAAGGACATCATCATCTCCGGCGGCGAGAACATCTCGAGCATCGAGGTCGAGCAGACGATCGTCGCCCACCCGGCGGTGCTCGAGTGCGCGGTGATCGGGATCCCGCACGAGCACTGGGGCGAGCGCCCGAAGGCCTTCGTGACGCTGAACGAGGGCGCCGACGCGGACCCGCAGGAGATCATCGACTTCTGCCGCGACCGCCTGGCTCACTACAAGTGCCCGGACTCGGTCGTGTTCACGGCGCTGCCCAAGACGTCGACCGGCAAGGTGCAGAAGTTCGTACTGCGCGACCGGGAGTGGGCGGGCCACGAGTCGCGGATCGGCGCTGCCTGACGGCGGGATTCAAAGCCCCGCTCCGCCGGAGCGCCGGTCGTGCTCGTACCCGCGCGCGGGCGAGCCATGCAAAACGTGGCAAATCGCGCGGCGCCGGGCTGATTTTCCGCAAACCGCACGCTGAGCGTGCATCCTGTGGCAAATCGACGGTGGCCGGCCAGATTTGCCACCTTGTGCACGAAGGCGGGGGTGCGCGGGCGACCCCGCTACTGAGAGCCAGCCAGGCGCTCGAGCGTCCGTTCGATATCCGTCTCGGTCGTGCGCGGGTTGATCGTGCACAGGCGTAACACCGAGCGGCCCTGCAGCACCGTGCTGGTCACGACCGCGTAGCCGCTCGCCGCAAGCGCCGCTGCGCGCTCCCGGTGGTCCTGCTCGGTCCAGCCGGCGCGAGTGAACGTGATGATCCCGAGTTGTGCCGGGGTGACGACCTCCCAGCGCGGGTCGGAGTCGAGCACGCGCTGGGCATGCTCGGCGAGCCCGATCGTGCGCTCGATCGCCTCCCGGATACGGCCGGCGCCGTAGACCCGGAGCATCAGCCACAGCTTCAGCGCCCGCGAGCGCCGGGTCAACTCGGGACTGCGGTCCCCGAAGTTGACATTGGTGGTGCCGGTCCTGACGTCGGCCACGTACTCGGGCCGCATGCTGAACGCGCCCGCCAGCACCCCGGGGCGGGACACGAACAGGCAGCCGACGTCATACGGGAGAAACAGCCAGTTATGCGGGTCGAGCACGAGCGAGTCGGCGCGTTCGAGGCCGGCGAGGACCTCGCGGCCGGCCGGGCACAGCGCGCCCGGCGCGCCGTAGGCCCCGTCGACGTGCAACCCGCCCGCCTCGGCGGCCGCCAGGTCGGCGAGCCCCTCGAGGTCATCGACCGCGCCGGTGTTGGTCGTGCCCGCCGAGACGACCGTCGAGGGCACGCACGTCGGCGAGCTGCTGCCGGGTGACGCGTTTGGGGAGATCGCGGTCATGCACGACGTGCCGCGGACGGCGACGGTCGCCGCGACCGAGTCGCTGCGAACCTGCCGGCTGGCGCGCGAGGCGCTGACCGCGATCCTCGTCGCCTGAGTCCACCCGTCAGGGCCGCGTCAAGCCCGCGTCAGGCCAGGCCACAGTGCCGCATCGCCGAGACCGCCAGCCCCTGGGCGCAGGCGACGAGCCCGTCGATCGGGACGTGCTCATCGATCGCGTGCGCGCGGCTGACGCCGTCGGAGTCGAACCCGGGCGGGCCGTAGCCGATGCAGGGAGCCGCGCCGAGCTGGGTCAGCGTGGCGCCGTCGTACCACGAGTCGAGCCCGGAGAGCGATCCCGGAGAGCCCACGTCGGCGGTCGCGGCGAGCGCGGTCGCGACGATCGGCTCGGACTCGGGGATCTCGAACGGCATCACCGCGTTGGGCCACCACTCGATCACCGGAGGGTGCTCGGCGAGCCAGTCGTCGCGCGCGGACTCGGTCGCGATCCACCGCTCGACCTCGCGGCGAACGTCGGCCCCCCAGCCGGTCTCGTCGGCCTGCGACGGCAGGAACATGACCGCGATCGTCAACGCGCACTCGGCCGGGTAGGTGACCGGCCACTCGCCGCTGCGCGCCATCGTCGGCAGAAGGTCCGGCTTGGACAGGAGCGCGTGGTCGAGCCCGTCACGGTTCGCCCACTCCCGCCGCAGCGACGCGATCGCCTCGAGCACGAAGCCGGCCTTTTCGATCGCGTTGACGGCGCCGCCCTGCCGCCACGATGGCTGTCTGACCTCGGCGTGTCCGGGCCGCCCTGGAACGCGGATCACCCCGTACTCGGAGCCCCGGCACGCAATCCAGACCGCAAACCCGGTCGGCTCGGTGACGATCCCGGCATCGGCCCGCAGCCCGCGGTCGACCAGCGCGGTGCCGCCGGCGCCCGATGACTCCTCGTCGGTGTTGGTCGCGACGATCAGGTCACCGGCGAGCCCGACACCCAGCGAAGCGAGCACCTCGGCGGCGAACACCATCGACGCGACGCCGCCCTTCATGTCACAGGCCCCGCGCCCGTAGAGATTGCCCTCGCGGACCTCGGGTGCGAACGGCTCGCTGGTCCACGCCTTGCGCGGCTCGGCCGAGACGACATCGATGTGGCCGTTGAACAGCAGCGAACGGCCGCCGGCTCCGCCGCGGCGCGTCGCGATCAGCTGCGGCCGTCCGGCGAAGTCCAGCCCCGGCGGGACCAGCGGCCGGCCGGCCATCGCGTCGGCGTCGGGCTCCCACAGGTCGACCTCGCATCCGGCCGAGGTCAGCCGCTGCGCGAGGTACTCCTGGAGCGGACGCTCCTCGCGTGCCGCGTCACCCACATCACGTGCGGTGGTGTCGAACGCGATCAGGTCCGATGCGAGCGTGACGAGCTCGTCGCGTCCGGCTTCGATCGCCTCACAGACCCGTTGCTCGGCGTCGGTGAGCCCCATGGCGCGGACCCTAACAGCCAGAGATCGAGTCCCTGCAAGCGGCGAGCGCGGAAAACGCGTCTGTCAGAGAACCGACTGGACGGCCGCGACCCGGCACGCGAATATCGCATCGGCGTTGCTAAATCCGGTGCGCACTGCACCAACACGAGGAGGGCGGTAGATGCGGGCTCGGGATTTTGGGATCGAGATTGGCCGGGGAACGCCTGGCGAACTGAACGCGATCACGGACGTGCCCGGAGTGCGCGTCGGCCATTGCACGGTGATCGAGGGCGAAGGGCCGCTGAAGATCGGGCAGGGTCCGATCAGGACCGGGGTGACGATGATCATTCCGCCCGAGCCGATCTGGGAGCAGCCGGTGTTCGCGGGGTGCCATCGGCTGAACGGCAACGGCGAGCTGACGGGGCTCGAGCTGGTCCGCGAGACGGGACTGCTGACGACGCCGATCGGACTCACCAACACCCACAGCGTCGGCGTCGTTCGCGACGGGATGATCGCCCACCAGGTGGCAGAGCGCGGCGATCAGGCGCGGTTCTTCTGGTCGCTGCCGGTCGTCGGCGAAACCTGGGACGGGACGCTCAACGACGCCAATGGCTTCCACGTCAAGCCCGAGCACGTCGGCCAAGCGCTTGCCGCGGCCTCCGACGGGCCCGTCGGCGAGGGCGGCGTCGGGGGTGGCACCGGAATGATCTGCCATCAGTTCAAGGGCGGGATCGGCACGGCGTCGCGCGTGGTCGCCCAGGACGACGGCGGGTTCACCGTCGGCGTGCTCGTACAGGCCAACTACGGCCGGCGCGAGCGCTTCACGGTCAACGGCGCGCCGGTCGGGCGCGAGATCGGCCCCGACGAGATCCCCGTGCCCGATGACCCGGACGAGGCCGTCGGCGGCTCGGGCTCGATCATCATCATCGTCGCCACCGACGCGCCACTGTTGCCGATGCAGTGCGACCGCCTGGCGCAGCGGTCGGGGCTCGGCGTCGCGCGGACCGGCGGGGTCGGTGAGCACACGAGCGGAGACATCTTCTTCTGCTTCGCGACCGGTAACCGTGGCATGGTGGCCGGCGATCCGGGCGAACGAGGCACGGTTGCGGTGCCCGTGCAGATGCTCTCGGACGCCTACATCACGCCCCTGTTCGACGCGGTCGTCGAGTCGACTGAGGAGGCGATCGTCAACGCGATCCTCGGCGCGGAGACGATGACCGGGCGCGACGGGATCACGGCCCACGCGCTCCCGGGACCGCGGCTGCTGCAGGCCCTTGACCGGTACGGTCTCGCCCGCTGAGCCTGTCGGACGCGCCGCGACGAAGCGGTTGCCCCCACTCGAACGGCATTTTTGGCCTCTGCGACCAGTTTTGCTGTTCGAGTCGCTACTTGCGGAACCCCGACCGCATGCGAGGATGGTCTGAGCCGACAAGCCAGATGGAGGTGGACCGAGCATGGCACTGAGCCCCCCAGCCGATCCCACGGAGCTGCTGCGCAGCGCCCACGAGCACCTGCTGCTGCACTTCGCGCGCAACGGCGATCTCGGCCCGGAGGGCGAGAACCTGCTCGTGCTCGAGCGTGGCGAGGGCCCGTACGTGTTCGACATCGAGGGCAACCGCTTCTTTGATGCGCTCTCGAGCCTGTTCTGCGCCCAGATCGGCTACTCGTACGGCGAGGAGATGGCGGCCGCCTCAAGCGCGCAGCTGACCAAGTTCCCGTTCGGCACCAACTGGGGCACCGCGCACCCGCCGGCGATCAAGCTCGCCGACAAGATCGCCGAGATCGCCCCGCCCGACATCAATCGCGCATTCTTCACCTCGGGCGGCTCGGAGTCGGTCGAGGCCGCCTGGAAGCTCGTGCGCCATTACCACAACAGCCGCGGCGACACGCAGCGCACGAAGGCGATCGCGCGTGATCGCGCCTATCACGGTGTCACGCTCGGGGCACTCTCGTTCACCGGCGTGCCCGGGCTCAAGGAGCCGTTCGGCGAGCCGGCGATCGACGTCCGCCACGTCGCCTGGACCAACCAATTCCGCCCGGTCGACGGGCTGCAGGGCGAGCAGCTGACGGCGGCCCTGCTGGCCGAGGTCGAGCAAGTGATCGCCGAGGAGGGGCCCGAGACGATCGCGGTCTTCATCGCCGAGCCGGTCCAGAATGCCGGCGGCTGCCTGACGCCACCGCCCGGCTACTGGCCCGGGCTGCGCAGGATCTGTGACCAGCACGGGATCCTGCTGATCGCAGACGAGGTGATCTGCGGCTTCGGGCGGCTGGGCGAGTGGTTCGGCTCCCAGCGCTATGACGCCGAGCCGGACCTGATCACGGTGGCCAAGGGGCTGACCTCGGCCTACATGCCGATGGGCGCCGTGCTCGTGTCCGACAAGGTCGCCGCGCCGCTGTACGAATCGCACAACACGCTGATGCACGGGATCACGTTCGGAGGCCACCCGGTCGCCGCGGCGGTCGCGCTCAAGAACCTCGAGATCTTCGAGCGCGACGGGATCCTCGACAACGTCCGCAATCTCGAGCCCCACCTGCAGGCACGCCTCGAGGAGGAGCTGCTGGACCTGCCGATCGTCGTCGACGTCCGCGGCGCCGGGTTCTTCTGGGCGTTCGAGCTGGCGGCCGGGTCACCGGACAAGCGGTTCGACGCCGACGAGCGCGAGAAGCTGCTGCGCGGCTTCCTGCCGCGGCGGCTGCGCGAGGCGGGGCTGATCGCGCGGCCCGATGACCGCGGCGACGCGGTGCTTCAGATCGCGCCGCCGCTGATCGCCGACGCCGCCCAGATCGACGAGATGGCGCGTGGCCTGCGCGCGGTGCTCGCCGACGCCGGAACCCACATGGGACTCGGATAGCGCCCGATCAGTTCCGGGCTCGGACAGCGCCCGATTACTTCCCCGCGAGACGGTCGAGCACCACCAGCGCGCCGAGCACGAGCGTGTAGGGCTCTTTTGGCAGGTGCGCTTCCATTCCGAGGATCCTCCGGATGCGGGCGAGTGCGGAGGCACCCGCGACGAGGGCGAAGACGGCTGCGATGATCGGGATCGTGGTCAGCATCACGCCGGTGGCGATCACCCGCCCGGCGGTGTTGTGAGGCGTGACGTCGCCGTAGCCGACGGTCGTCGCGGTGGTGATCGCCCAGTACAGACCGAAGCCGAAGCTGATGTGCTCAGTGAGCGAGAACAGCGCGGCTCCGATCACGACGATCGCGAGCGCGAGCCCGATCAGTGCCAACTCGCGGTACCGGTTGGGACGCAGGATCAGGTTGCGGACGGCGAGGAAGATCGGCATCGGCGCGCCGAGCGGACCCTAACGGCCGGACCGGCGAATCCCGCTCAGCTAAAGCTGGTCAGCACGATCGCCCCCTGGGTCGTCGTGCCGGCGTTGGTCAGCGCCACGCGGACCGGGAGCTGATTGCCCACCGCCCCGGCAAGCAGCGATCTGCCCGCGGGGCTCAGCTTGAAGCTCAGATAACGGGCCTCGTTGGCGCCGATCAGCTCAGAGCCGGCAGTGGCGATCGTGCGCGCGCCGGCCGTGATCTTCGTCTTCACCGAGCAGGGCGCAGGACCGGAGCACGAGGCCAGGATGCCCCCGACCGCGCGGCGGTAGACGAAGTCACGCGCGCCGAGCAGCCTCACCGTCGAAGTCGAGGCAGGAAGGCGGCGCGGCGCGGCGCCGCTGGTCGTGAACGGGATCAGCTTCATCGTCGCGGTCGCACTCGTGTTCGAGGCGTCACGCGCGACGACGGTCACCGCCAATCGGTGCCCACGTGCCACCGACAGCATCGACCGGGCCGCCGATGTGAGCTTGAAGTGCACGAGCCCGGCGGTCGTCGCGAGCCGCTCGCGCCCGGTGGTCGCGATGACCGTGCGGCCCGCCTTGACGGTCAGCGCGACATGGCAGGTGGCTCCCGTGAAGCATCCTGTCGGCACGCCGATGAGACCGCGGGCCGGCGCGAAGATGCTGTGGCCGTAGAGCGCCAGGTGGGGCTTGGTGGCGACGGTGGCCGAGGTCGCGAGCACGTCTCCACCGCTGTCGAGCGCCTCGACCGCGTAGTAGGGGAACGCGCTGTGCCCCGAGATCGTCGTTGTCGAGCCCGTGCTCCGAGCCTGGCCGAACGGCGCCAGCACAGTCTGCGAGGTGCCGCCCAGGGCGCGCCAGGAGCTCACGGGGGTGCCGCCGGGCCAGCTCGCCGCGAGCTTGATCGTCCCGTCACTGGCGGGCGAGACCCGCAGCGAGGGTGGCGGCACGGGGCCGGCGACGCCGAACGCGGTCGCGCCGTTGAGGTAGTTGTTGTCGACGTCGAGCGTCACCCCGCCGAAGGTCTCGTTGTTGTCGCCGGCGTACTGGTGCAGCCGCTGACCGGCGGGCCAGTCGCCGCTCGGGACGTTCGGATCGGCGGTGTTCCTGGCCCCGTTCCAGCGCGCGATCCAGATGTCGTCGGGCTCTTGGTAGGTGGTCCCGTACTGGCTCACGAGGTCGACGATCCCCGAGTCGGCGCTGCTGTAGACGCCCGCGCCGTAGCCCTCGGCGTGCAGCTCGGTGGTCCACCCCGAAATAAAGGCCAGCACGGCCGCCGACACGGTGGTGCTGGGCGTGTAGCCCTCCATGTCGTCGTAGATCGGGTTTCCGGGGCCGATCCCGATCGCCTGCGCGTCGGTGACAGCGTCGGTGGCGGCCTGGGTTCCCTCGGTGCGGGCGGTGGCGCCGTTCGTGCTGATCGCTGTGCAGCCGCACGCGTGCGGCGCCTGCAGCCCCACGTAGGTCGGAATCAGGTGCCAACCGGCGGCCCACTGCTGGGCGACCCACGACGCCGTCAGGTTCGGCTGGTCAGGGCAGCCCGCATTGATGCCGCCGATGTAGACGCCGATCGCCCGATACGGAGACGCGCCCCAGGCCTCCATCTGGGACCTGCTCGGCGCCTCGCACGCGTCGACGCCGAGGCCCTTGTAGACCGTTCCGGTCACCGCGGGCGCGAGGCTCGCTCCGGCTTGGGCCTCGGATGCGAACGCCAGCGCCCCGGCCCTGATCGATGCGAACCGCGTTCCGGCAGCGTTCGCGATCGCGCGAGGCGTGACCCCGAGCGCTCGCCGCACAACACCCGGGTGGCGATTCCACGTCGCCGTGACCCGAACCCCGAGACGCGAGATGGTCACCGCGCCCGCGCTCAGCCCCGCCTGTGCGCGCGCGGCGGCCGCCGGTCTGGCGAGGATCGCCTCGGTCCGGCCGATCGCGTTGGCCGGGCATCGCTGCCGACTGCCCGGTGACCCGAGATAGACCGCATGGCGGTTGAACCGCACGCACACGGTCGAGCGCGCGGTCAGCCTGTAGACGGGCCAACTCGCCGGGACGCGCATCGTCAAGCCGCGGTAGGAGACGGTCTTGGACGCCGACCCCGCCGCCACTGCCCGCGCGGCGCCCGCGGACGCCGTCAACAGCACGACGAATACCGCCAACCCAGCAAAAAATCGGGCTGCGCGGGGGGAGATTTGACTGTAGTGCTGGCCCCTTCGCGACACAATCACGTGCACTTGCATTCCTAACCCGCCGCTCCGCCGGGAGTAGCGGTCAGGGATCACACGCTGCTTCGACACCCATCGCCGGCCGCCTGCTCGGCCGGTGTAGGCCAAGGGGTCAGTGTAGGGGTCTCCCTAAAGCCTGGATGACCGCGCTATGCGGGCGTTCGCGCCGAGGGTTCCTGGACGGCCTGGGCACCGGCGTGGGCGGCATCTCCCTCGGCGAGCGCCTCATGGCCCTCGATCCGGATCCGCGGCAGCCGGCGGTCGAGTCCGCGCGGCAGCCACCAGGTCGTCGGTCCCAGCAGCTCGAGCACCGCGGGCAACAGCACGCAGCGCACGACGACCGCGTCGAGGAATACGGCCGCCGCGAGGCCAAAGCCGAACTCCTTGACGGCGCGCTCGTCACCGAGCATGAACGACAGGAACACACACACCATGATCGCCGCCGCGGCCGTGATCACCCGGCCGGTGAACGCGATCCCGTCGGCCACCGCCCGCGACGCGTCATGGTGGCGGACCCATTCTTCGCGAACCCGCGAGATCAGGAACACCTCATAGTCCATCGACAGCCCAAACACGACCGCGAACATCAGCACCGGGATCCACGGTTCGACCGGCCCGGGCGTGATCCCGAGCAGGCCCGAGAACCAACCCCACTGGAACACCGCGACGGTCGCGCCGAGCGCGCCTCCGATGCTGAGCAGGTTCATCAAACCTGCCTGAATCGGGATCACCAGCGAGCGGAAGATCACGAACAGCAGCAGCGCCGACAGCACGACCACGATCCCGATGAACAGCGGCAGCTTGCTCGCGAGCACGTTGGAGAAGTCGATCGAGCCCGCCGTGAAGCCGCCGACGAGCGCATTGACCTTGAGTCTCTGTTTGAGCGGCGGCAACACGTCGTGGCGCAGATGGTTGACGAGGTCGGTGGTCGCAGCCGCCTGCGGTGCCGAGCCGGGGTAGGCCTCGACCACCGCCACGCGCCCCGAGGGCGACAGACGCGCGGGCGTGACCGTGACGACGTCCGGGGTCCTGGCGAGCGCCGCGCGGATCGGCGGCAGCGCCACCGCCGGGCGCCGGCCCTGGAGCTCGACGGCGACCAGCAGCGGTCCGTTGAAGCCCGGCCCGAACCCATCCGAGAGCAGATTGAAGGCGCGATGGGTGCTCGTGTTCGACGGGTCGTTGCCGGCATCGCTCGCATCGAGCCGCATCGCGACCATCGGGATCAGGAAAACGAGCATCACCGCCAACGCGCCGGCGGCGAGCGGCCTGGGATGCGATTGAACCATCACGCTCCACTGGCGCCACCGGGACTCGCGCTTGGGCTTGCCGCGCTTCTCGCGGCGCCGCGACCAGTAGCTTGGCCGCGCGATCTTCTCGCCGAACCGCGACAGCATCGCCGGCAGCACGGTCAGCGACGCGGATAGCACCATCAGCACGGCGAGCACGGATGCGATCGCAAGGCCGTACATGAAGTTCACGCCGGTCGCGAACATCCCCAGCAGCGCGATGATGACCGTGGCCCCCGCGAGCAGGACCGCGCGTCCGGACGTGTCCATCGCGCTGATCACCGCGTGGTTCACGTCGCCATCGCGCCGGTAGTTCTCTCTGAACCGCGTGACGATGAACAGCGCGTAGTCGATTCCGACGCCGAGGCCGATCATGATCGCCAGCTCGGGCGCGACGTTCGACATGTCGGTGACGTGCGTCGCGATGCCGACGAGCGCAATCCCGCTGATCAGGCCGAGCGCCGCCGTGAGAAGCGGCATCCCCGCGGCGGCCAGCGAGCCGAACGTCAGCAGCAGGATGACCAGCGCGGCGATCCCGCCAACCGCCGTGGCGGGCCCGATGCTGAAGCCCTCGGCCTGCTCGATCACCTGGCCGCCGGCGGCCACCTGGAGACCGGCGACCTTGATCGCGTTGACGCCGTTGAGGACCGGCTTCCCGGTGGCGTCGGGGAGCAGGTTGGCGCGCTTGTCGTAGTTGATCGTCGCGAACGCGGTCTTGCCGTCGCGCGAGATCTCGACCCGACCGGCGGGCGTATACGGGCTGACGACGCTCACGACGTGCGGCATCCGGCTGACCCGCTGCAGCAGCGGCGTGATCGCCGCGCGCACACGCGGTGACGCGACCGTGCCACTGGTCGTCTGCCAGACGATCGTGTCGACGTCACCGCTCTGAGACTTGAACTCCTTGTTGAGGAGATCGGTGACGTGCTGTGCCTCCGTACCCGGAAGGCTGAAGTTGGTCGCGTACTGGCGGCCGACCGCCGTGGCAATCACGGTCGTTCCGATCGCAATCGCGACCCACCCGGCCACGACCCAACGCCGGTGAGCGATGCACCACTTGCTCAGTCCGATCATCGCTTCACTGTACCCACGACAGCCTTTGTTCCCAGTTACTTGTCAGATAATTGTCAGGATGGGCGAACCGCCACCCACGAGTTGTCCATGATGGAGACAGCGCGCTCGGCTCCTCAGGGCTCAGCGGCCGTCCTACGCCTCGCGGAGGGCGACCCACCGCTCGATCAAGAAGCGCGCGATTGAGATGCTCGGTGGCAACTCCAGGCTCGGGTTGCGCCCGTCAAGCGCGGCACGCACCTCGCTGAGCGCGAACCAGCCGACATGCTCGAGCTCGCCGTCGTGGGCGTGGGGCTCGCCGCCGTCTGACCGCGCGTCGAAGCCGAGCATCAGCGAGGACGGGAACGGCCACGGCTGCGACGCGACGAACCGGGGATCACGGGCGACGATCCCCGACTCCTCGAGCACCTCGCGGATCACCGCCTCCTCGGCGGACTCGCCGGGCGAGACGAAGCCCGCGAGGACCGAGTAGCGACCGGGGGGCGCGACCGCGCGCCGGCCGAGCAGCAGCCGCCGGTCGTGCTCGACCGCCATGATCACGACCGGATCGGTGCGCGGGAAGTGCTGCGCCCCGCAGCGGCCACACCGCCGCGCGTAGCCGGCCTCCTCGACGACCGTCCGGGCGCCGCAGTTCGCGCAGAAGCGGTGGCGTCGGTGCCAGTTGAGCAGCGCCGCGAGGTAGGCGGCCAGGCCGGCCTCGGCGTGGGGCAGAACCGCCCCGGCATCGCGCAGCGTGACGAGCTGTGCCCCGCCGGTCACCGCCTCGCGGGCGGGCTTGTCGAGCGCATCGAGGTCGAGCGCGAACAGCGCCTGGCCCCGATCGTCGATACCGAGCATGATCGGCTCGGAGCCGGCGTCGGAGGCCACCGGCGCTCTGACCAGCTCAGCGGCCGACCCGTCGCGCATCAGGACCCCCTCGTGGCCCGCCGCGAGCACCCGCGTCCCGGGCTCGTCCAGCAGCTGCCTGACCCGGCCGGGTTGCTTGCGTTCGGCCATCGCGCGGTCAAGCGTCATCCCGGTGAACGGCCGCTGGATCGGTGATTCGCCGGGATCGGTCATCGCGCCCTAAGCGTATGACGGCCGCCTTCGGACTCGTCGCCGGTCGCCCACGGAGACCGAGTGCCCGCCGCTGCTAGGTTGACGGACATGGGCGCTGTCGGTGTCTCCACTCCTCGCCGGGACTCGGAGCCCAAGGTTCGGGGCACGACCCGGTTCGCCGCCGACCTGCCGGTGCCCGGCGTCCTGCACGCCCGGCTGGTGCTCGCGCACGAGGCCCACGCGATGATCACGTCGATTCGCACCGGCGCTGCGGTGGAGCTCGACGGGGTGGTCGCCGTGCTGACTGCCGAGGACCTGCCGCTGGTCGAGACCGGCCCGGGTCGTCTCCATGAACCGCTTGCCCGGGAGGAGGTCGTCTACGCAGGGCAGCCGGTCGCGCTGGTGATCGCCGAGAGCGAGGCGCTGGCCGAGGACGGCGTCGAGCTGGTCGAGCTGGAGCTGGACCCCCTCGAGCCGGTGCTCGACCTCGAGGCGGCCACGCAGCCGCAGTCGCCCCTCGCGCGCGTCAAGAAGGTCGAGGCGGGCGAGGGCGCGGAGCTCGGCGATGCGCATGCGTCGGTCGCGGCCGCCGGGGTCGGCAACGAGGAAGACCTCTCAGACAACGTGCTCGACAGCGCCAAGCTCGTCAAAGGCGACGCGGCCGCCGCGCTCGCAGCGAGCCACGTCGTCGTCAGCGGACGGTTCCAGACGCCCTGGATGTACCAGGGATATCTCGAGCCCCAGACGGGCACCGCATGGGTCGAGCCGGACGGCGAACTGGTGATCAGTACCGCGACGCAGGCGCCGTTTGCGACCCGCGATTCGCTCGCCAGGCTATTCGGCCTCCCCGTCGATCGGATCCGTGTGCGCGGCACCACGCTCGGCGGCGCGTTCGGCGGCAAGATGATGATCGTCGAGCCCCTGGTTGCCTCGGCCGCGCTCGTGCTGCGCCGTCCCGTGCGTCTGATGATGACCCGCAGCGAGGACATGTCGGCGACGAATCCGGCCGGCGCCGAGGTGCTGTCGCTCGAGATCGGCGCCGACACCAACGGCAAGTTGACCGGGATCCGCGCACGCGTACTGGTCGACCGCGGGTCGGCCGATGATTTCGGGCTTGAGTCGATCGCGGCGATGCTGACCGCCGGGCCCTACCGCTGGGACGCCCACCAGCTGACCGCGCTCGGAATCGCCACCAACCGGATGACGATCGGCGCCTATCGCGGCCCGGCCGCGCCGCCGGCGGCGTTCGCGGTCGAGTCGCTGATCGACGAGCTCGCCGAGCGCCTCGGCCTGGACCCGCTCGAGCTGCGGCTGCGCAACGTCGCGGTCGAAGGTGACCCGGCGCCGACCGGCCAGCCGTTCCCCGTGTTCGGCGCCCGCGAATGCCTCGAGCGGATCCGCGACCATCCGCTGTGGGCGCGGCGCGCGCAGCTGCCAGACGGCGAGGGGATCGGCATCTCGGTCGGATGGTGGCCGGGCGGCTACGAGCCGGCCGCGGCCGTCTGCCGTCTCGATCATGACGGTCACCTGACCGTGATCACCGGCGCAGCCGATATGACCGGCGTCGAGACCGCCTTTGCGACGATCGCCGCCGAGGCGTTCGGGATCACCCCCGACCGGATCCGGGTCGTCCATGCCGACACCTCGAGCGCGCCCTACGCGGGGGCCAGCGGCGGCAGCAAGGTCACCTACACCGTCGGCCGAGCCGTCGAGCGCGCGGCGACCGAGGCGCGGGAGCAGCTGCTCGACGTGGCGGCCGAGGAGCTCGAGATCGCGCCGGAGGACCTCGAGATCACCGACGGCAAGATCCAGCCCCAGGGCGTCCCTGCGCGCGCGATCCCGATCGAGGAACTGGCGGCGAAGATCCTCACGTTCGGCAGCCCGCACCGGCCGGTCGAGGGCCACGGGCGCGTGTCGCTGTCGCAGGCGCCGCAATCCGCGGCCCACCTCTCCCACGTCCGCGTCGATCGCGACACCGGCGCGGTGACGGTCCTCGGTCACGTGATCGCCCAGGACGTGGGTCGCGCGCTGAACCCGGCGCTGGTCCAGGGGCAGATGCAGGGCGGGGCCGCGCAGGGCCTCGGCTGGGCGTTGCTCGAGGAGCTCGCCCACGACGGGCACGGCCAGCTGACGACCGGCACGTTCGTCGACTACGCCTTGCCGACCGCCGCCTTCACGCCGCTGATCGACACCGAGATCGTCGAGGTGCCCGCGCCCGAGGGGCCGTTCGGCGCCAAGGGCGTCGGCGAGGCGCCCGTTGTCGGCGTCCCGGGAGCCGTCGCGAACGCGATCGCCGCCGCGACCGGCGGCGTGCGGGTCAAGCGCCTGCCGATGACGCCCGAGCGGGTGTGGCTCGCGCTCACCGACGGCGACGCGTCACAGAACCGCGGCTAGCACCAAACCCCGGCCGGATATGCTCCCGCGGTGGCGGCCACCGATGTCCGGGCGCTGATCGCCGAGCTCGATGAATGGGTCGCTGCCCGTGGCCACTCTCCGGCAACGCACAGCTACGGACCGGACGCCGACCACAAGGCCGACCTGCTGCTGCCCCGAGGCGAGCCGCGTGGCGTCGTCGTCCTGTTGCACGGCGGCTTCTGGCGCGCTCGGTTCAAGCGCTCGCTGACGGCGGCGATCGCGATCGACCTCGCGGCCCGCGGCTGGGCGTCGTGGAACGTCGAATACCGGCGGGTCGGCACCGGTGGCGGCGGGGATCAAACGCTCGCCGACGTCAGCCGGGCGATCGACGCGCTGGTCGCCCTCGGCGAGCCGGCCGACGGCGGCAACGTGATCGTGATCGGCCATTCGGCCGGCGGCCAGCTCGCCCTGTGCGCGGCCCGCGCCCCGGCCGTCAACGCGGTCGTCTCGCTGGCCGGCGTCTGCGACATGGTCTCGGCGGCCGAGCACGCGATCGGCGACAACGCCGTCGTCGAGTTCCTTGGCGCCACGCCGCGAGACGACCCCGCCCTCTACGAGCGGACGGACCCGATCCAGCAGCTCCCCACCAACAAACGGGTGCTGCTCGTCCACGGCGACGCCGACGACCGCGTGCCGGTCGAGCTCAGTCGCGACTATGCGGCCGCGGCCGCCGCTGCGCGCGACAGCTGTGAGCTGCTCGAGCTCCCCGGCGTCGACCATTTCGCCGTCATCGACCCGCGCACGGCCACCTGGACGGCGATCGCCGACAAGCTGCGGGCGCTGCTGCGATGACCCCGACCGACGAGGGACCCGTCATCCTGATCGGCGGCGGGATCGGCGGCCTGGCGACGGCGCTGACCCTGGACCGGGCGGGGATCGAATGCCGCGTTTACGAGCAGTCCCGTGAGATTCGCGAGCTCGGCGTCGGCATCAACACGCTCCCGCACGCGATCGGCAAGCTCGATGAGCTCGGACTGCTCGACGCGCTTGACGACGCCGGGCTGCGGACCTACGAGCTGATCTACATGAACCGCTTCGGGCAGGAGATCTGGCGCGAACTGCGCGGGCTGGACGCCGGCCACGACGTCCCCCAGTTCTCGATCCACCGCGGCGCTCTCCAGCGGGTGCTGCGTGATGCCGTCGTGCAGCGCCTCGGGCCGGAGGCGATCTGCACCGGCCGCAGGCTGGTCGCCTTCGAGTCCGACGAGGACGGCGTCACCGTCTCGTTCGCCGATGCTTCGGGCGCGCCGGTCGAGTCGGTCTGCGGGACGGCGCTCGTCGGCGCTGACGGAATCCATTCCACGGTCCGCGAGGCGCTGCACCCCGGCGAGGGACCGCCGCGCTGGAACGGGACGATGCTGTGGCGAGGGGCGGTCCAGTGGCCCTCGTTCTTGACCGGACGGTCGATGATCATCGCCGGCGGCATGGAGGCGAAGGTCGTGCTCTACCCGATCGCCGCGGCCGCACGCGACGACCAGCGGTTGACCAACTGGGCCGTGATGGCCAGGATCGGCGAGGCCGGAACCGCCCCGCCCCGGCGCGAGGACTGGTCCCGCCCGGGACGGCTGGACGAGGTGATGCCCCACGTCGGGCGATTCGCGATCACCGAGGTCGATGTCCCGGATCTGATCCGATCGACGCCGGTCTTCTGGGAGTACCCGGTCTGCGACCGCGAGCCAATCGGGCGCTGGTCACACGGTCGGGTGACGCTGCTCGGCGACGCTGCCCACGCGATGTACCCGGTCGGCTCAAACGGAGCCAGCCAGGCGATCCTCGACGCCTGCGCGCTCGCCGACGCGCTCGCCGACGCCACGGATGTGAGCGAGGCGCTGCGCACCTACGAGGAGCAGCGGCTGCGCCCGACATCTGAAATCGTGTACTCAAATCGCACCGGCGGTCCGGAGGGCGTGATCGATGCTGTCGAGGCGCTCGCACCCGATGGCTTTGACGACGTCGAGCAGGTCCTGCCGCATGCCGAGCGGGAGGCGATCGTCCGCGGCTACGCCAAGAAGGCGGGCTTTTCGGTTCCCGGTTCAGACCCGACGACAAGGAGCAATGACATGAGTGACAGCGCCCCGGATGTGCTCGCTGCGGCGGCCTCGCTGGACAACATCGAGTGGAACATTCTCGGCCAGATCTACCGCCCCAAGCAGCTCACCGAGCGCTCGTTCGCCTGGCACGCGACGCTCCCGGCGGACACGTTCGTGCCGCCGCATATCCACCCCAACCAGGACGAGTACGTCTACATGCTCGACGGCACGCTGACGCTGGTCACCGCTGATTCGGAGGCGGCGGCGACCGCCGGCGACCTGGTGCGCCTGCCGATGGGCCAGCCGCACGGGCTTTTCAACCGCTCCGGCGAGACGCTCTCGTGCCTCTTCTGGGTGACGCCGACGAGGCGGCTGTATGACCTGTTCGCCGGCATCGACGCAATGGCCGAGCAGACGCCCGAGGCGGTGGTCGCGCTGTCGGCGCAGCACGAGGTGGAGTTCCTGCCGCCGCCGGGCGAGTGAGCGCGGCGGCACAGGACGCCGCTGAGCGCGGGCGCGACGGTTCTCCTGCACGCGCTCTCGAGAAGGAATAGAGTCGCGGCCGGAACCTTGGAGTGCACGGGAGAGGT
The DNA here is from genome assembly GCA_963730075.1 of uncultured Solirubrobacterales bacterium. Classification (GTDB taxonomy): domain Bacteria; phylum Actinomycetota; class Thermoleophilia; order Solirubrobacterales; family Solirubrobacteraceae; genus Palsa-465. Next base: position 342,045 of record CAVSQH010000013.1, on the reverse strand, counting down.
ACTAGCCGAGTGAGCCACGCAGGGCTACATGGATGTGAGCTTGGTGGCCGCGCGCGCTCTGAGGACCACGGGGTACCGGCCGATGCTTTCGAGGCTGGACGGGGGATTGTTCTGGTACTCAGGCGAGTCCGTCGTCGTCCGACCGCGTTGGATGCGCGGTGCGGGACACGCACAGCCGCGGAAGTCTCGCCACAACGAAAGGACCGATTGATGAAGCGGTTTTCAGCGATCGCGTTCGCCGGAGTCTTAGCGCTCTGCGTGTTCGCGATCCCGGTCGGGACGGCTGGCGCGGCAGGCGCGGCCGGGAAGTTGGCCCTAAGCGGCTCGTTGTGCACGAGTGGCTATTCCACGTGTGCTGACGCCTACGATGAGATTAACGGCAAGTACGTCGGCCACGACGAGCCGTCGGTCGAGTTCAAGTCCAGCGTGCCTGGGTCGGGCAGCAACATGACCTACACGATGACCCTGCCTAAGAATCCCGCCGTTCAACCGAATGCGAGCGGAGCCGGAGGGACTACCTGGGACTTCCAGCTCCGGCCGACGTTCTGGTTCGGCGTCACGTTGTGCGACAGCCAGTCGGCGCCCGAGTTCACCCACGTCTGCCACGGGAATACGGACGCCAACAATCTGACCAGCACCAACCCGGCGTCGCCGAACTACCTCGGCAAGCACCCGGGGACCGCGTACCTCGAGCTCCAGTTCTACGAGCCCGGCTATGTGCCGCAGTTTGAAGGCTTCGGCTGCACCGCCACCCAGTACTGCGCGGCGATGACAATCGACAGCCGGACGCTTGACATGAACAACGGGGTCGAGAACACGTCCGCATGCAACGCCTACATCCTCGGAGGCCCGGAGCCGATCAACTGGGCCTACATCACGACCAGCGGGGTCTCGCAGGCGCCTGCGAATCCATTGTTCACGGGCACTGGGAGTGCTCCCAACTTCACTGCGGTCAACCCCGATCCCTCCCAGGATCTGATGATGAATCCCGGGGACCGGATCCGGATTCACATGCACGACACGACGGCCGGCTACCGAGTCGACCTGACTGACCTGACCACAGGCGAGCAGCGGCTCGATGACGGCCTCGACCGCCAACGGCTTCGGTCACATCCTGTACACCCCGAACTCGACCAGCTGCCAGGAGAGGCCGTACGCCTTCCACGCCGCCTATTCGACCGCCAACCCGCGCGGAAACGTCTGGTCGGCCCACACCTACAACATCGCGATGTCCGACGAGATCGGCCATTTCGAGAACTGCCTGGCGATCGACTCGCAGAACAACTGCACTCAGCCGGGCTCGCAGGATCCCACGCTCGACACCGACGACGGCCAGAACTTCTGCGTCCCGGGAACGGACTCGACCTTGGTGATGATCAACGGCTGCTTCTTCGACGATGAGGACTTCGACGGGCAGGCCTATCGACCAGACTGGCCGGGCACGAATCCCGATCCGGGAACGGATGCCGCCTTGCATCCGACTCCGGTGCTGTTCACTAGCCCGGTCACGACTGGAGGGAGCCAGTACTCGAAGATCGCGTTCGAGACCGACCTCCCGAGGATCGAGCAGAAGGACTCACAGTTCAAGCCCCCGTTCTGCAACGACAAAACCGGGTCCAACTGTGTGAATCCGCCGCGAGGCGCGCAGTTCTACCCGTTCTTCTCGACCGGATTCAAGGGCGGAACCTGCATCTGGCAGGAGGGTGGTGACTTCATCCCCGGCACGACCAACGACTTTGGCGGAAGCTCGAAGGCGGAGTTCGGGGCGTTGCTGAAGAGCGTATATCCGGAACCTGGATTCACAACTCAGACCAAGTTCAACAACTTCAACAGCGGGGACATCGAGAACCCCTGCCCGAGAGGCTGACGATCTAAAATCACGGTAGGTTCATAAGGAGCGGGGCCCGCGGGCCCCGCTTCTTCTTTACCGCGTCAGCGTGGACACGCGAGGGCGGCGTCGACTAGAGCGACATCCGCTCGATCGACAGGTATTCGTGCGCGGCCCACGAGATCGGGTCAGCCGCGAACCGTCGCTGCAGCGCGTCATCGTTGAGCGCGTCATCGATCCCCGCCATGATCATCGACTGATCGAGCACCAGCCGGCGATGGCCGACGGCGCCGGTGCTCGGGTCGACCGCATCGTAGAAGCCGCCGTCGGCGGTGTAGATCCCCTGGTACAGGGTCCGGAGCCGCTGCAGGTTGGCGTAAGCCTGCTGGGACACCACGGGCAGCGCGATCGCCGAGGCGTGCGGGCTGACGGCGGTCTCGGTCGCACAGGTGGTGCACTGGGCGAGCCCCTCGCCGGCGCCGAACGTCAGGCCCTCGACGCCGTAGCCGGCGTAGTTGCCGGTGTCGTCGGGGGTGCTCGAAGGCGACAGCCCCCACACCGGGTAGTGGAGCGCGTCGGTTGCGTACTTGATCTGAACCTGTGCCCAGCGTAGGTCGGCGAGTCCGAAGCTGTGCGGCCCCCAGGTCGTCTCGGGCACGACGAGGTTGGCCATCAGCCCTTCGAACGACCCGCCCGAGAACGTCGGAATGAACTTCAGTGACGTGCCCGGGTAGACGTAGTGGCCCTCCCAGACGGGGAACTTCTTGCCCGACTGCGGATCGCTGTAGGTGTGCCAGTAGCCCGGAACCGGCCACTGGCCCTGCCACGAGAAGTCCGGGTCGGTGGCGCACCGCTGCGGAGGCAGCGTCCGCCAGGTCCGCCACCACACATCGCCCGGCATCTGGTGGCAGCCCCATCCCGATGTACATCGAGATCCGCGGGTCGCTGTACAGCGCGCCGTTGTGGTAGCCGGCCGGACCCTGGTCGACGTAGTAGCCGCCGTACTGCTGGCCGGTCGGCTGATTGCCGGGGAGGTTGGCGTTGGTGTTGCAGTCGGTCTGCGCCCGGTTGTCGTAGAAGATCGAGAAGTCCATCGGCGCGAGCAGGTGATCGGCCAGCGCCTTGACCGCCGGCAGCGCCTGGCGCGCCTCGATCAGGCCGGTGGCGTACCAGCCGTTGTCGACCGCCGAGACGAACCAGCAGTTGTCGGTCTCTTCGGGTGTCGTCCCTGTGCAGTCGCCCTGGCCCGGATTGGCGAGCACGTTGCCGTTGTCGGTGTCGTACCACTGGTACAGAAAGCCGTCGTAGCGCTTCAGGGTCGAGACCTCGTTCAGCGTTGCCCTGGCCAGCGAGTCCGCCCGCTCGGTGGTGATCAGGCCCAGGTCGTGCGCGGCCACCACCGCCCACAGGTAGACCCCGATGTTCGCCGCCGATGTGTAGTTCCCGCGCACGCTCCCCGGTCCGAGGTTGTCGAGCGGCAGATGGGTGTTGGGATCGACGTCGGCGGCGTAGAACTTCCACGTGTCGGCGGCGATGCCGTGCAGCACCGCCCGCTGATTGGCGCTCAGCGAGGACTGGTCACCGAGCGCCTGGGCCGGCAGCGCGCACGCGAGCGCAAGCGCAAAAGCCACGATCAGCAGGCGGATCCGCATCGTCACGGCTCCCTACGAGACGTTGAACGACGCCTCGTTTGTGGTGCTGTTCGCCACATCCGAGGTGTCGCCGACCCAGAGGTTGAACGGACCGGGTTCGACCACGAACTGACCCATCTCGTTGTAGAAGCCGAGGTTCTTGCGGCCGAGCTTGAACGTGACCGTCTGGCTCTGCCCGGCCGCCAGCTCGACACGCTGGAAGCCCTCGAGCTTCTTCACCGGTTGCAGGATGCTCGTGTCGCTCTCGTGCAGGTAGAGCTGGACGACATCGGACGCCAGCCACGGACCCGGTGTTCGTGATCGTGCTGGTCACCGTCAACGGGCCGTTGGGCCCGACACTCGTCGACGACAGGTGCGGCGGCGAGATCGAGAACGTCGTGTACGAGAGCCCGTAGCCGAACGGATACAGCGGCGCGTTGGGCGCGTCGAGGTATCGCGACGTGTACTTGTTGTTGGGGTCATATGGCCTACCGGTCGGCAGCTCGTCGTACGAGATCGGTATCTGCCCGACGTTGACCGGGAACGACATCGGCAGCTTGCCGCCCGGGTCGTTGGAGCCGAACAGCGTGTCGGCGACCGCGTCGCCGCCCTCGGTGCCCGGATACCAGGCCTCGAGCAGCGCCGGCGCATTGGCCTGCAGCCAGTCGATCGTCAGCGGCCGGCCGTTCATCAGCACGACCACGTACGGCTTGCCGGTCTGAGCGATTGCCTGAACCAGCGCAAGCTGCTGGCCGGGGAGGCCGAGGTCCGTCCGCGACGACGCCTCGCCGCTGTCGGACGCGGGCTCGCCGACCACGACCACCGTGACCGCCGAGTTCTGCGCGGCGCTGACGGCGGCGCCGAAGCCCGTCGTGTCGGTGCAGCTGGTGTCACACCCGGGCGCGTAATTGACGGTCGCGCTGCTTGGCAGCGCCGCCTTGATGCCCTGTAGGACCGACGACGACCTTCCCGGAGCTGAGGTCATAGCCGATCGGGACATCGGGCCCGAGCTGATCGCTGGCGTCGTCGGCCAACGGGCCGACTACCGCAATCGACGACGTGTTCGTGTTCAGCGGCAGCGCGTGGTTGTGATCCTCGAGCAGCACCATCGACTCGTCGGCCGACTTGCGGGCGGCCGCCAGATTGTCCGGCGTCAGCTCGGCGGTCTGCACGCGGGTCGGATCGGTCATCGGGTTGGCGAACATCCCGGCCAGGTACTTGAGCGTCAGCACGTGCCGAACCGCGTTGTCGAGCTGCGTCATCGTGATCCCATGCCCGAGCTGCTGCGGCCCGGTGTTGTCGAACGTCGAGTAGGGGCTCGAGCTGCCCACCTGGACGGCCATCTCGATGTCCAGGCCGGCGGTCAGCGAGAGCCGGGCTGCGTCGGCCGCGTCAGAGGCGAAGCCGAAGTCCTCGAGCTCCTGGACGGCTTGATAGTCGCTGACCACCGTCCCTCCGAAGCCCCACTCATCGCGCAGGATATGCGTGAGCAGGTAGGGGTTGGCGGTGTTGGGCACGCCGTTGAGCGAGTTGAACGAGCTCATTACGGTCGCCGCGCCCGCGTCGACCGCTGCCTTGTAGGGCGGCAGATAGTCGTTGAACAGCTGCTGGGTGGACATGTCGACCGTGTTGTATTCACGCCCGGCCACCGGAGCGCCATAGGCGCCGAAGTGCTTGATCGTCGCCGCCATCTTGTCCGCGGCGGCGAAATTGTGGCCCTGGTAGCCCTTCACCTTGGCGTGCGGCGATCGCCGAGCCGAGGAACGGGTCCTCGCCGGCGCCTTCGACCACGCGGCCCCAGCGCGGATCACGGCTGATGTCGACCATCGGATTGAAGGTCCACTTGATCCCGTCCGCCGTCGCCTCCGACGCGGACACCGACTCGTCGTTGCGCACCAGCTTGGGATCCCAGGTGCTCGCCTCGCCGAGCGGCACCGGGAACATCGTCTTGTAGCCGTGGATCACGTCGAGCGAGAAGATCAGCGGGATCCGGGGATGGCACCCTGGCGCCAGCGCCGCGGCTTGGACCGCATTGATGTTGCTGACACCGGTCAGATCGAGCACCGAGCCGACCTCTCCATCGCACGCCTGGTTCTCGAGCGTGCTTAGCGGCGTGGTCGGACCTGCCATCTCGAGTTGGCCGAACTTCTCGGCAACCGTCAGCTTCGAGATCAGCGCGTTGACCTTGGCGTTAATCTCGGCAGCGCTCATGTGCGGTGTCGGCGGCAGCGCGGGCGCCGCCTTCTGGGTGCTCGTCTGGGCGCTGGTCTGGGTCGAAGTCTGCGTGCTGCTGGAATGCGTGGTGGACTGCGAGCTGGTCGTGCCGGCAGCGGCCGCCGCAGTGCTCTGCGGCTTCGGGCTCCCCGGCGAGGCCGCGAAAGCTCCACTGACGAGCATCACCACCAACGCAATGAACGCTGCTAGGCCCGTCCCCAGCCCGATTGCACGCCGCCGCCCTTTGCCGACGGTCCGAGCTACCCGATCTGCCATCTGTACACCTCCGATTAAGGTCCCGCAAGCACGGGCCGTACCCGGTCGTCAGAGGCGACAAACCGCGTCAGATCATCGACGGTTGGATCTCGGACACACCAGCCAAGTGTCACTTTGACGGGCAAAAGTTTCACAACCCTGGCGGTCCCTCGGCGCAGGTGTGATGGTCCCGTAACGCGCACCGTGGTGCGCGCGCCCGCCGGGCAGGGCGAGCGCGCGCCTGGGCGTCAGGCGCGCCCAGCTGCGGGGCGCGCCCGTGCCACTACATGATCGTCCCTGTCGACAGCGCGACGTTGACGCTGTCGTGCGCGGTCGCGTCGTCGCGCGACTTGAACACGATCCCGAGCGTCGGCTCGGCGCCGCTCATGTCGACGGTCACGGTCAGGTACCCGAACTCGACGATCGGATCGATCTCGAGCGTGTACTCGCCGATCGTCACCGGAGCGGTTGGGAGCCCGCCCTGCGGCGTGGTCGCCGAGAAGCCCCCGCTGCCGGCGACGATGTACGGGATCTGGCGCCCGTCGACGCTGCGCGTGAACCGCTGGTAGAGGTGCGCGTGGCCGGAGAGGACGGCGTCCGGCCACAGGCCGGCGGCCTGCAGCGCGCCGTGTCGATGTCGTTGGCCAGCCCGGTCGTGCCGCCGTGCTTGGAGTCCGCCGACGCGGGCGGGTGGTGGCAGGCGACGATCACCGCCCGCTGATTGGCCGCCGCGCGGCGCTCTTCAGGCGCGTCAGCTCGCCGGTCAGGAACGTGCAGCTGGTCGTCGTTGATCGGGTAGTGTGCCGCCCTGGGAGGAGATCACCCCGGGCCCTCGAGCACGTTGGTGTACAGGCCGATGATCGAGACGAACGGCGCGTCGAGCGTGAAGTACACGCCCGGCTGCGTCATCGTGCTGCGAACCAGGCCACCCGCGTCCGGAGACGTGGCCGGCGCGCGGCGCGCAGAAGTTGCGCAGGAACGCGGTCAGCGTCGGCACCTGCGGCAGGTCCGGACTGGAGCCGAACACCATCCCGTCGTGGTTGCCGGGGATCGCGAAGATCGGCCGGTCGTAGGCGCGGAACGGCTCGTAGAACTGGTCGTAGTAGTACTGGCCCTCGCCGAAGTTGTAGACGACGTCGCCGAGGTGGAAGAAGAACGCCGGGCGGGTCGGCGCCCTGCAGGTCGGCCACCATCGCGTCGGCGACGCTCGCCTCGTTGCGCGATCGCCTGCGCCGCCGTCTGGAAGCTGTTGACCTTCGCCGCCCCCGTATCACCGACGGCGTGGAACACGATCCGCTTCGAGCGTCCAGGATCGGCGTCACGACCGATGTGTCGACCACCTGCGCCAGATCGATCCGCGGCGGCGACGTGGTCGGCGTCGGGACCGGCTGGATCTGGTTCTTGTGCGCCAGGTAGTAGGGCGAGTTGTAGTACTGCGAGCTCGTGTTGTCGACCTGGAACGACGTCTCGTCGGCTCCCGGCTGCGCCTCGGCAGAACAGCCGCTGCTCGCCCGTGGCGGGCGGCGGTGGCGCGGGCGCCGGGGCCGGCGTCACCGGAGGCGCCGCAGCGGCGCGTCGCGGGCGGCGCCGGTGCGGTCCCGATTGTGCGGCCACCGGCGCCGACGGTGCCGTCAGCGCCGCGAGCAGCCGGGCGCCATCGGGACGCCCCCACCCGGTGCAGGCGTCCCAACCGGCGCCTGCCGAGTAGCCGGTGATCTGGTCGCCGCCGTTGTTGCCGCTGGTGATGTCGTGCAGCGCGCCGCCGAGCCGGGCGTAGAGCTCGGCGTTGAAGTAGCCCAACCGGACCCCGGTCGCCTCGTTGAGCCGTGCGACGAGCGCCGACCACAGCGGCGCCGCGGCGCTCGTCCCGCCGACGCCGCTGATGCTGCCGTCAGGGCCGAGCACCGCGAACGGCGTCTCGGGATCGGCGAGCGACGCGACGTCGGGCACGCCGCGCCCGGTCGTGCCGCTGCCGTCGGCGTTGACGGGCACGCCCGCTTGCGCCTGCCAGCTCGGCAGCGGGAACAGCCGGCTGACGCCGCCGCCGGTCGCGCCGGCGTTGTCCGCGAGGTCGTTCCAGACGACCTCGGACGAGATCGTCATCGTCGAGCGGGTCAGCCTCGAGCCGCGTCCCGCCGACGCCGAGCACCCAAGGGCTCGAGGCGGGGAAGTCGACATGGTCGACCGTTGTCGAAGGCTCGTCGGCAGCGCCGTCGTCGCCGCTCGCGCAGCAGATCGTCATCCCCTGGTTGGCGGCTTCCTTGAAGGCCTCGTTGACGAGCATTACCGTCTGCTCCATCCACAATCCCTGCTGCTGGTCGTCCTCGGGGTTGCCGTAGGAGATCGAGATCACGGACGGGTTATTGGTCGTGTCGGCCACGGCCGCTTTGATCGCGTTGACCCATCCTTCCTCGGTGAATTCCGTGAAGTAGACCGCGATCTTGGCCGCCGGGGCAACCGAGCCCACGACGCACAGATCGAGCAGCACCTCGCCGGTGGAGTCACCGCCCGAGCCGTCGCCCGGCTGGTTGCCCGGCCCCTGAACGACCACGTCGACGAGCGTCGGCGCTGCCTGACCGATGACCTTCTCGAAGTAGTTCGTCAGCGCGGTCGCGTCATAGCCGCCGTTGACCGACTCGCCGGTGCTCATCACGGCGCCGTTGAACGCAAACACCGCCACGCACTGCCCGTTGCCGTCCGTCGGCGGCAGGTCGAACAGCTGCGCGACCGTCGGCGGGAGGTAGGTGTTAGGGGGCAGCGACTTGGCGGCCCCGCGGCGCTTGGAGACCTTGACCGTGCTCGGCCGCAGGTAGGAGCGGGCCATCTTGCGGTTGTCGAGCCCGAGCACGCCCTCGACGATTCCCGCCAGCTCGGCCGGAATCTGGACGTCCTCTGAGTGACTGCGGTACGGGGACCCGGACGGGTGCTCGTAGTGCATCAGCTTGACGCCGAACGTGCGGCTCATCGCGGCGTTGGTCCCGCGCAGCCGCACGAGCCGCTTGCTCTCGCTGCGCTCGACCACCGCCAGACGGCGACGCCGCGCGAAGCGGACCACGGCGTCGATGTCGGCCGGGTCAGCGCCGTGGAACAGCTGCGCCTGGTCGGCGCTCAGGTAATGGCGCGACTGGTGGCCGAGCCGCGCCTGCTCGAGCGGAGAGCGCAGCGGCGCCACGGCGGGGTTTCGCCGTATGTAGACCGTGATCGTGATCTCGTGCTTGGGATCGGCTGGGCCGATCGGCTCCGCAGCGACGGTTACCGCGCGCGTGCTCCCCCGAACTGAAAACGTTCCCGCTGCCATCCCACGCCTCCTTGAGTTCTGTTGCACCCCTGATCCGCGATCGTAAGTGCACTCACCTGCATCGCGGCTAAAAATTCACCTACACCGTCAGCTTTTATGTCTCTTGATTTGTATTAGTGAGCTTTGTATCTCTCCAGCGTGGGGCCGGATGGCACGACTCGGTTACGCACGTCCCCGCATCGCCGCGGCGGCCGCTCCCCGCCGGCGGACCTGCAGCTTTTCGAGCACTGAGTGCACGTGGTTCTTGACGGTCGCGAGCTCGATATGCAACTCGCGAGCGATCTCCTTATTTGACAATCCCCGATCGATCAACGCCACGATCTCTCGCTCGCGCGGCGTCAGCTGATCGCAGCCCGACTCCGGTCGGCGACCTTCGGCCAACGAGGCCAACCGTCTGACGCAGCGCCGCGGTGGCCCGCGGGGAGCATCGGGCGCCTCCGCGGGCGACGCAGTCGACGGTCGTCATCAGGCCATCCAAGGAGGTTTCGCAGGTCACGAAGCCAGCGACCCCCGCCTCGGCCCAGGCAACGACGCTCTCGTCGTTCTCGTCGATCGAGAGCGCTACCAACCGCACCTCGGGCAGCGCCGCGCGCAGCTGGCGAGCACTCAGCAGCCCGGGGCCGACCCCGATGTCGAGCAGCGCCACGTCCGGTCTGGGGACCAGCTGCGTCATCTGGGCGACGCCGTCGGCGTGGCCCGCGGCTGTCCCCACCACGTTGAATCGCGCGTCTGCATCTAGAGCGCTCGCCAGTCCCTGTCGATAAAGGCGAACGCCCGCGACGATAAATACGTCTACCGCCACTTACCCTCTGCCTCCCCGAGTCGAATTTGCCTGCGCGGCCCCGCTTGCCGCGCACTGTGATTGTTACAGCTAACGCCACCGCCGGGTGATTTTTTTTCGATTGCGTGGCGGACAAATGGTCCTAACGATCTAGATCCGCACCTTCGTCATAGGTCCGACGATCCGGGTGGCCGATGAACCGAATTTGAATCCTCGCGCCCATTCACGGTCGGCATGGCCGTTGGGAGACTGACACCCGGCTCGAGGAGGAAGTCATTGAGCAGATCAGGATCGTCCTCGCTGACCTCCCAGCACTCGCTGCGGACCTGGTCGAGCGAGCTGTCGGGCGACAACCAGACATGGCCGTCATTGGACGTCTGGAGTCGGCCTCGCGGACTGCCGAAGTTCGTCGCGCATGACCGTGCCGGACGTCGTGATAGTGGGTGTCTCCGAGCCAGAGCTGCCGGCCGAATGCCTGGAGCTGATGGCCGAGAACAGCGCGCTCACGGTGCTGGGCATCCAGCAGCACGGCGGCCTGGCCCACCTCTACCAGATGCGCCCACAGCACTTCGAGCTCGGCGAGGTGGCGCCGCACGAGGTGGTCGGCCACATACGCACCGCAGTCCACCGTAACCCGGTGCATTCGACGCATGGCGCGGTTATCCCGCAATCGCAGCAATGAGCGAGGCGGTCCTCGGGCTGCTCCGTACCGCCTCGATCGGCGGCGAGTTCGACGGCGTCGAGTTCGCCCACTACGGGTCGGCGAACTTCCAGTCGCCGATGTCGCTCGGCCTGTCGCTGTACCTGTACCGGCTGTCGGTCAGCCTGACGCGCAACCTGACGTGGCGGATCAGCGCCGATGGGGTCCGCTGCTCGGCCGCCGATCCCGCTCGACGCCCACTTCCTGCTCACCGCGTGGGCCGACGATCCGATCAAGCAGCAGCGGATGCTCGGGTTCGCGATCCGCACGCTCGAGGACACGCCGATCCTTCCGGCGGGCGTGCTCAACCAGCACTCACCCGAGCCGGACGTGTTCCGCCCCGACGAGACCGTCGAGCTCGTGTTCGAGGCGGTCTCGGTCCAGGACGCCTCGTACATCTGGGAGGTCGCGCAGACCAAGGAGCAGCCGTCGGCCACGTACGTCGCGCGGATGATCGAGATCGAGTCCGTCGTGACCGCCGACGACGCGCCGCCCGTTGAGACCCGGCAATTCGCGGTCAGCACTGGAGCCGACGGATGAGCTTCGTCTCGGAGGTCGAGATCGTCAACCGGACCGCCGTGCTCGGGGTCAGGTTCTGGGACAACGTCACCGGACGCGCGGTCGGTGAGGGGCTTCGACGTGATCGAACCGATCAGCGGCCGCCGTGCGGTTCGCAGCCCGAGCAACGTTTACGTCTTCCAGGACCTACCGGGTTTACGGGCAGTGACGTTCGGGACCGCCGAGCCGGTGTTCTGGAGCTCGCCGCCGGCGACCGCCAGGTTCACATTCGAGGTCTCAGACCGCGACCGGCGGTTCATCCCGTTCACGTTCACCACCGAGCTGCCTCAGCGCGGCCTGTTCGTTCCGCCCTGCGTCGCGACGAGCTCGCCGCCGGGTGTCGGCGACAGCGTGCCGCTGTTCTCCGCGCCGGGTCGGCCGACCCAGCCGGGATTCGCAAGCGTGCGAGCCGACCTGTGGGACGCCGTTGCCGATGCCCCGGCGACCGGAGCGGTGCTCGAGATCTCCGGGGTCGGAGCCAACACCTGGTCCGGAGTCTCGGACGAGCGCGGATCGGTGGTCGTGCAATGCCCGTATCCCGAGCCACGGTGGCAGGGCGCGTCACCGCCACCGGGCAGCGCGGCCCTGTCGCAGCAGAGCTGGACGGTCGACGCATCGGTCCTCTACTCCGCAGCGACCGGCAGCCTCGCCGGCGTCCGGCGTGCAGGCCAGCGGCGCGCAGGCCACTGCCCCACCAGACCTGTGCGCGATCCTGACGCAGACCGCTGGCACGCTGCTGGCGAGCGACTCGCCCACCACCGCCCTTCCGTCGCAGACCCTCTTGTTCGGCCGGGAGCTGATCTTGCGCAGCGCCGGCCGCTCCGTGCTTCTCGTCCTGCCCACCTGAAGGAGAGCCGATGCCCGAGTACCTGGCCCCCGGTGTCTATGTCGAAGAGGTTTCCTACCGAAGTAACTCGATCGAGGGCGTCGGCACGACCACGACGGGCTTCGTCGGGCCGACCCGATACGGGCCGCTGTACGACCCGCCCGACATCCTGACCAGCCTGTCGGACTTCGAGCTCGTCTACGGCGACGGCGAGCAGCTCGAGTTCGAAGACATCGGTCAGACCGACAACTACATGTGGCAGGCGGTGCGTGCGTTCTTCATGGAGGGCGGAAGCCTTCTGTACGTCAAGCGCGTCTACACGGGAGACGTCGTGGAGGGCACGGCCACCGGCACGATCGGCGGCGGGATCCCGCTGTCGGCGCGCTACCCGGGGCTCGCCGGCGAGATGCAGGTCAGCTTCGCGCTCGGAGCGGGCCAGAACATCCTCGCCTCGCAGAAGGACCCGGTCACCGGGCTGCCCGTACCGGTCGTGCGTGGGCTGGTCGAGAACGACGTCGTGCTCGTCGCCCAGGACGTCGGCGCCAGTCCGCCGGCGGGCGCGATCGGCAACCTCGGCAGCCCACCGACGCTCGGCAGCCCGCCCGCCGAGCAGCCGTTCGTGATCGGCGACACCGCCTACACGTTCGCATCGGCGCAGATGGTGCTCGACCCAACTACTGGCAACCAGGTATGGCAGTTCGTGCCGGTCACGAGTCCCGCCGAGCCGACGATCCCGCTGTCGTCGCTGTCTCCGGCCGCGTCTCCGGGCTCGAGCGGGGACACGGTCCAGATCGTCACGCTGACCGTGTCGGTCACGCCGGACACGACCGGGGCGCTGCCGCTGGTGTGGTCTGGGCTCCCGCTCGACCCCCAGCACCAGCTCGCGGGCGCGCCGGACTCGGTCGCGGCGGTGTTCGCGGCGGTGCTCGCAGGCGGCGGCGACCCGAAGCCGATCGTCGTCGACCTGAGCGCCTACTCCGACGGCCTCGCGGTCCTCTTCGCGCTCGGGGAGTCGATCGACCTGATCGGTCTCACCGATCCGACGACGCCACCCGGCGCGCTGGCGACGACGACGATGCTGCAGGGCGGCAACGACGGCAACGAGCCGACCGACGCCGACTACGAGGGCACCGTCCGCGACGATGACTCCAAGACCGGGCTGGTGGCGTTCGAGGACCTCGACGACATCTCGATCGTCGCGGCGCCGGGGGCAACCGCCACCTACGAGGTCAACGACCTCCAGCGGGCGCGGGCCCACGCGATCATCAACGGACTGATCACCCACGCGACCAACATGAAATACCGGATCGCGGTGATCGACTCGGGCAAGAACCAGACGGTGTCACAGGTCCGGGCGATGCGCGCGCAGTTCGACACGAACTACGCCGCCTTCTACTACCCGTGGGTGACGATCCTGGATCCGATCACCAACGCTCCCAACAACATGCCGCCGAGCGGCTTCGTCGCCGGCATCTATGCCCGCAACGACGTCAATCGAGCGGTCTACAAGGCGCCGGCGAACGAGGTCGTGAACCTCGCGATCGGGTTCGAGCGCCCGATCAACAAGGCCCAGCAGGAGGTGCTCAACCCCGAGGGGATCAACTGCTTCCGGTTCTTCGAGGATCGCGGCTACCGCCTCTGGGGTGCGCGGATGATGAGCTCAGATCCCGAGTGGAAGTACGTCAACCTGCGGCGCTACTTCGCGTTCCTCGAGCACTCGATCGACCACGGCACCCAGTGGGCGGTGTTCGAGCCCAACGGCCCGCGGCTGTGGGCCAACGTGCAGCGGACGATCGACGACTTCCTGTTCGAGCAGTGGCAGGAGGGGGCGCTGCTCGGCGACAAGCCCGAGAAGGCGTACTTCGTCCGCTGCGACCGCTCGACGATGACGCAGAACGACCTCGACAACGGACGGCTCGTGTGCCTGATCGGCGTCGCCGTGCTCCGCCCGGCCGAGTTCGTGATCTTCCGCATCGGCCAGTGGACCGCGGACTCCACCAAGTAGCGGCGAAAGCGAAAGGACAGCGACATGGCAGTCATGCGTGACCGACCCTATGTCCAGTTCAACTTCCTCGTCGACCTGGGCACCGGGGTCACCGACGGACCTCAGGCCGGCTTTCAGGAGTGCAGCAACATCGGCATGGAAGTCACCGTCGCCGAGTACCGGACCGGGAACATGGTCGAGAACTCCGTCCAGAAGATCACCGGGCTCAACAAGGCGACCGACGTGACCCTGAAGCGCGGCGTGATCGGGTCGCTCGACCTCTACCAGTGGCTCGACCAGATCCGCAACGGCGACCAGGCGGCGCTGCGAACGGTCACGATCCAGCTCCAGAACGAGGACCACACGACGGTCGTGCAGACGTGGAAGCTGCTGCGCGCCCGGATCATCAAGCACGTCAGCGGCCCGCTGAACGCCAAGGGCACCGACGTGGCGATGGAGGAGCTCACGGTCGCCTACGAGCGGCTGAAGATGAGCTGATCGCAGGTGTCGCAGCCGCCACCACCGCTCCCGCGGCGAGGCTCCCGGGGATCACCTTCGAGGTCGTCCCGCCGCCGCCGGCCGAGGTCCTGCCGCGGATGGACATCGCCGGCTTCGTCGGCTTCGCGAGCTCGGGCCCGATCGACGTTCCGGTCGCCGTCGAGGACGCGGCCCAGTTCGCGACCGTGTTCGGCGCCGACGCCCCGATCGCCTGGGATCCGGCGCACGGCGAACAGGCGTACGCGCTGCTCGGTCCGGCGGTACGGGCGTTCTTTCGCAACGGCGGCGAGCGTTGCTGGGTGGTGCGGGTGGCCGACACCAAGCTCGCGCAGCGAGACGGCTTCGAGCTGCCAGGCGTCGTCGTCGCGGCGCAGGACGGGACGCTCTCGTTCGCCCGTCTCGAGGCCTCCTCGTGCGGCAGCTGGGCCGACGGCGCCGCAGTCACGGCGACGCTCCAGAGCGCGCCGCTCGCCGTGATGGAGTTCTCGCTGGAGCCGCTGTCTGTGACCGTCGCGGTGCCGCCCGGCACCGAGCTCGGCCCTGGAGATGTAGTCGCACTCCAGTTCCCAGACGCGCAGACGACGCTCTACGCGGCGGTCGAGTCGGTCACTGCAACTGCCCTCTCGCCGCCGACCGGCGGCACATCCGTGGAGGTCGTGTTCGCCCACCAATTGTGGGTGTGGCCCGCCGGCGCGCTCCCGGCCGGTGCGATCGAGATCTCGTTCCTGGGCCCCGACGGAACCGCCAGGACCGCCGTCGTGACCGCGTCGGTTGACTCACCGTCGGACGGGCTCACGCGCCTTGAGTTCGATGTCCCGCAGGCACAGGCACCGTCTCCGGGAGCGCTCGCCCTCGCGCCGGCGCCGACGACGGACGGCGGCCAGCTGATCTTCGATGTGTCCGGGACGGTCGCCTCCCACGACGGGATCGTCGCGATCGTCGGGTCGGCGATGGTTGCCGGACAGGCGCCGGGCCAACCCACACCTGGGACTCCCGACGGGCTCGCCGAGCAGCTGACGCTGAGCCTCACGGTGACCGGCACGGCGGACGCGCCGATCACCGTCGGCGGCCTGGGCCTCGCGCCGGGCGCCGCGATGTTTCTGGGTGACCTGCCGGCCGACGAGCAGCTGTACGCGGCCGACGGCGGCCAGCCGCCGGCCGCTCAGCAGAGCCTCTCGCTCGCAGGCTCCGACACGCCACCGGACGCCGCACCCCGCTGGTATGTCCCCGTTGGCGCGACGATCGTCCCGAGCCAACCGCTCGGCGCGATGTTCGACTCGCGGCCGGCGCTCGAACGCGACGGCCTGGCGAGCTTCGGAGCCCGGCTGTTCGTCGACGAGGGGCTCACAGCCGAGCCCGCCTCGACGCTGTTGCAGACCGCGTCCTGGATCGCCGAGCAGAGCCCCGATCCTCGCCCGCTTCACGGCATGCACGCGCTGCTGTTCAACGACGAGGTGACCCTGCTCGCGATCCCCGATGCCGTTCAGCGCGGATGGACGCCGGCGACCGCCGCCCCAGCCGCGCCGCCTGCCCCTCCGGCGCCCGCCCCAGCGCCGGACTGGTCCCGGTTCCTGCCGTGCTCGACGCGGGTGCTCGCGGCGCCGCAGTTCCCGGTGCAGGCAAGCCCGCCGCTCGAGCCGACCGGCGGCGTGATCCATCTGACCTGGACGACGACCGATGCACTCGACGCGCGGTACGAGCTGCAGCAGTCCGGCGATCCGGACTTCCGGGACGCCGAGCAGCTGCACCTCGGCCCCGAGAACGAGTTCGATCTCAGCCGGCCGCCGGCGGGCTCGAACATCTACCTGCGTGTGAGGGCGACGGCCGCAGGGCTGCAAAGCGCCTGGTCGGACGGGATCCTGCTCGAGCTGGCCGCCGACGAACGTTGGTTTCTCAACGACCAGACGGCCGGCTATTCGTCCGACGCCCTGATCGACGTCCAGATCGCGGCCCTGCGGCTCTGCGCCGCGCGCGGGGACGTGCTGGCACTGCTGGCGATGCCCGAGCACTACCGAGTCTCGGACGCGATCGCCCACGCCGGTGCGCTCAAGGCCGGCGGCGAGCTCGCGCCGGGGTCCGGCTCGGATCCGATCTTCGACTTCGGCGCTCTCTATCACCCGTGGCTGTACTGCTCGGACGCCGGCGACCCGACCTCGCTTCGCCGCACGCCCCCTGATGGCGGCGCGGCTGGGATCGCCGCTGGGCGCGCGATCGCGCGCGGCGCTTGGGTCGCCCCGGCCAACGTGGCGCTCGAGGATGTGCTCGCGCTCGACAGCCCAATCGCCGATCGCGACTTCCAGGCGCTCGCCGACGCGCGCGTGAACTTCGTCCGCGACGACCCGGGCGGCTTTCTGTGGCTCGCCGCGGACACCTTGTCAGACGATCCCGATCTGCGGCCGATCTCAGTTCGTCGGCTGCTCGCGATCCTGCGGCGGACCGCCGAGCGCTACGGCTACGCCCACGTGTTCGAGCCCAACAACGACGTCTCGCGGCGCACCGCGCGCCGCAGCTTCCAGACACTGCTGGGCTTCATGTACTCGGCCGGCGCATTCGCCGGCGCCACAGCCGATGAGGGATTCCAGGTCTCGACGCCGGTGATGGCCGGCGACCTAGACGACGGCCGGCTGATCATCGAGCTGCGCGTCGCCCCATCGCAGCCGCTTGCGTTTCTGACCGTCCGGCTCGTGCAGACAGGCACGGGCACACTCCAGGTCCTGACGCGCTGACGATGGCCAACGACCTCGCAGCGATGCCGTTCACCGCGTTCAACTTCTCGGTCGAGATCTCGGTCGCCGACGGCGCGCCGCTGTGCGACGCCGCGTTCGCAGAGTGCGATGGCCTCGAGATGAGCCAGGAGCTCAAGACGATCCGAGAGGGCGGCAACAACGGGATCCAGGTCCGCCTCGGCGGGCCGACGACCTACGGGACGCTGACGCTCAAACGCGGGATCACGACCACCTTCGACCTCTGGAGTTGGTTCGAGCAGTCGATCGCCGACTCCTCGGTGACCGCCCACGCCGAGGTCGTGCTGTACGCGCAGGACGGCACGACTCAGGTCGCGTCGTTCGTGCTGACGGGATGCCGCCCGCTCAAGCTCAAGGCGCCGCCGCTCAACGCCAAGGACGGGATGGTGGCCGTCGAGGAGCTGCAGGTCGCCTACCAGTCACTCAAGCTGCAACCACCGACTGGGGGCTAGGTCGATGCCCGACGCGATGAACCTCGCCAAGGCCGAGCTGCGCCAGCTCGACTCGACGTTCCAGAACGAGATCGAGCGCGACACCTGGTGCACGGTCCAGTTCAACCCAGAGTCGCTCAAGGTCACCTTCAACAACCAGCTGGTCAAGCCGCCGGGCGCCGGCGACCAGCGCGGCTCGGCAGCGTCCCAGTTCGTCGGCTCGAGTACCACCAAGCTCGCGCTGACGCTGTGGTTCGACGTCGGCTCGCCACAGGGTTCGGGACCCGCGGTCGACGACGTGCGCAAGCTGACCCAGAAGGTGGCGTTCTTCATCACCCCGCAGCCCGCCCAGGGCCGCAAGAACGTGCTGCTGCCGCCCGCGATTCGCTTCGTCTGGGGATCGTTCAAGTTCGACGGGCTGATGGACTCGCTCGAGGAGACGCTCGACTTCTTCTCACCGCAGGGAAAGCCGCTGCGATCGAGCCTCTCGCTGACGCTCTCCCAGCAGGCGATCGAGTTCGCCTTCCAGGACGTCAGCGGTGCCGGCGCCGGCAGCGCGGCCGCCCCGACGACGACGCCCGGCACGACGCCGCTGGCCCAGGCACCGGCAGGGTCGACCGTCCAGGGGCTGGCTGACGCGGCCGGAGCCGGCGACTGGCAGTCGATCGCGGCCGCCAACGGGATCGAGAACCCTCGGTTGCTGACGCCGGGCACGCTGGTCGACCTAAGCCTGCAGGCGCCGACGATCGGAGCCGGTCTCGGCCTGCAGGGAGCGCTCGAGGTCGCCCCACCGCAGGTGTCGGTGAGCGCGCCGCAGGTCGGAATCGGCGGAGCGCTGGGGAGCTGAGATGCCAGTCCAGATCCAGGACGTCGAAGTCGTCGCGCAGCCGCCGTCGCAGGCCGGGCCGGGGACGGCGCAACCCCAGCAGCAACAACCGGCGAGCGCCCCGCACCCCGAGCTCCAGCTCGAGGTCGAGCGCGCAGCTCGGATGCGCCGCTCCCGCGACCTCGACTGCAGCCGACTGATGCCCGACGACGGCGCACTCCAGTCATCTCGCCCGACGATCGTCGTCGACGGCCAGCAGTCGGCCACGCTGACCGGCGGCCAGCTCAGGGCCCGCGTGCGCGAGGACGTGCACGGCCTGTATGACTGCGAGCTCGAGATCGGCAACTGGGGGCCCGACGGTGGCGAGGAGCCGACGTTCCTGTACTTCAACCGGCAGCTGCTCGACTTCGGCAAGCAGCTGACGGTGACCGTCTCCGACCAGCCGATCTTCAGCGGCCGGATCACCGGGATCGAGGCCCGGTTCCCTGAGGGGGGTGCCCCGTCGATTGACCGTGCTCGCCGAGGATCGCTTCCAGGACCTGCGGATGACGCGCCGCACGCGGACGTTCACAAGCGTCTCCGACGCTGACGTCGCGTCCCAGATCGCCGGCGACTACGGGCTGACGCCCGACGTCGGCGTCACGCGGACCGACGCACAAGGTGCTCGCTCAGCTCAACCAGTCAGACCTCGCGTTCCTGCGCGAGCGCGCGCGAGCGCTGGATGCGGAGCTGTGGATCAACGGCTCGACGCTCGGCATGCAGCCGCGGACCAAGCGGGTCGCAGCACCGCTGACGCTCACCTACGGCAAGGAGCTGCGCGAGTTTCGCGTGCTGGCGGACCTCGCGACGCAGGCCACGAGCGTCGAGGTGACCGGCTGGGACGTGTCGGGCAAGAGTGCGATCGACGAACGCGCCGATGACAGCGTCCTCGGCGGCGAGCTCGGCGGCGGCGACAGCGGACCGAGCGTCCTGCGGTCGGCATTCGGTGAGCGCAAGGACACGCTCGCGAGCGCCGTGCCGCAGACCGGGGCCGAGGCGCAGGCGCGCGCCGGCGCGCTGCTCAAGCGCCGCGCGCGGCGGTTCATCGTCGGCATCGGCACCGCCCAGACACAACCGGGCCTGCGGGTCGGCGCGACGGTCTCGCTGGCCGGGCTGGGGCCGCTGTTCACCGGCAGCTTCTACGTCTCGGCCGTGACCCACATGTTCGACGGCGCGGGCGGGCTGCGGACCGAGCTGACGGTAGAGCGGCCGGGATTGGGGAAGCCGTCGTGAGCGGGCTGCTCGACGAACTGCTCGTCGACCACGACGTCGGCCACGCGCCGCCGACCGCCCGCTGGCCCGGCGTCTACCCCGCGCTCGTGACCGACATCGTCGATCCCGACGGCCAGGGCCGCGTCCAGGTCTCGCTGCCGTGGTCGCCCGACGGCGGCGGAAGCGCTACTCAGGCCTGGGCGCGGCTCGCGACGCTGGTCGGCGGTCCCGAACCGCGGCAGCTGGTTCGTCCCCGAGCTCGGCGACGAGGTGCTGGTCGCGTTCGAGGCCGGCGACCCGCGCCGCCCGTACGTGCTCGGCGGCCTGTGGAACGGCTCCGACGCGCCGCCGCAGTCGATGGACAGCGCCGGCAACAACTACAAGAAGATGCTCCGGTCCCGCAACGGCGTCACGGTCACGCTCGACGACACCGACGGCAGCGAGCAGCTGGTGCTGCGAGACCCCCGGTGGCCAGCAGCTGACGCTCGCCGACGGCCCGGGCTCGATCACGCTCCAGGACGCCAACGGCAACTCGATCAAGCTCGATCCGAGCGGGGTCACGGTCACCGCCGCCGCCAAGGTGACCGTCAACGCGGCGACCGCTGAGATCTCGGCCGCGACGCTGACCGTCAACGCCGGCATGTCGACCTTCAGCGGCGTCGTCCAGGCCGACACGGTGATCACGCAACTCGGTCATCTCGGCCTCCTACACGCCGGGCGCGGGGAACATCTGGTGAGCGCGCACACCGTCCAGTGGGTGAGCGCCTCGCCGCTGTGGTCAAACACGCTCAACGGCTGGCTTTGACACGGCGACGCTGGGTCAGAAGATGCGCGCCCCGGCGCTGCTGCGCTTCGAGCAGGACACGTTCATGGACGAGCTGGCCCAGACGCTCGCCCACAGACCCGGACGGACTCGAGGCGAACGTCGCGTCGGCTGCGACCGCGGTCACCTACCGCCTCCCGGCGCCAGGCGAGACGCCAGCCCCCGCAGCCGACCAAGCTCAAGCTCTTCCAGGCCGCCCACGGCCACTTCTACCTGGTCGCCGCGTCGCTCACCTGCCGGCTGCCGGGACTGCCCGATCACGACGTCAACCCGTCCGCCAAGGAGAAGGTCGCGTTCGTGCTGCGCCGGATCGACGACGACGGCACCGAGTGGGCCTGGGCGAGCGATTCGGCCGATCCGCCGGCGACAGGCGTGGGCGCAGCTCGATCCGTCGGCCGTCAGCGCCGTCGCCGGCGGCGAGGACCTGCTGCCGCTGTTCCCGGTCTGCTACCAGTCAGGCGACAAGCAGCGGCGGATCTACGTCGGGCTGGTCCCGACCTCGAGCGGCGACACGTTCAAGGCCGCCGGCGCGCTCTCGCCGCTCGCCGCGCCGGGCAGCGGCTCGGGCGGCGCCCGCCGTCCGACCCGCGCCCGACGGCGCTGACGACCAAGGTGACCGATCCGCTGCGCGCGCTCGCGGCGGCGGCCGACCACGGCGCCGTCGGACGTCACCGACCCCACAAGCAGCCAGCTGATCGTCCAGACCGAGACCGCGCAGCTGGTCCAGGCGTCGCAGTTCCTGCTGGTCGACTTCGCCGAGTTCCTGGTCAGCAACATGCCGGCGTTCTGGACGCGCACTGACCAACCGGCAGCCCCCGGGCGACGCCGGCGCCGGCAGCGCTCTACGACGCGCTGACCGGCAATCGTGCGGACCCGGGCGTCGCGACGACCTGGCGCGACGCGTCTGATCTCGGCCTGGAGCACGGCCGCGGTCCTCTACGGCGACGCCGACCGGCGACGCTCCCGGCGGCGCTCAACCTGGCCGGCTCGCCGCTGAACGGCGACCAGCTTGACGCGCTCGTCGCGGCTGCGCTGCCCGAGCCTGCGCCGACCGCACGCCGCCGGCGAGGCGACCTCGATCCAGGGCGACGCGGTCGACCGCGCCGCAGGTCCCGAAGCTCGACCCGCAGGGCCAGTCGCAGTACTGGATCCGGTGCGTCTACCAGCGGCCGGAGTGCGGCCCGCTGCAGCCCGACGTCGTCGGCGATCCGAGCGAGCGGTTTCAGATCGCCGGCTTCTTCGATCTCGATGCGCCCTCGCGGGCGATCCACGATCTCGCTGCCGATCGACACCGGCATCGACGACCTGCGCAAGCTCCACAAGAACGTCAGCTTCCTGCTCTCCAACCAGCTGCGCGCGCAGATGAACCGCGTCACGAACCTCAACGACGCGCTCAAGGGACAGTTCGCGGACGGCGGCAGCTTCGACGTCGGGCTGATCTGCTCGTTCTCGATCCCGATCATCACGATCTGCGCGCTGCTGGTGCTGATGATCTTCATCCAGCTGCTGAACATCGTCTTCTGGTGGCTGCCGTTCCTGCGGATCTGCTTCCCGATCGCGCTCAAATCAGGGAGCTCGTCGTGATCGACTCCGGGACAGCTGCTCGGACGCGGGATCTCGTTCCCACCGCGGGTCGGCTCCGACGGCCGGATCGCGTGGTCGGAGGGCGACGACAACATCCGCGACGCGATCAAGGTCATCCTCGCAGACCGATCGCAACGAGCGGCTGCGGCTGCCGCAATTCGGCGCCGGGCTCGGACTGCTGCTGTTCGAGCCCAACACCGTCGCGACCCAGCGCCAGGTGCAGGAGCGGATCCTCAACGCGCTCTCCGGCTGGGAGCCGCGGATCGCGGTCCAGTCCGTCGATGTCGACGGCGACCCCGACGATCCCCAGGCCGCGATCGCCACGATCCAGTACAAGCTCGTCGCGACGCAGGTCAGCCAGCAGGTGACCGTGTCGGTGGGGCTCGGCGGATGAGCGCGCTCGCCGCCCCTCCGGTGCTCGACTCGCGCACCTACCAGGACCTCGTCGACGAGGCGCTCGCCCGGATCCCGATCCACAACCCCGAGTGGACCAACTTCAACGAGAGCGATCCCGGCGTCACGCTGCTCGAGCTGTTCGCGTTCCTGACCGACAGCCTCCTGTATCGCGCCAACCAGATCCCCGAGCGCAACCGGCTCGCGTTCCTGTCGCTGCTCGGGGTCCCGCTCAAGTCAGCGACCGCCGCGCAGGGGATCGTCGTGCTCTCCAACGACAGCGGGCAGCTCCAGACGGTCACCCTGAGCGGCGACCTCGAGGTGCTCGCCGGCCAGATCCCGTTCCGCACCGAGATGGGGCTCGACCTGCTGCCGGTCGAGGGCCAGGTCTATTACAAGCAGCCGGTCTCCAACCCGCCCCAGCAGCTGGTCGACTACTACCGGGCGCTGTATGCGTCATACACCGGGCCAACGCCCGGATCTGACGACTCTGACGCTGTACGAACACCGCGCAGCTGACGGGCGATCCGTCGAGCGGAGTCGATCTGACGTCGACGGCCGACGGCTCGCTGTGGGTCGCGCTGCTGCTTCGCAAGGTCGACGGCATCGGCGATCAGGCACTCGCGAGCGCCCGTGCCGCGCTCGCCGGCAAGACGCTCAGCCTCGGGATCGTGCCCGTTCAGGATGACCCTGACGCAACGCTTTCGCCGCTCGGGCGCTCGGCCCAGGACGCCCAGGCGCGGCTCGACTACCAGCTCCCCCAGGTACCGGCCGGCGGATCGCTCGGCACGGGCTCAAACCGCGTCCCCAACTACGTGTCGCTCGACGCGGTCGCGAGCGCCAACGTGCTCGACGAGCCCGGCATCGTGCAGCTCACGCTCCCGGACGTAGCGGGCCTCGGCTACTGGACCGACATCGACCCGCTCGAGGCGGGGGCGGGCGCGCTGCCGCCGGCGCTCGAAGACACCAACCTGGCTTCGCGGCTGATCACGTGGCTTCGGATCACCGCTCCCAACGGAGGTCAGGCGACGCTGCTGTGGGCCGGGATCAACGCCGCCTCGGTCACCCAGCAGACGCTCGTGGTCGACGAGGTGTTGCCCGACGGGACCGGCACACCGAGCCAGGCTCTGCAGCTGGCCAACGTGCCGGTCGTGCCCGGGACGGTGACGATCTCGGTCGACGGGGGCGCCTGGACGGAGGTCGACGACCTCTACTCGGCCGGCCCGGAGGTGCCCGTCCCGGACCTGCGGCTGCCACCGGGAGCTCCGGCTCCGCCGCAGACGCCGGCGACCGTCTACACGGTCGATCCGACCAGCGGCACCGTGACGTTCGGCGACGGCATGCACGGAGCTCGGCCGGCGCTCGGCGCCACGATCCGCGCCGACTACGCCTACGGCGCCGGCCAGGGCGGCAACGTCGGGCCGGGGTCGATCTCGAGTGGTCCCGTCGCTGCCGCCGGGAGCGAAGGTGACCAACCCGCTGCGCACCTGGGGTGGCGCCGATGCCGAGAGCGTCAGCGACGGCGAGACCCAGATCCCGCGCTACCTGCAGTACCGCGACCGCGTGGTGAGCGCCGACGACTTCGACGCCGTCGTCCGCCGGACCCCCGGGGTCTCGGTCGGGCGGGTCGACGTGATCCCCGCGTTCAACCCCGAGCTGTCGCCCAGTTCTCCTGGCGATGCGGCCGGAGCGGTGACGCTGATGCTGATCCCGCAGGTCGACCCTGACCATCCCGACGCGCCGCAGCCCGACCAGCCGTTCCTCGATGCGGTCTGCGACTACATCGACCCGCGGCGGCTGGTCACGACCGAGGTCTTCCTGCGCGGTCCGGCGTACAAGCAGATCTGGATCTCGGTCGGCTTCGAGGTCGTCTCCGGGCTCAGCGTCGCAACCGTCCGTGACGCGATCAAGGCCGCGCTGCTGGCGTTCCTGTCCCCGCTTCCCGACCCGGACAACAGCTCGGCGTTTCCCGACGCCGACACCGGCTGGCCGCTGCTCAAGCCCGTCATCCCGCTCGAGCTGCTCGCGGTCGCCAGCCGCGTCCCGGGCGTCGACCTCGTGCAGCCGGTGCTGGTCGGCGCCGGTGGCTCGGGCGACGGCAGCGACCCGATCCCGATGAACGGGCTCGAGCTGCCACAGGTGGTGGGGATCTCGGTCCTGTCCGGTGACCCGCTGCCGCTCTCGCAGGTCCAGGGCCTCGGCCCCCCGACCGCGCCACCGAACGTGCTTCCCGTCCCCGTGATCCCGGACACGTGCTGATGGACGTCAACGGAACGCGCTTTCAGCTGCTGCTCGGGTGCGCCGACTGGGCGAGTTGCACCGACGAGAACGGCGGCTCGCTGGGGCTGATCTGCGATCCGTCAAGCCCGCCGCTTGAGGGTGACAGCCCACCCGCCGATCCAGCCGTCGCCTGGGACCCCGCCCGTAACGAGCTGACATTGGAGCCGATCCCGTTCGAGTTCGTCAGCGCCCCGACCGACCGGCCACCGCAGCTCAGCGACCGTCGCGGCGCCGGCGCCGACACGTTCGGGAGCTTCTACTGGATCGACTCCTCTGCCCGCGCGTGCAGGTCCAGTCATCGGGCACCGGGGCTGACCTCAACCTTCTGGCCCGGCCCGGCGGTCGCAACTCCTGACCCTCGCGCGGGCGCGTTCGCCGCCGTCGCCGCACCGGCCGAGCCTCACGGCTCGCTGCTGTCGGGAGCCGCGGTAACCGAGGACAACTTCCTTGTCGTCGGCGACGTCGACACGCCCGGGCTGCTCGTGTTCGATCTGCAGTCCGGCGGACCGCCGGCACAGCTGCCATGGCCCACCGGGGTCGAGTTCTCTCCGTTCGACATGGCCCCGCGGCCGGGCGGCGGGGTGTTCGTGCTCGACCGTGACAACGGGGTGGCGTGGGAGCTCGACCGCCACTTCCACGTCGTGACCGCGACAGTCCAGTCCCCGCCCGCCGAGACGCCCGGCGGCTTCGCTTCGCAACAGGGGTCTCCTCCCTCACAGCCGGCTCCGGCCGCGAGCGCGATCACGGCCGAGGACGCGACGCCGGTCGGCGGCGACGCGATCGCGATCGAGTCCGACCCGGCGGGGGGCTTCCTGATCCTGCAGCAGGGTGGTGGCCAGGGATCGACTGTGACGCGCTACGCCGACGGGGCACCGGCCGGTACCGCGGTCGCGATCGCCGGGATCGCCGGCTACGACATGGCGCTCGTCGGCGGTCAGCTGCTGGTCGTCGACGCCGACGGCAACCAGACGCACGCGTTCGCTTTGACCGAGACCGGCGGAGTGCCGAGCCTCGAGCAGCTTGTCACGTTCTATCCGATGCGCGAATTCGGCGGCAAGGGCCTGGTCGCCGCCGGCGACCAGGCCTACTACGACTTCGACGACCGCTGGATCCCGCTCGTCGCGCAGGCCCGGCCACGGCACGTCGACGAGGCGACGATCGTCACGCCGGCGTTCGACAGCGGCATCCCTGGATGCGTCTGGCATCGGCTGATGCTCGACGCGCGCTTGCCGCAGGGGACGAGTGTCGCCGTCTGGAGCAAGGCGGCCGACGACGAGGACCTCCTCGGCGCCACCGCGTGGCTGCCGGAGCCCGCCCCTCGACCGCGGCCCTCCGGCTGTGAGCTGCCGTTCGTCGTCGAGGGCCCATACGGGACCTTCGAGCTGCTGTTCCAGAACCCGCGTGGCCGCCATCTGATGGTCAAGCTCGAGCTGCTCGGCGACGGCCGATCGACACCGGCCATCCGTGCGCTGCGCGCCTGGTATCCCCGCTTCTCCTATCTGAACCAGTACCTGCCGCGCGTCTACCGCCAGGACACCGACTCGGCGTCGTTCATCGATCGCTACCTCGCCAACGTCGAGGGCTTCTACACCGCGATCGAGGACCAGATCGCCGCCGCCCAGGTGCTGCTCGGCGCCGACACCGCGCCCGCCGACGCGCTCGACTGGCTCGCGGGCTGGTTCGCGCTGACGCTCGACCCGCTCTGGGATGAGAACCGCCGCCGGGTGTTCCTGCGCAACGCCAACCGTTTCTTCCAGGCGCGGGGCACGATTCGCGGTGTCGAGATCGCGCTGCGGTTCGCGCTCGAGCCGTGCATCGACGACACGATCTTCGACGCGGTCGAGCCGACGACCCCGGCGACGGCTCGGATCGTCGAGGCCTACCGGACGCGCAAGACGCCCGGGGTCGTATTCGGCGATCCCACCGACCAGGGGATCCCGCGCGTCGTCGTGACAACGCCGAACTGGACGCCCGACCAGGGCGCAGACGTGCTGCAGGCCGGCTGGCTCGCGTTCGTCGCTCAGCAGGGGCTCGACGGACCCGATCAGTACCCGATCTCCGATCCCGGCGGCGATGCGAGCACGCCCTGGAGCGAGTTCTCGACCGCGGCGCTCGGCTTCGTTCCCGTGATCGCCGACCCGAGCACCTGGAGCGCGTTTTTGTCGCGGCGCTACCCCGGGATCGCCGCTTTGGCCGTCGCCTACGGACTTACGGGGACGGCCGGTCCGGCCGACTTCTCGGCGGTACCGCCGCCGATCGCCCTGCCCGCCGACGGGGCTCCGCTGCTCGACTGGTTCCAGTTTGAGTCGGTCGTGATCCCGATGGCGACCAAGGCCCACACGTTCACGGTGCTGCTGCCCTGGCCGCTGCACGTGACCGACAGCGAGGGCGTCGAGCTCGACAACACCCAGCTGCGCGATCTCGCGACCCGCGTGGTCGACCTGCAGAAGCCGGCCCACACCACATTCGCGGTCAAGTTCTTCTGGGCCGCGTTCCGGATCGGCGATGCCCGGATCGGCGACGACACGCTGCTGGCCAGCGGCAGCCGTGTGCCTGAACTCGTGACTCAGGCCGTGCTCGGCACTGACTACCTCGGCGAGACGTTCCTGGGCGGCGCCGCCGCCCGCGACGAGATCCGCCGAACGGTGTCCTCGGCGCCGGCCACCTCGGATGACGCGGAGGAGACGCAATGACGACCTTCACCCCAGTCTCGCTGCCCCAGATCGCACCGCCCGACCCGAGCAAGCACGTCGACTACCAGATGGGGATGGTTCTGGGCGTCGATGACTTCGTGCAGGAGTTCGCCTACAGCTCCGGGCGTGACAGGCGAATCGTGCGCGACCTGATCGGCTACGGAGTCGTCTCCGGGCTCCGGGTGACGATCGACGTCGGCACGTCCACCGGTCCCCAGGTGCAGGTGGCCCCCGGCGAGCTGGTCGCACCGTCGGGGCAGTTCGTCTGCATCTCGCCGGCCCAGTGCGCGAACCTCAACGCCTGGCTGCAGGCGAATGTCGACCAGATCGAAGAGATCGCCTCGCCGCCGCCGTCCGCGCTCCAGCTGGCGGTCGTCGCCTCCTACGCGGAGTGCCTCACCGACACCGTCCCGATCCCGGGCGAGCCGTGCCGCAGCGACGACGAGCTCCAGCAGCCGTCGCGGATTCAGGACAGCTTCACGCTCGACCTGCAGCTGTCGCCACCGCCGCAGTCAGAGGACGATGCGATCGGCGACTTCGTCCGCTGGGTCCGCAGGATCCCGGTGGTCGACGGCGCGCCGGGAGATGTCGACGCGTTCCTCGAGGAGCTGCGGCAGCTGATGTCGCTCGAGGCCTCGTCGCCTCCGTCGCCGCCGACGCTGCTCGACTTCCTCTACGCCTCGCCGCCGCCCTCGCTGCAGATCCCGCGATCGGCCGCCGGGGAGTACCTCACGGCGCTGTTCTCGTTCTGGGTCACGGATCTGCGCGCGCGCGTGCGTTCGGACCCGTCGGGGGCCGAGTGCGGCTGCAGCGGCGGCCCGGGTCCGCTCGATAGCGCTGCCGACTCGCTGTGCCTGGCCGAGCTCACCGTGCCGGTGGTAGTCGATGCGCCGACCGGCTCGCTGATCGTCGCCGACAACCCGCCGATCACGGTCAGCGCCGGCGAGCGGTCGCGCCCGACACTGCTGCACGCCAAGCTGCTGCAGGAGTGGCTGCTGACCACGGCCGAGGCGGCCGAGGAGGCTCCCGCCGTCGTGTCGGGGCGCTTCCTGCCCGACGGCACGACGGTCGCCGCGCGCGGCGGCCTGACCGCGCACCCACTTCCGCTCGCCAGCCCCCCGAGCGGCGGCGCGACGTTGTTCGTACTGACGTTTCCGGAGTATTCATCAAGCGCCGATTACGTCATCACCGGCCAGCCGGTCGCCGCCGCGGCGGACGCGCAGGCAAGCACGTTCGAGGTGATCCCCGACGATGACCCGGGCCTCGCGCCCGAGCTCGGCTCCCCGCCCGAGGAGGGCGTCGTCGTCCGGGTCCGCAACGGAGCAAGCGGCGTCGTATCCAACGGCTTCATGGTCCGGATCGAGGAGCTCTGAGCTGACCGTGGCCACTCAGGCGATCGACAGCCCGGTGCTCAGCGGCTCGGCGCTGCGCTCGATCAACTTCTTCAACGGGCGGTTGCTGACCGGCGATGACCTCGCCAGCGAGCAGTCCTCGCTCCAGGCCAGGCTGCAGCGGCTCGCCCAGCTCGACGGCGACGGGATCGCCTACGGCCTCGAGGTCCAGGAGACCGCCGGCAGCTCGACGCCGGAGAACCCGATCGTGACGGTCGCGACCGGCCTCGCTGCGAGCCGCTCGGGGCTGGCGCTCGAGCTCCCGGCCTCGGTCGATCTCGCGCTCGCGCGCGGCGCGCCGAGCGCCGACAGCGAGCCGGGCGGGCTGTTCGCCGACTGCCAGCCGTTCGCGCCCGGCACCTACACGGCGGGCGCCGGCGTCTATCTGCTGACGATCGGTCCCGCGCAGCAGAGCGAGGGGCTGGCGCCGGTCAACGGGCTGGGCAACCAGGTCGCCCCCTGCAACATCGCCGACTACATCGAGACGGTCCAGTTCAGGCTGATCCGGCTTGCGCTCGACGCCGACACGCTCGCCGACCAGCAGCACTTGCGAAACCTGGTCGCCTACCAGTGCTTTGCGCCAGACTCGCTCGCACCGACGACGGCGAATCCCTTCGGATCGCCGCTCGAGAGCTACGGCCTCGTCGACGAGCTGCGGGCGCAGATCGTCTCTGATGACGAGGTCCCGCTGGCGTTGATCGGGTGGTCAGCGGACCAGGGCATCGGCTTCGTCGACCTGTGGTCGGTGCGTCGCCGGATCACACGCCGTGGTGCGGAGGGCGACTTCGGGGTCTTCGCCGGCGATCGGCGGCAGGCCGAGGCGGAGGCGATGTTCCTCCAGTTCCAGGCCGAGATCGCCGACCTCAACGGCTTCAATGCCACCTCCGTTCGAGCGCTTGACTGGTTTTTCCGGCTCCCGCCGGTAGGGCTGCTGCCGCTCGCGACGTCGGCTTCAGCAACGGGCTTTGACACCGTCACCTTCCTCGACGGTCTCGAGTACCGCGATCCCGTCTTCCTCGAGGGAGCGGGGCTCGAGTACCTGGTCAGAGCGGCCGCGGAGTTTTCACCGATTGAGCTCTCGTCGGGTGAGGCCGTTCGGCTTTATCTCGTCCGGGAGAACCAGACCGCCCTGCCCGGCGCGGTGCCTTATCTCGTTCTCGCGAGTGGACATGCGCCGTATTGCGGCGACGCGCGATTCGACCTCGCGCTCTGGGGTTACGCCAACTACGCCGAGCGCTGATCGCGAAAGGAGCCTCATGACTCAGACACAACTGGTGCACGTCAATCCCGGTGATCGGATTACGGCCGACTACATCAACTCGCTGGTGGACGAGATCAACAGCCTCCAGCAGCAGGTTGACGCGATCGGGACGACCACAATCGGCAACGCGCCCGTGATCATCGGACTGCAGCCATCAGATCAGGTTGCGGTTGGCGCAGAACTCGATGTCATCGGACGGAACTTTGGTGTCCCTGCGATCCAGAACGAGGTGACGCTCGACGGAACTGCGGTGACCGGCTTCTTGCCTGGCTGCTCGGACACGCTTCTCAAGCTCGCGGTTCCCGAGATCGCGGGAGTGCCTAAGGACGCTCAGCTGGTCGTCCAGACCTCGGTCGGTTCAGCCACGCACACGGTGCGCGTGGTCGCAGCGACGCAGATCCCTGAGGGGCAGCCGACGATCACCAACGCAACGGCGGCGCTCGGAACGATCACCACCGGCAGTACCTACACGTTCTCGTTCCTGGTCGACGCCTCGACCGTATCGATCACCGAGACCTACACGATCGCCGTCACGTACGCGAACACAGCGCCGGCGTCGGTCCCGGCGTCGGCTTGGACCACTGGGACAACCCTGATCGGGGCGAGCAATCAGCAAGTGACAGTGACGCCCGGGACGCCGGTGACGATCGGCGTCCAGGTGACGGTGCCGGCAAATGCGACCGCGGCCGATCTGACGTTCGCGCTCACGTCGGTCCACAACCCGGCCGGATCCAGCGCCACCCCGACCGCCGTACCGATCCGCGTCGGGCAGGCCCCACCCCAGAGCGATGCCCGGATCCACCTGAGCATTGGGGCGATTGGACCGGCGTTTCCGTTCAAGGAGGTACCGATCAACGGCGTACAAGGCATCGAGGTCAAGTTCCCGACGGCCGCGGGTAGCGGAACGCTCGCCCAGGTCCCAATCGACGTGTCCTATGACGTCGCCGGAACGATCGCATACACGGTCTCGATCGAGAATCCCGACACGACGATCTGGACGGTCGGCGCGGCGACGCCAAATCCGTTCCAGTACGCAGCGGGGGGTAGCGGCCAGGTCCATTTCCCGCTCACGCTGCTGGCGACCACGGGCGGCACCGAGGGTCGCTTTCTCAACTTCGTCGCAACTCGCCAGGACAACGACGGCATTGGACAGATCTCGAACTTCCTCCGGTTCCCGATCCAGGGTTTCGTGAGCTGACCTGAGGACCTACTGAAGAGGAGTGAGCATGAGCACGCAGCTGGCATTCCCGCCACATCAGGGACTCCCGTTCCAGACAGATCCCCCGACGATCGACGGTTACATCGAGCCAGATCCCGGGATCCCGATCCAGCAGTTGGAGGCCGGCTACGTGGGTGGAAGCCGCTACACGTTCGCCGACACCTCCGGTGCCAACTCGACCGGCGCGGCAACCGTCGCCTTTGAAGGGATCCGCCACGCCACCGAAGACCTCCTCTACCTGGCCTTCATCGTGCGGTTCGACTTCTCCTTCGACGAGGATGATCGGATCGTCGTCTGCCTTCGGCCCTCCGCAACTGCGCCGGGCAACGAACGACGGATTGACATCCAGCCCAACTTCCAGTGCCTGGGCGCCGGCCCGACCACGCCCGCCGATCCAAACGACATCAACACGCCCGGACTGACGGTCCGGGCCAACCGGCCCCCTCGATTCACGCCTACTTTCTATACGCCGACGGGAGGCCACCCCGCCTGGCAAGAGCAGGCAACGCTCCCGAGCAATCTCAACGTCCGCGTTCGCAGCTCGCAGATCAGCAGCGGGACGAGCACGACAGCGATCTACTGGAGCATCGAGCTCCAGCTTCCGACCAAGACCACCGGCCCGCAGGGCGGAGGGTCGAATTGGATCGACCTCCAGACGAACTTCGGGCTGTACTTCAACGCGATCCGCGTGTGCTCGAGCCAACCCGGCTGCCCGGGCGGATCGTGCAGCGGGATGTCGCTCAACGGAGACTTCTGCGCCCAGTTCCCGTGGCCCGATCCGAGCTTTCTGATCACCGACCCACCGACGTTCGACATCGCCGACTGGAAAATTCCGTCGGGAACCACGCTGGGGGTGACCAGTTCGTATTACGGAGAGGGGATTCTGGCCTCGGCTGGGCCGAGCCCGGCGACGGGCGTTCATTTCCGCAACGAGGTCCAGGGGATCGGCATCCTGTCGGGGGGCAGCATCGGGACCAACGTCGATATGACGCTGAACACGACGAACACAATCGTCGCGCGGGTGTTCAACGACGACTCGTCGGTCGCCAATGGGGTCTCCGCCGAGTTCCGGCTCGCGGACTTCGGCCTTGGCCCGTACGGGAACAGCGCGCTCTGGGACCGGATCAACATCGATCACAACCCGACGAACCAGCCCGGTGGCGGGAATCCGACGCCACCTCAAAACATCCCCACCGGCAGCGTCGATGTCGACCTGACCGCGAACTGGACGATCAACGCTGCCGACCGCACGAAGTATGGCCCGCTCTGGCATGACCAATGCCTATGGGCACTGCTCGACTCGGCTGCCGGGGCGAGCATCGCCGAGAGCAGCATGCGCCGCAACCTCGCGCTCATCAACCTCTCAAAGGCCAAGCATCCGCTGACCGTGAGTGGCCGCGGCCACCCCCGACCGCCGGGCGGCGCGGCGAAGCACGACTTCATGCTGCACGTCGTAGACGTCAAGTACCCGCAGGTGACATTCGAGGAGCGGCCGCAGGCGGCGGGACCAGAGGCGGAGCGTTTCGGGTTCGTGCCGCAGCAGCTGAATCTTGAGACGACGCTCACCGGCGAGATCGCCGCGGTCCAAAACACGGTGACGTGGCTGCACGTCGTCAATGGATATCGGTGCACCGGAAAGCGCCTCACGCTCGGGAAGAAGCGCTTCACTATCTGGACGCTCGCTGGCGCCTGTGCATTCGTCGCCCAGCATCAACTGGCCGCGGGAGAGACCTTCGACGGGACGGGATACGCGTGGGAGTTCGACGGTGGCGGGATCAAGAAGCGCGGCAGGGATGTCTATTACCTACAGGTCCGGCATGACGCCGACGTCGCTCTCGATGCCCAGCTCGAGGCAGGCGGGGGCGTCAAGCCTGGTGACCCGACGCCCGTGGACAAGAGCCCGATCGGGCCGCCGATCCCGGGCACCATCCAGCAGGGCGCAACCGGAGAGCTCGTGCGTCAGCTCCAATTCCTGCTCGCGGTCGAGGGCTACGGGATTGGCGCCGGGGAAATCGACGGGAACTTCGGGGCCGGCACGAAGACGGTGGTGGAGGCGTTTCAGGGCGCCCAGGGACTGCAGGTCGACGGCGTTGTTGGCCCGTCGACGTGGACTGCCCTGCTCGCCCTTGACCCGGTCGCGAGCGAGCCGTTCCCGCCAACGTTGCAAGCAGGTGCCGGCGGGCTCCAGGTAGCCGCCCTTCAGCAGGCGCTGAACGGCGGTAAGCGGTGGTTCGCCGCGTCAGCGCCGCGACTGGCCGAAGATGGACAGTTCGGTCCGACCACCACGGCGATGGTGCAGTCGCTCCAGGGGTGGGCCAGCCTCAACATCGACGGAAGTTCCGGTTACCAGACCTGGGCTGCCAACGTGGGCCCCAGCCTGTGGGACATCGCGGGCGTCCATGCGGCGCCACAGACTGACGCGATCCCGCCGACCGTGCAGGAGGGATCGCATGGCAACGCGGCCCAGAATGCACAGTTCCTGCTGTCCGCGGAGGGGTATGGCCTCGCGCCGGCTGAGGTTGACGGCACCTTTGATGCTCGTTCCCGCGCCGCCGTCGAGCGGCTACAACGTGCACATCACGCGACCGTCGATGGCGTCGTCGGGCCGGCGACGTGGAAGGTCATGCTCGAGAACGCCCCGATCAAGCAGCATCCGTTCCCGGCGACGATCCAGCATGGCGCTAAAGGGCCACTTGTCCCGTTGCTGCAGCAGGCACTCAATGCCGCGAGGCCTCGCTTCGCGGCGACGAGCGCGCCGCTGACCGTTGACGGTGAGTACGGACCGGCGACCGTCGAAATGGTCAAGACGTTCCAGACCTGGGGCGCAGTGATCGTCGACGGGATCGTCGGGCCACGGACGTGGTCGGTCGCAGTCGGTGGGAGCCTC
This sequence comes from uncultured Solirubrobacterales bacterium, assembly GCA_963730075.1. GTDB lineage: Bacteria > Actinomycetota > Thermoleophilia > Solirubrobacterales > Solirubrobacteraceae > Palsa-465. The sequence goes on along the minus strand of CAVSQH010000013.1, from coordinate 307,689 downwards.
TGGAGCCAGTGATCGGGAGGCCATCGGTCGCACGCACGGCTTGGGCGATGAGCGACACCGCCACCCGGTTGCAGCGGATCCGTGTCCGCTGTGACGGGCTCGATCCCACCACCGCTCGACTACGACTCGATCAGCTGCTCGCTTCCGCAGAGCTACGGCCACCGGGGCTGCCGCCGGCCGCGCTGCTGTGCGTCCGGCGGCTGAGTGACCCGCGCCCCGGGATGCTGGCGATGGGTGGCGATCAGGTCCGGCCGCCGCCCGAATGGGAGCGAGCGTTCGTCGGCGCGCTCGAGCGGATGATGAGAGAAGCAGCCCGGCCGGCCCACGGACCGGTTCCGGCCAGCGCCGAGGCCGTCCTGTTCGCCGACCGCGCCGAGCTGCTCGCGTGCCTCGCGCGCGACATCTGCGACCGGACGGCATGGGTCAACTGGTGGTGGCGCGGCATGTTCCACCCGGCCGCCCGGATCCGCGCCGACCACGTCATCCGGAGATTGCTGGAGGAGCCCGAGCACGTCCCGGCTGCGCTCGAGCTGCTCGCGGCCTGGGGCGCAGCCGTCTCGTTTGCGCAGACGGTGGCTCCGGCGATCGCGTTAGACCTGGCCGCACGTGTCGCCGGCGCATTCGCCGCGCCGGAGCTGCGCGCCGCGCTTGTCGCGCCGGACGCGGGCGCCGAGGACTCGAGCGCGCTTCCCGCCCGTTCGCGCGAGCGGGAACTCCCGGCCGAGCGGTTGACGCCCGAGGCGACCACCGCGGCCCTGCTCCCCGAGCAGGCGTTGATGGTCTGTACCGGGCTCGCGCTGCGCCGCGCGCCGACTGTCGCTCGCGGTCGCGCGTTCGCCGAGCAGGTGCGGCGGTGGCGGGCTGCTGCTGCCGTCGGTGACGCGGTGCCCGGGCCGGAGGGCGCTGCGCACGCCGCGGCGGGGCCCGCGCTTGCAACACAGACGCCACCGACCCCGCCACACCGGGACCCCACCCCGGGGGCCCCACACCGAGCCGCCGCCGACACGGCCGCTCCCGTGCCCGATCCAGTGCCTGATCACGGACGTCACGTGGGCGAGCCGACGGTCGTAGCGGAGAGAGCTGAGAGCACGCCCCGGCCGATGAGGTCGGTCCACCGCGTGGCTGGCGTTACACCGGTCACGCGAGCCGCGACCACTCGCCCAGCCCCGACGCGGCGTGCGGTCGCACAGGAGCGTGACGAACCACCACCGCCGAGCGTCAGCGATGCCCGGCCCCAGCCCTCGCAGCGCGCGACCGCGACACCACCACCCGGCGGCCGCCCCCAAGCGGCGGCCGCACCGCGGGTGCGCGTGCCCGCGGAGTCCAAGGGCGCGCCGACCAGGCGCGCGCCACCGGCCCCGCACGAGCCGGCTCTGGTCGACACGGGCGACCTCGCGCTCGAGGTCCAGACCGAGCTCGGCGGCCTCTTCTACCTGCTCAATCTCGCGCTCGCGCTGGAGCTGTACGGCGACTTCACGGCACCGCTCGAACCCGGGATCGGACTGAACCCCTGGGAGTTTGTCGACTTGCTCGGCACGTGGCTGCTCGGCCGACGATCCGATGACCCGATCTGGGGGCTCCTGGCCTCGCTGGCCGGACGAGACCACGACGAGGCACGCGGTCGCGGCTTCCGGCCGCCACCGGCCTGGCGCGTCCCGCCCAAATGGCTCGAGCCATTCGAGCACCACGGGACCTGGTGCTGGTCGGCCGCCGCCGGCGTGTTGCGGATCGTCCACCCGGCCGGGTTCGCGGTCACCGCCGTACCCCGAACGACGGCCGCCCCCGAAGCTCAGCTCCGTCGCGAGCTCAGGCGGCTGAGACCGCTGATGCCTGTCGCGGCGCGCACGTCGCTAACCCGCGAACCGAGCCGCCCACTGGCTCGCTGGATCGCCAGGCTCGGTGGGTACGCAGACGCCCGGCTGCGCGTGGCGCTGGCGCTCGGCGCTCATACCCGCGTCGGACCAGTCCTGCTCGAGCACCGCGCGCGCGTGCTCGTCAGCCCGAGCCACGTCGACGTTGTGCTCAAGCTCGCCGAGCTCCCGTTGGAGGTCCGGATCGCGGGTCTTGACCGCAACCCGGGCTGGATTCCGGCCGCCGGCCGACACGTTGCGTTGCACTTCGAATGACTGGATCGCTCACAATCGAGGCGCTCCCCCGCACCGCCGAATCCCACTTCCGGTTGCACATCTACGGCGCGGTGCTCCATCTCCGGGCGCGGCTTCCCGAACCCGACGACGACAACGGACTTGGCTTCTTGCTGGGCTACTACGAGGCACTGGACGACGCCGGGTTCGTGACCTCGGGAGCGCAAGCCGACGCTCGCTGGCGCGCCGCGGTGCGGAACTGGGAGGCGAGCGCACCCGGACACCTGCCGCTGCGTGCGCTGCGCGAGTCATCCGGACTCGGGGATCTGGCGCTGAAGCTCCTGTTCACGGCCGGCCTGGTCGAAGAGGACCTCCGCTTCGGGATCCTGTTCGAAGCTCTGTGCGGGACCGCCGGAGAGCAGCGGCCGACGTTCGGACTGCTCGGCGATTGGAGCGCCGACGGCGGCGCGCGCGAGGCGCTCGCTGGGCTGCTCAAGCTCGGACTGCTCACCACGACTGACCCTGACGCCCCGAGGCCGCGGCAGGGCCTCCAGGTGCCGGCGATCCTCTGGGACGCGATCCGGGGCGCCGAGCCGGCCGCCGCCTGGGCGCGACACCGGCCCGCCGCGCAGCTGCCGCGCCTACACGACCTCGTGCTCGGCGAGCGGGACCGTCAGACGCTGGCCCGGGTCCCAGTGCTGATCGCGCGCTCGCCGTCGCGGACGGTGATCGTCCGCGGGCCGCGGGCGAGCGGCCGCCGCACGGTGATGGCAGCGATCGCCCGCGCCGCGGGCCGCGGCCTGCTCGAGGTCAGCGACCCGTCGAACCCGCTCGCCGGCCCACTCGCGACGCTGCTCGGCGCAATGTCCGTGATCGAGCTCGACCTCGCCCCCGGCGAAGTGACCCAGCTCCCGGCTTGGACAGCGACGGGCGGCCCGGCCGGCGTGATCGCGGGGCGAACAGGCGGCATTCGCACGGCCGGATCGGCGCTCTCGCTGACGACCGAGATCCCAGGCGCCGACCTGCGAGAGGCGCTGTGGACGCGGGCGCTCGGTGATCCGGGCGGCGCCCGGGCGCTTGCGTCGAGCCTGCGGATCCCGAGCGGAACGATCATCAAGGCGGCCGAGCTGGCGCGGACACAGGCGACGCTCGCCGGCAGAGGCGTCCCAGCCGTCGGCGACGTGGCCGACGCGATGCGAACGATGCACGATGGCCTCGAGACGCTCGCCCGGCGGGTCCCGGTGGCCGGAGATTGGGGCGACCTGGCGGTCGGCGACGAGACCCATCGCGAGCTCGAGCTCCTCGAGAGCCGCTGCCGCCTGCGAGAGCCGCTGCTCGGTGCGGTCAGCGATGCGCTCTCCAACCAGCTCAATGCAGGAGTCAGGGTGCTGCTCAGCGGACCGAGCGGGACAGGCAAGACGCTTGCGGCACGGCTGCTCGCGTCGGTGCTCGGCAAGGAGCTGTACGCGCTCGACCTCTCCGCGGTGGTCAACAAGTACCTCGGCGAGACCGAGAAGAACCTCGAGGCGGTGTTCGCCCGCGCCGAGCAGCTCGACGTGATCCTGCTGCTCGACGAAGGCGACGCGCTGCTCACCCGGCGCACCGACGTCCAGACGTCGAACGACCGGTACGCCAACCTGGAGACCAACTTCCTGCTCCAGCGGCTCGAGACCTACGAAGGGATCCTGCTGATCACCAGCAACGCGGCTGATCGGATCGATCCCGCGTTCAAGCGGCGCGTTGACGTCGTGGTCGAGTTCCGGGCCCCGGAGCCGCTCGAGCGGTGGCAGATCTGGCAGCTCCACCTCCCTCCAGGTCACGTCGTCGACGGCCCGCTGCTCGAGGACGTCGCCTCAAGGTGCGCGCTGTCGGGCGGCCAGATCCGCAACGCCGCGCTGCACGCGGCACTGCTCGCACTCCAGGATGGAGTCGAGGTGGGCGACGCCCAGCTAGACCACGCTGTCCGCCGCGAATACCGCAAGGCCGGGCTCGTGTGCCCGCTGCGAGCGCCCGAGGTGATCGGTGGCTGAGCCCGCCCGCGCCCCGACGCGACCGTCCTCATCTCCGCCGTCCGCCAACCCCGCTCGGACCGCGCGCAAGCCCGCGTCCCCGCCCCCGGTGACGATGTCGCTCCCGGTCGCGAGCGCGGGCGCGCCGCTCGCGGGTCAGGTGGCGGGTCCGATCTCGGCCAGCCTCGGGGTCGACGTATCGCCGATTCGTCTGCACTCTGACTCGACCTCGGCGACCGCGTCCAGCGCGCTCGGCGCGCGGGCCTTCACGGTCGGCAACCACATCTTCCTCGGCGCGCGGGAGCGGGCGACCGATCTGCCACTGATCGCCCACGAGGTCGCCCACGTGGTCCAGCAGCAGCACGCACCGCGCGTGCAGCTGTGGGGTCTAGCCGGTAGTGACGGCTTCGAGCGCGAGGCTCACGGCGCGGCCGCGGCAGTCGCCGCCCGCCGTCCGTTCTCGGTCATCGAGCGGACACCTCCCAGGGTTCAGCGGCTCGGAATCAGCGACGCGCTCGACTATTTCGCGGACAAGGCCAACTTGATCCCCGGCTTCAGGATGTTCACGATCATCCTCGGGGTCAACCCGATCAACATGAGCCGCGTCGAGCGCAGCGCGGCCAACATCCTGCGGGCGGTCATCGAGTTCCTCCCCGGCGGCGCGCTGATCACGCAGGCGCTCGACAAGTACGGCGTATTCGAGAAGGTCGGCGCCTGGGTGGAGCAGCAGATCAACACGCTCGGGCTGACCTGGTCGGCGATCAAGGCCGCGATCAACGAGTTCCTCGACAGCCTCGGCTGGCGCGACATCTTCCACCTCGGCGACGTCTGGGATCGCGCCAAGCGGATCTTCACGGTCCCGATCCAGCGGATCAAGGACTTCGGAGTTAGGCTCGTCGAGGGCATCATCAAGTTCGTCAAGGACGCGATCCTGATGCCGCTGGCCAGGCTCGCCGAGGGCACACGCGGCTGGGATCTGCTGACCGCGGTGCTGGGCAAGAACCCGATCACCGGCGAGCCCGTGCCCCGCAACGCCGACACGCTGATCGGCGGCTTTTTGAAGCTGATCGGCCAGCAGGAGATCTGGGACAACATCAAGCGCGCCGGCGCCCTCGGCCGGGCATGGGCGTGGTTCCAGAGCGCGATGAAGAGCCTGCTCGGGTTCGTGACTCAGATCCCGACACTCGTCATCACCGCGTTCAGGTCACTCGAGCTGACCGACATCATCGTCCTGCCGCGGGCGTTCGCGAAGGTCGCCGCTGTCTTCGGCAACTTCATCGGCAACTTCATCTCCTGGGCGGGCAACGCGATGTGGAGCCTGCTGGAGATCATCTTCGACGTCGTCAGCCCGACCGCGCTGGGCTACATCAAACGCACAGGCGGGGCGCTGCGCAGCATCCTGCGCAACCCACTCCCGTTCATGGGCAACCTCGTCAGGGCGGCCAAGCAGGGATTCCTGAACTTCGCCGCCAACTTCCTCGAGCACCTCAGGTCCGGGCTGATCGAGTGGCTGACCGGCTCGCTGCCGGGCGTGTACATCCCCAAGGCCTTCACCCTCGGAGAGATCGTCAAGTTCGTCTTCTCGGTGCTCGGCATCTCGTGGCAGAACGTACGCGCGAAGCTGGTCAGGCTCATCCCCGAACCCGTGGTACGCGTCTTGGAGACGACCTTCGACATCGTCGTCAGGCTCGTCACCGAGGGGCCGGCCGCGGCCTGGGAGCAGATCAAGGAGTCGCTGTCGGGATTCACGGACATGGTGATCGGCGGGATCACGGACTTCGTCGTCGACACGGTGGTCACGAAGGCGATCCCGCAGCTGATCTCGCTGTTCATCCCGGGCGCCGGCTTCATCACGGCGATCATCAAGATCTACGACACGGTCATGGTCTTCGTCCAGAAGATCTCACGGATCATCCAGGTCGTCACCGCGTTCATCGATTCGATCGTCCGGATCGCGGCGGGCGACATCGCCGCGGCCGCCAACAAGGTCGAGTCGGTGCTCGCCGGTCTGCTGTCGCTGGCGATCAACTTCCTGGCCGGGTTCGCCGGTCTCGGGCGAGTCGCCGACAAGGTCATGGGTGTGCTGCGGAGGGTGCAGGCGATCGTCGACAAGGCGCTCGACAAGCTCGTCGACTGGATCGTTGCAACCGCGAGGCGGCTAGGCCGGCTTGTAGCGGGACGCAGGGATGCTGGCCCGAACGCCGCCCGCGAGCCGGCGTCACCGAGCAATCGGCTCGGGAGGGGGATCGCCGCGGTGCAACAGCTGATGCACGCGCCTGGAGCAAATGCGGAAGTGGTCACGGCACAACTGCCCGGGATTCAGCGCCAGTTCGCCCTAGCCTCGCTCATGCTGGTGAGGGACAGACGGGGCAGGTATCACCCCGAAGCCACCGTGAACCCGTCCCTGCGTGGGAGTCCGGGCACACTCTTCACGCCGGCCGAGCTCGCGGAAATCGCCAACGTTGGCAGGAGATGGGCCGCGCAAATCAAGAGCAAGGGCGAGAAGGCGATCTACCAAGCGGACCGGGTGGCATATTTGACCGGGGCGCGGCCTCGGGTGTCGGTCGGTGAACTCGTCGAGGCAGCCGGAATCCAGGAGGTCGCCGCCTACGCGCCCAGCCTCGTCGTGATCCGCAACCCAGCCCTTCAACTGGTGGACGCTTCGGGCGCCAACATCGGCGGCCGCCAGGCAGAACTCGACTTTCTCGTCCTGGGTACTGCGACCGGCGTAGACGTCGTCAGCGCGAAGTTCAAGCCGAGGCAATTCCGCCCAGCCGTGGACCGAAGACTGCTCAATCACTACCTCGCGATGCCGCTGGACGCTGCCGGGATGATCGCGTACGCGAACACGCACTTCGGCATTAACCGCGCGTACGCGAACATCGCTTCGGCAAAAGTCGTGTACGCCGGAGGCTCCCAGCCGCTTGCGGGATTCCGCGCGGCGAATCTGAGCAAGGTGGTCGTGGCGAGCGTCAACGTCGTTCCTTTGACCCCCGGTCCCAGCAGCCCTACCGGGATTCAAATGGTCGCGACCGAGACGGATCTCATTTCCGAAGTCGTTAAAGTCATCGACGCCAACATCTGACGCCGATGTCAAGACTGTGGCATATCTTTGAAGCTCCAGATGGGGGCGGCGAGCTGAGTATCCCCGCGTCTCCGTGGCACTCCCTCGGACTGGTTCGGCTACCCGAGGAAAACTGGTCACTGATCCTGGAGTTCGCCGCAAAGCGGGATGCTTCACTCGCTAGGGAGCTCGAACACTCATCTCGAGGCACCGATGAGACCGAGGATGAAGTTCGTGTCTCACCGGAGCGGCTCGAGCGCCTCGCGAGGTTCGGCGAGGAGATCAGCAAGGCGCTCCACCATGCCCAACCACTCGTTCCTGAGTCGAGTGAGCAAGTGCCGGATGCATTCACGAACGCGGAGCATGCGCGGATGCTCGACGCGGTCGCGGCAGTCATGCGCGCGTCGGCGCGCTCCGGACGCCCGTTCCGTGCGTGGGTCGAGTGAGCGTGATCTCTCGAGATGATCTCTCTCGACTCGATCAAACCGATCCAGGGCCGAGTCGGCTACGGGAGCCTAGGATTGCGGGGAAGCCTGGGATATGAGGACAGAGCGGTGACGGTTGGCGGGGTTCACTACTCGCGAGCACTGAGCTCCCACCCACCCGCGCGTCTCCTCTATCACCTCGGCGGAAAGGCGTCGTCGTTCCAGTGTCACGTTGCTCTGAACGACGATGTGAAGGCGGGCGCCTCATATGCGGACTTCACGGTCCTCGCCGACGGGCGCGAGGTTGCCGGCGTAACCGGCGTCTGGGCCGGCGACGAGCCGCGGGAACTGGCATGTGATCTGACGGGTGCCGAGTTACTCGAGCTCGTCGTCTCAACGGACAAGTGGGAGTTCTGCCACGCCGTGTGGCTCGATCCCGCGATCGACCAAGCGTCTGACCCAACTCTCGGGGGCAAGATCACCGACCCGCTGGAGCGAGCGGAGATCGAACTTCCACCTCCGATCGGACCGGTCGGCAGGTGTGTAGCGACGGTCGCATCCCCCGGTTGGGAGCAACTGCTCGACGACATGCTTGGTTCGGTGGTCGCCAACGGCGGCTGTCCCGATGCGCTGCTCGTCGTCTTCCTGCTCGAGTCGAGCGCGGAGTGTGAACGGGTCGTGGCGAAGTACCGCGCGCTGCCGGTCCGCTGCCACCCACTCGCGTCGCCGGGCAAGGGAAGCAAATCGGTGCTCTATTCGGTCGCAAGCGTCGTCGAAGCTGAACGCTATGTGTGCCTGGATTCGGACATGCTCGTGCTGGACACGCTCGAGCCGCTGTTCCATGCGATCGACGCGTCGCCGCAGACAAGCGTGTTCGCCTGCCGCGAAGCCAACGGCCACCGTCACCGCGACATGCTCGATGCACTTGACCGGGTCTACTGGGGCAAGCCGGGCGATCTGGCGCAGATCATCGGCGGCGATCCGGGCGACGCGGGGTCCTACCCGCTGATCGTGAACGACGGCGCGTTTGCGGGGTCGCGTCGCGCGTTGCTGGGCCTCGATGCGGCAATGCGAGCTATGCCAGGGGCTGCAGACTGGACGGACTCGCGCCCCGACGCACCGTGGAGAAATCAATTCATCTTCAACCTCGCGCTCGCTGTACGAGGGTGCGGCGTCGAGCTCGACGAGCGCTACAACGTGCAGCTCAACTACACCGACGTCGCGATCGGGAGCGTCTCCGGGCGTCCACAGGTGACGTGGCAGGGAGAGGACGTGCGGATCCTGCACGCCAGCGGCGGCGGGCGCGACAAGTGCCTACAGCTGAGAGGCCTCTACTCGAGTGTTCCGGACCCGATGGTCGGTCGTGGACAAGGCGACGCATACGGGATCTTTCTCTCTGTCCTGCGAGCCTGGCTCGGCAGATACGGCCTGTCGGGCTTGAGGTTCTCGCCACCTGAGGGCCGGGAGCCCGGTGACGTAGGGGCACGGGACCCGTCAGTGGTTCCCGTTCTGGCGCTTCTGCATTACCTGATTCGCGCTAACGACTGCACCGCGGTTCTTGAGAGCTCGACTGCGCGTGGCATATCAGCAGCGTGTCTGGCCTCAGCGGTCAGCCACCGCCCTGGCGCGCGTGTCGTCACTTTCGACCCTCACGAAATGGCCGGACGGGACGAGCTCTGGGCTGCCCTCCCGGCCGTGATGGGAGGGTGCATTGAACAGCGGGAAGAGGATTCGCTGAAGGGGCTGAGGCGTGCTGTCCGACGCGGCGAACGTTACGACGCGGCGTTACTCGACTCGTCGTGCGCACCGGCTCGCCTGTCGGCGCAGCTGGAGCTGGCCTCCAACCTTGTCGGTCCGGACGGCTTGATCCTCACACATGACTTCGCTGTGACCGGCAACGGAAACCGCGTTGCCCTCGCGGCCGAGAAGTCAGGACATGCGGTGGTGTCGCTGCTCGCGAACGGCGCGGGGACCCGTGTAGGCCTCGTCGAGAAGCGGAGCAGGTCGTGCGGGTAAGCGTCGGTGTTCACGTCCACGCCGAGCCCGAGAGACTGGCGGCGACGATCAGAGCGCTCGGTCAGCCATCGCCTCACGACGTCGAGATTCTCGTGCTCCCCGATGGACCCGATGCTGCGACCCGCAGCGCGCTTACCGGCTTTGACCTGCAGCAACTCGGCACCGATGACCCCCAGGGGCCACCCGCATGCTTCAACCGCCTCGCCGCTGCATCCAAAAGCGACGTGGTGATCCTGCTCGAGTCCGGCGCGATTCCCGCCCGATCGGCCCTGGACCGGCTCGTCGACGCCCTCTCGTCCGACCCGCGCAATGGCATCGCCGGACCTTCGACCAACGACGCTTGGAACGAGCAGCGCACGGTACCGGCACGTGCCGCAACACCGGCGGCAGTGGCGCGCGCAGGCGAATGGACGGCAGCTCGGTTCGGGAACCTGACACGCTCGGCAGCTCCGCTTCACGGCCTGTCCGACTTCTGTTATGCGGTCCGCCGAGAAGTGATCGCCGCGATCGGCGGCGCTGACGACGGCTACGCGCTTGGCCCCTGCTGGGAGATGGAGTACAGCGTCAGGGCTGCGCGCGCGGGGTTCCGCGATCTCTGGGTCTGCGGAGCGTACGTCCACCGTGCCCCGTTCACCGCGCGGCGACGACTGGAGGAAAGACAGCGCTTCGAGGCGAGCCGGCGGCGCTACCAGGACAGCCTGTGCGCGCTTCAGTTGCTCAAGAAGGGCGCCGACTACGCCCCACATTGCCGAGGCGAGGAGTGCGAGCATTTCGCTCCGCCCGGGTTGATACGAATGCGGCGGCCACTGCCTCAGCCGCGGCCGCAGGCGGCCGAGCCTCGGGAGCGCCCGTTGGTCAGTTGCGTCATGCCCACCCGCAACCGCGCCGACTTCGCACTCCAAGCCGTTGCGCTCTTCCAGGCCCAGGACTACGAGGCGCGCGAGCTGATCATCGTCGACGACGGCGATGACGACCTCGCATCGCGGATACCCGACGACCCGCGGGTGCGGTATCTGCGGTGCCCGTCGGGCGAGAGCATCGGCGCCAAGCGCAACCGCGCCTGCGCGCAGGCACGGGGCGCGTTCATCGCCCAGTGGGACGACGACGATTGGTACGGCCCGGGACGGCTATCGGCCCAGCTGGCGCCGCTGCTCGACGGTCGCGCCGACGTCACCGGACTGCGGGTGACGGTCATCATGGAGCTCGAGCCGTGGCGCTTCTGGACCGTCACCGACCAGCTGCATCGGCGGCTGTTCACCGGAGACGTCCACGGCGGCACGCTCGCGTTCACGCGCCGCGTATGGGAACGGCTCGCGCAATACCCGCCTCGCTCGCTCGCCGAGGACGCTGCGTTTCTTGCGCGCGCGCACGCGCGTGGCGCCCGCGTGGAGCGCTTGGACGGCTCGGACCTGTTCGTCTACGTCCGCCACGGCCGCAACGCGTGGCGTTTCGGCTGCGGCGAATTCCTGGACCGGGCCGGCTGGAGCACGGTGCCCGAGCCGCGACTGCCCGACGAGGATCGCGCCTTCTACGCGGCGCGCTCCGCCGGCGCGCCGTCGCCGCCCGATCAGCCGCTGGTCAGCTGCATCATGCCGACGGCCGATCGCCGCCGGTGGGTCCCGTGCGCGATCGACTACTTCCGGCGCCAGGACTACCCCAACCGCGAGCTGGTGGTGCTCGACGACGGGGACGATCGCGTTGCTGACCTGGTCGGCGACGATCCCCGGATCCGCTACATCGGCCTCGACGAGCGCCTGGTGCTCGGCGACAAGCGCAACCTCGCGTGCGAGCTCGCCCGCGGTGAGCTGATCGTGCACTGGGACGACGACGACTGGCAGGCGCCCTCCCGCCTCAGCTACCAGGTCCGCGCGATGTCGGCGGGCGGCGCGAGCCTGTGCGGGACGCGCCGGACGCTGTACTTCGACCCGGCGACGCACAAGGCCTGGCTTCACTGCTATCCGGAAGGGCTGCGTGGCTGGGTAGCCGGCAACTCGCTTTGCTACCGCCGCTCGCTGTGGGACCAGAACCGGTTCCCGTCGGTCGCTGTCGGCGAGGACACACGGTTCGTCTGGGATCGGCGCGCCGGCAAGCCGCTGGCGCTCGACGACTACCGGTTCTTCGCCGCGATCATCCACCCGGGCAACTCGAGCCGCAAGGTGACCGCCGGCAGCTACTGGAAGCCGCGACCGCTCGACGAGGTCCGTTCGCTGCTCGGATCCGACTGGGCGCGCTACGAGCAGTGACGATCGCGAGCTCGCTCGGCGAACTGGTCGCCACCCGTTCCAACGACTACCAGGAGCTCGAACGGCGCTACTCCTGGGCGACCGGGGGCGAGCTGGTCACCGACCCGTTCGGGTCCATGGAGCACGGGCCGGACCGGCTGACGCGCTCGGCGAGCGTTCTGATCGGTGCCCACAACTCGGCGCGCTCGCTCTTGCCGGCACTGGTGGCGCTCGAGCGTTCAACCTTCAACCGCCGGCGGCCGGGGCTGCTCGAGGTGATCGTTGTCGACGACGGATCGACCGACGACACCCGCTCGACGCTGCTCGAGCTCGAGCTGGATCTCAACTGGCGCTACGTCCGCAAGCGGCGCGGGGGCCTGAGCACCGCGCACAACACCGGCCTCGCATTTGCCGAGGGCGATGTGGTCGTCTTCTGCGACGCCGACATCGTCCAGCTTCCGGGAGCGCTCGAGGAGCTCGTCAAGCGCCACCAGGTGCTCGACGGAGTGACCCTGCTCGGGTTCCGGTTCGACGTCGACCCCGACGACGAGCGCCTCGACCGCGACCGCCTCCCCGGGTCGCTGGCCGGCGCCGTCCCGGCCTTCTGGCGCGACTTTCGCCTCTCGTTCCCGGGCCTGCCGGCCAACATCTGTCGCGACACCGACCATCTGCGCGAGCTCGGCTGCGGACGGCACGTGCGGATGGCCAACGGCGCCCGCTACGACCTCGCCGCGATGGTCGTCGGGGCGTTCTTCAGCATCGAGCGCGAGGCGCTGCTGGCGATCGGCGGCAGCGACGAGCGGCTGATCGGCTGGGGCTGCGAGGACTCGCTGATCGGCGCCCGGGCACTCGCACTCGGCAACGCGGTCGTTCCGGTCTACTCCGCCGTCGCCTGGCACGTCTGGCATCCCCGCCGCGAGCAGGCGGAGGTGGGTCAATTCCGCCACAACCTCGCGACGCTCCACGCGATCTACTCGCAGCCGTTTGAGCCTGCCGAGCCCGATCTCGGGATGTTCCGAGATCGTGCCACGGAGGTCGTCGAGCGCGCCCCGGCAGGCCGCCGCCGCGGACGGGCAGCGAAGGCACGCGTGCCGCTGGACGACATCGATCGCGCGCAGGGTTACGAGGCGCTCGGCCGCTACGGCGCCGCGCTCGCCGCCTATCGCCACGCGCCTGAAGCCGACCAGCGCGCCCTCGGAGAGGCGCGCTGTCACCGCGCGCTCGCAGACCGCGAGCTCGCGCTCGCCGCCGCCGAGACCGCCGTCGCGTTTGCTCCCCACAGCGGCGCAGCCGCGCTTGCCCATGCACTCGCGCTAGCGGACGCCGGCGGCTTCGGCGAGGCGCGGCTCGCGCTCGAGCGGCTCCGATCCCGTCCGGAGGCGCCGTTTCAGGCGCGCTGGGTGCTCGACGGCGGTGCCGAGCAGCACAAGCTCCGTGGCAACGAGCACGCCCGGCAGGGGCTGCATCGAATCGCCGCGGACGACTTCGAGCTCGCGGCGATCGTCGACCCCGGAAGCGCTTGGGCGCATTTCGACCGCGCACAGTCGCTCGCGCAGCAGGGCCTGACCGAGCAGGCGCTCGAGTCGATCCGCCGCGCCGATGATCTCCTCCATCCGCTTGACGGCAACCGCACCTGGGTGCACAGCGCGCTCGCGACGCTGCACTCGAGGCTCGGCAACACGATCACGGCGCGCTCGGAGGCCGACCGCGCGCTTGAGCTCCATCCGGGAAACGGGGAGGCCCGTGCGATCGCGCAGCAGCTCTCCTAGCGCCGACTCGTGTTGCGCCTCGGAGGGCAACCTGCTAGCACTCAAATCCGGAGGCGCTGACCTTGAGGGGCGGCTTGATTTGGCAAGGCGAACTGTGTGCGGGGGTTAGCTGATGGCTGCGCTTGATACCGCTGCGCTGCTGGCGCAATACCGGCCAGTGGTCCAGTACGACTCACTCGAGAGCTACTACACCGATTGGGCGGCGGTGATCAGCGATCGCCCGGGCAACGAGCTCAAGCGGGGCGACGGCACCGTGATCGCCGCCGCCGGACCGAACCCGGCCGGCGTGCCCGAGCTCAACCTCGCCTTCCTGCATCCCAACACCTACGCCAACGGCGAGCCGGTGCAGCCGACCGACTTCATCGTCGAGGTCGGCACCGACTACGTCAACCAGGCGCGCCTCATGCACGCCCGCCCCGGCTACGCCAACAAGTGCCACGGACACGTCGTCGATCAGCAGGGCGTGACGTGGCTGCAGTACTGGTTCTTCATGTACTACGACGACCCCGGCTTCCTCGGCGCGGGCACGCACGAGGGCGACCTCGAGATGATCCAGCTGCGACTCGACGCCAGCGGCCAGCCCGATGTCGTCAGCTACGCCCAGCACCGCGGCGGCGTGACCGCCAACTGGAACCAGGTCGAGCAGCAAGGCTCGTCCCCGGTCGTCTACAGCGCCCGCGGAACCCACGCCTCGATGCTGCGCGCCGGAACCCTCGTCAGCGACCGGTCGCTGCTCCCCGACCACAACGACGCCAAGGGCCCGCGGGTGCAGCTCGATCTGGTCGCGCTCTCGCAGGCGCAGACGCCGTGGGCGTTCTGGCCGGGCCACTGGGGCGGCACCAAGCCCGACAACCAGGTGCTCGGCGGGATCGGCGTCGAGGCCAACAGCCCGGCGGCGCCCACCAAGCACCAGCAATGGTCGGACCCGGCCGCCTTCCACGCCTCATGCGACGCCGCCGACTTGCCCCCGGTCGGCAGCAGGCACGTCGATGCCAAGCCGGCCCCGGCCGCGCCGCAGATCGAGGTGCAGCCCGACCCCACTGCCGGCGTGGTCCACGTCAAGTACCAGATCCCACAGGGCGCCGGCGCGCCACCCGCGACCAAGCTCGTGCTCGGGGTCGACTCCACCAACGGGGAAAGGCCGCCGGCGACCACGGTCATCGATCTCAAGGGAAGCTCGGGCCGGCTGACGCGGCCGCTGGTCGGTGACGCGGGCGACGTGGAGGTCAACGCCACCACCCATTCGGCCGACGGGGCGGTCAGCTCGACCGCCACCGCCACACCGGCGCCCTAGCGGCGCCGCTTCAGCTGATCGTCTCGGTCCGCGTCTGGCGGCCGAGCTCGTCGCGGTAGCGGACCTCGATCTGGTCGGGCGCCATGTCGAGCACGGCGAACCCGAACCGCTGCCAATGATCGCCGTCGCGCTCGAGGAACTCGCGTTCCTCCCACAGCCCCGGTGACTGAATCGGCTCGCCCTCCGGGTGCTCCATCAGCACCGGAACTCCGCCGTGGCCGATGCAGCGGACGAAATTGATCCCGCTGACCGGTTCGAACCCCATGCAACGGTGCTCGTGCCCCCACAGCCACGCGGTCACGCTGTCCCCGTCGAGGATCGGGCGCAGCTTCGACGGCAGCACACTCCCGATATCGGCCTGGTCATAGACCGACACCAGCTGGTGGTGGCTGAGCAGGATCAGCTTGCGCCCCGCCGCACGTGCCTCGGTCGCCGCTTTCGCGGCCACCTCGGCTTGCGGATCCTCGAGCACGCCCGTGTGTCCCTGCGCGAGAACGTCGGGGTCCCACGACGTGTCGAGACCGAGGAACTGCCACGACGGAGCGACCAGCTCAAAGAAGCTGGTCGGCTTGCCGTCGGGCGATTGCTGGGCCTTGAACCGCTCGTCGGCCAGCAGCCGGTCGAAGTACCCGTAGCCGCCCCCGTACATGTCGTGGTTTCCGTTCAGCGACCAGGACGTGACGCCGCCACGCGCCTGGTCGGCCGTCACCGGCCACAGTCCGGGTGCCAGCACCCGGCGATCGACCTCCTCCGGGGTCCCCGAGTAGTAGACGTCGCCGAGATGGACCACGTGAACCTGACGTTGATCGGCGAGCGCCCCCGCGACCTCGTCGGCCATGAAAGCCGCGACTGCCCGGGCGCGGGGAAGACCGGTCCCCCAGTCGCCGACCACCACGATCCTCGCCGTGTCTTCGATCTCGTGCCGGGCGGGCGACCGATTGAAGCCATGGTTGCCCTGCGCGAGCCGGTCGAGCATCGACTTTCCGACGTCGATCACCCAGTCCGGATCGGTGGGACCGAACCGCATCGGATCGAGCAGCGACTCGACCGTGTGGATGATCTGCGCGAGCAGGTGCCGATGTGGAGGCGTCTCGTCCTTGACGTCCCCATGCTCGCGCAGCTTCTCCTCCAGCGAGCTCTGCAGCAGGCTGTGGATCGGGTCCCGCGACAGGTAGGGCACCTGATCGGTGTGGCGACCCCCGGACGACGCCAGCGAGCCGCTCACGTCAGGGATCTTCGCGGCCAGACTGGCGGCCGGGTCGCCGTCACCGTTGACCACCGAGGCGGCCCTCGCGACGGGGTCCTGCAGCTCGGGCGAGCCGAGCTTGTCACGCACCGCGCCCACGTACTGCTGGAGCTCGCCACGATCGAAAGCCTGCTTCAGCACGCCCCCTCCCCCCCTCGTTCGATCATTACTTGGGAGGCGCCGGTTGCTGGATCGGAAGCGACTTGCCGTCGGCGACGTTCTGCTCGTGCTGCTGCCACCCCTGAAGCCACTTCCACCCGACTCCCAGCGCCGCCGTCGAAACCGCGATCATGAACGCCACGATCTGGCCCCTGTCGAGGTCCGCCCCGGGCACCGCCTTGGCCACGACTCCGGCCAGCCAGCCGGCGAACACGACGAAGAGGCGTGATGATCGCCACGAAGCGCCCGATCAGCGAGCCCTCGGCGGCCGGAGTGGTCGTTTGCCCGGCAGCGAGATGTTGCGCGCCCTGCACGGCGACCGCGGGTGGCTGTTGCGCCCCCTGTCCCGGCTGGTCCTGCCCTGCCATCCTCTTACCTCCCTACTAAGTGTCGACGCCAAGCGTGCGGGTGTCACCCACGCCCGCGACGGCGACCAACCCTATGGCACGGTCGCGATCCGCGCACCCTACCCCAGGGTGTGACCGGCACACCGTCACGGGCTGAGTGCATCGAGGCTCGTCTGTGCCCGCTTGGTCGCAATGATCTTGTGGACCGCAGCCGTGAACTGAACGTACGCCTGATCATTAGTTAGTTTTTGATAAGTACTCGTATGGTTGAGTAGGTACCAGCTCTCGTCGCGGAGAGCCAGCCGGGCATTGAGGTACCCGTCGGCCTGCTTGGCTGGGTGTGACGCGTTGGTGAGCGTCGTCAGCGTCGCGACCAACGCGCCGGCGACCAGGGTGAATCCGTGGCCGGTCTTGAAGCCGGCGAACACCGAGATCAACAGGCCCAGGAGCGCGATCAGCAGCCAGATCGAGATCTGCGCCGCGCGCCAGCATCGCGCCTGGAGGCGGTAGGAGGCAAGCCGGGCCTCAAGCTCGGTCTCGACGAACGTACGCTTGATCTGGTCCTGGGGCCAGTTCGCCTGCACCCAGGCCGAGACCAGGTCCGAGAGGTGGCTGTCCTCCTCTCGCAACCCGATGCCCCGGCCGCTGGGCGGGGGGGTCGCGGGAATCTTTGAGGTGGTCGTCTCGGTGGTGGTGCCCGAGTTTGGGCTCGTCGTTGGGCCGGCCTGAGGCCCGGCGCCCTCCTCACCGCCGGCCGACGTCGCCGCTCCGGTTACGGTGTCTGCCTTGTCATCGGTCAACGTGATCTCCCTCCGTCGATGCCACACGGGCCACACTCCCGGTGATCGGGTGCTTCGCCTAAAAGCGGGCTCGATCCTCCATCCGCAGCCAGAAGTCCTTCAAATTCTTGATCTCGATCGGGCTGTGCGGCAACCGAGCGGCCTCCGCGCGTGCGACCTCGTGCCCGTTCCGGCTATCCCCGACGCCCGATCGAACCGACACCACCCCATTCGAAAGCGCCCGCACAATGTCCTCTCTCCATCCCCCGAGGACGGTGAACCCAGATGGCGGCAGGATACGCCCGGCCCGGGTGATGGTCAAGGATCGGGAGTGTCGACCTCGACGGCGAGGTTGATTGCGCCAGCCACTTGCGCTAGGGTCGCCTCGGCGCCACTGTGGGGTGGCGTAAGCGGGTCAGCAGAGGTAGGGGGTTCACCGCTGTCGAGGGATCGAAACTCGAGTTCGACGGTGCTCGCGGCATCTTTCGCGAGTGCACGGCCGGAGGTTCGATGGCGCTCGCACGCATGCATTGACAGTGTCAGCCCGATCCGCCACAGCAGTGGCTCTACACCTTGTCAATCGCATGGCGGCCGGCAGCTTCCGGCCGACCATAGGTAACAGTTAGGAAGTGACCATGCCAGTTGTCGCCGAGACCGATACCGACTTCTCGTTCGTAGGCATCCCCGAGGTACAGGAGGAAGCGCAGGCGGCGGTAGCACACGCGCAACCCGCCACCAACCTCGGCCCGCTGGCCGATCTCGCGGGCACCTGGAAGGGCCATGGCTTCAACGCGATCTGGCGGCCGCACAAGCTGTCGACCGGCCAGGATCGCTTCCTCGAGCTCAACGAGACGACCGAGACGCTCGCGTTCACCAAGATCGGCGGTGCGATCCCCAACCGCGGGCTGCTGATGCACGACATCAACATGTTCGGGCTGACCTACATGCAGCAGATCGCCGAGACCAGCACCGGCGCCGGGCTGCACATCGAACCTGGGATCTGGGCCCACGTGCCGCCGACGAGCGCTCCTCACGAGCCCGCAACGGTCGTGCGGATGGCTTCAATCCCCCACGGGACCACGATCCTGGCCCAGGGGACCTCGAAGACGCTCAGCCACGGCCCGACGATCCCCAACAACAACATCCTGCCGTTCGGGATCGGCAGCCCGCCTCCGAAGAACTCGGACTTCGGATCGATCGAGGGGACGTTCACCGAGCTCAACCTGTCTCAGAACACCCAGTTCCGCTTCAAGTCCCCGGGCGTCACCCAGGCGATGGTCAAGAACCCCAACAGCGTGCTGCAGTCCGCGACCCAGGGGCACAACATCACCCATACGACCGTCCTGCACGTGACCACCAAGCACACGCCGATCAAGGCTGGCGGGACCGCCAACACCGCGTTCCTGGCGGCCGGCGCCAACCCGCCCGGCGGCAACGCGACCGCGGTCGAGGTCGACGCGACCTTCTGGATCGAGACGGTCGCCGGCCAAAGCAAGCTCCAGCTCCAGTACACACAGCTGGTCGAGCTCGACTTCAACGGCCTGCGGTGGCCGCACGTGACCGTCGCGACGCTGCACAAGCAGTAGCCGGCGCCACACCAACCGGCCTCCTACTGGTACACCGAGCCCTCGGGGGCCGGGACATCGACCCAGCCGCGCTCGGCGCTGCTGCGGACGACCGCGTCGATCACGCGCATCAACAGCAGCCCCTCGGAGAGCGTGGCGACGCTCTCATCGCCCGGCAGCGGACGGTCGAGGATCCGCCGGTAGACGGCCTCGAACAGGTTCACGAAGGTGCTGTTCCACCCCTCGATCTCGCCCGCCGGGAGATGGGCCTTGGGCTGCGCGGCGGGGTGCAGACGGTCGGGGTACTTGTGGCGCAGCTCGGTCGGCCCGTTGACGTGGCCCAGCCACAACTCCTCGGGGCGCTCCTGGTCCCAGTACAGCGATCCCTCGGTCCCGTCGAACTTGATCCGGAACGCATTCTTGGCGCCGGGCGAGACCTGCGAGGCGACCATCGTGCCGAGCGTGCCGCCCTGGAGCCGGAGCAGAACCCCGCCGTGGTCGTCGCTCGGCCGCCCGTGGAGGCCATCGGTCACGGCACAGAGCGATTCGATCCGGCGGCCGGTCAGGTGCATCGCCATATCGCACCAGTGGGTGCCGATGTCGGCGAACGTCGTCGAGGCGCCGCTCTGGAGGGGGTCCAGCCGCCAGTTGCTCGCCTCGGGATCCGATAGCCAGTCCTGGATGTAGACGCCGTGAATGTGGAACACCTCGCCGATCGCCCCCGATCGGATCAGCTCGCGCGCCTCGGCGACCATCGCGTACTGGCGGTAGTTGTGGCACAGCGCGGTCACGACCGGGCTCTCCGCGGCGGCGCGGACGAGCCCCTCGGCCTCCTCGAGCGCGGCCGCGAGCGGCTTCTCGGTCACCAGGTGCTTGCCGGCCGCGAGCGTCGCGAGCGCGACCTCGACGTGGAGCCGGTTGGGCGTGCAGTTGTGGACCACCTCGACCTCCGGGTCCTCGATGACCGCGCGCCAGTCGTCGCGAGCCGGCACGCCGTGGCGCTCGGCGGCGCGGCGAGCCGACTCGGGCGAGGACGCCGCGACCGCCACGACCTCGGCCATCCCCGTTCGCGCGATCGCCTCGATGTGGGGCGAGCCGACCAGTCCAACTCCGATCACGCCTGCCTTCAGAGCGCGGGTCATGGCGCCAATCTATTCGTTTGCCCAGGCGCATATATTGCGGCGCGATGAGCCTGAGCGTGAGTGAGTGGACGCTTGCTGCGGCGAGCACCGCCGAGGCGATCGAGCGCGTGGCCGCCGCGGGCTATCCGGCGATCGAGCTCGCCGCCACCCCGGAGCTCGACGTCGGCGACGCCCGTTTGCGCCTCGACGCCGCCGGCCTGACCGTCTCGTCGATGTGCTGGATCGGACTCGGCTACCCGGACCGCGACTGCGCCCACGACAGCGAGCGCGTCAGGCGCCAGGCCGGGGATTACCTGCGGGCGTCGCTCCAGCAGGCCGCCGCGTTGGGGGCGCCGGTGCTCGTGCTGGTGCCGACCTTCCGGACGATCGAGGACCCGGCGGGCCGCGACGCCGAGCTCGACCGCGCCGCGGAGACGATCGCCGCCGGCGCGCGCGAGGGCGGCCCGGTGATCGCGCTCGAGGCGCTCAACCGGTATGAGACCCACCTGCTGCGCACGCTCGACGACGCCGAGGAGCTGCGCCGGCGGATCGACCTGCCCCATGTCCAGCTGATGGCCGACGTGTTTCACATGAACATCGAGGAGGACTCGATCCCCGCGGCGCTGCGGGCCCACCACGAGCAGATCGTCCACGTCCACCTCGCCGACAGCCAGCGGCGCGAGCCGGGCAGCGGGCACCTCGACTTCGACGGCGTGTTCGACGTGCTGACCGAGACCGGATACGCCGGCGCGCTGGCGATGGAGTTCGTCCCGGCCACCGACGCGGCGATGCGCGCGGGGCGCGAGTGGGTTCAGACCCGCCTCAGCCGGCGCTCCGGCTGAGGGGTTTGGAACCGTTTAGTCCGTAGCGGACTAAAGCGTTCCACAGGCCTCTCAAAAAGTGCCGAACCGCTCGTAAGCGTCGAGCGGCAGCGTCCCCGCCCGGACCGCGTCCCGGATCTCGTTCTCGGTCGCGACCTTCTGCTCGGCCTCTCGCAGGATCTCCTCGAGCCGCTCGCCGGGCACTACCACGAGGCCGTCGCGGTCACCGACGATCCAGTCGCCGGGCGACACGCGCACCCCGCCGACGACGATCGTGACATCGCCGTGCGCCTCGAGCTCCCAGCGCGGCACGCAGTCCTGCGGCGTCACATAGCGCGAGAAGACCGGGAAGTCCTCGCGCAGGATGTACTCGGCGTCACGGGCGCCGCCGTCCAGCACCGCACCCGCGCACCCACGCGATGCCAGTGAGGTCGCCGACAGCTCGCCGAAGTGCGCGGCCGTGCGCTCGTTGGTCTCATACACGGCGACGCTCCCGGGCGGGACCGAGCCGAGCATCTCGAGCACCCGCCGGATCGACGTGTCGTAATCGTGGTTGGGGTGCGGGCGGCCGAGCACCGGGTACACCGGCCCGGCGAGCCGCATCCCCGGCCGCAGCGGCGCGATCTCGGCCGACAGCGTCTGCTGGAGGTAGCCGTGCCGGTCGAGGACGTCGGTCAGCGCGCCCGTGTAGAGCGTTGTGAAACGGCCTGCGAAATCCCCGGTCACGCTCACGCACCTAGAATAATCGCGCGATGAAGGCGGTCGTCGTCGAGCGGCCCAATCGGGTCGCCTACATGGAGGTGGACGCGCCCGCCGTCGGCCCCGACGACGTGCTCGTCCAAAGCCGCGAGGCCGGACTCTGCCGGACCGACATCGAGGTGATGACGGGCGTGTTCGTCGACCCGCGGTGGGTCCGCTTCCCGGTGATCCCCGGCCATGAGTGGTCGGGCACGGTGGTGCAGGTCGGCGCCAACGTCGAATCCGTCGCACCAGGCGACCGGGTCGTGTGCGAGGGGCTGATCGCCTGCCACCGGTGCCGGCGCTGCCACAGCGGCCAGACGCAGTGGTGCGAGCGGATCGAGGCGCTGGGGTTCACCCGGCCGGGCGGCTACGGCGAGCTGGTCACGGTCCCGGCGCGGGTCGTCCACCGGCTGCCCGAGCACGTGTCGTTCGACGCCGGCGTGCTGATCGAGCCGGCCTCGGTGGTCCTCCACGGTCTCGAGAAGGCCGCCCCGGAGCCCGGTGAGACCGTCGGCGTGATCGGTGTCGGCACGCTCGGCTCGCTCGCGATCGCGCTGCTGAAGCTCTACTCGCCGGCTCGGATCGTCGCTTACGGACTGCGCGAGGAGGAGCTCGAGCTGGCGGCCCAGCTCGGCGCGACCGAGGTGATGCTGTCAACCGAGGCCGCGGGCGCCGATGGCGAGCTCGACCTGATCGTCGAGACGGCCGGCGCCCCGGCGGCGGTCAGGCTCGCGGCCGACCTCTGCCGACCCGGCGGACGGACCGTCCTGCTCGGGATCGCCGGCGAGGGCGCAACGCTGAACCTGCCGGCCGACCTGCTGACCGGCAAGGACATGGCGCTGATCGGCAGCCTCGCCTACCCGGCCTCGGTCTGGTCGCGCGTCGTCGGCCTGGTCGCCGACCGGGTGCTCGAGCTCGACCGGATCGTGACCCACCGCTTCCCGATCAGCGACTACGAGGAAGCGGTCGCGCTGATGGACGATCGCAGCGGGATCGTCGCCAAGATCGTCCTCGAGCACGTCTGACAAACCGGCCGCACAACGAAAGATGTCATGAGCAGTCTGTCCACTCTCGCGTGTAGGGACCTCCTCAGCTCAAGCGCGGAGTGTGTCCGCGCAGGCTTGGTAACCGTGGAGCTTGAGGAGGCCCCTTGTGAGCATCGTAATGGGACTTGATCAGCATCGAGCGCAGATCACCGCTGATTGGCTGGATATCGAGACTGGTGAGGTGAGGCGCGGGCGGGTGTCGCCGGCGGATCGCGTTGGTGTGACATCACCGTCAAGCAATCAGACCAACATCGCGCGCCCGGGCACATTTCCCGCCAAGGGCCGCCGGCGCTGCGCTGGGCGCTGTATGAAGCAGCCCAAGTCGCACGCCGCCCCGGCTCACCGGACCGCGAGTACTACACGCAGACCGCGGAACGGATCGGTGGCAACCGGGCATGCCTGGCGGTCGCGCGAAAAATGCTCAAGCGCAGCTACCACACGCTGCGCGAGCTCGGCGAGGAGGCGCTAGCACCCGCATGACCTTCCCCGTGCGCGCCGAGTCCCTCGTCACACCGATGCACCGCGGCTGGCTCCCGGCATGCTCCTACCGCCACGCCCACGTGGACCGCCTAGAAAGACTGAGCGGCCGCAACGCTTCCCCTAGCGGGATCACCCCATCAAACATCATGTCGCCGGCCCCGGAGCCAACCCGAGGGTCGCGGACCGAAGTAAGGCTGGGCGCCCGCGCGCACAACACCGATCCCATCAACCGCGCGCACGCACCACCCGCGGCCGCCCACAGCAGTTCAACCCTGACAACCCCGGACCCTGCGCTTGACGCGGGATCCCTGCACAAGTAAGGAGCGACATGGCGACGATGCGAAGCGGTGGCTATGACCACGGCAACGGGCGCCGCAGCTCACGGTGGTTTGACCGCCAGGACCTCGACGGCTTCCTGCACCGCTCCTGGCTGAAGTCGACCGGCGTCGGCGATGAGACGTTTCGCGGCCGCCCGGTGATCGGGATCTGTAACTCGTGGTCTGAGCTGACCAACTGCAACATTCACCTCCGCGGGCTGGCCGAGGCGGTCAAGCGCGGCGTCTTCCAAGCCGGTGGCTTTCCCCGGGAGTTTCCGGTCATGTCGCTCGGCGAGTCGCTGATGAAGCCGACCACGATGCTGTATCGCAACCTGATGTCGATGGACGTCGAGGAGTCGATCCGCTCCTACCCGCTGGACGGCGTCGTGCTGCTGACCGGGTGCGACAAGACCAACCCCGCTTCGATACTCGGCGCCTGCTCGGCCAACATCCCGACGATCGTCGTCACCGGCGGCCCGATGCTCAACGGCCACTGGCGCGGCAAGGAGCTCGGCTCGTGCTCGGACTGCTGGCACTACCACGAGGAGCTGCGCAGCGGCCGGATCAGCGAGCGCGACTTCACCGAGATCGAGAACTCGATGTCGCGCTCAAACGGCCACTGCATGACGATGGGGACCGCCTCGACGATGGCCTGCATGACCGAGGCGCTGGGGCTGACGCTGCCAGGCTCGGCGGCGATCCCGGCCGTCGATTCACGCCGCGCCCAGATGGCCGAGGCAGCCGGGCGCCAGATCATCGAGCTCGTGGCGCAGGACATCCGCCCATCGGACATCATCACCCATGACGCGTTCGAGAACGCAATCCGCGCCCTGCACGCGATCTCGGGCTCGACCAACGCGATCATCCACCTGATCGCCTACGCCGGGCGGCTCGGGGTCGACGTGCCGCTGTCGCTGTTCGACGAGCTCGCGCGGACGACCCCGTGGCTGGTCAACCTCAAGCCCGCGGGCGACCATCTGATGGAGGACTTCTATTACGCGGGCGGCCTGCCGGCGGTGCTCGAGCAGATCCGCGACCTGCTCCACCTCGACGCGGTGACGGTCACAGGCCAGACGCTCGGCGACAACCTGGACGCCACGCCGACCGAGATCATCAACGACGCGGTCATCCGCCCGCGCTCGAAGCCGCTCGACGAGGGCGGCTCGCTGGTCGTGCTGCGTGGCAACCTGTGCCCCGACGGCGCGGTGATGAAGATCTCGGCGGCCGATCCGCGGCTGCTCTCGCATGAGGGGACGGCGGTCGTGTTCGATGGCATCAACGATCTCGCGGCGCGAGTCGATGACCCGGCCCTCGAGGTCGATCAGGACTCGGTGATGGTGCTACAGAACGCCGGTCCGGTCGGCGCCCCGGGGATGCCCGAGTGGGGCCACCTGCCGATCCCGGCCAAGCTGCTCAAGGGCGGCGTCACTGACCTGCTGCGGATCTCCGACGCGCGGATGAGCGGCACCTCGTACGGAGCGGTGGTGCTCCATGTCGCGCCGGAATCGGCGATCGGCGGGCCGCTCGCGCTGGTGCGAACCGGGGACCGGATCCGGCTCGACGTCGAACAGCGGACGCTCGATGCGCTCGTCGACGACGCCGAGCTGGAGCGGCGCCGGTCGGAGTGGACGCCGCCGCCGCCCAAGGACGAGCGCGGCTACCGTCAGATGTACGAGCAGCATGTGCTGCAGGCCAACGAGGGCTGCGACCTGGATTTCCTGCGCGGCCAGGCAGCGGTGGTCACCGACTCGGTCAGCTACCTCTAGTGCCATGACTGCGAGCTACGACTTCAACGGACGGACGGCGCTGATCACCGGCGGCGCCGGCGGGATCGGCGCCGCCGCGGCGCGTCTGCTCCTGGCTGGCGGCGCCCGGGTCGCGACGCTAGACCTCAGGCCCGCGCAACTCGAAGGCGTGCTGGCGATCGAGGGCGACGTGAGCAGCTCCGACGACATCGACGCGGCCGTCGCCGCGGTGGAGAGCGAACTGGGCCCGCTGCAGATCGCGATCTGCGCGGCGGGCGTCAGCGGCGATTCGCTTCACACCGTCGACGTCGGCGATGTGGAGTGGCGCCGGGTGTTCGCGATCAACTGCGACGGGGTGTTCTTCACCAACCGCGCGGCGGCCCGCGTGATGGCCCCGCGCGGCTACGGGAGGATCGTCAACATCGCCTCGATCGCCGGCAAGGAGGGCAACCCGATGGCGGCCGCGTACTCGTCCTCGAAGGCGGCCGTGATCGCGATCACGAAGGCGATCGGCAAGGACCTCGCCGAGACCGGCGTGCTGGTCAACTGCATCGCCCCGGCCGTGATCGACACCGGGATGCTGGCCGACATGAGCGAGGAGCACGTCGGCTACATGATCGAGAAGATCCCGATGAAGCGGATCGGCCGCCCCGAGGAGGTGGCGGCGCTGATCGCGTTCCTGGCCTCGGAGGAGTGCAGCTTCTCGACCGGGGCGGTGTTCGACCTCTCCGGCGGGCGGGCGACCTACTGACGACGGTCGGGCCGCGACCGGACGTCAGCTGAACGCCAGCGCCCTGCCCGGCGCCAGCCAGAACGGCCGCAGATAGGCGGCCGTGCACGACAGCGGCAGCACCTCGTCGCGCAGCTGCACGCCCAGCTTGTCGCGTACGTGATCCTGGCGCGCGCGGATCCTCGACCACAGCTCGGGATGCTTCGCGGCCAGCTCGTCACGCAGCGGCTGGTCGGCGATCGCGACCGTGTCCTCGCAGTTGGTCGTCCAGCCGACCCTGATCCCGGTCGGGATGATGTCACTCTGGATCACCATCCCGCTCGCGATCGGGTCGCTCGAGCCGGCGCGGATTGGCGAGTCCATCCACTCCTCGTAATGGATCAGGTGGCCCGGGTTCAGCGACGACTGAAACTCCTCGCTCGCCAGCAGCCCGGTGACGGCCTCGAACACCTGCCCGCCCGCGACGCCGAGGCCGAGCTCCTCATACCAGGTGGCGACCGCCCGCCAGTAGGGGATGATCAGCCGCTCGAGGTAGCCCTCGCTGGCGAGCGTGAGGTCGTCGGCGGAGGCCGCGACGATGCCGCCGCGCGCGCAGTTGCCGCCCCACAGCCCGACCGCCGTGACGGCACCGTCACCGACCTCCAGGCGCCGCGAGCTCGGGCTGCGCAGGCCGACCGCGACGTCGGGGCCGGAGGCGAACACCGGGTGGTAGCTGAGCGGCTCGCCGGCCCACGGCGCGGCCCGGAACGCCTCGCGTTCGCTGACGCCGGGCCGCGCCGCATCGATGATCGCGTGCACCCACGCCGAGCATCGGGACGCGCCCCACTCGAAGATCGCGATCTGGTCGGCGCTCGAGAAGGTCCGCAGCCCGGTGGTCGGGCTCGTCAGCGCCGGCGTGACGTCCTCCACATTCGCGCCGTGACCGGCGATCTCTCGCAGCGTGTCGACGAAGAATGCCGGTGCGAAGATCGCGGGCCGCAGCCCGCTCCATTCGTCGGCGAGCAGCGCCTTCCATCCGACGACGCCGATCCGATCGCCGGCCTTCAGCCCGAGACAGCGCAGCGTGCCCTCGAGCGTCGGACCATCGCTGCGGTCGATGCCCATCAGGCTGAACGTCGGGCAGCAGATCACGTCGAACTCGATCGGGACGATCGGCACGTAGCCGACGTCCTCCTTGCCGAGGATCAGCGTCCGCTGGTCCGGGCCGAGGACGATCAAAGCCTCCTCGAACCGCGGGTCGAGGTTGGAGAGGAAGATGACACTCGCCGCGTGCTCGCGATCGCCGTAGACGACGATCCAGTCGGCGTCGACCGCCGCCCGGAGCGCTGCGATCCGCGCCTCGAACTCAGCTCCGGAGATCGACGGGAGCTGATCGCCGAGCTCGAACGGCGGCGGCTCGACATCGCTCAGCTGCACGTTGCGTGTCACCGGCTCGCGCTCCCCCTTGACAGCTACGGGTGCGCGGAGTTAAGTTCCGCGCGAGTCACATGGTTACCATACAACTTGGGCCATGAGGGCGCAGGAATCCGCTCCTCTTCGCTCGATAAAGTTGAGCGATCAGGTCACGAGGGCACTCGCCCGCCGGATCGCCAACCGGGAGATCGGGGACGGAGTGCCGCCGCCCACCGAGCAGGAGATCTGCGACGAGTTCCGGGTCTCGAAGGCGACCGCCCGAGAGGTCATCCGATCATTGGCAGAGCGCGGATTCGTCGAGGTCCGCCAGGGCCGGCGGATGCAGGTACGCAACTCGAGCGAGTGGAACCAGCTCGATCCGCTGATGATCGAGCTGATCGACGATCCCGAGATCGCGCGCGCCTATCTGGCCGACGTCCACTACGTTCGGACGCTGATCGAGCCCGAGGTCGCGGCGCGCGCCGCGCTGAGCGCCAACGCCGAGCAGGTCGGCCGCGCGCGTGAGTCGGTGCAGCTGATGGCGAGCCTCACCCACGACCCCGATGCCTACCTCGAGGCCGACGTCGCCTTCCATCGCGAGCTTGCGGCGGCGACCGGAAGCGTGATCCTCGCGTTCGTCCTGGACTCGCTCGGCGAGCTCCAGCGCCTCAGCCGCAGGGTGACCAACCGCCTGCTCAAGCGGCTTCCAGAGGCCACACGCGAACACGAACTGATCCTCGAGGCCGTGGAGGCACGCGAGCCCGAGCGAGCCCGCAAGGCGATGCGGGCGCATCTGAAGACGGTCGCCCACGTGTGGGTGCCGGGTGACAACGACTCCGAGTTCGAAGCGCTCTTCAACAACAAGGGTTAGAGGGGAAGGAGAGGGACCATGGCGGATGCTGTAACAGCGTCGGACGGCCCTGGCGCCGATGTGAACTATGTTGCCGCGGACACCGAGCTGAAGGCTGGAGCGCTCGGGTTCTGGGGCGGGATGGTCCAGGCGGTCACGCACATCGCCCCGGGATTGAACATCCTGCTCGGGCTGACGTTCATCGTCAGCTTCGCGGGCGTCGCGGCGCCGATTGCCTACATTCTCGGAGGCATCATCTGCCTCGGAGTGGCTGTGACGCTGACGCAGCTCGCCAAGCAGTTCACCGGCGCCGGCGGCTACTTTCTCTATGTCAGCTCGACGATCGGGCCGCGCACCGGTTGGCTGACGACGTGGCTGTACTTCCTGTATGACCCGATCGCGGTCTCGTCGGTGTGCGCGTTCACCGGCCTGCTCGTACAGCAGACGCTGCAGGCGCAGTACGGGGTCGACATCTCCTGGTACTTCTGGTTCTTCGCGTTCCTGATCATTGTGACCGGGTTCACCCTGTTCGGCATCTCGCTGTCGGTGCGGGCGATGCTGGTGCTCGGCGCGTTCGAGGTCCTGGTCTTCCTGGTGCTGGCGATCTCCGGCCTTTTCTCCCCGGGGCCGGGCGGCTTCAACGGAGACTCGTTCAACCCCGGCAACCTGCCGAGCGCCAACGGCCTGTACCTGGGGGTGGTGTTCACGATTCTCGCTCTGTCGGGCTTCGAGGCGGTGGCGCCGCTCGCTGAGGAGACCGAGAACCCGAAACGCAACCTCCCGATCGTGATCGTGCTGTCGACGGCCGGCATCGCGCTCTTCTACGCGTTCGTCAACTGGGGCGTGCTCGTCGGTCACGGCACGACCAGCGTCGTGGCCGGGAACTTCACCCAGTCAGACCAGATCTTCGACCTCGCCCGCCGACTGTGGAGCGGGGCTTGGATCCTGGTTCTGATCGCGACCGTGAACTCGTCACTCGCTGTCTCGATCGCGATCCAGAACGCGTCGACACGCGTGTTCTTCGGGATGGGACGGATCGGGGCGTTGCCGCGGTGGCTGGGCGTCGCCAACCCGCGCTGGAAGACGCCCTGGAACGCGATCATCGCGATGACGGTCCTGACCGTGGTGGCCGCGATGGTGCTCGGCTCGACGATCGGCCCGGTCAACCAGTTCGGAATGATGGGGATCGCGCAGACGCTCGGCCTGATCGTCGTCTACTCGATGGGGAACCTCGGCGTGGTCTGGTGGTACTACCGCAAGCGGCGGTCAGACTTCAACTGGCTGCTGCACGGGGTGATTCCGCTGGCGACCACCGCAGCGCTGATCTGGGTCGGCTGGAAGAACGTCTCGGGACTGCACATCTTCAGCCTCCCGACGGCACTCGACTACGCGCCATGGATCGCGATCGGCTGGTTCCTGCTCGGGATCGTGATCCTGATCTACGCCAGCCGCACGGGCAAGGAGGAGTGGCTGCGCAAGGCCGGTGAATCAACCCTCGAACGACCGGAGACGGCCACCGAAGCCGCCCACCGGCCGGCGCTCTAGGTCAAACGAGGTTCTCGCCGCCGCGGACCGGACGCCGCGGCGGCGAGTCCGCTGCCCGTGAATCAGTTGCACTCAAAGCAGCTCGACGGCCTCGGGATCGCCGTCACCGGAGCCGCGGGTGACCTCGGTCATGCGATGTCGCTCGAGCTCGCCCGCCGGGGCGCCCACGTGACGATGATCGACATGGCCGATGAGCAGGACGCCGCTGCCCGGATCGGTGCGGTGGCCGACGCCGGCGAGGGCACCTACATCCAGGCGGACGTAACGAATCGTGACGCAGTGCAGGCCGCGCTGGCGGCGATCGATCCGCTCGACGTGGCGATCGGCAACGCCGGGATCGTCGAGTCAGCGCCGTTTCTCGAGGTCACCCCTGAGCAATGGCAGGCTCACCTCGACGTCAACCTCGGCGGTTGTTTCAACGTCGGTCAGATCGCCGCGCGGCTGATGGTCGTTCGCGACCGGCCCGGCCTGATCCTGTTCACCGGCTCGTGGGTCGGTGAGATCCCATGGCCCGAGATCGCCCCCTACTGTGTCTCGAAGGCGGGGGTCAGAATGCTCGCGCGCTCGATGGCGCGTGAACTGGCCGTGCACAAGATCCGCGTCAACGTCGTCGCGCCGGGGATCGTGTTCGCCGGGATGGCGCGCAAGCAGTACGAGACCGATCCGGCGTATGCGCGGCGGGCGTCGGTCGTCGTCCCGCTCGGTGAGCTCGGAACCGCCGAGCAGGTCGCGCAGGCGACGGCCTTTCTCTGTTCACCGGAGGCTGCCTATATGACCGGCTCGGTGCTGCTGGTCGACGGCGGCGCCTCCCTGTTTCAGACCGCAGAGTGAGCATCGTGGAGCTCGTCGAGGACGTGCATCGGATCGAGGCCGAGGTCGGGGGCCGCCCCCTGTACCTGTTCCTGTTCCTCGGCGAGCGGCGGCTGCTGCTCGACGCAGGCTGTGCCAGCACCGTCGAGCAGTTCATCGCACCGGCGCTGCGCGAGTTCGGACTCGGCCCGGCGGACCTCGACATGCTGCTGGTCACCCACTCCGACCTCGATCATCAGGGCGGCGCGCACGCGCTCAAGCGGGCCAACCTGTCGCTGTGGGTCGGCTGCGGAGCGCTCGACGTCGCGCTCGTCTCCGACCCGGACGCGCTCGTCGAGCTCCGTTACCTGGCGTATCGCGACGACCACGGGATCACCCCGGACGCGGACGCGCTCGCCTGGATGCGCGAGCAGGCCGGCGGCCCGGTACACGTCGAGATCGGCTTGCGCGGCGATGAGCTGCTCGCGCCGTCAGAAGGTTGGAATCTGCGGGTGCTGCACGTACCCGGCCACTCGCCCGGCCATCTCGCCCTGTTCGACGAGCGCTCGCGGGCGCTGTTCGGCGGTGACTGCCTCCAGGGATCGGTCTATCTCGGGCTCGACGGCACGCCGAAGTTGTGCCCGACATACACCCACGTCGATCAGTACCTCGCGACCGCGGACCTGGTCGAGTCGCTTGCGCCGAGTCAGATGCACGGCTGCCATTGGCCGGCACAGAGCGGCCCCGAGGTGGCCGCCTTCATTGCCGAGACCCGTGGTTACGTCGGGCACGTCGACGGCCTCGTGCGAGCGGGCCTCGCCGAGCCCAGGACGCTGTCGGCGCTGATCAGCTACGTAAACGACCAGCTCGATTCGCCGTGGGCCGACGCGGGCGCCCAGGAGCTGGTCTACAGCGTCCATGGCCACGCGCAGCGGCTCGTGAAGCTCGGGCTCGCGACCGCCGCGCGTGGGCCGGACGGCCTGATCGTCTACGAGGGGTGCACATGAGGATCACCGGCATCGACACCGTCCGGACCGACGAGTTCCCCAACCTCGTCCACGTCCTGCTCCACACCGACGCGGGGCTGAGCGGCCTCGGCGAGACGTTCTTCTTCGCCGACGCCGTCGAGGCCCACCTGCACAGCGTCGTCGCCGACTATCTGCTCGGCGAGGACCCAACGCAGATCGAGCGCCACTGCGGCGCGCTCCGCGGCTACGTCGGGACGGCCTCCGCCGGCGCCGAGACACGCGCCGCGTCGGCGATCGACATCGCACTCTGGGACCTGCGCGGCAAGGCGCTCGGCCAGCCGCTTCATGACCTGCTCGGCGGCCGCTCGCGCGACCGGATTCGCACCTACAACACGTGCGCGGGAGCTCACTACGTCCGCGGGCGCCAGGCCCAGGCGGTCGCGAACTGGGGGCTGTACGAGGAGCAATCCAGCGCGCCCCACGAGGACCTCGAGGCGTTCCTGCACCGCCCCGACGAGCTCGCACGGAGCCTGCTCGACGAGGGCACCACCGGGATGAAGATCTGGCCCTTTGACCCCTACGCCGAGCTGACCCTCGGCCACGACATCACGGCTGCCGAGATTGACCGTGCGCTGGAGCCGATCCGCCAGATCCGAGCGGCGGTCGGACACGAGATCGACGTGATGATCGAGCTGCACGCGCTCTGGGATGTGCCCGCCGCGTGCCGGATCGTCGCCGCCCTGGCCGAGTTCGATCCGTTCTGGATCGAGGATCCGGTCCGGGTCACGAGCCCCGACGCGCTGGCCGAGGTCCAGCGGACCTCATCGGCGCCGATCGCGGCCGGCGAGACGCTGACCGACCTGCCCGACTTCCGCGATCTGCTGGTCAGAGACGGAGCCCGGATCGTGATCTTCGACGTCGGCTGGGTGGGCGGGATCACGACCGCGCGCAAGGTCGCCGCGCTGGCCGAGGCCTACGAGCGGCCGGTGGCGCCGCACGACTGCACGGGCCCGGTCGTCTATGCGGCCGCGACCCACATGTCGCTGCACCTGCCCAACGCGATCCTGCAGGAGAGCGTGCGGGCGTTCTGGGACGGTTGGTACCGGGACCTGGTGACCGCGCTGCCGGTTATCGAGGGCGGGATGGTGACCGCGCCGCCCGGCCCCGGACTCGGGCTCGAGCTGCGCCCCGAGGTGTTCGAGCGACCCGACGTCCAGATCCGATCGACGAGCGAGGAGGAGAGACGATGAGCACCACCGTTCGCGTCATGCAGGAGGAGTGGGGCGTGTTCAGCAACCTCCCCGCGACCGCCCGGCGGTTCACCGAGCAGACCGGCATCGACGTCGAGGTGACCTTTACCAAGATCCCGGAGATGTGGGAGCTGATGGAGCGCAGCTTCTCGGGCGAGGACCCGCCGTTCGATCTCGTCGGCGTCGACGACCTGCTGCTGATTGAGGCCGCCCGTGCCGGGCACGTCGAGCCGCTCGACGAGCTGATCGCTGCCGACGGCTACTCATTGGCCGACTTTCCGCAGGCGGCGGTCGACGCGCTGTCGGATCGCGGCCAGATCTGGGGGTTGCCCTACTGCTTCGTGTCCAACGTCCTCATCTACCGGGCCGACCTGTTCGACAGGCACGGGATCCAGGTGCCTCAGACGCTCGACGAGCTGACCGCGGCGGCCGTCGCCGTGCAGGAGCGTGAGCGCGCCGACGGCAATCAGGACTTCCACGGGATCGCGATCCGCGGGGCGCCGAACTGCGGGCTCAACTTCTGGATCATCGGCTCGACCTGGGGCCCGTCGTTCGGGGCGAGGTGGTACGACGATGACGGACGGCCGACGCTCGCGACGCCGGAGCTGATCGGGGCCGTCGAACACTACGTCGACCTCGTCCGCCGGGCGGGACCGCCCGAGTCCCCGACGATGGACTTCATCGACTGCATGGAGTGCTACAGCTCCGGGCGGGCCGCGATCACGATCGAACCCGCCAACGAGGCCTCGATCCTGTACGAGGGCGGCGGCGCGGTTGCGCAGGGAACACGGACCGCGCTGATGCCCTCCGGGCCGTCCGGCACCCGTCACGTCGGCCTCTATACGCCACCGTACGCGATCCCGTCCAAGGCGGGGTCCAAGCAGGCGGCCTGGGAGCTGGCCAAGTTCCTCTGTGACCCGGCCCAGGTGCTCGACGACGTGCAGCAGAGCGGCTTCGTCGAGGTCGCACGGGACTCGGTGCTCTCAGACCCGACCTTCGCGGCGCGGTTCAGACCCGAGCTGCTGGAGACGGTCGTCAACACGCGTCCCTTCGCCCGCGGGGAACGGCCGGTGACCAACTACGGGATGGAGGTCGGCAACCGGATCGGAGACGAGATCGTCCGGGTTCTGACCGGCGAGCTCGGCGCCGAGGAGGCGATGGCGAACGCCGAGCGGACGGTCGCCGCGCTGGGTCCGCCACAGTAACCGGACGTTCACAAAAGGGGTCAAGCATTCGGCGAAGCCGCCGATACCCTGTGAAATGATCATGGCTCAGCGCGCTTCCCGGTTCGTCTTTGGCGCGACCCTGTTCTCTTCACCGGCGATGAAGAGCGGCGTCCATCTGCCGGCGA
The DNA here is from genome assembly GCA_963730075.1 of uncultured Solirubrobacterales bacterium. Classification (GTDB taxonomy): domain Bacteria; phylum Actinomycetota; class Thermoleophilia; order Solirubrobacterales; family Solirubrobacteraceae; genus Palsa-465. The sequence continues at coordinate 273,564 of CAVSQH010000013.1, read as the reverse complement.
TCCTGGGGCTTGGTCTCGTGCTCGCGGTGATCATGATGCCGCTCGTGTTCCACCGCCGAGGCGGCTCAAAGCCGGGACCGCCGAACTCCGAGGGCGATGACGGCTGGGGCAAGGGCCCGCAGCCACCCCCGCTCCCACTCGGTCCGAGCGGGGGAATCCCGCTCGATGATGCGGTCCAGTCGCGAGCGCGGCTGCGCGGCAACGGCCGGCTCTCAGATCACCGCCGGCCGCACGTGCGCCGACCCTCGCGTGAGCCCGACCGGGCGCCGGCTCGGGAGATCACGATCCGCTAGCTCGCGGCCCGCGGCGCGCCGCCGCGGATTGCTAGACATGGCGGATGCGTTTGCGCCCGCCCGCCCCCGGGGACGCCCCGGCGATCGTGGCCGTGCTGGTGGCGCGCGACGTCGCCGACCGCGACGAGGTCGACACATCGCTCGGCGAGGTGCTCGACGAGTGGCACGCGAGCGATTTTGATCTTGCAACCGATGCCCGGGTGGTCGAGCTCGATGACCGGATCGCCGCCTACGCGGTGGTCCGCCGGCGCGGAACGCTGGTCGCGGTCGCGCCCGACTGCGAGCGCCGGGGGATCGGCGCCCAGTTGCTGGCGTGGGTCGAGCGCCGCGAGCTCGAGCATGGCCGCGACGCCCACCGCCAGTGGGTCGCGGGTCGCAACCGGCGTGCGCACGCGCTGCTGACCGAGGCGGGCTACCACGTCGTTCGCGCATACCGGCGGTTGGCGATACGGCTCGACGGGGTCGCGGCCGAGCCCGAGGCGCCGGCGGGGGCGTCACTGCGCGAGCTCGACGTCGACCGCGACGCCGTCGCGGTGCACGCCGTCGATGCCGCAAGCTTTTCTCCGGCGCCCGACTACCACGAGGTGTCGCTGCCCGTGTTCCGCGAGCAGCATCTCGGCGGTCACGACTTCGATCCCGAGCTCTCGAGCGTCGTCCACGTCGACGGCAGGCTGGTCGGGTTTCTGTCCACGCGCCGCTGGGACGGGCATCCGGTCGGACACATCGACCTGCTCGCAGTGGATCCCGGCCACCAGGGCGGTGGTCTGGGGACGTGGATGCTGCAGACCGCCTTCGCCCGTTTTGCCGCGGCCGGGATCGAGCGCGCCGAGCTCGGCGTGTCGTCGGAGAATGCCGGGGCGCAGCGACTCTACGAGCGGCTGGGCATGAGGCCGAGGTTCACGGTCGACATCTTCGAGCGCGCGATCGCCGACGGTGGAGAACTCACAGATCGCTGACCGCCTTGACGCGTTCGCCGCGTTGCTCGAGCTCGCAGAGGCGAACCCGTACACGGCGAGGGCCTACCGCCGCGCCGCCCAGACGATTCGGGACGCGGCGCTGCCAGTCGACGAGCTCGTCGCCGCCGGGCGCGTGCGCGAGCTGAAGGGGATCGGCGCCGGCATCGAGTCGCGACTGCGCGAACTCGTACAGACCGGGGAGATCACCGAGCTCGTGGAGTTGGAGCGCGAGCTGGCACCGGACCTGATCGGCCTCGGCCGCTATCTGGGCTTGAGCGCCAAGCGGTCGGTCGCGCTTGCGCGCTCGCTCGACGTCCACACGGCCGGCGAACTGCGCGAGGCGGCGGCCGACGGCCGGCTGAGAAGCGTGCCCGGGATCGGGCCGAAGATCGAGGCGCAACTGCTGGACGCGCTTGCACGCGAGGATCATCAACGACCGCGTCAGGGGCTGCTGCTCAGCGCCGCGCGCGACCTGGTGCAGGCGATCGCGACCGCGGTCGCCGGCCAGCCCGCCGGTGACGTGCGGCGGTGGCGCGACTCGTGCGAGCGCCTCGCGGTCGTCTGTGCGGCGAACGACCCGGCACCGGTGCTCGAGCGCTTTGCCGCGCTGCCGCAGGTGGTCGCGCTGATCGACCGCGACGAGCGCCGTGCGATCGGGGTGACCGTCGAGGGCGTCCCGATCGAGCTGATCGCGGCTGAGCCGGGCGGGCTCGGCACGGCATTGCTGCGCGCGACGGGAGCGCCGGCGTACGTGGAGGCGCTTGGGCCGCTGCCGGAGCGGCCCGACGAGGAGGCGGTCTATCAGGACCTCGGGCTCGCCTGGTGCCCGCCCGAGCTGCGTGAGCAGCCTCTGCAAGGTGACCCACCGAAGCTGGTGGAGGTAGAGCAGATTCGCGGTGACCTCCACTCCCACACCACCTGGTCGGACGGCAGAGCGAGCGTCGAGGAGATGGGCCGCGCGGCGCGGGACCGGGGCTACGACTACCTGGCGATCTGCGACCACACGCCCGCCGTCGGCGCCGTGCGTGGGCTGACTGGAGACGACGTCCTGCGCCAGGGCGAGGAGATCGCGACGGCGAACGAGGCGCTGGCCCCGTTCCGGATCCTGCGCGGGATCGAATGCGACATCCTGCCCGACGGGCGGCTCGACCTGCCCGACCGCGTGCTCGCCGAGCTCGACTGGGTCCAGGCGAGCGTCCACGGCGGACAGCGGATGGCGCGCGGCGCGATGACCAAGCGCGTCGCCGAAGCGCTGCGCAACCCGTATGTGCGCTGCCTGAGCCACCCGACCGGGCGCTACATCAACCGCCGCCCGGAGAACGCGCTCGATCTCGAGCGCACCTTCGAGGTCGCGCTCGAGCACGGCGTCGCGGTCGAGGTCAACGGCCTCCCGCTGAGGCTCGATCTGAGCGGCGAGCACGTCCGCGAGGCGCTGGGCGCCGGAGTGCAGATCGTCTGCTCGACTGACGCGCACTCGACCGCGGGACTCGACAACATGATCTTCTCGACCGCCACGGCGCGCCGCGGCGCGGCCACCGCCGCCGACGTCGTCAACACCCGGCCCCTGAGCGAGATCCTCAAACGGCGCTAGACCCGCCTGACCCAGGGCGGTTATCCCATGTGACTCAGCCGTTAGCGACGCGCGCCACGGTGCACCCGTCAGATTCATCCACCACTGGAGGTGCACACGTGCACGACGCAACTCACAGTTCTCAGCCGACGCGACACACGCGGGGACTCCGACGTGCGGGCGTGATCGCCCCGATCGCCGCCGTGTTGATGCTGGCTCTGGGCGTCGGCGCGGCCGTCGGGCTGGCCGCGACCAACGCGACGGTCATCCATGGCTGCTACAGCAAGTCCTCGGGCCGGCTGCGGATTACCAATGGCCACAGGTGCGGGAGGTCCGAGAAGTCCGTTGCCTGGAATCAGCAGGGGCCGGCCGGCCCGCAGGGCGCGCAAGGTGCCCAGGGAGCGCAGGGCCTGCAGGGCGCCAAGGGAGCCGACGGCTCGGCGGGGGCTCAGGGTCCGCAGGGATCGCAGGGGCCTCCGGGCCCTCAGGGGACCCAAGGGGACATCGGCCCGGCGGGCCCTCCCGGCCAGGTGACCGGAACGCAGACCCAATCGTCTGAGACGTTCCTTTGCGGTGACGGCACGTGCTCCCAGACCGACGTCGCAATCGCGGATTGCCCCAGCGGCGAAGTGCCGGTCGCCGGGGGCTACTTTGAGGACTCCAACCTCTCCGCGTTCGCGAACACGGTGCTGCTGACGGTCCCAGTGACCGACGGGAGCACGGGCGCGCTTGGATGGGGAGTTGTCATGGCCGACATCGACAGCGTGAACAACGGCGGCTTCTTCGCGATGGCCACCTGCGCGAACGTGTCCGCGGCGACGGCCGCACGTATCGCCCGCTCCGCGGTGCCGGTGACTCACCTCAGGGCGCTCGCGGCGCACACGCTGCACGTGCGTTAGCCCCGATCGCGGACGACCCGTCCGCTGTCACTCGCCCGGGCGCTGGGTCAGTCCTGCGCCCGGGCGATCGCCTCGCCCACGCACCGTCCGATCAGCACCCGGACCAGCTGGCGTTTGTACTCGACCGATCCGTTTGAGTCCTGCACCGGCTGTGACTCCTCCGCGGCCGCGTCGGCGCACCGGGCCAACCGCCCGTTGCCCGCGGCGCCAGCCTCGAGGCCGACCAACTCGTGCTCGGCGGCCTCCATCCGCTGGGGGGCCAGCCCGATCGAACCGACGACCAGCCGCGCATCGGTCAGCACGCCGTCGCGCACGGTCACGTTGGCCGCGACGGTGATCGCGGGCCGCTCGCGAAACGACATCTTGCCGTGCTTCAGCGCCGATCCCGGCGGCGGCGGCGGGACGTGTACGCCGACCAGCAGCTCGCCCGGGGCGAGCGCGTTCTGGTACGGGCCGCGCGTGAACTCGTCGACCGCGATCCGCCGCGCCTCCCCGCCACCACGGCGGACCATGATCGCCGCGCCCGCTGCGGCCAGGTAGGTCGCCGGATCGGAATGCGGATCGGCGAAGCAGAGGTTGCCGCCGATCGTCCCGACGTTGCGCACACGGATATTGCCGACGTGGCGCTCCATCTCGGCCAGCGACGGCCACCGTTCCCGCACCAGGTCTGAGTGCTCGAGCTCGCGGTGGGTCGTGGTCGCCCCGATTCGCAGCTCGCCGTCGGCCTCGATCCCGCCAAGCTCCGCGATCCCCTTGACGTCGACCAGATCGGTGAAATCGGTGAGCCCGAGCTTTGCCACCAGCAGCAGTTCGGTGCCACCGCAGTAGGGCTGCGCGGCCGGCCCGAGCTCGGTCAACAGCTCGGTCGCCTGCTCGACCGTCTCCGGTCGGTGCAGGTTGAACGGCGTCAACCTCACGGCGCCGAGCCCGCCAGCACGGCGTCGGGAGCCTGCGCAAGCACGTCCATCACCGCCTGCGCGCCGGCTCCTACGTCGACCGAGACGCCGAGGTCGGCGAGCGACCGCCCGAGCGCGGAGACCGCGACCAGCGGGTACAGCGAGCGGCTCGCGGGCCCCATGTGACCGAGCCGGATCAGCTTCTCCTTGAGCTCGCCGTAGCCGCCGGACAGCATCACCCCGTAGCGCTCGCGAGCGTGGCGCAGGACATCGTTGACGGTGACGCCCGCCGGCGTCCGGACGGCGGTGACGCAGTTGGCGGCGTAGGACTCGCTGCGCGGCCACAGCTCGAGGCCGAGGCCGATGGCTCCGGCCCGGCATGCCCGCGCGGCGCGAGCATGGGTGGCGATCACGGCGTCGACTCCCTGGTCGATCACCTCCTGCAGCGCCGCGTGGACGCCGTTTACGTCGCTGACCGACGGTGTGTACGGAAACGCGACCCGGCCGCCGTCGATCCAGCGGTGCTTCCAATCCAACAGCGATAGAAACGACCCCCGCGGCGCGGCTGGATTGGCCTCCATCGCCTCCCACGCGCGCGGGCTGACGGAGATCAGCGACACCCCGGGAGGCCCGGCGAGGCACTTCTGTGGTCCCGCGACCGCGAGGTCGACGTGCCACTCGTCGATCAACAGCGGGGCGCCGGCGAGCGACGAGACCACGTCGGCCAGCATCAGCGCGCCGTGCGTGTGTGCGATCGGCCCGATCTCGGCGAGCGGGTTCTCGACTCCCGAGGGCGTCTCGGAATGGACCAGCGCAACCAGCTCGATACGGGCCGCCGGCGTCCAGCGCCTGCCTGACGGCGGCCGGATCGATCGCCTCGTCGTAGGGCACCCTCACCTCGTCGACCTCGGCGCCGTACTCGCGCAGCCAGTCTCCGAACCACGCGGCGTAGACGCCCGAGACGAGGTTCAGGCAGCGGGTCCCAGATCTGACCAGCGAACGTGCCGCGCCTTCGAGGCCGACGACCGCCTCGCCCTGCATCAGGACGACGTCGTTGCTGGTCCGGTAGACCTCGGCCAGCAACCGCTCGGTGTCGCGGAAGCGCTCGAGAAAGACCGGGTCGTAGTCGAACATGATCGGCGAGCCGAGCGCGGCGAGAACGCGCGGGGAGGCCATCGTCGGTCCGGCGGTGAGCGTGAAGTCTGGTGGGCGCACGATGGTCCTCCTAGTAGTCGGTCGGGCGTCGTCGGCGGCGATCGGAGTGCATCAGCCGTAGGTGATCAGCTTCGGCGTCCTTCCCCGCAGGTCGGCGCCGCACGGGATCGCGGGATCATCCTGGCTGGTCAGCAGCCGGCCGCCGCTCAGCACCGAGCAGTAGGCCTCGACGTGGGGATCGATCCCGAAGTCGACGTTGCAGCGAACGACCCGGACGCCCTCAAAGCGGCGGCCGCTGGGGACGCACGCGACCCACTGGTAGTTGAGGTGCTGGGCGTGCATGCGGGCGATCATCGCCGCCTTGAACCGAGCGGTGCTCGCGGTGGTGATCGGGCCCGCGGGGACGGCGTTGGCTGCTGACTTGCCCGCCGAGCCACCGCCCGAGATGGCCACCGCGACCGCGGCCAGCACGACGACCGCGACGAGAACCGCGGCGCCGACGAGCATCACGACCGGCCGCCGGCGAGCCGCCTCCGGGGCTGCGGGCTGCGCACTCATGGCCCGTGATAATACTGTTGTTGACAGTTCACAGCCGACTTGTTTGGGCTCAGCGTTAAGCCTCGCACGAGTCGGCTTGACCTCCGGTCGCGGACGACAGTAGGGTGTTGTTAACAGTTCACAGCACACAGCTGACGAGACCTCTTCTAACCCGCTGGCGGCGTGCTGCGTGAGTTTCCACCCAGGAGGAGTTGGGATGCACATCAGGTTCAAGGGACTCGGGGCGGCCCTGCTTGCGCTCGCACTCGTGGTCGGCGTGGCGGCATGCGGTTCGAGCAGCTCGTCGAGCAGCTCGACTGCTGCGGCGTCGTCTGGCAGCTCCAGCAAGCCAAGTCTCGGCTTCAGCACGGTCGCGATCGCCACCCCGGCCAAGACCAACGACTACGGCTGGAACGCCCAGGGCGTCGCCGGCCTCAAGACCGCGGCAAGGCCTACGGGATCAAGACCGTCAAGGTCGTCCAGAACATCGGCTACAACAACACGACCGCGGTGCTGCGCCAGCTGGCGCTCGGGCATCACGGCCTGATCGTCGCGCACGCGTCCGGCTACGACACGCAAGCCCAGCAGATCGCGCAGCAGTACCAGGTCCCGATGGTCACCTACGACATCCCGTCGCTGCTGTCGCCGGGCACGCTGCTCGAACATCACGACCTCGAGCCAGCAGGGCGCGTACCTGGCCGGCATCCTCGCCGCCAAGACGACCAAGACCGGCACGATCGGCGTGATCATCTCGGCCTCCGACACCAACTGGTACGAGATGGAGGGCGGCTACATCGCCGGCGCCCGCAGCGTCAACCCGAAGATCACGATCAAGATCGCGCAGATCGGCCCGGCGTCCTACGACGACTCGGCCGGCGGCAAGCGCGTCGCCACGAGCGTGATCGCGACCGGCGCCGACGTGATCTTCGCGATGGGCGACGACGCCTCGTTCGGCTACCTGCAGGCGATCAGCACCGCGCAAGGCCGGGCCACAAGGTCTGGTACATCGGCGACATCGGCGACATCACCCCGATCGACACGCAGCCACGTGCTGCTCTCGTCGGTGCTGTGGAACTTCACCAACGCCTACAAGACGTTCATCAGGCAGATCAAGAACGGCACGTTCGGCACAGAAGGGCTACAACCTGACGCTCGCGCAACGGCGGCATCTCGCTGCTGCACAGCAAGTACATCTCGCCGAGCGTCTGGTCGCAAGATCATGGCCGCGGAGAAGGGGATCGAGAACGGCTCGATCAAGGTGCCGGTGACGGCCAAGGCCGGCACGGTCACCAAGCTCCTGAGCAACTGAGGCGCTGACCGTCACGCCAGAGCCCGATCTCGTGCCGCTCGCCCAGCCAGATCCGACCGTGCCGCCACGGCGCCCGATCAGACGCCGGCGGTCGAGCTGCTCGGGCATCAGCAAGGCCTTCCCCGGCGTACGTCGCCAACGACGACATCTCGTTGGCGCTGCGCCGGGGCGAGGTCCACTGCCTGCTCGGCGAGAACGGCGCGGGCAAGTCGACGCTGATGGGCATCCTGGCCGGCATGGTGCAGCCCGACGCGGGCGAGCATCCGCGTCGACGGCCAGGACGTCCAGCATCGCCTCGCCGCGCGTCGGCGCTCGAGCTGGGCATCGGCACCGTCTACCAGCACTCGACGCTGATCGGGGCGCTGACGGTGCTCGACAACCTGATGCTCGGCGACAGCCGAGCGCTGCGGCTCGACGTCGCCGGAGCCCGGCACGGCTCGACGAGTTCGGCGCGATGCTCGGGGTCGCAGATCGAGCCCGATGCGCGCGCCGGCGACCTCGCGCTCGGCGTCAGCAGCAGGTCGAGATCATCAAGGCGCTGTGGCGCGGATCACGCGTCCTGATCCTCGACGAGCCGACCTCGATGCTCACGCCCGCAGGCCGTGCCGAGCTTCAGAACGTGCTGCGACGGCTGAGGAACACGGGCTCGCGATCGTATTCATCACCCACAAGCTGCACGAGGCCGTCGCGCTCGGCGACCGCATCTCGGTCCTTCGCCAGGGCCGCGTGACCGGCGCGATCGACCGCGAGCAGCGTGCGCTCGAGCTCGCCCGAGGAGCTCGAGACCGAGATCGTGCAGGCTGATGTTCGGCGAGGCGGGCGGCCGGATCGGAGCTGCCCGAGCTCCATCTCGAGGCCGAGGGTCACCGGCGCGCCGCGGCAGAGTCCGCCGAGATCGCGCTCGAGCTCGTCCACGCGTCCGCTCGGGGCGAGGGCGCCCAGCCCGGGATCGACGACGTCTCGCTGACGCTGCACCTCGGCGAGGTGCTCGGCGTCGCCGGCGTCGACGGCAACGGCCAGCGCGCGCTGGCCGAGGCGATCAGCGGCCAGCGCCGGCTGACCCACGGCGAGCTTCGCTATCTCGGTGCCCCGATCGGCTCGCTGAGCGTCGCCCAGCGCGAGAAGCTCGGGCTGCGCTACGTCACCGACGACCGCCTCGGCGAGGGGATCGTCGCCGGGCTGCCGGTCTCGATCAACCTCGTGCTCAAGCGGATCGGACAGCCGCCCTACTGGCGGCGCGGCCAGATCCGGCGCGGACGTGATCGACCGCGACGCCGAGGCACTCGTCGAGCGCTTCGACATCCGCACGCCCGGCGTCCACGCGCGCGCCGGGACGCTCTCGGGCGGCAACATCCAGAAGGTCGCTGCTCGCGCGCGAGCTGTCGTGCGACGCGAAGGTCGTCGTCTTCCACAAGCCGACCTACGGGCTCGACCTGCAAGACCACGCGCGTCGTGCGCGCGATGATCGAGCGACCTGCGCGACGGGCGCGCCGCGCTCGTGATCTCGACCGACCTCGACGAGCTGCTCGAGGTCTGCGACCGCATCGTCGTGCTCTCCCGCGGGCGAATCGTCGGCGAGGTCGAGAACGGTCCGGGCGCCGCCGAGCAGATCGGCCGGCTGATGATCGGCGACGTCAGTCGCTCGGCGTCGAGGCGGCCGCGTGACCGAGCCAGCTGTCGTTTCAGGCGCACGCCGACCGACGTCGTCGAGGTCGCCCCGCCGAAGACCGACGCGCGGTCCCGCGCCGCCGCGCTCGCGCCGGCTGGCGAGGCTGCGCGACGCGCTGATCCGCTCGCTCGTGCCGGTCATCCTCGCGCTGCTCGCCGGCGGCGTGCTGCTCGCGATCCTCGGGCGCGACCCGTTCACCTTCTACAGCGACATCTGGCAGTACGGCGTCCAGCAGGGCTCCTGGCAGGACAGCGCGATGCTCGCGGCGCCGCTGCTGCTGATCGCGGTCGGGCTGATCGTGTCTTCCGCGCCAACATCTGGAACCTCGGCTACGACGGCCAGTACCTGCTCGGCGCCGCGCTGATCACCGGGCTTCGCGCCCCATCTGCAGGGCATGCCGCTGCTGGCTCGAGCCTGATCACGCTGTTCCTGGCTCTCGATGGCGGCCGGCGCCGCGTGGACGATCGTCCCGGCGATGCTCAAGGCCCGCTACGAGACCAACGAGATCATCACGACGCTGATGATGTCGTTCATCGGGATCGGGGTCGCCAACATCCTCGTCAAGGGCCCGTTCCAGGATCCGACGGTCAACATCCCGCAGACCCGCGTGATCCCGCTCGATCGGATGCTGCCGTCGATCCCCGGCACGCGGATCCACGTCGGCGTGATCGTCGCGCTCGTGGCCGCGTTCGTCGCCTACTACGTGCTCACGCGCACCTCGTTCGGGCTGCGCCTGCACGTGCTCGGGGCCAACCCGCGCGCCGCCGCCCACGTCGGCGTCGACGTCCGCCGGCTGATCATCACGCGTTTCCTGATCAGCGGCGCGCTCGTCGGCGCGGCGGCCGCGGTCGACATCCTCGGCGTGTGGGGCTACATGCGCGCCAACTGGAACCCGGCCTACGGCGACACCGTGATCCCGTTCGTGTTCCTGGCGCGGCTGAACCCGCTCGCGGTGATCCCGTTCATCGCCTTCTTCGCGGTGCTCTCGACCGGCGGCGACCTGGCCGCGTCGAACGCCAACCTGCTCGACCGACTTCCTGCTCGTGCTGGTCGCGCTGATCCTGCTGTTCATGACGATGATCGAGTACCTCGGCCGCCGGCGCGAGCTGGGCCGCAGCTACCTGACGCCGGGCCTGCAAGAGCGCGATGCGCCAGCCGCTGATGGGGCGCAAGTCGACCGTCCGGCGACCGAAAAGGCGGCCTCATGATCGTGCTCCGTTCGCCGCCGCCTCCAACATCTTCAGCAAGGCGGTGCTGACCTCGCTGGTCGCCGGCGGCCTGCTGGCCGGGATGCCGCTGATGTTCACGGCGCTCGGCGAGACGATCTCCGAGCGCGCCGGCGTGCTCAACCTCGGGCTCGAGGGGATGATGCTGCTCGGCGCCTACCTCGGCTTCCTCGGCGCGTACTACGGTGCACTCGGAGTGGCTCGGCTTCCTGCTCGGGGCGATGGGCGGCATGATCGGCGCCTCGCTGATGGTGTCGCTGTGCGTGTGGCTCGGGCTCGACCAGATCGTCGTCGGGATCGCGATCACGCTCGCCGGCGAGGGGATCACCAGCGTGCTGCAGGGCGCCGAGTTCGGGTCCAGCTACCCGCGCCTCGGCGCGCCCTCGACGGTCTCGATCCCCCTGCTCGACAAGATCCCCGTGCTCGGGCCGAGCCTGTTCGACCAGCCGCTGCTCGTCTACATCGGGTTCGCGTTCGCCGGGCTTCCTGGTCTGGATCTTCCGCTCGACCAACGTCGGGCTGAACCTGCGCGCCGCGGGCGAGAAGCCCGAGGCGCTCGACGCCGCCGGCGTCAGCGTCGTCGCGACGCGCAGCTGGGCGGCGCTCTGCGACCGGCGCGCTGGCCGGACTCGGCGGCGCCTACCTCGTCGATCGTCGGCGCCGGCGTCTTCACGCCGTTCATGACCCAGGGGCAGGGCTACATGGCGATCGTGATCGCGATGCTGGCCGCGGCGAGCCCGCTCTGGGTCGTGCTCGGGTCGTTCCTGTTCGGCATCTCGCTCTCGATCGCGACGGCGCTGCAGCTCGCCGGGATCAACATCTCCAACGACCTCGTCAACATGCTGCCGTTCATCGCGATCATCCTCTCGCTGATCGATCTTCGGGCGCCGCTCGTACCTGCCGCCTGCGCTCTGCATCCCGTACGTCCGAGGAGCCCGATGAGCGCCGCGACGGCCCGCCGCGATCGCGCCGCTCGAGAACCGCACGCTGCGCGAGCAGGTGATCGACCACCTGCGCGAGGAGATCCTCGCGAGCCGCCTCACCCCCGGCACCGAGCTCGGCGAGGTCGCGCTCGCCCGCTCGCTCGGGATCAGCCGCGGTCCGCTGCGCGAGGCGCTCGGACAGCTCACGGCCGAGGGGCTCGTGACGATCGTGCCGCGCCGCGGGGCGGTCGTCACGCGGCTCACCCGCCAGGAGTTCATCGACGCCTACCAGGTGCGCGAGGCGCTCGAGTCGCTCGCGATCAAGCTCGCCGTGCCGCGCCTGACGGCGCCGAGAGGGCCGAGCTGCGCGCATGTGCGACGAGATGGAGCTCGAGGCCGCGGCCGGTGACACGCAGCGGCTTCTTCGAGATCAACCGTGCCTTCCACGCGCTGCTCGTCGCAGGCGTCGGGCAACGCAGAAGCTCGAGGCGGTGCACGCGCAGCTGATCGCCCAGATGGGACGGCTGCTGCAGCAAGTCCGCCGAGCTGCGCGGCGGGCTCGAGCAGTCGGCGGCCGAGCACCGTGCGATCCTGCCGCGATCGATGCCGGCGACGCCGACGCTGTCCGCGCGCCTGCTCGAGGAGCACATCGAGGTGCCGCAGCGGGTGCTCGCTGCGCTCGCCGCGGTCGGCGCTGTTCGAAGACGACGAGGCGACGACCTCCAGTCCGGCGCCAAACCACAACCAGACGAGGAGCCGCCCGCAAATGGCTGACAGCACCAGTCGCCGATCGAGTTCGGCGTGAACCTGAACAACCGCGAGCCGCTGATCGCTCCGGACTACGACCTGCAGGCGCTGCTCGATCCCTTCCGAGCGCGTCGAGGAGCTCGGCTTCGACTCGGTCTGGGTCGGCGACAGCCTGTTCTCGAAGCCCCGCTACGAGGCGATGACGCTGCTGTCCGCGATCTCGCAGCGCACCGAGCAGCGTGCGGCTCGGCACGGCCTGCCTCGTCAGCTCGATGCGCAACCCGCTCTACCTCGCGCTCGAGTGGGCGACGCTCGACGCGATCTCCGGCGGGCGCACGATCCTCGGCCCCTGCATGGGCAATCCCGAGCAGGGCGTGCGGCGCGAGTTCGAGGCGCTCGGTCTGCCCTTCTCCGACCGCGCGACGGTCTTCGAGGAGGGGCTCGAGGTCGTCAACGAATTGTTCCGGACCGGCCGCACCAGCTTCAAGGGCAAGTACTTCAGACTACGACGGACGTCGCCTTTCACTCCGGCACCGAGATGGAGCCGCTGCGCCCGCTGCAGAACCCGCCGCCGACCTGGATCGTCTCCAACCCGCGGCTGGTCGGCGACAAGCCGACCGAGAAGATGCGCGCGATCATGGAGCGCGCCTGCGATCGGATCATCCGCCTCGGGGACGGCTGGATGACGTGCTGCCGCGCCGAGCACCCCGAGGAGCTGACCGAGCAGATCGGCTACCTGACGCGACGCCGCCGAGCGCCACGGCCGCGACTTCGACGACTACACGGTCGCCTACCAGGTGACGATGAACATCGGCGACTCGAAGGACGAGGCCCGCGACCGCCTTCGGCGACTACATCTCGAAGTACTACCCGGAGCTGTCACAGGCGATGGACCTCTCCAACTGGGGGCCGGTCGGCACCCCGGACGACATCGTCGCCTGGATGCGCGAGTTCCACCGCCGCGGCGTGCGCCACTTCATCTGCCGCTTCGGCGCGATCGATCAGTTCGGACAGGTCGAGCGCTTCGCGCGCGAGGTGCTGCCGCATTCCAGACCCAGGAGGTGAGGTGAAGCATGAGCGTGACCGAAGAAGCCCCGACGCAGACCTGGGCCGTCCGCAAGGACGCCGAGCTGGTCGTCGACGTCTGCATGTCGGTCGAGGACGACGACGTCGTGACGATCATCACCGACGACGAGCACGCCGATCAGGCGCGCGTGGTCGCCGAGGTCTGCGTCGACCGCGGCGCATGGCCGGTGATCATGAACAACGAGACGCAGGTGCGCCGCGGGCGCGCCGACACGCTCTTCCCGATGGCCCCGCCGCGCAACCTCCACCAGGCGATGGTGAGCTCGGACGAGATCATCATCATCACCAACCTCGAGTGGGCGAACCGCTTCGCGCACGTCTCCGCGGTCAAGGAGTCGTGCGGCGCACAACGCCAAGATCGCGTCAGTCGAGCCCGGGATGGGCTCGTGGGGCCTGACCGTGGAGGCGCTGCAGCGCGCCCAGCAGCGCGCCTGGGACGCGATGGCGGCGCTCGAAGGCGTCGAGAAGGTGCGCGTCACGTCCGCCAAGGGCACCGACTTCACGGTCACGATCAAGGACCGGCCGGCGCTCGAGGTCGACCTCGATCAAGAAGCGCGGCCAGATGATGGGCCCGCTGCCGCTGTGGGCCGAGGTCGCGTTCGCGGCCGTCGAGGACGCAGACCGTGGGCACGTCGTCGTCGACGGCGTGATGCTCGGGATCGGCCTGCCGGGCCAGGTCACCGAGCCGATCACCTGGACGATCGAGGGCGGCAAGGCCGTCAAGATCGAGGGCGGCGACGACGCCCGGCGGCTGCGCGAGGTGATCGAGGGCGTCGAGAACGTCGACCGTGATCGGCGAGTTCGCGTTCGGCGTCAGCGAGGTCGCGCCGTTCGGGACGCCGTCGGAGAAGGGGCGCGTCGGCACCGTGCACCTCGCGCTCGGCGACAACCACAACGCCTACCCGGGCGGCCAGAACGTCTGCTCTGCTGCACCTCGACGGCGTCGTGCTCGACGCCTCGATGCAGATCGTCGACAACGGCCGCTGGATCCTGCAAGGACGGCCAGTGGGTGCTGTGAGACGGGGCGGCTCGAGGTCCGAACCGTCACGCTCGAGGACGTCGAGCCGATCCCGCTGCCCGGCGGCAGCTGGAGCCGGATGGTGCTCAACGACAAGTCGCTGAGCGGCAACACGTCTCGCTCGGCTACTCGGTCTTCACGCCCGGCTGCCGTGACGGCGATGGTCTGCCACGAGACCGAGGAGGTCGCATACGTGCTCTCGGGCTCGGGCGAGCTGCGCCTCGAGGAGCGGCGACGATGCCGTTCATCGCCGGACAGGGGCTCTTCATCCCCGCCGGCATCTGGCACGCCGTCGCCAACACGGGCACCGAGGACGTGGTCGATGGTGTTCGGCTTCCCGCACCCCGACTACCCGCCGACGGAGCGGCAGGGAGCGCGTGACGATCGAGGCCCGCCGAGCGCCGGGGCGCCGGCCGACGAGAGCGGACGCGCGCCTCGCCGAGACGGTCGCGTGGGCGATGCCGGATCCTCGCGATGGCGGCTACGAGGACCTCACCCTCGGCCATGTCAGCGCGCGCGGCGCGGATGACCGCACGATCTACATCAAGCGCAAGGGCGTCGCGCTCGGCGAGGTCACGCCGGCCGACGTGCGTCGCGGTCGACCTCGACGCCGACTACGACCGCGTGCGGCGAGGGCATGCACCTCGAGACGGTGCTGCACACCGAGGTCTACAAGCGCCGGCCCGACGTGCGCAGCGTCGTCCACGGGCACCCGCCGTACGCGACCGCGTTCGGCGCCACCGACGCCGAGTTCTCATTACCTGACCCACGACAGCGTGCTGTTCGTCGGGGGCATCTCGACCTACGACGGCGTGCCCGACCTGATCGTCAACGCGCGCCAGGGGGCCGACGTCGCCGAGGCGCTCGGCGACGGCACCGCGCTGCTGCTGCGCAACCACGGCGTGCTGGTCGCCGAGCGCGACGTCCGTGGGCGGTGCTGGCGAGCGTGCTGCTCGAACGGGCGGTCCAGCTGCAGATGCTGGCGGTTCGCGCTGGGCCCGCTGCACCCGATCCCGCAGCACGCTGCTCGCCGGGGATCCACGCCGACGAAGTACCAGGCCGACTTCCCGGGCGAGTACTGGGACGCGTGGGTGCGCGAGCTGCGTCGCAGCGGCCGCGCCTTCGGCATGCCCGGGGAGCGCTGATGGAGGGGCGATCTGTCGACCTCGAGCGACCGTCAACGGCGAGCGAGGTCCGCGCGACGATCGAGCCCGATGAGCTGCTGCTCGACTTCCTGCGCGAGCGGCTCGGGCTGACCGGCGCGAAGCGCTCCTGCGACGTCCAGGTCTGCGGCACCTGCACGGTGCTCGTCGACGGCGGCCCGGTGAGCGCCTGCACCTACCTCGCCGTCGACGCGCACGGGCGCGACGTGCTGACGGTCGAGGGCTTCGCGCAGACGGCCGAGTTCGCCGAGTTCGAGGCGGCGTTCGTCCGCCACGCGGCGCTGCAATGCGGCTACTGCACGCCGGGGCTGCTGCTGACGATCAAGAGCCTGCGCGACGCGGGCGAGCTCGTCAGCGAGGAGCGACATCCGCCACGGGCTCGACGGCAACATCTGCCGCTGCACGGGCTATCGCTCGATCCTCGAGGCGGCCGCGAGCTGGCGGGGCTCGCCGCTTGACGATCATCGAGCGTGCTCGAGCGCCTTGCTGCGAGGTCGGCGTCTCGAAGCCGCGCAAGGACGCGCGGCGAGAAGCTGCGCGGCGCAGGCGCAGTACGTCGGCGACATGGAGATGGCCGGGATGCTCCACGGCAAGGTCCTGCGCAGCCCGCACGCGCACGCGCTGATCCGCGTCGATCGACACCTCGGCGGCGCTCGAGCTCGAGGGCGTCGCCGCGATCCTGACCGGCGACGGACCTCGACGACATCGAGCCCTACTACGGCCACGCGATCAAGGATCGTCCGATCGTCGCGATCGACCGCGTGCGGTTCGCGGGCGAGCCGGTGGCGGCGGTGGCCGCGGTCGAGCGAGGCCGCCGCCGAGGCCGCGGTCCGGGCGATCGAGGTCGACTACGAGGAGCTGCCCGTGCTCGGCACGCTCGAGCAGGCGCTCGCTCCCGATGCGCCGCCGCTGCACGAGCGCCGGCCCAAGATCGGGCTCTTCCACGGCCTCGGCGAACTCGGCGAGCAGCAGGGCAACGTCTGCTACCGCCACGTGATCTCGAGCCGGCGATGTCGAGCAGGCCCGGGCCGCGGCGCCGATCGTCGGTCGAGGGCACCTACACGTTCCCGGCCGTCTACCAGTACGCGATGGAGACCCACGCGACGATCGCCCACTACCACGGCGACGGCGTGACGCTGTGGGCCAACTGCCAGCACCCGTTCCTGGTGCAGGCCGAGATCGCCGACCTGTTCGGACTCGAGATCGGCTCGGTCCGGATCGTCGTTCCCTACCTCGGCGGCGGCTTCGGCTCGAAGTCCTACACCAAGATGGAGCCGCTGACGGTCGCGCTGGCGCGCAAGGCAGGGCGGCCGGTGCGGATCGTCAACCGGGTCGACGAGTCGATGGTGACCTCGCGCCGCCACGGCATGCGCTGCTGGATGCGCACCACCGCGGCCGCCGACGGGACGCTGCGCTCGCGCGAGGTCGACTTCTGGATGGACACCGGCGCCTACGCCGACAACGGCCCGCGCGTGACCGCCACCGCGGCGACGCGGCGCCCGGCCCCTACCGCTGGGACGCCGTCAGCGTCGACGGCCAGCTGCGTCTACTGCAACACCCCGCCGTCGGGCTCCTACCGCGCCTTCGGCGCCACCCATCTGCAGTGGATCGGCGAGTCGCAGCTCGACGAGGTCGCCCGCCGCGCGCGGCATCGACCCGCTCGAGCTGCGCCGGCGCAGCCTCGTCCTGCCGGGCGAGCCGGTCCGCCCGGACGGGACCGGCAAGCCGCTCGACGCGGACCTCGTCGGCGACGTCGAGCGCGCCGGCGAGCGCCGTCGGCTGGACGGAGCCGCGACGGCCGTGGGTCGGGCGCGGCGTCAGCGTCGGGCTGCTCGCCGCCGGCGCCCACCCGGTCTCGCGCGCGTCGGTGCGCGTCTGCTCGGACGGCTCGGCCGACGTGTACGTCGGCACGACCGAGATCGGCCAGGGGCCCGCGCACCGTGATGGCGCAGATCGCCGCCGAGGAGCTCGGCGCTCCCGAGCGAGCTCGTGCGCGTCCACGGCGCCGACACCCGCTTCACCCCCTACGACCGCTCGACCGGCGCCAGCCGCTCGACGACGGTCGCCGGGCTCGCGGTCAAGCGCGCCGCGGAGAACGCGGCGGCCGCGCGGCTGCGCGAGACGGCGGCCGAGCTGTGGGACGTCGACCCCGAGGCTCGTCGACCTCGCCGACGGCCACGCCGTCTTCGCCGGCGAGGAGATCTCGTTCCCCGACCTGATCGCCAAGCGGTTCGGCTTCCGCGGCGGCGAGATCATCGAGGGCGGCGAGGTCCGGCCGACCGGCGGCGACACCGGCTCCTACGCCGAGGGCCCGCACTTCTGGGAGGTGTGCTGCGCGGCGCGCCGAGATCGAGGTCGACCCCGACACGGGCGTCATCACCGTGCTGCGCACGGCGACGGTCGCCGACGTCGGCAGGGCGATCAACCCGCAGCTCGTCGAGCGCCAGGACGAGGGAGCGACGCTCCAGGGGATCGGCAACGCGCTGTTCGAGGAGATGCTGCTCGTCGACGGCGAGATCATCAACGACAACCTGCTCGAGTACCGCGTCCCGCGGATCGCCGACCTCCCGGGGCGATGACCTCGATCATCGTCGAGAACGACGACGGGCCCGGCCCGTACGGCGCCAAGGGCTGCGGCGAGGGCGCGCTTCGCGGCGGTCCCCGCGGCGATCGTCTGCGCCGCTCGCCGACGCCGGCGTCGCCGATGAACGAGCTGCCGCTGACCCCCGAGCGCGTGTGGCGCGCGATCGCGGAGCAGCCGTCGAGCTGCCAAACCGATCACGACAACGGAAGGGCGACGATGAGCGAACTGAACCGCGCGACGATCCTGGGACCGGCACGATGGGCCCAGGGATGGGCGTGGTGCTTGCCCGCGCCGGCACTGCAGGTCACCCTGTTCGACGTCAAGCCCGGAGGCGCTCGAGCGCGCCAGGGCGACCGTTGGGCGTGGTCGAGGGCGTGCTCGACCGCCTCGAGGTCCCGATGCGCGAGGGCGGCGGCGTCGCGCTACGAGGTCGATCTCGAGGCCGCGGCGCTCGACGGCGCCGAGATCGTCGTCGAGGCGATCCCCGAGCAGCTCGAGCTCAAGCAGGAGGTGCTCGCCGAGCGTCGAGCCGCAGATCTCAGCCGACGCGATCATCGCCTCGAACACGTCGGGCATCCCGATCACCAAGATCGCCGCGGGGCTCGAGCACCCGAGCGCGTGATCGGCTGGCACTGGTCCAACCCGCCGCATCTGATCCCGATGAACGAGGTGATCAACGGCGAGCAGCACCGCGCCCGAGGTCACGGCAGCGATCGAGGAGCTGACGCGCCGGATCGGCTACCACCCGGTGACGCTCAAGAGGGAGGTGCCCGGGCTTCGTCGAGAACCGCGTGCTCTACGCGATCATGCGCGAGTGCCTGGCGCTCGTCGACGAGGGCGTGATCGACGTCGAGGGGCTCGACCTGTGCGTCAAGTGGGGGATCGGCTACAAGCTCGCGGTGATCCCACCGATCCAGCTGCTCGACATGGCGGGGCTCGACATCTACACCAGCGTCGCCAGCTTCCTCAACGCCGACCTCTCCAACGAGACGGGCATCTCGAAGACGGCCACCGACCTCCGCGACGAGGGCCGGCTCGGGATCAAGACCGGCCGCGGCTTCTTCGAGTACACGCCCGAGCGCATCAAGGAGCTCCAGCAGCAGCGCGGCGCCGCGCTGGTCGCCGTGCGGAAGGCGCTGGAGCTGACGATGGCCAAGCGCAACGAGAGTGCGCCTGCTCGACTGCGGCACGCTGGTCATCGACCAGTCGCACATCACCTGGAACATCGGCTGCGGGACCCCGGTCCGCTTCCCGGTCTACAGCGTCCTGATCGAGCATCCCGACGGGCTCTTCATGTTCGACTCGCGGCTACGACCTCGACCTGGTCAACGACGTGCTGCCGTTCGAGCTGCCCGAGCAGACGCCCGAGCAGACGGTCCCCGCGCAGCTCGCCAAGTGCGGCTTCAAGCCCGAGGACGTCGACGCGTTGATCAACTCGCATCTGCACTTCGACCACTGCGGCGGCAACAAGCACCTGCTCGACGCGACCACCTACCTGCACCGCGACGAGCTGCGCGAGGCGCGCACGCCCGAGCCGTTCGAGCGCCTCGGCTACGCCGACAAGGGCTACGACCATCCCGACGCGAAGCTTCTGGCTGCTCGAGGGCGACGTCGAGCTCGCCGAGGGGCTCCACCTGTTCCACACGCCCGGCCACACCGTCGGCCACTACTCGCTGCTGGTCGAGCTCGAGGGCGGCCGGCCGCTGCTGTTCATGGCCGACGTCTCCTACACGCCGGCCGCCTTCGCGCAACGAGCAGCAGGCCGGGTTCCACAACAACCCGGTCGACGGCGTGCGCTCGATCCGCCGCGTCAAGCGGCTGGCGCAGGAGTGGGACGCCGAGGTCATCTTCACCCACGACATGGAGGTGTTCAGGACCTACGCGCTGGCGCCCGAGCCGTTCGTCGGCCAGCGCTGCCCCGCAGGAGGTGGCGCATGAAGCTCGAGGGACGGGTGGCGATCGTCACCGGGGCCGCTCAGGGCATCGGCCGCGCGATCGCCGAGAAGCTGCACGCCGGAGGCGCGGCGATCGCCGTCGCCGACCTCAACGGCGACGGCGCGGCCGCGGTCGCCGTCGCAGGCGCTCGATGGCCTCGCGATCACCGCCGACATCTCGAGCGAGGACGACGCCGACCGCATCGCGCCGGAGACGCTCGCGCGCTTCGGCAAGATCGACGTGCTCGTCAACGCCGCGGCGATCGTGCCGTTCATCCCGTGGGACGAGGTCGACTTCGCGTACTGGCGCCGGATCATCTCGGTCAACCTCGACGGCGCCTACCTCGTCTCGCGCGCGGTCGAAGGCGCCGATGCGCGAGGCCGGCTACGGGCGCATCGTCCACATCGCCTCGAACGCGTTCTATCGCCGGCACGCCCGAACATGGGCCCGTATCTGGCCGCCAAGGGCGGCGTCGTCGGGCTGACGCGGGCGCTGGCGACCGAGCTCGGCCGCTACGGGATCACCGCCAACGCGGTCGCCCCCGGGATCACGCGGACCGAGGGCGCGCTCGCGACGCCGCACAAGGACGCGTTCGACTTCGTGCAGTCGCTGCAGGCGATCCCCCGTCACGGGCTGCCGGCGGACATCGCGCCGGCCGTCGCGTTCCTTGCCTCGGAGGAGTCGGGCTGGGTGACCGGCCAGGTGCTCGTCGTCGACGCCGGCCACATCCGCGACTGATGGCGGTCGACGTCACGCGGGTCGGGGCGATCCTGGCCGTCGTCGGACTTCGAGCGCTCGCTCGCCTTCTACCGCGACTCGCTCGGGTTCGAGGTCGAGGCGACCTACGACGAGCCGCCGTACGCGACGCTCGTCGCGGGCCGGGGCGCGGCTCTCGCTGGCCGAGCAGGGCCACCCGGCCGATGACCGGCCCGGCGTGACGATGGTCGCCCCGGCCGACCGCTCGCGACTGGCGGCGATCGTGGTGCTCGAGGTGAGCGACTGCCTGGCCGTCGTTCGCGAGCTCAGCGCGGCCGGGGTGCCGTTCCTGGCCGAGCCCTACTCCCCGCCTTGGGGTGGCCATCGCTGCTTCGCGATCGACCCCGACGGCAACCTGATCGAACTGGAGGAACCGGCGTGAGAGCCGTCAAGCTGACCGGCACCGAGGCGGTCGAGGTCCAGGAGGTCGCGGACCCCGTCGCTCACCGCGACACCGACGCGATCGTGCGCGTCACCCACACCGCGATCTGCGGTGCGGACCTGCTGCCCTACCACGGCTTCACGCCGGGATTCGAGCTCGGCACGATCGCTCGGCCACGAGTTCGTCGGCGTCGTCGAGGATGCCGGCGACGCGCTCGGCGCCGCTGCAGCCCGGGGCAGCGCGTGGTCAACACGAGCATGACCTCCGACGGCACCTGCGCCCACTGCCGCGCCGGACGCCGGACGCAGTGCGAGCTCGCGGGCGATGTTCGGCTACTCGGGCGTCTATCCGCGGCTCGACGGCGGCCAGGCCGAGCTGGTGCGGATCCCGCGCGCCGACCGCTGTCTGTGGCCGGTCCCCGATGACGTCTCGACGAGGATGCGGTGTTCGTCGCCGACATCCTGCCGACGGGCTTCCTCGCGGTGCAGCGCGCCGCCGTCGGCCCCGGCGACGTGACGGTCGTGCTCGGGTGCGGGCCGGTCGGGCTGATGGCGCTGATCTGCGCGGTCGGCACGGCGCGGCGGGTGATCGCGGTCGACGGGATCGCCGGCGCGGCGCGAGTTGGCCGAGGTCGCTCGGGGCCTCGTCGGTCGACCCGTCGGCTGCCGGCGAGGCCGTTTCGGCCGCGACCGGCGGCATCGGCGCCGATGCGGTGATCGAGGCGTCCGGCTCGCCGGCGGCGCTGAGCTCGGCGCTCGAGCTGGTCCGGCCGCAGGGCGTGGTGTCGGTCGTCGGCGCCCACTTCGAGCCCGACTTCCCGCTCAACAACCTGCTGATGTTCGAGAAGGAGATCTCGCTCACGTTCTCGATCGGCAATCCGGGCCGTGACCGCGAGCGACTGCTGGCGATGATCGCAGGACGGGGTGCTCAAGCCCTCGGCCGTGATCAGCGACCGGCTGTCGCTCGAGGACGCTCCGGCCGCATACCGGGCGTTTGACGCGCGCGAGGCGACGAAGGTCGTGTTGACGACTGCCTGACCCGAGCTGACCGGCTCCGGAACTCCGAACCTCGCGTAACGGCCGCCGCCGCTAGTGGTGCTTGCGTGCCCGCTTGAACTTGATCGTCTGCGTTGAGACCTTCTTCTTGCCGCCATTGGCGAGCGTCTGTGTGATCTTCAGCGTCACCGGTATGAGATGTCGCTTGGCCAGAAGCCTCTTGCCCTTATGGTTGAGCGAGACCTTCACCGTCTTCGACGTTCCGGCCGCGAGCGTTGCCTTGGCCGAACCTACGGTGACGGTCACCCTGCGTGTCTTGGCGTGCGCCGTAACCGAGATCAGCCTGTGGCCCCGGATGTGCTCGACCAGCGTCATCTTGAACACGAGCCGACAGGTGGAGCCCGCGCCGCCCTTACACGAGGCGTGCACGCTGGCGGTCGTGCCCTTCACCTTCGCGTGGCCAACCGATGCAGTGCCCGCCCCGGGTGGTGGCGGCGGTGGCGATGCCGTCGTGAATGACTGGTCGGCGCCGACGAACGTTCCGAAGTCACTGACCGCAACCACGCGGTAGTGGATCGTCGTGCCCGCCGGCAGGCCGGTCAGCGGTGCGCTGAACGAGTCCGACGAGCTGTCGGGGCCGGTCTTGATCGCGGTCGTCGACTGGCCGTAGGCAGTCGTCAGTCCGAACTGGAACGACACGTGGACCGAGGCGCCCTCGGGGTTGACCGAGCCGCTGATCGTCGCCGACGACGTCGTGATCGCGCTCGCCGGTCCGGTGACCAGCCCGTCGGGCTGGTAGGCGTCGGCGAACAGCTTCGCGTCTGCCGTCGGTGAACAGGAAGAACGGCGTACCGACAGCCCCGGCCTGACAGGCAGAGCCGTCGCTGCTGAACGGATCGGCAATGCAGCCAGACGAGATCGGCGCGCGAACGGCGTCTGGCGCGCTGGTGCCGACCGGTGCGTTGTCCTTGACAAACGAGTCGGGCGTCGTGAAGTGGCCCGAGACGATCTGGCCGTTGTGGTGCCAGGTCACGTACGGCGTGTGGCCCGAGAACGTGATGTCGGCGCGGTCACCGGTGCCAACCGGCGCACCGCCGCCTGCGATCACGAACCGCGCGGCCGCTCCCGCGCCGACCAGCCGGGCCACGAATATGTGATTGTTGTTCGGGGTGAGCGCGCTGCCCTCGTCCCAGACGACCCACGGGACGTTGGGATTGCCGGCGGTCATCGTGCCGGCTGCGACGCGCGGGTCCTCGGCGTCGGCGGTCGCGTCCGCGTTGATCGAGCAGCTCGCTTCGGCGGTCTGATTCGCTGCGCATGGCCCGAAATTGTGTGGCGGTGAAGATGCGTCGAGCACGCCGGCCCCGGGGGTTCCGGTCCTTCCGACCGCTGTCCAATTGAAGCTGCCATCGACTGTTCCTGTCGGAGGTGTCGTGACGCTCGGCGGAGTGGCCTTGGCGGCGAACACCAGCTCGTTGTTGTGCAGACCGACCGTGCTGCCGTTCTGCTCGTACCAGACGACCCACGGCACTATGTCGTTCGCGCCGGTGAACGCCATGTCCGGCTCAACGCCGTCACGCGACGGGTCGACGTTCAGCGTTGGATCGCTCGTGGTAACCGGCAGGGCGCCCGCGTCCGGCGCGAGGCGGTCGATGCCGACCTGCTGGAAGCAGAGCCCGCCTTCAGCGCCCGTAACAGCCGGGGGCTTGATCGGGTTGCCGCCGTCGTCGGGGCAGGTTGTGCCGCTCGTCGGCTTGACGGCCTTGCTCACGAAGATCTGGTTCGTGTCGGGGTTTCCGTCCTCTTCCTGCCAGGTGACCCACGGGACCGGAGCGTTGCCGGCGACCGTCGTGCCGCCCTGGACGACGGGATTGACCGCGTCACGGTTGGTGTGGATGTTCAGCGACGGAACCGGAACGCTGCTCGCCCCCCCGTTGCCGCGACCCTGACCGGCAAAGATCCACTTGTTTTGGTTGGCGTCGCCGAGGTTGTCGAACTTGCTCGCGAAGATGTTGTCGGCGCCGAAGCCGGCTCCCGTCGTATGCTCGTACCAGCTCGCCCACGGGACCGTGCGACCGGTGCCGGCGAAGTCGATCGAGGGCGCCTCGCCGTCCTCGCCCTGATCGAAGTTCAGCGAGCCGCTGAAGGCCGGGCTCATGCTCGAGCCCCCAACGGTGCCCTTGCCGCGCGTCGTCCAGAGGCCCTTCGCAAACGACCGGCTGAAGACCTGGTCCTTCTTACCCGTGGATTCGGTCTGGCGAAAGATCGCCCACGGGACCAGGGGCTTGGTCGATACGAGCGATCCGCCGACGACATCCGAGTTCGCCGGGTCCTCGGTGTTGACCGGCAGGGTCGGGTTGATGCCCGCCCCGGGGTCGTCGTTCACCTGGCCGCCGGTCGGCAGTCCCTGGAGGGCCGCGGCGGCCGATGCTACCGCCACGAGCGCCGCGACCGCTGTCGCGATCAGGACCGCTGGCCGCCGTCGGCGCGCAGCCGCCTTCGCACCTCGCGCACGCGCGTGCACGTATGCCCCTCGACCCGCCCGGTTCGAGCCTCCTAGGTCCCGTATACGCATTGCCATCCCCCCAATCGGCGACCGCCGGCCAACGGCCTCGTTGTGTCCCGACTACTGCGTTAGGGCGGAAGCCTACCAGCTCAGGGTTGGCTCCCGGGGGCGGCGCTCTGCGCCGTCGCCATCACGGCCTTGATGATCCCGTCATACCCGGTGCAGCGGCACAGATTGCCCGACAGCGAGAGTCGGACCTCCTCCTCGCTGGGGGCCTCGCTGCGCTGCAGCAGCGCCGTGGCCGAGACCAGCATCCCGGGCGTGCAGAAGCCGCACTGGACTGCGCCTTGCTCGAGGAACGCCTCCTGCAGCGCCGTCAGCTCGCCGGGGGGCGCGAGGCCTTCGACGGTCGTGATCTCACGACCCTCGGCCTGGAGCGCGAGGTACGAGCATGAGTTCACCGGCTCGCCGTCGATCAGCATCATGCAGGCGCCGCACTCGGAGTCGTCACACCCCTCCTTGGCGCCCGTCAGGCCGATCTCGTCGCGCACGGTTGTGAGCAGGCTCGCGTGCGGATCGATCTCGACCGGACATGCGACACCGTTGACGTTGAGCGTGGCGGCGACCTTCACTTGAGACCTCCGTGGAGCTCGGGGCTGGCGGGGATGGGAATCGGTTCGCCCTTGGCGCGAGCGGTGGCGACCTCGATCGCGCGGCGAGTGATCACGGCCGCCATCGCGATCCGGTAGTTCTCCGATGCCCTCGTGTCCGAGATCGGTTTTGACGCGGCCGCCGCCGCTTGCGCCGCGGCGCTCGCAGCCTCGCGACCACCGTCGCTGCCGAGCAGCGCCTGCTCGGCCTCCTCGACGCGGCGGATTGTCGGCGCCAGCGCGGTGATCGCCACGCGCGCGTGAGTGATTGTGTCGCCGTCGAACCCGAGCACCGCGGTCGCGCCGACGACCGCGATCTCCATCTGGCGGCGATATTCGAGCCGCAGGTAACAGCTGCCGGCGCGGCCGGGCGGGAATGGGATCTCGACCATCTCGAGCAGCTCGCCCGGCGCGGCGGTCGTCTGACCCGGCCCGGAGAGCAGCTCATCGACCGCGACCATGCGCGCGCCGGAGGCCGATCGCAGCGTGACCTTCGCGTCAAGGCACAGCAGCGGCCCGCCGGTCTCCATCGCCGGAGACGCGTTCATCAGGTTGCCGCCGATCGTCCCGAACGCCCGCGTCGCGTGCGATCCGACGATCGCCGACGCGTCGGCCAATGCCGTCAGCCGGCTACGTACGTCGGGATCGGCCGCGAGGTCGGCGTGCGTCGTCAGCGCGCCGGCCCGCAGACCGGAGTCGGTTCGGGTGACCGCCCTGAGCTGGCCGAGGCGGTGGATCGCGACCAGGCGCTCGGGCAGCGGCGCCTTGCCCTGCCGAGCCCCGACGACGAGATCGGTGCCGCCCGCGACGACGCGGGCACCATCGGCCATCGCGCTCAGCGCGTCGTCGATTGAGGATGCGACCTCCAGAGAGGCGCTCATTGGGCCGCCTCCCAGACCCGCTCGGGCGTCATCGGCAGGCTGTAGACCCGTTTGCCGATCGCCCGCGCGATCGCGTTGCCGACCGCTCCGGGCGTCGGCACGCACGGCGGCTCGCCCATTCCCTTGGACCCATTCGGGCCACCATCCTGGGCGGGGTTGTCGACGAACGCGATTTCGATCGGCGGCGCGTCGGACGCCGTCACGAGCTTGTAATCGAGCAGGTGGGGGTTGATCTGGCGACCCTCGCTGTCGAGCTGCATCCCCTCCGAGAGCGCCTGGCCGATCCCCATCACGACCCCTCCGAGAACCTGGCCTCGGGCGCCGATCGGGTTGAGGATCGTGCCGGAGTCGTGCGCCGCGGCGGCGCGCAGAACACGCACGACGCCGGTCTCGGGGTCAACCCTGACATGGACGGCATGCGTGATCAGCTGCGGTTCGAGGAATGACTCAAGCCCGATCCGCCCCAGGCAACCGCTGTCGGGGTTGGACTCGGGCTGCTCGGGAACGCGGCCCGAGCCCTTGCCGAGGATCGCCGTCCCGGACCCCGCGAGCGCGACGATCGTCACCGCCTTCTGGGGTGAGCCCTTGACGCGGACCTCGCCGTCGGCGAGCTCGAGGTCAGAGGGGTCGATCTCCGAGCTGTTCGGCCGCGAGCTCGCGCAGCTTGTCGCTGACCTCGGTCGCGGCGGCCATCACCGCGCGGCCGTTGTTGAACGTCGTCTGCGAGCCCGACGAGCCCATGTCCCACGGACCGGCCTCGGTGTCCTGGTAGAGGACCGAGAACTCCTCGGGCTTCATCCCGAGCACCTGGGCGGCGATCAGCGGCAGCCCCATCACCGCGCCGCTGCCGTTCTCCTGGGCGCCGGTCACGATCGCGCCGCTGCCGTCGGCGTTGAGTTTCACGTACGCGCCCGATTCGACCCCGAACGACGGCCACCACCCGCACGCGACGCCGATCGCCTCGTTCTCGGGCAGCTCCTCTCCGTAGCCGATCAGGTCGGTCGCCCGTTCGAGCGTCTCCTTGATCCCGAGCGGCCCGAACACCTGCCCCATCGGGCTCTCGTCGCCCTCGTCGATCAGCGTCCGCCGGCGCAGCTGTACCGGGTCGAGGTCGAGCGCCTCCGCGAGCTCGTCCATGTGCTGCTCGAGCGCCCAGCAGGTCTGCGGCGCCGTGGGGGCGCGGATCGAGCCCGACGGCTGGTTGTTGGTGTAGACCAGCATCGAGTCGACGTTCACGTTCTCGAGCACATATGGCCCGCATGCGTGCATCGCGGCCATCTGGGCGAAGAAGCCGCCCTCACCGCAGTACGCGCCGCCGTCGAGGACCAGCCGCGCCTTGCGGGAGACGAGCGTTCCGTCGCGCTTGGCGCCGGTCTCGATCTCGATCGCGATGCTCTCCCGGCGGTGGTCGGGGGCGACGAACTCCTCCTCGCGGGAGAACACCAACTTGACGGGCCGCCCGCTCGCTCTCGCCAGCGCGGCGATGTGGGCCTCGTAGTGGAAGTCGCACTTGGATCCGAAGCCGCCACCGAGCAGCGGCACGATGATCCGCACGCAGGACTCGGGGATCCCGAGCGTGGTCGCAACGCCGCTGCGGGCCGCGAACGGGGTCTGGGTCGAGGACCAGACCGTGACCCGGTCACCCTGCCATTGCGCGACGACCGCGCGCGGCTCGATCGGCACCCCGTGCGACCCGTCGGCCATGTAGTGGCTCTTGACGACCACGTCCGCCTGCGCCATCGCGGCATCGGCGTCGCCCTTGACGATCGTCGAGCGCCCGAGCATGTTGCCCTCGAAGCACATGTTCTCGTCGGCCTCATACGAGGCCCAGTCTGGGTGGATCAGCGGCGCGCCCTCGGCGAGCGCCTGCTCGGGGTCGGTCAGCGGCGGCAGCGGCTCGTACTGCACCTCGATCAGATCGGCCGCCTGCTTGGCGATCTCGGAGCTCATCGCCGCGACTCCGGCGACGATGTCGGCCTCGAACCGGACCTCCTCCTTGGCGAACAGCCGGCGGTCCTTGACCATCTGGCCGTAGAGGACGTCCGGCACGTCCTCGTGCGTGACCACCGCCAGGACGCCCGGCAGTGCCTTTGCCTTGCTGGTGTCGATGCTGAGGATTCGCGCCCGCGGATGATCGGAGTAGCGAAAGCACGCGATCAGCTGGCCGGGCAGCGTGACGTCGGCCGTGTAACGCCCTGATCCGGTGACCTTCTCCTTGCCGTCCTGACGGATGAAAGTCTGCGGTTTGACGGTGGTTGCCACGCTATCTCCTCTTTCGGTGATGCCGCGCCCCGTGCGCGAGTGCGCAAACAGTAGTCAGTCTCTCAGGTGGGCTACCCGCGGGCCAGCCCGCCGGGCGGTTATCGCATGTGATCGCGTTGTTATCGGCCACCGTCAAGGTCCCGGGATCGGAGCTCAGAGGAGGTGCACCATGGCTCGCAGACGCTGGATCGCTGTCGGCGCAAGTCGGGTTTCCAGGCGCTCGGCGGTCGCCGTTTTGTGCGTCATCACCGCGTGGTGCGCCGCTGGCGCGGTGACGGCATCGGCCAAGCCGGTGGACGTCAGATCGGAGCGATTCATGCTCGGCGCCTACAAGCAGTTCCTCGGCAAGCTCGAGTCACGGATGCCGGCCTCGACCCAGGCCGATGACGCGTACATCGCCTCGATCTCGGCAGCATGTGCCAACGTGCTCGCTCCGATCAGCTCGCTTGCGTCCGTCAACGTTGACGCCCTCAGCAACGTTGGGACCGAGGGTGGGCTGAACCTGTTGCTCACCGCCGATGTTCCCGATCGTGCGGCGCTGACCAGCTTCAGCGCCAAGGTGTCTCGGTTGGCGTGGTCGAGTCACAGTTCGAAGTTGACGATCAGGCGCTACTTCGCGGCGGCGCACACGGTCTACTGGATGGCACCCGGCGACCTGTGCAGCGATGCAAGCGCGTTCGTCACCTCCAACGGGCAGACCACGCCGACTCCGACCACCCAGCTGCTCGCCGCGATCGCGGACGCCGGCAGGGCATCGGCCAGGGCCACGTCGGATATGCGGAAGCTGCTGCGCCGCTACGCGGCCAAGAGCGATGCGGGCCTGACGCGAGCGATCAACAAGCTCGTCAACGGCCTTCGTTCAGACCAGAAGGCACTCTCCAATGCGGAGTTCTCGAAGCTGCTGACGGCGCTGGGACTCCCGACTCAGTAGCCGCAAAGCTGCACCGGGCGCTGCGGCCCGACGGCTCCAGGGCGGACTATCCGCGGCCGACGAACGGCATGCCGGTGGCCATCACCGTCATCGACAGCACATTGGCGTCGAGCGGCAGGTTGACCATGTAGAGGACGGCGTCGGCGATGTCCTCGGCGTTCATCGTCGGCTCGGCAACCCTGGAGCCGTCGGGCTGCAGCGCCCCGGCCGAGATCTGGCTTGTCATCTCGGTCGCCGCGTTGCCGACGTCGATCTGGCCGCAGGCGATGCCGTGTTGCCTGCCCTCGAGCGCCAGCGCCTTGGTCAGGCCGGTCATCCCGTGCTTCGTAACCGTGTAGGCGACGGCGTGTGGGCGTGGGACGTGCGCCGACAACGAGCCGTTGTTGACGATCCGCCCGCCCGGCGGCCGTTGATCGCGCATCTGCCTGAAGGCCTTCTGCGCGCACAGGAACGCGCCGGTGAGGTTGGTCTCGACGGTCGCCTGCCAGCCGGCCAGCGGGTACTCGTCGATCGGCGCCGCCGGGCCGAATATGCCGGCGTTGTTGACTAGCACGTCGAGCCTGCCGGCTCGGTCGGCGATCTGATCAAACAGAGCGTCGACGCTCGCGGGGTCCGTGACATCGGTGGCCACGGCGAACGAGTCGTGCTGCCGTGGCAGCTGTGCCAGGGTCTCGGTGAGCGCCTCGACCCGCCGTCCGGCGAGCACGACGAGGTAGCCGGCGCTCGCCAAGCGGCGGCTGATGGCGCCGCCGATGCCTGAGCCGGCGCCGGTGACGAGTGCGATCGGGGGTGACGGAGGGGCTTGGATCGCCGGCAATCCTAACCGCGCTCAGAGGTCAGTAGCCGTCACTGACGACGTTGCGCAGCGGCTCGCCGGCGGCGTGGCGCCGCAGCTGCTCGCCGGCGAATCTCCACGCCGCGCGGTCGGCCCCGATGGTGTCGCCCGCGCTGTGGGGGCTGATGACCACGCCCGGCACCGTCCACAGCGGATGCGCTGCGGGCAGCGGCTCGGGGTCGACGACGTCAAGCGCCGCCCGGATCCGGTTGCTGCGCAGCTCGGCGACGAGCGCATCGGTGTCAACGGTCGCGCCGCGGCCCCCGTTGACGAGCAGCGCGCCGTCTCGCATCGTCGCCAGCAGCTCGGCACCGACGAGGCCGCGCGTTTGCGGGGTCAGCGGCAGGAGGTTCACGATCACGTCGGCGGCCGGCAGGAGGTCCGGTAGCCGCTCAATCGCGGACACGCCCTCGCGAGCGGCGCGCGCGACCCTCACGATCTCGGTCCCGAACGGCTTCAGCCGCGCTTCGAGCGCGCGGCCGATCGAGCCGTAACCGAGGATCAGCACGCGCGCGCCCTCGAGGTCTCGGAGGTCGTCGAGGTGCTCCCATCGGTGCGCCATATGGAGCTCCGCGCACCGGCGCGCCAGCTTGTAGTCGGCGAGGATCGCTGCCACGACCCACTCGGCCATCGCGGCGTCGCGCGTTCCCTGGGCATCACAGACGGTGACGCCCTCCGGGACCCGATCGATGATCCAGTCCACGCCCGCGCTCAGGGTCTGGACCAGCCGCAGCGCGGACAGCGCCGCGAGGTCGTGTTCGCCGGGGCCGGCCAGTATCACCGCCTCGACGCGGTCGGCGCCGGGCGTCTGCGCCCGCTCGCTGGGCGTCCGCCCCCGCTCGCCGGGCGGCGCGAACTCCTCGACCGTCCAGCCGGCTGGTGCTGGCCCCATCGCCTCGCGCCCGCGGACGGGATCGACCCAGCAGATCACGGCCCGACCTGCGGTGGCATCCAGCCGAGGCTCTGCTCGGTCCGGTCGGTGGTCGGGATGTATTCGAGTCCGACGTGGCCCCCGTAGCCGATCTCCTCGAGCACGCCGAACAGAAACGGGAAGTTGATCTCCCCCGTGCCAGGCTCGCCCCGTCCCGGGCAGTCCGCGATCTGGACGTGCGCGATCAACTCGCGGTGGCCGCGAATCGTCTCGGCGAGGTTGCCCTCCATCCGTTGCATGTGGAACACGTCGTACTGGAGGCCGACGTTCGCCCGGCCGACGCTCGCGATCAGGTCGGCGGCAGCGGCGGTATGGCTGACCAGGTACGGCCCGTTGTCGAACGTGTTGATCGCCTCGACCAGCAGCCTGATGTCGGCGGGTGCGGCCTGCGCCGCCGCGAAACGGAGATTCTCGGCGGCGAGCTCTAGCTGGTCGGCGGCATCCATGCCGGGCAGCTCGAGCCCCAGCAGCGCGTTGAGTTGCCGACACCCGACGCGGTCCGCGAGCTCGAGCGCGACCGGCAGATTGGCTAGGAACTCGTCATGGCGAGACGGATCGGAGAGCAGCCCGCGGTCACCGGCGGCCATGTCGCCCCCGTCGAGATTGAACAGCACCACCTCGACGCCGCTGTCGGCGATCGCGGCCTCCACCTGGCCCAGGTCCTCGCCGGCCGGCCACCAGAACTCGACCGCATCGAACCCGGCACGCGCGGCGCGCGCGAAGCGCTCGAGGAACGGGACCTCGCCGAACAGCAGTGAGAGGTTGGCGCAGAAGCGGATCATCACTCAGGAGTAGTCGACCGCAGTCGCGTACCGCGGGTCGGCATGCAGGTCCCAGTAGCGGGTCCGAAGCTCGCGGGTCACAGGACCGGGGCGGCCGTCCCCGACTGGCTCGCCGTCGAGCGTGGTGACCGGCATCACGCCGCCCGCGGTGCTGGTGAAGAAGAGCTCGCTCGCGCGGTACAGATCGTCGACTCCAAGCTCACCGACGATCATCTCGAGCCCCGCCTCGAGCGCCAGCTCGATCACCGTCTTGCGGGTGATCCCCTCCAGGACCCCAGCCCCGGGCGTCAGCAGCCGTCCGTCTAGACAGGCGAACACGTTGAAGCCCGGCCCCTCCGTGACCCGGCCGTTTCCGTCGGTCAGGATCGGCAGCCAGGCGTCGCGGTCATAGGCCTCGAACAGGCCCCTGACCAGATCACCCCAGTGGAAGTTCTTGACCGTCGGGTCGACGGCTCCCGGAGGGATCCGGTGGGTGTCACGCGCGACCACTGCCTGCGTTCCGGCTGCGTGGCGGTCCTGCGGAACGATCCACACATACGGGATCGCATAGGCATAGAACCGCGGTGTCCACTTTCGGGGATCGCGCTCCCCCGGCACCAGGACCCCGCGTGTGACGATCGATTCGACGTAGGCCTCGCGCAGCCCCGATCGTCTGACGACCTCGAACAGGATCTGCTTCATCTCGTCGAGCGCAAGCGGACTCGACAGACGGATGCGCTCGAGTCCCTGCTCGAGCCGTGCGAGATGATCGGCGAGCCGGAAGAAGCTCCCGCCCCACACGGCGACGACGTCATAGGTCAGATCCGACCGGACAAAGCCGGCGTCGAGAATCGGAATCCGCGCCTCGCCGATCGGCACGTACTCGCCCTCGATCCAGGCACACCCATGCGCAAATCGGTCGTCGGGCGATGGGTCCCGCGCCGCAGCGGTCGACGCCGGCGTTTGGGCACTCATTTCGTCACCTCCAGCGCAAGTTGACCAAAGCGAAGAGCCGTCCTACCAGCCCGGCCATCCTACGTCGTGTCCCCGGTGCCTGGAGGGCGGGTCTTCGAAACGGTTTGTTTGACCTCCAGGCAGGCGATCATTAGGTTCAATCAAACGATTGCCTAGCCGCCGACGTGGCGCGGATCACGCCCCTTGATCACCCTCTCCTCAACGTCAGTCGCAATCCGGATCGATCCGCGCCACGGCGCCGAGGTGCTCGACCTGATCGATCTCCGGACAGGGAGGCAGTTGCTCGGGCGCCCGCCGTTCGGATCCGACGAGCCGGTCCCCGGCGAGCTCGATGAGACGACCTGGACACGCTGCTATCGCGGTGGCTGGCAGCTGCTGGTTCCGAATGCCGGAAACGCGTGCTTGGTCGACGGCGTCTCGCACGGGTTCCACGGCCGAGCCTCGACCGACGCCTGGGAGGTGCAGCAGCTTGCCCCCGACGCCGCGACGCTCGCCTGGCAGGCTCATGGGCTTCGCGTGCAGCGGCGCTTCACGCTCAACGACGACACGGTGTCGGTCCGGTCGACGGTGACCGCGGAACAGGCTGCGTCGCTCGTGTGGGTCGAACATGTGGGACTTGGCCTCGAGATGCTCGATCCTGCGATCGAGATCGAGCTGTCCGGTGGGCGGGCGTACGAGGTCGACGAGCAGACCGGGCCGACCGAGGCTCCCGCTGAAGCGCCGGGCTGGCCGGAGATCCGATTGCTCGACGGCACCCACGAACGCGGCGACCGCGCCGAGCTTCGATCGCCACGCAGCCGGATGATGATCGTCAGCGACGTTCCGGATGGGCGTTTGACGGTTCGCAACCGGGACCGCCGCCAGGGCCTCGAGCTGACCTGGGACACGAGCTGGCTGCCGCATGTTTGGATCTGGCACGAGGTGCGGACGAGCGGCGGTCCCTGGCGCGAGCTTGCCGAGACGCTGATCGTCGAGCCGGCCTCCGTCCCGCACACGCTCGGCCTCGAGACCGCCCGCAGCCGCGGCCAGGCCCATTCGCTGCAGGCGGGCGAGCGGCGAGAAACCGAGATCTCACTACGGCCGCTGGCAAATGGGCAGTGAACGACCTACTCATCCAGTGACGACCCCCGACCAACCGCGACCCGACTCGAGTGGATGGAGAACATGACCGACCAACGACTGTTGACCACGCTCGACCTGCTCGACGCCGACGGCCTGATCTCGGCCGACCCCGGCATCGTGAGGATGCTGACCGGCCACTTCTACGACATCGAGACCGGACCAAGCGTGTTCGCGTTGCCGGCGATCGTGGTCGCCTCACGGGACGCGGCGCCGGTGCTGGTCTGCTCGGCCGACGAGGCCGAGCCGTCCGACACGGTTGTCACCTACGAGGGGTTCACGGTCAAGCCGATCGAGCGGATCGCCGGCGCGAGCCGCTGCGTCGCGGAGGCAATCGACCGGACGGCCGGCCCGCGGGCGCAATGGGCGGTCGACGGCGCGTCGGTACCGATCGGCGCGCTGCCGGATCTACCGACCACCACGCCGTCCGACGGGACGCTGGCGGGCATGACCGCGATCAAGACCGACGAGGAGATCAACGACATCGAGGCGTCGATCGCCGTCTGTGACGCGGGACAGGGCGCCGCGCGTCAGGCAACGCTCGAGGGGGCGACCGAGCTCGAGGTCTGGGAGCACGTCCGCGAGGCGATGGAGTTGCGCGCCGGTGGCAGGATCGCGATCCTGGCCGATCTGGTCTCCGGTCCCCGGACCGCCGAGGTCGGCGGGCCGCCCGCGACCGCGAGCATCGCGACCAGCGATCTGGTGCTCGTGGACCTCGTCCCGCGCGTCGCGGGGGTCTGGGGCGATTCGTGCTCCACGTTCGTGCAAGCCGATCCGACCGACGAGCAGCGCCGAGCGCATGCCGCGGCTCGGACGGCGCTCGAGCAGGGTCTTGAGATGCTGGTGCCCGGAACGCGCAGTGGCGATATCGACGCGGCGGTACGCGCCGTGATGGCGGAAGGCGGCTGGGAATACCCGCATCACACCGGGCACGGGGTCGGGTTCGCGTGGCACGAGCAGCCGCGGATCGTCCCCGACGCCGACGTCGAGCTACATCCGGGAATGGTCGTCGCGCTCGAGCCGGGAACCTACGTCGCCGACTGGGGCCTGCGGGTCGAGCAGGTGGCGGTCGTGCAGGAGTCGGGCCCCGCCCGGGTGCTCTCGGGCCACTCGCTCGAGCTCGCGCGCCTGCCTCTCTGACCGCAGATACCGACCCCCGAGCTACGTCACCTCGATCCCCGGGTACGCATAGCAGCGGGCGGTCGCTCCGCCGTCCACCGGCAGCGCCACGCCGTTGACGTACGACGCGCGCTCGGAGAGCAGGAACGAGACGACCTCGGCGATCTCGAACGCCTGCCCGATCCGCCCGAGAGTCGCAAGCTCACCCTCGCCACGCAGCGCCTCGGCGAGCTCTCCGCCAACGTCGCGGACCAGCGCCTCCCGGGTCATCGGAGTGTCGATTGCGCCGGGGAGCACCGCGTTACAGCGGATCCCGAAACGGCCGTAGTCGGTCGCGATCCCCTTGGAGATCATCGCGACCGCGGCCTTCGCCGCCTGGTAGGCGTAGTACCTCGGGAACGCATACACGCCCTGGATCGATGAGATGTTGACGATCGACCCGGTCCGCCGGTGCAGCATCTCGCGGACCGCGATCGAGCACCCGAACATCGGCCCGAGCTGGAGCACGTCGAGCGCGCGTCGCAGCCCCTGTTCGTCAACCTCGTGTGCGGCGCCCACAACATCGATCCCCGCGTTGTTCACCCAGCCGGTCAGCTCGCCCGCGTCGCGCGCCAGCCGCGCTGCCTGCTCATGGGTGCCCCAGTTCGCGATGTCGCCGACGAGCGGGATGCAATCGCCGCCCAGCGAGTCAGCGACGTCAGTCAGCGCCGATTCGTCGAGGTCGACCGCGACGAACTTCTGCCCGTCCTCCCGCAGCCGCTCGCAGATCGCCTTGCCGATGCCCTTCGCCGCGCCCGTGACCACAACGACACCGCTCATACCGACAAACCTCCGTTAGCTCTGACTCTCAACCAGTTGGGCGGGAGATCGGTGCCGCCCTCGTTCAGACCGACATCCTGGCCGCGGCCTCGCTGAACTCGGCCAGCGCCTGCTCGTTGAGCTCGATCCCGAGCCCGGGCCGTTCTGGCAGCGCCAGTGTTCCGTCGGCGCCGAGCGTCAACTCGTCCCGCACGAGCTCACGGCGCAGGCGTGATTCGGCCATGTCGGGCGGCACGAACTCAAACAACGGGAGCTGCGGGGTGACCGCCGCCAGATGGGCTGTGGCCGCGACCGTGATCCCCGTCTTCCAGCCGTGCGGGACGACCTTTAGATCGTTTGCAGCCGCGAGCTCCGTCACTCGCCGTGCCTCGGTGAGGCCGCCTACTCGGCCCACGTCGGGCTGAAGCACGTGCAGCGCGTCTCGTGCGGTGTAGGCCTCGAACTCCAACCGGGTCGCGAGCCATTCCCCAGCCGCGATCGGCACCGGCGAGCGCTTCGCAAGCTCCGCGTAACCGTCGAGATCGTCGCTCCACAGCGGTGTCTCGACGAAGAACACGTCATGCTGGGCCCACGTCTCGATCACGGCCAGCGCCTCGCGCCAGTCATCCCAGCCATAGCCGACGTCGACCATGATCGCGAAGCCCGGACCGGCGGCGCGCCGAACGGTGGCGATCACTTCGACCAGCTTGTCGTCGGGAACGTCGAGGCCCGTATGCCGATAGGGCCCGCGCGTCAACAGCTCGAGCTTGGCGGCTTTGAACCCTAGCCGCGACGCCTCAATCGCCTGCCCCCCGAGCATGTCCGCGAACACCTCCCAGTCCGAGCCGGCGTTGGGGAGCAGCGACGCGTAGGGCACCAGCCGCTGCTCGTGACGCCGCTCGCCGAGCAGCTGCCAGACGGGCACCCCGGCGGCCTGCCCGGCGATGTCCCACAGCGCCATGTCAACCGCGCCGAGCGCGTGGACGAGCGCGCCGCGACGCCCGGTCATCGCCGTGCCAACGTAGAGCTCGTCCCAGCACCGCTCCGGATCGGTCGGGTCCATCCCAACCAGCATCGACCCCAGGCCGCGATCCATCGTGTGCGTGCCCGGCGCCTCGATGCACGCGCGGGCGATCCAGGCATTCAGATCCGTCTCGCCGATTCCGACAAGGCCCTCGTCGGTGTCGACCTGCACGACGATCGTGTCCTGGTTGGAGCTCGTCGCGTCGACGTCGAATCCCGGGTCGAGCAGGACATGGCATCTGATCCCGGTGACGTTCATCGCCGATCGCCGCTCACGCGCCCGGAAGCGATTCGACGACGTACAGGTTGGCGGTCGTGCCGCCGTCCACCGTGAGCTCGGTGCCCGTGATGTGCCGCGCGTCGTCGGAGGCCATGAACAGCACCCCGGCGGCGATCTCGTCCGGGTCTGCCATCCGCTGCTGCGGCACCCGAGCGAAACGGGTGTTCATGTACTCGAACATCTCGTCGCCGACGTAGCCGCGGGTCAGCGGCGTGGCGACGTAGCCGGGGTTGACGATCGTCGAGCGGATGCCGTGCCGCGCAAGCTCCATCGCCATCGTTCGGTTGAGCCCGCGCAGCCCCGCCTTGGCCGCGTTGTAGGCGACCTCATTGCCGTCGGCGCCGAGCGCATCGATCGATGCGATGTGGACGATCGCCCCACCGCCGGTGCGAGCCATGCTCCGGGCAACCCGCTGGGCGCACAGGAACGGGCCGGTCAGGTCGATGTCGATCACCCGGCGCCATTCGCTCTCGGGGAATTCGAGAAACGGGCAGTCGTGATCGACGCCCGCGTTGTTCACCAGTACGTCGATTCGGCCCTCCCACAGCTCCTCGGCCCGGCTCACGACTCGATCGACGTCAGCCGAGTCGCTGACGTCGCCGAGCTCATGCGTGGCGCTCCCGCCACCGTCGCGAATCGATTGCGCGACCGCGCTGACCTCGGACTCGGTTCGGGCCATCAGCAGGACGTCGGCTCCTTCGGTCGCGAACCGGCGGCCGATCGCCTCGCCGATTCCGCGTCCACCGCCGGTCACGATCACGTGCTTGTTCTCGAACCTCATCGCGAGATCCGACAAGCCTCGGTGTGTGCACCGCCGCTCTGAGTCACGCGTCGACCTCCTCTGGTTCGTCATACCAGCGTTTGCGATCGCCGATCCGGTCTCGCAGCCGCCAACCGCGTGACTTGGGCTCGGCCTCGATTCGCTCCCACAGGCGGTCGAGCCGTTGCTCGACGATCGCGCGCTCGTCCTGCGCGATGTCGTAGCCCTCGACTCCCTCGCGCACGCGCTCGACGTTCATCTTGCAGGTGCGCCACAGCCCCCAATCCTCGGCGCACAGCTGTGCGACTCGCGCGGCGTTGATCGTGTCACCGTCGTGTTCGTCGATCTCGTGGTGGTGCAGGATCGCGATCACGTCGCGCATGTCCTTCTCATTCAGGTTCACGATCTGGAGCTTGGTCAGCAGCAGCTCCGCCAACGGCAGCGTCATCGGATCGAGCGTGATCCGGTTCGTGATCGGGATCTCGTGGCACATCCGGAACGCGCCGACGAACACATCGAGCTGACGCTGGTTGACGAGGTCGAAGAACAGCAGTCGCTCGCGACCGTTCATCGCGTTGAACTGCGCCTGAGGCTCGTAGCCCATCTGCTCGATGAACCCGGCGACCACCTTGCCGCGACCCTTGAGCGTGACGAAATCGATGTCCTTGTAATCGCGCGACAGGCCCGGATGAAACGCCTCGTCGACCCGGATCCGGACCGCCAGGCCCCCGACCAATCTGATCGGAACATCCTGCTCGAGCGCCGCCGTCGCCAGCCGGCGCGCCTCGTCGAGAATCTGCGGCAGCGGCGCCTCGGGACTCATCGTGTCACCCTAGCGCCACCCCATCGGCCTCGCGGGCGGCGGCGGTGAACTCCGCCACCGCGCGGCGATTGAGCTCGAGGCCGAGGCCGGGCGCCTCGGGAAGGCTCAGCCGACCGCCGTCAAAGATCAGCCGATCCCGTACGAGCTCCTTGCGCAGCCGCGCCTCACACAGCTCGGCCGGCAGGAACTCGAAGAACGGCATCTGTGCCGTCACCATCGCGAGCTGGGCGGCGACCGAGATCGAGATGCCCGTCTTCCACGCGTGCGGCACGACGAGCAGGTCGTGATCGGCCGCCATCTGCGCGACCCTCACGGCCTCGGTCAGACCTCCGACGCGCCCGATGTCCGGCTGGGCGACATCGACGCAGCGACGTTCGAGCAGCCGGGCGAACTCGTGGCGCGTGGTCAGCCACTCCCCCTGGGCGATCTTGACCGGCGACCACCGCGTCAGCTCCGCGTACCCATCCAGGTCATCGACCCACAGGGGAGTCTCGAGGAAGAACACGTCGTGTGGCGCGATCGCCTCCGCGGTGCGGAGTGCCCGTTGGACCGAGTCGAACGCGTACTGGACGTCGACCATCAGGGTCATCTCGGGTCCGGCCGCCTCGCGCACGGCAGCGACCACCTCCTCGATCCACTCGTCGGGCCCCTGAAGGCCCTTATGAGCGTACGGCCCCGAGAACGTCGCCTCGAGCTTGGCGGCGGTGAACCCGATCTCGCGGGCCCTCGTCGCCCAGCTGACCATCGACTCGAGATACGCGTCAAATGACGACACCTCGGGCTGCAGCGACGCATACGGGGTCAGCTCGTCGCGCGCCCGGGATCCGAGCAGCTGCCAGGTCGGCACGCCGGCTGCCTGGCCGGCGATGTCCCACAGGGCGATGTCGATCGCGCCGATCGCGTTGATCACGGCGCCCCGGCGTCCGGTCATCGCGCTGCCGACGTACAGCTCCTGCCACAGTGCCGCGGGGTCGGAGGGATCGCGGCCGATCAGCATCGCCTTGAGCCCGCGATCCATCGTGTTGGTGCCCGGAGCCTCGATGCACGCCCGCGCGATCCAGGCGTTGAGATCGGTCTCGCCGATCCCGACGATCCCCTCGTCGGTCACGACCTCGACGACGATCGTGTCCTGCGCCGAGCTCGTCGCTGCGATGTCGAATCCCGGATCGAGCAGTACGTGCGTGCGTACGTCGACGATGCGCATCGGGCTGTCAGACCCGGGAATACCCGCCGTCGATCGAGATGTTGGCGCCGGTCAGGAACCCGGCCTCGTCGGCGCACAGGAACACGCACGCGTCGGCGACATCGCCGACCTCGCCAAACCGCCCGATCGGGTGGCGCCCGAGCAGCTCGCGCTCGAACGCCCGGCCGTCGTTCATCGCCTCCATCACCGACTCGTGGAGCTCGGTCCGGATCACTCCCGGCATCAGCGTGTTCGAGCGGATCCCGCGCGCGCCGTACTCGACCGAGATGTGATCCGACAGCATGTTGAGCCCCGCCTTCGAGATGTCATACGCGCAATCGCCCGACCAGACGGTGATCGCGCACACGCTCGACATGTGGACGATCGACCCCCGGTATGGCGGGTCGTTCTTGAGCATGTGGGGGATCGCTGCGCGCGCCACGAGGAACGGACCGCGCAGGTTGGTCGCGATGATCCGGTCAAACTCGGCGACCTCCCAGTCGGCGACGTCCTGCCACTCGGTCGCGTCGATACCGGCGTTGGAGATCAGCAGGTCGAGCCCGCCCATCACCTCAGCCGCCCCGCCGACGACCTGCTCGGCCCCCTCGGGCATCGAGAGATCCCCGAGCGCCTCGATGGCCTGGCCGCCCTCGGCGCGAATCCGGTCAGCCGTTTCCCTGGTCCGCTCGGAGTCGCGCCCGCCACACGCGACCTGCGCCCCCTCGGCCGCAATCCGGCATGCGACCTCGCGGCCGATGCCGCTCGACGCTCCCGTTACGAGCGCACGCTTACCTGAGAGACGACCGCCAGTGCCGAACAAACGATTGCGCATCCTATGGGCCGGGGTCGCCGGGGTCAAGCCGCCCGCGCGCCCGGATCGACCGCAGTGCCCAGCTCGACCACTACGCGCGCGGCCTCGCCCGACGCTGTCATCGCAACGGCATCGTTGATCTCGTCGAGCCCGTAGCGGTGCGTGACCAGCGGCTCGAGATCGAGCACGCCGGCGACCGCCAGCCGCGCAAGCTGGGGTATGTGGAGAGCCGGCACGCCGCCGCCGAGATTCGAGCCGAGGATCGTGTGCTCGAACTGAGTCGCGTCGTAGACGTCAAACCCGGCCTTGACCCCCATCGCCGGCTGGCCGATCAGAACCGTCGTCCCACCGTCGCACACGCTCCGGAACGCCTGCTCGGCGACGTCGGGATTGCCGAGCGCCTCGAACGCGAAGTCGACCCCGTCGGACACGATCGCCCGGACCTGCTCGGCCGGATCACCGTCGGCCGGGTCGACCACGTGCGTCGCTCCGAGTCGCGACGCGAGCTCGCGCTTGATCGGCACCGGATCCACGGCCACGATCGGGAGCGCCGACACCAGCTGAGCACCGAGCACCGCAGCGAGGCCCACGCCGCCGCAGCCGAAAA
Organism: uncultured Solirubrobacterales bacterium; assembly: GCA_963730075.1. Taxonomy (GTDB): domain Bacteria; phylum Actinomycetota; class Thermoleophilia; order Solirubrobacterales; family Solirubrobacteraceae; genus Palsa-465. Next base: position 232,210 of record CAVSQH010000013.1, on the reverse strand, counting down.
TCGCGACCGCCTCGCCCGGCCGCACTCCGGCGCGCCTGGTGACGCTGAGCACGCCGGTCGTCACCCCGCAGCCGAGCAGGCACCCGAGGCTCGGGTCGAGCCCGGCGTCGACTGGCAGCGCCGCATTGGCGGGGACCACGGCGTGAGTCGCAAAGCTCGATACGTAGGCGAGGTGGTGAACAGGGCGGCCGTCCAGCGACAGGCGTGTGGTGCCGTCACGGAGAAAGCCGCTGTCGAGGCCGTTGGCGGCGTCGAGGCACAGGTTCGCCCGTCCCGCCAGGCACTGCCGGCAGCGCCCGCACGCCGGCGAGAACGTCAGCACCACGGGCTCGCCGACCCGTCCGGGATCGACCCCCTCGCCGGCCGCCACGATCGTTCCCGCCCCCTCGTGCCCGAGCACGATCGGAAGCGGCGTCGGCCACTTGCCGTCGATGTAGGAGAGATCGCTGCGGCAGATCCCGGTCGCGAGCATCCGCACGCAGACCTCGTCGCGAGCCGGCGGCGCGAGGTCGAGCTCGCACACGTCCAGCGGCTCGCTCGGCGCATGCATGACCGCCGCTCGGATCTTCATACCCTGCCTGCCTGGTCGCTCGCCTGTGGCGCGGCCGCGGAGATCAGCTCGCCGGGTGGCGCCCCGGTGGATGCACGCACGACCAGCTCCGGCGCCGTCATCACCTCGCGGTCGCGCGCCGCCTCGCCGTCGATCTGCCGCGCAAGCTCTTCGATCGCAGCAGCGCCAAGCTCACGGAGCGGCATCCTGATCGCGGTCAGTGGGATCTCGAGGAACTCCGTCAGTGGGTCATCGTCATAGTTCACGAGTGACACGTCCTCCGGGACCCGCAGCCCGGTGCGACGAACGCCGGCGAGCGCTCCGATCGCCTGATTGAGGTTCGATACGTAGACCCCCGTCGGTCGTGTGCGGGACTGCAACAGCCGGCCCATCGCCTCGAATGCCCCACGTTCCTCGAACGGCGCCTCGAACAGCGCCGGGAGCGCAAGCCCCGCCGAGACGACGGCGTCGGCGAACCCCGCGGCGCGCCGATTGGCGGTATCGAGGCCGAGCGGCCCCGCGATCTGCGCCAATGCGGTATGGCCGAGCCCGATCAGGTGCTCGGCAGCGATCCGGCCGGCATCGCCTTCACGCATGTAGACGTTGCGGCCGCTGCCGGGCACCCGGCGGTTGACGAACACGTACGGGACCCGGCTCCCGGCGACGAGCTGGAGGATCGGGTTTCCGGGCGCCGCGCTGGCGACGACGATCCCGTCGATCCGGCCCTCCTCGACCAGCCGGTCCCAGGTCTGCTCGGTGACCGTGCTGTCGTCCTCGGTCAGCACGATCACGTAGCCGCGGCGCGAGGCCTCGGCGACCGCGCCGCGGACGATCTCCGCGTACACGGGGTTGCGAAGCGATGGGACGAGCATCCCGAACGTGGCTGTCGCCGCCGTCTTGAGGCCTCTCGCGAGCGCGTTGGGCCGGTAGCGCAGGTCGCGCGCCGCGGCAAGGATCCGCTCGCGCGTCTCGGGCCGAACCGCGGCGCGATCGCTGTCATGCAGGACCCGCGAAACGGTCGACGGGTGCACGCCCGCTACGCGGGCGACGTCCACGAGGCGGATCGAGTTTCGTGCTGGCACGGGCCCCTCGGCTTGACTCTGGGCGATTTAGCCTAACGTTTGCGTAGCCGGAAAGCTTGCATCACGGCGGCGATGACTTGGCGCGGCCATCGGCGTTACCAGAGCCTCGCGGTCGCGATCTGGGCACCCTCGGCGAGCGCGCGGAACTTGGCCCACACGACGGATGGATGGATCTCCGGCTTGTAGGAGGCCTGCGACGCGAAGCCGCAGTCCGCGCCGGCGAGCACGTTCTCGCGTCCCACGAGCTCGGCGAACCGGATGATTCGTTCGGCGATCAGCTCCGGGTGCTCGACGATGTTCGTCGAATGGGTGATCACGCCGGGCATGATCAGCTTGCCCTCGGGCAGACGGGCCCTCTCCCACAGGTGGTACTCGTGCTCGTGACGGGGGTTCGCGGCCTCGAATGAGTACGCGTCGGCCTTCACGCTCAGGACCACGCCGATGATCTCCGCGAGCGCGATGTCGTGCACCCGCGGCCCCTCGTTGATGCCGTAGCAGGTGTGAAACCGGATCCGCTGCTCCGGGATGTTGCGCAGCGCCCGGTTGATCGCGGCGACGTAGATCTCGGCGCGCTCCCGCCGTTGCGACAGCGGCGTCAGCGGATCGCTGTAGATCTCACTCATGAACGGGTCATCGACCTGGAGCACGAAGCCGGCCGCGGCGATCGCTTCGTACTCGGCCGCAAGCGCGTCCGCGACCGCGAACAGGTACTGCTCCTCGGTTTCGTAGTACTCGTTCTGTCCGGCGCCGCTCGGCGCGATCGCCGGCATGAACACGTCACCGGACCAGCCGTCACCGAGCGCATCGACGGCGTCCCGGAGGTTGTCGAGATCTCGCTGCAGCCGGTCGAGACCCCGGTAGCTGACCGGTCCCGTGCATACGAGCTCCGCCGCGGGGGCGACTGCGCCACCCAACATCGCGACCCTGAAATATTCGTCGTAGTACTCGGGGAACTGTTCGATCTCGGCTGCAAACAACGAGCTGACGGACGACTCTCCGCCGACCCGTGGCTCGAACCCCTCAAGCCGCTCGCCGATGTACGTCGCGTGGCCGAGCTTGCCCTGCTCGCCGTCCGAGACGGTGTCGAGTCCGGCCGCCACCTGCTCGGCTACGCACGCCGCGACCGCTTCGCGGACCGCGCGTTCATATCCCTCCGGGTCGCCGTCCTCGCCGAGCGCTCTGGCGCGCATCAGGTCCAGTAGATCCTTCGGCCGGGCAAGACTCCCGACGTGCGTCGTCAAGATCCTGTCGGTGCTGCGGCGCAAGAAACGGTCTCCCTCTCGACTGTTCTTCAGATTTAGCCTAACGTTTGCGTAATGAGGGAAGAGGGTTCCGTGGGACAGGAGCGTTTCCTCGTCACCGGCGCGTTCGGGTGCATCGGAGTGTGGGTTCTACGCGAGCTGTTGGCCGCGGGAGCAGTCGTCGTCGCGTCTGACATCGCAACCGGCTCGCCCCGGCTCGCGCTGGTCCTCGACGACGAGCACGACGAGCGGCTGATCCGCGAGGTCGTCGACGTCAGAGAAATGGAGGACATCGAACGGGTCCTGGACGAGCACTCGATCACCAGGGTCATCCACCTCGGCGCGCTCCAGGTTCCGTTCTGCCGCGCCGATCCGCCGCTCGGGGCGGCAGTCAACGTGCTCGGAACGGCCAACGTGCTCGAGGCGGTGCGGCGCCGGCGCAATCGGATCCCGCACCTCGTGTACGCGTCCTCGATCGCCGCGATCGATGCTGCTGACGGCCCTTCGGACGGCGCTTCGGACGGCACTTCGGACGGCACTTCCGGCGCGTCGGCGTCGGGCATGCCGGGGACCATCTATGGCGTCTACAAGCGTGCCAATGAGCAGATGGCGATGCGCTACTGGCTCGACGAGGATCTCCCGAGCATCGGGCTGCGGCCTCACACGGTGTTCGGCCCGGCGCGCGACCAGGGAGTCACGTCCGCTCCGACAATGGCGATGCTCGCGGCCGCGGCAACGCGCCCCTACAAGATCCCGTATGGCGGCGGTGCTCAGTTCCAGTACGCGCCCGACGTGGCCGGGGCCTTCGTCGCCGCGGCGCTCGCGGACGTGAACAGCGCCTCGGTGCACAATCTGCGCGGTGCCCTGCGCTCGATCCCCGAGGTGATCGAGGCGATCGTCGACGCAGCTCCGCAGGCCGACGGCCTGATCAGCTACACGGAGACGGCCCTCTCCTTCCCCGCGACCGTCGACAGCGACGGACTTGACGACGCGATCGGCCAGCTCGAGGAGACCCCGTTTGCGGCCGCGGTTCAGGACACGATCGCGAGATTTCGCGTGGCGCTCGCGCAGCGGCGGATCGACCCGGCGATGCTCGACTGAACGGGCGACCACGATCCTGCGCCGGGCGCGCAACCCGCAGAGACACCGGCGGGCAAACCCGGGAACGCGGCGCGTCAACCGGCGACCGGCGCACGTCAAACCGCAAACCGCCCACAGCCGCAGCCGAATTACTGGGCCCGGTGACCGTTATCGCGGGTACGGCCCACAGCCGTAGCCGAATTACTGGGCTCGAGCGACAGTTATCGCGGTGACGGCCCACAGCCGTCCCCGATCTAACTGGGCCCGGTGACGGTTTCTGCGAGTACACCCGCCCGGCCGGGTCGCGCAATGGGCGACCTGACGCGGCGGCGCGGCCAAACAGGCGACCACCGCGCCCGCTATCGATTGCAGCCGGATCTTGCCTTGACAGCTCCGCCGAGGGTGCCCTAGGATCGCGGGCAGGATCGACGCAATCGTTTGCCCGCAAACAGGATGCCGGCTTGGGACTGTTTGGCAAGAAGAAGCGTTCCACCCCCGACGATCAGACGCTCTCGCTCTATTACGCGTCAGATGTGCACGGCTCGGATCAGTGCTGGCGCAAGTTTCTGGGAGCCGGCCGGTTCTACGGGGTCAACGCGCTGGTCATGGGTGGCGACCTCACCGGCAAGGCGATCGTCCCGATCGAGCGCAACGGATCGGGCACGTTCAAGGCGACGTTCCTCGGCGAGGCCAGGACCGCCACGTCGGAGCGCCAGCTCGACGAGCTGCTCGAGGCGATCCGTTACAACGGCATGTACCCCTGGATCGCGACCGCCGACGAGATCGAGGCGCACTCCGCCGACCTCGATGCGCAGTCGGATCTGTTCGATTCGGTCATCGTCGACGAGCTTCGCCGCTGGATCGAGCTCGCCGACGAGCGGATGGCGCAGTACGGAATCGGCGTCTATGTGATGCCGGGCAACGATGACCCGTGGAGTTGCGACGCCGTGATCGAACAGGCGTCACACGTCGTCGCCTGCGATGACCGAGTCGTGACGATCGGACAACACGAGATGATCTCGTGCGCGTACGCAAATCCGACCCCGTGGAACAGCCCGCGAGAAGAGGACGAGGGCGCGCTCTATGACCGCATCAAGCGACTCGCAGACCAGGTCGAGTCACCCGAGCGCGCGATCTTCAATCTTCACGTCCCGCCGTACGACTCCGGCCTGGACACGGCGCGGGAGATCAATCCAGACCTGACGGTCGTCTACAAGAGCGGGGCGCCGCACGAGATACCGGTCGGAAGCACGGCGGTGCGGCAGATCCTCGAGGAGTACCAGCCGGTCCTCGCACTCCACGGGCATATCCACGAGTGCAGGGGCGCCGCGCAGATCGGACGGACGCTCGCGATCAACTCCGGCTCGGAGTACAACAGCGGCCGCATTCACGGGGTCACGGTCGCGCTGGGTGGCGATCGCGTGCTCTCACACCAGTTCGTCATTGGCTGACAGCAATCACTTCCGGAGGAGGATTCGTGGCTGAGACTCAACCAGCAACCGCACCACCCGCCGAGACACAGGGCTCGTCGAACCTGTTTGTGCGCAACGCCACCGGCCTCGTCCGCGGCGTCCCCTCGAAGTCCTCGATCATCATCAACTTCATCCCGGGCCACCCGACGCAGACGTTGGCCGCGGTGTTCTTCTTCGCGCTGACCCTCGCCCCGGGCGGCAACGTCTACCTGGGCATCCTGCTGATCCTGCCGATGGTGCTCGCGTTCTCGTACGCGTTCGGTCTGCTGACCAGCATGATCCCCCGCTCCGGCGGTGACTACATGCTCGTCAGCCGCGTGGTCCACCCGGTCGGTGGCCTGATGTCGTCGTTCTGCATCACGATGGCGGGCTTGCTGTCCAACGCCTTCTTCGGCCTGGCGTTCGTGACCGTCGGCCTCGGCCCAGGGTTGACCGGGATCGGCTTGATCGGCCACAACCACACGCTGGTCAAATGGGGCACCACCCTGTCCAACAGCCACAAGTGGCAGTTCATCTTCGGCGGCCTGATGATGGTCGCCGCGGGGTTGATCATGACCGGCGGCTGGCGGCGTGTGCTGCGGATCCAGAACACGTTGTTCTGGATGGTCACCGGCAGCCTGATCGTGTGTGGGATCGTCGCACTGTTCACGACACACAGCACGTTCATCCATAACTTCAACAACTTCGCGCGGCCGTACACACACTCGTCGAACACCTATGGATCGGTGATCTCCAGCGCCCACAAGGCCGGTGTCAATACCAATCCCCCGTTCTCGTTCACCAGCACGATCCCGGTGATCGGGATCCTCGCGACGACTGCGATCTACTGCTACTGGAGCACGTTCGTCGGCGGTGAGCTGCGACAGGGCAGCAGCCGCAGGACCGCCAACAACATGGCGTTGGGCGGAACCCTGGCGCTGGCGGCCGTGGTCGTGTTCGGATTCATCTTCTTCCGGACCTTCGGCCACAGCTTCGAGATCGCCGCCAACAGCGGCAACTTCCCCAGCCAGATCGCGATCGCCAACACGCCGTTCTTCTTCCTGATCTCGGCCTCGCTGGGGAGCACGATCTTCGCCGTGATCGTGTTCGTCTGTTACATCGTGTTCTGGCCGCTGATCATGTACATCTCGATGCTCCAGCAGACGCGCATGCTGTTCGCGTACTCGTTTGACGGCATCCTCCCCAAGCGGGTGACGACGGTCAGCGAAGCCGGATCGCCCTATGTCGCCGTGATCATCGCCGTGATCGGATCGATCATCGTCCTGTACTGGGGCATCCATTCCTCCAGCTTCTTCCAGGTCCTCGCCTACGCGACCTTGATCCAGCTCGTCGGGATGATGCTGGTCGGCTTCACCGCGGCGATCGTGCCGTGGCGACGGCCGGCGCTGTATCGCGCCTCGGCGGCCCAGTTCAAGATCCTCGGGATACCGGCGGTCGTGGTGGCGGGAGTCGCCGCGATCATCTCCGGGATCCTGATCTGGATCATCTACCTCCACTACTCGGCGCTCGGCATCTCGGACAAGGGGAAGTTCTTCCTGTTCGTCGGCGTCACGCTCGGATTGGCCGTCGTCTACTACATCGCGGCCAAACTGATCCGGCGCTCGCAAGGAGTCAACATCGACCTGGCATATGCCGAGGTGCCGCCTGAATGATCGCGGGGACGTGATGGCTGACGCCGACCACGCCCGTTCGGTGAGGTTCGTGCCGATCGCCGAGGTCGAGGTGATCGCGTTTGAGTCGGCGTCGAGCCCCGACGACTGCGACGGCGCCGCCGACACCGTGGTCGTGCAGCTGACCGACGAGGAGGGCCGCACGGGCATCGGGGAGGCCGATGCCCCGGCGGAAGTCGTGCGCGCGTTCGTCGAGATGCCGGACCTCCACATCTGGAGCCGCGGACTGCGGGGGCTACTCGTGGGACGCAACCCGTTCCCGATCCCGGCGCTCTGGGACTCCTTGTATGAGGGGTCGATATACCCAGGGCGCCGGGGGGCCGGGATCCACGCGCTGTCGGCGGTCGACCTCGCGCTGCATGACCTCGCCGGAAAGCAGCTCGGGTGCCCGGCCTACGATTTGCTCGGCGGCGCGCGACGCCAGATGCTCCGTCCCTACGCGACGCTGTTCCCGGGCATGCCCCAGGGACGCACGATGGCGGCCCTGACCGCCGAGCTCGACGGGCTGATCGACCGAGCCCTCGAGCTGGGCTTCCGGGCGGTCAAGGTCGAGGTGATGTTCGACGACCTGATCACCGACGATGACCTCGCGCGACTGCTGGTCGCGGCGCGGCGCCGGCTCGGCGAGGGACGCGAGCTGCTGGCCGACTTCGGCTACCGGTGGAAGGACTGGCGCGCAGCCTGTCGCACCCTGCAGCGGGCGGCCGAAGCCGACCTCTACCTGGCCGAAGCACCGCTGAATCACGACGACCTCGAAGGTCACGCGCGGCTTGCCGCGCGGTCGAGCACGCGGATCGGGGGCGCCGAATGGGCCGCGACGCGATTCGAGTGCGATGAGTGGCTCCAGCGCGCACGGGTCGACGTGCTCCAGCCGGATCCCAACCGCGTCGGCGGCCTGACCGAGCTCCACCGCATCACCCAGCTCGCCGCCCAGCACGCAGCGGTCGTGATCCCGCATGGATGGAAGACCGGGATCACGGTCGCGGCCAACATGCACATCCACGCGGCCGCGAGCAACGTGCCGATGTTCGAGCTCGTCTCGCCCCAGCTCTGGAGCTCGCCGCTGCGCCGCGAGCTCACGACGCCCGAACCGGAGCTCCGTGACGGGCTGCTCGAGCTCCCATCGGCCCCGGGCCTCGGGATCGAGCTCGACCAGGAGGCGGTCGCCCGCTACCGCACCGACGTGCCCGCGTGATCGGGGAGCGGGCCGCCGCCTCAGCGGACCCGCGGCGGCGGTTGGCAAGGGCGGCCGACGCCCTGGTGGCGTACCCGTTCAGCTGCTGGCACTACGGCGACTCGATCGGCTTCGAGGGGCTGCTCGCCGCGAGCGAGATCCTCGAGGACCAGCGCTACCTCGGCTTCGCATACGGCTTCATGCGCGCCTGGGCGGCACGAGCGACCCCGTACCGCGAACTCGATAACACCGCGCCCGGTCACGCGATCTGCGTGGTCTGCGAGCGGACCGCAGATAAGCTGCTGCGCGATGCGGCCCTGGGGCTGGCGCGCTTTTTGATGCAGCGAAGCAAGATCGACGGCGTCTACACCTCGTTCGAACGCGCGCCGCTGATCGATCCCTATGACGGGTCGCCGCTCAGCGATGCCGAGCGCGAGCTGCTGGCCGATCCGGGACCCGGCGTGTTCGTGGACTGCCTGCACTTCGACCCTCCGTTTCTCGTCCACCTCGGAGTCTTGACCGGCGACGGCTCGTTGATCGACGAGGGTGCCAAGCAGGCGCTCGCGACGGTCAAGCTGCTGCAGAGCGTCGACACGGGGATCTTTCACCACTTCTTCCTCGAGCGCACCCAACGCTGCTACGGCTACGGCTGGAGCCGGGGGCAGGGATGGGCGCTGCTCGGGCTGCTCGACGTCGTTGAGCTGCTGCCGGCCGGCCACGCCGCTCGCGAGCCGCTTACCTCATCGCTGGACGCGCTCGTCGACGGACTGCTTGGCACCCAGGACGAGTCCGGTCACTGGCCGGCCCTGGTCGATCAGCCCAACGCACCGCTCGAGACCTCGGCGTCGCTGTTCTTCGCGGCCGGACTCGCCCGCTCGGTGCGGCTCGGCTTGCTCGACGACGCCACGCTCCCCGTTGCCGAGCGTGCGTATGCGGCCGGCCTAGCAGCGGTCAACGACGATGGGATCGTCACGGGAATCTCGAGGGCGGTCTGGGCCTCCACCGCCCGGGGCCACTATCTCGCGGTCCCGACGGGCGACGTGGTCCCGTGGGGACAGGGGCCGCTGATCCTGGCGACCGCCGAGCTCGATCAGGTGGGTAGATGAAGATCACCGAGGTCGAGCCGATCGTCCTGCGCCTGCCGAGCGTTGACGTCACCCGCGCCGACGGCACGCAGGATGCACTGCTGGTCCGGATCCACACCGACGAGGGGCTCGTCGGACTGGGCGAGGCGGACTCGTCGCCGTATCTGGTCCGGACCGCGATCGAGATGCCGTCGTCGCATCTGATCGCACGGGGCATCGCGGAGCTGCTGGTCGATCAGGATCCGCTCCAGATCGACCGGCTCGGGCAGTTGATGTACGACGGCACCAGCTACTACGGACGGGGCGGCATCGCGTCACATGCGATCAGCGCGATCGACATCGCGCTCTGGGATCTGGCCGGCAAGGCGCTCGCGGTGCCCGTTTCGGAGCTGCTCGGCGGTCGCCGCGTCGACCGCATGCCCGTCTACGCGAGCGGCGTGATGCCCGAGACGCCCGATCAGGCCCGCGCGCTTGCCGAGCAGGCCGTCGCCGACGGTTACGACGCGTTCAAGCTTGGATGGGGCCCGCTGGGGCGCGAACTCAACGCGGACGTCGCGTTGATCGAAGCCGCCCGGTCTGGTCTGGGACCAAACCGCAGGCTGATGATCGACGCCGGACAGGTGTACACGGTCAAGTCGGCCGCTGACGTCCTTCAACGAGTGGCGGGCGCGGACCTGTTCTGGTTCGAGGAGCCATTCGCACCCCACGACTTCGACAGCTACCGGCGCCTCAGCGCAGCGACCCGCGTGCGGATCGCGGCCGGCGAGGTCGACTCCGGGCGGGCGGCGTTCGAGCGCCTGATCCGCTCGGCCCGTCTCGACGTGCTCCAGCCTGACCTGGCCCGCTGCGGCGGGTTCACGGTCGGGCGCCAGCTCCGCGAGCTGTGCCGCGACGGCGGCCCGATGATCGTCCCGCACTGCTTCTCGTCCGGGGTGCTCGTCGCCGCATCGCTGCACTTCGCGGCGGCTCTCGATAACCCGGTGCTGTCGGAATACTCGATCGCCGATTCGCCGCTGGTCAACGAGCTGCTCGAGGTCCCGTTCAGACTGCAGGACGCGTGTCTCGAGGTGCCGTCGGGGCCGGGCTCGGCGTGGCGCTCAACGAAGATGTCGTGACGCGGCTGCGCGTCACATAGCCTCCGGCATGCGCGCCAGTAGCCGATCGCGCGTCACCTCACCGGTGCGGAAAGGTAGACACGATGACTGACATCGCCAGCCAAGAGAAGCTTCGGGCGGTCGACCTCGACCTCAGACGGCGTGCCGCGGCGGTGATCCCCGGCGGCATGTACGGCCACATGAGCGTCAATCGCCTGCCCCCCGCTTACCCGCAGTTCTACGAACGCTCGGAGGGCACGCGTGTGTGGGACGTCGATGGCAACGAGTACGTCGACTTCGTGTGCAGCTTCGGCCCAATGATCCTTGGCTATAAGCATCCTCGAGTGCAGGCCGCAGCTGCGTCGCAGGCGGAAAAAGGGGATACGCAGCCCGGACCTGCGCCGTGCATGGTCGAGCTCGCGGAGTTGCTGGTGGAGCGGGTTGCGCATGCCGACTGGGCGATCTTCGCCAAGAACGGCACTGACGCTACGACGATCTCCCTGATGGTCGCGCGGGCGAAGACCGGCCGCACAAAGGTGCTGGCGGCGGCGGGTGCCTATCACGGCGCTGCTCCGTGGGCCACGCCGCGGATGGACGGCGTGGCGCCCGAGGAGCGGGCGAATCTTCATTACTACGAGTACAACGACGCCGCGAGCGTCGCGCGCGCGATTGAGGAGGCCGGCGCGGACAACGTCGCGGCGATCATCACCTCGCCTTTCAAGCACCACGCCGGGTTCGACCAGGAGGAGGTCGACCCCGCGTTCGCGCGCCGGCTGCGCGCGCTGTGTGACGAGCTTGGCGCGGCGCTCGTGATGGACGAGGTTCGCGCCGGCTTCCGCCTAAACCACGGCGGTAGTTGGGAGCCTCTCGGCGTCGAGCCCGACCTCAGCGCCTGGAGCAAGGCGATCGCAAATGGCTATCCGCTCGCGGCGGTTCTCGGGAGCGGCCCCTACGCTGACGCTGCGTCACGGATCTTTGTCACCGGCTCGTTCTGGTTTCAGGCCGTGCCCATGGCGGCGGCCGTCGCAACGATCACGGCCCTCGGCGACGAGGACGCCGTCGCCGTGATGGGGCGAGTGGGCAGGCGGCTCCGCGAGGGATTTGATCAGCTGGCACGCGAGGCCGGGGTTGCGATCCGGCAGACCGGTCCGGTGCAGGTGCCGAATTTGAGCTTCCCCGGCGACACGGAATTCGCCAAGGCCTCCGCCTTCAGTGCCACGATGCTCGACCGCGGCGTGATCGTGCATCCGCGGCACAACTGGTTCATCTCCGCCGCCCATACCGACGGCGACGTCGACCGCTTCCTCGAGGCGGCCGAGCACGCATTGCGCGCCGCCGCGAGCGGATCATGAACAGCAGGATCGCCAGCCCGATCCCACCGGCCACGACGATCGGGGCGATGCTCCGCGGCTGAATGATCGCCGGCGGCGCGCCGGACGGCGCTGAAGAGTCAACGTCTGCAGCCGGGCCGGGCCCTTGCTCGGCCAGATCATCGGCCGCCGGGCCACCGGACAACTGTTCCTGGAGCGCCTGCGCGAACGACTGCGTGACCGCGCTCGCCTGTTTGGCGACGACCTTCTGTCCGACCGACCCGAGCATCCCGCCCAGCGCGACGTCGCCTTCGAGTGACACGCGCGTCGTGCCTTCGTCGTGCTCCTCGAGCCGTACGACGTGCGTCGCGCGCACGTTGCCGGCGGCACCGCGGACGCTCCGCCCGACCGCGGTGAACTCGAGTGACCGGCCCGGGTCGCGAGCCGTGATCCGCATCTTGACGTCGAACGTCGCGGTCATCGGGCCCAGCGCCTGCGTCACCCGCACTCGCGAGTTGTCGGCGTCGACGACCGTGATCTCCTCGACGCCCGGCACGCATCGCGCGACCTGGTCGAACTGCTCGAAGAACTCCCACACCGTCGCGGAGTTCTCGTCGATTACGAACTCCTCGCTGACCTTCATCGGCAGCGCTCCTCGCTCTCGGGCCTCCTGCAGACACTGCCAGACGAGCTCGGGCGTGAGCGGCAGACGGTTGATCTGCACGCCGAAGTCGGCCAGCGCGTCGCAGATCGCGTTAGCGATCGTGGCCCCACCCGGGATCGTCCCGATCTCGCCGATTCCCCGGACTCCGAACGGCGTGAACGGCGACTTGACGTAGGTGTGGTGGAGCTCGAACTCGGGCAGGTCGGCGGAGGTGGGCATGAAGTAGTCCATCATCGTGCCGTTGAGAAGCTGGCCGGTGTCGGCGTCATAGCGAAGCTCCTCCATCACCGCCTGACCGAATCCCTGCGCGAGTCCGCCGTGCAGCTGGCCCTCGACGAGCTTCGGATTCACCGGCACGCCACAGTCGTGCACCATCACGAACCGCTCGACATCGAAGTCGCCCGTGTCGGCATCAACCGACACCAGCGCCGCCGCCGACCCGAAGCCGTACGCCGCCGCCTCGGGCTCGAATTGCGCCGACGCCTCGAGGCCGGGCTGCTCGCCGGGCGGCATCCCCTGATTGTTGATCGCGCGGTCGTGCACGTCCGCGAGTGGCACGCTGGTCTCGGAGTCATCACGCAGGCACGCCACGTCGCCCGCGATCACCACCTCGCCGGGATCCTCGACCTCGAGCATGTGGGCGGCGATCCGGACGATCTTGGCGCTCAGCTCCTCGCCGGCCTGCTGGAGTGCTCCGGCTGCGGCGATCAACGTCCGCGAGGCAAAGCCGCCCGTGTTCAGCGGCGTCGCGGCGGTGTCACCTGCGTGGACGCGCACGGCGTCGAAGTCGATCCCGACCACGTCGGCGACGATCTGCGCGAACGACGTCTCGCTCCCGACCCCGAAGGTCGACACCCCCGTGTAGACATCGATGCCGCCGGTGCGGTTCGCGCGCAGGGTCACACTCTCGTGCGCACCGAATCGCGAGCCGCGGTGGGCGAGGAACCTGGAGCTCGCGTAGCCCGTCCGTTCCACGAACGACGCGATCCCCACCCCCATGTACCGCCCGTCGGCGCGCGGGACGTGCCCGCGCTCGAGGTGCTCCTCGTATCCGATCGCCTCGGCCGCGATTCGCAGACACGCCTCGTAATCGCCGCTGTCGTAGACCGCCCCGCCGGTGCTCGTCCACGGCATGTCCTCGGGGCGGACCATATTCCGGGCTCGAAGCTCGACCCGGTCGAGGCCGAGCCGTCTGGCGATACGGTCGACGAGCAGCTCGCGGATGAAGCACGACTCGGGCTGCCCGTAGCCGCGATAAGCGCCGACCGGTGCCTTGTTGGTCAGCACCACGTTGCGCTCGGTCCGCGCGTCGTTGATCCGGTACGGGCCGGTGAACATCACGCTCGACAGCTGCGGCGAGCCGGTGGGCGAGTTGTAGCCACCGAGGTCGACGGAATAGACGTCGCTCATCGCGATGATCTCGCCGTCTGACCGCGCCCCGATCCGGACCGTATGCACGGACTCGCGCGCGTGCGTCGTCGCACGGAAGAACTCGACCCGGTCCTCGACCCACTTGACCGGCCGTCGCGTGCGCATCGCGTGCAGGCAGGCGAGCACGTCCTCGGGGTAGATCCCGATCTTGAGCCCAAACGCGCCGCCCACGTCCGAGGCCACGACCCGCACGGCGCCGTCCTGCAGTCGCATTGACTCCGCCAGTTGCTTGCGTACCAGGTGGGGCGTCTGGGTCGAGTGACGGACGGTCAGCTCGCCCGCACCGGGCTGCCATTCGGCGACCACCGCCCGCGTCTCCATCGGCAGACCGCTGACGCGATTGATCGAGAAACGCTCCTGGACGACCACGTCTGACTCGGCAAGCTTGCCCTCAGGGTCGCCCGCACCGGTCAGGTTCTTCGCCAGCAGGTTCGAGTTCAGCACATGTGGGTGCAGGACCGGAGCGTCGGGATCCATCGCCGAATCGGAGTCGAACACGTGCGGGAGCGGATCGTAATCGACCTCGATCAAGCCGACCGCGTCCTCGGCGACGTGCCGACTGACCGCCGCGACGCTGACAACCGGGTGGCCCTCGAACACGGCGACGTCGGTCGCCATCGCGTAGAAGTCCAGTGACGGTGCATCGGGCACCGGTCGCAGGACGCTGATCGGGTCGGTCCGTTGGACGACGTCGGCACCGACCAGGATGTCCTCGACGCCTTCGAGCGCAAGCGCGGCGGAGACGTCGATCGCGACGATCCGCGCGTGCGGGAACGGGCACCGCCCGACAGCCATATGCAGACAGTGGCCGGGGTCCACGTCATCGGCGAAGCGGCCCTCGCCGCGGAGCAGGCGGTCATCCTCCTTACGGTTGACGCTCGCCCCGATCGCCCGCTCGCGTACTCTCGGAGGCGCTGCCTCGATCACCTCAGCCATCGACGCTCTCCGCCGCCCCGACCTGATCGAGGTAGCTCTCCACCGCGGTGATGATGTTGCTGTAGCCCGTGCAGCGACAGATCACCCCGGCGAGTTGCTCTCGCAGCTCGTCCCGGCTCAGCCGGCGACCCTCGGCGGCGATCGCCGTCGCCGCCATCAGGAAGCCCGGCGTGCAGTACCCGCATTGCAGCGCGTGCGCGTCCTTGAACGCCTGCTGGAGCGGATGCAGCTCGTCACCGTCGGCAAGCGACTCGACCGTCGTCACTCGCTGCCCGTCGGCCTGTGCCGTGAACATCAGACACGACTTGACGGCCTGCCCGTCGACCAGCACCGTGCAATTACCGCAGACTCCCTGCTCGCATCCGATGTGGGTGCCGGTGAGGCCGAGCTCGTGGCGCAGGAAGTCGGCGAGATGCAGTCGGGCCTCGACAGTCCGGCGATACTCGCGGCCGTTGACGTTGATCGTTACCTCGACGTTCTCAGGCATGGGCACCCTCACCGTCGCGGAGTCCAAGCAGGGCGCGACGGACGTACACCGGCACCAGATGACGCCGATACTCGGCCGAGCCGCGCACGTCGCTCGGCGGGTCGATCACCCCGAGTGCGGACTGGGCGGCCTGCTCGATCGCATCGTCCTCCAACGTCGTGCCCTCGAGCAGCGCCGCGGCCTCGGATGCGAGCACGGCGCGATCGTTGACCCCGCCCAGCGCGATCCGCAGCCCCGACCAGCGGCCGGCGCCTTCTCGACGCCCGACGACCGCGATGTTGATCACCGCGAAATCGTTGTGCTTGCGGTTGCGCTCGAGAAACACGAACGAGTCGGGCGCGACCGGGAAGCGCACCTCGATCAGCATCTCCTCCGGCTGCAGCGCGGTCGCATAGGAGCCGATCAGAAACTCGTCGATTCCGATCTCGCGCCTGCCCGACACGCTCGACGCGACGATCGTCGCGTCGAGCGCCAGGGACGCGACCGCCATCTCGCCGGTCGGGTCGGCCTGCGCAAGGCTGCCGCCGAGGGTGCCACGATTGCGGACCTGCGGATCGCCGACATAGCGGACCACGTGCGCGAGCAGCGGCAGACGCTCGGACACCAACGGCGATCGTTCGATCTCCGCGTAGCGCACAAGCGGACCGAAGACCGTCGACGCGCCCTCGGCCCTCACCTCGTCAAGTCCGGCAAGCCGGTTGATGTCGACCACCGCACTGAGTTGCATTAGCCGCATCTGCAGCATCGGAACCAGGCTCTGGCCACCGGCCAGGACCCGCGCCATGCCGCCGTGGCGCTCGAGGATCTCAAGCGCCTCCTGCACCGATTGAGGTCGCTCGTAGCTGAACGGAGCCGACTTCATCTCCTATTGCAGGTAATCCGGAATCACCTCGCCGCTGTCGGCGACGAGCTCGTCGTCAAGGTAGAACCGCTGCTGCTTGAGCGCGAAGTCCTGGTGGCAGCCGGTCGTGTGCGTCCCGCCGAACGTCACGTTGGAACCGAGCGCGAACAGGGTCGTGCCCCAGGACGTGCGTCCGTCCTGGCCGATGATGTCGAGCGGATCCTGGAACAGGATCGCGTTCCACAGGCCGCGGCGATGGCCGCCGAAGCCGATGTGGGAGATCATGTACCCCTCGGGGTCCTGCCACCCCTCGATGTACTCGCGGATCATCCGGGCGTCCCAGCCGCCTTCGATCTTGATCGCAGCCCCGTTCTCGAACGTCATCTTCACCTGGGTCGACAGGTAGCGCTTCGGCGGATACCAGATGTCGCCCGGATCGAGAACGATCACGCCCTCCCCGAGGCCCTCGGTCGGAGAGGTGTAAGCGAACGCCCCCGGCCAGTGATCCCACCGGCCCGGCTCGTCGGTCCAGCCCCACTGCTCAATCACCGGAGCATCGGTCTTGTCGAACCAGACCTCGGTGCCGTTGTCGGACTGCACGCGGAGCCGCTTGGCGTTGCGCAGTCGCTCACCGTGGCGCTGGATTCGCTCCTTGTCCTCGTCGGTCGGAAACAGGCGCTCGAGCACCTCGACCGGGTCGTGCACCATCAGCATCCGCGTGCCCGCCTCGAGCACCGCGACCTGCTCCTTGGTGTGCAGTAGCCCGACCGAGGTCATGTCGATCACGAAGTCGGCCATCTTGAGGAACTCGAGCGCTTTCTTCGAGTTGGCGACGATCGTCGACGAGATGTTGCCGGTGCGGATGAACACCGCCTGCTCGGGAGGCGGCGGGGGGAGCATCAGCGACATCGCATCGGCGCCGAACGAGCGAGCCGCCGCGAACATCGCCGCGACGTATTCCTGGTTTGAGTCTGGGTCCGAGACGACCAGGATCGTCTCGTCCTTGGTCAGCTTGCAGCGCTCGAGCATCCGCTGGAACAGGGGGACGAGCTGCGCGGTCCGGAAATGAGTTGCGGTCGGGACTGCCACCTACGCCTCCTCGTTTGTGCTCACTTGACTGGGCAAAGGCAAGTCTGCTCAGCGCTTGAGCAGGCCCGCCAGTACGTACTCGAGCGCGCTGCCCTTCTTCTCGACCGTCGGCTGGCGCTCACGCCGGCTCCAGACGGTCTCGGGCCGAGCCTGCAGTGCGACGATCTCCTCGCTGTCGCCGTCAACCGCCCACTCGATGTCCTGCGGCGCTCCGTAATGACGCTCGATCATCTTCCCGAGCCGGGCGAGCTCGATCACCTCCTGGTCCGACAGCGACGGCGCGTCGCGGCGCGCGGGCTCTACCTCGTCGACCACGACCTTGCGCTGTGCCGGATCGGGCCGGTGCTCGATCAGCTTCTTTGCGACCGAGCGGCCGAGCACCCCGAGCGTGACCTTGTCGACCGTGAACCGGTCGGGGTCGACCTCGCCGGAGACCAGCGGCTCACCCAATCCCCAGGTCGACTCGATCACGATCTTTGAGGGATCTCCGTTGAGCGGGTTGAGCGTGAACATGACGCCCGCGGAACGTGCGCGCACCATCCGCTGCACCCCGACGCTCATCAGCGCGTCCTCGTTGGAGATCTCGTGCTGTCGGCGGTAGGTCAGAGCCTCGGTCGTAAAGAAGCCGCTCCAGCAACGGCGTACGTGCTCGACCACAGCGTCGGCGCCCTCGATCCACAGATACGTCTGCAGCTGACCCGCGAAGCTCGCGCCGGCCAGGTCCTCCGCAACCGCGCTCGAGCGCACCGCCACCGGTGCCGCGCCGTCACTCGACAGCTCCTCATACGCCTCACGGATCCCGTTGACGGTGGCCCCAGGAACCTCGCTGCCCTCGACGAGCGACCGCAGCTGCTCGCTCGCGGCCGCGACCTCGCCGACGTTGTCGTAGTCGATCGACGACAGCAGCTCGGACTCGTTCACGCGCAAATCGTGGCTGGAGAGGAACAGCTGATGCGCGGCCACCGTGACCGCAAACCCGGTCGGCACCGAGACCCCGGCCGACAGCAGCTCACCAAGCCCTGCGCACTTGCCGCCGACCTCGGCGGTGCTGCTCGCGTCGCAGTCCGCAAACCACCGGATGTGCGGCGCGTCTGTCATCCGTCGAGGACCGTGACCACCCCGCTGTCGCCGTCGACGCGGACCAGCTGTCCATTCCGGATCTGCTTGGTACCGAAGCCGGTGCCGACGACGGCCGGCAGGCCGTACTCGCGGGAGACGATCGCCGCGTGGGACATGATCCCCCCGATGTCCGAGACGGCGCCCTTGATCAGTGAGAACACCGGCGCCCAGCTCGGGGCGGTGATCGGGCACACCAGGATCTCGCCGGAGCGCACCTCGCTGAGCTGATCGACGGTGGTGATCACTCGCGCCGGCCCCTCGGCGACGCCCGGCGAGGCCGCGAATCCACGCAGCTCGCCGTCGCTCCCGGCGCCGTTGGAGCCGCCGTCCTGGGCGTCGAGCCACTGCTGGACCATGTCGGTCGTGATGCCCCACAGCATCACGGTCGCCGCCTCGGTGACCGCTTCAGGCGGCTTGCCGAGCGCCGGCGGCGGTGCCCATCGACGCAGCTTCTCCATGATCTGCTTGCGCACGGCCACCTCGTCGCGCCAGTGGCCGTTGCGGGTCGGATTGGTCGTGGCCCAGCCGGTCAGCATGTCGTACAGCGCCTGATTGACCTCGTACCGGTGCAGATAGAAGATGTCCTCGGACTCCTCGAGGTACCCGAAGGCCTCGAACACCGCCCCGAGATCGCGGACCTTGTTCCAGAAGATCGAGTGGTGCCAGTGCTCGACGTAGAAATTGTGGTTCTCGGTCTCCGGGTAGACCTGGCGAGCGAGGCCCAGGACCTGATCGAATGCCTCGCGGTCGTCATCGGTCGGCAGCAGCTCGCGGTACTCCCGGACGATCCGCTCGCGCTCGCTCAGGATCACGTCCAGCGGGCGGTCAATGTTGATCCCCTCCCGGAGCTTTTCGATATAGCCCCGCATCGCGCTGAACGGGACCGTCAGGTCATCGATCCAAGCGCGGTGCTGATGGCAGTAACCCGGGCCGGTCGAAAACCAGAACCACGGCTCCTTGGCCGCCTCGAATGCGTCCATCCATGGCTGGCCGTTTGACGAGTCCGCGATCTGGGCCAAAGCCGCGTCCGGATCCTCGTTGCCGGTGATCGCCTCTGCCAGATCGAGCTCGAGCGCCAGCCGCGCGAGCTTACGCACCTCATCGTCGGGGCGGAAGAAGAGGATCTCGACGCCACCGACCATCTTCGAGATCGTCTGGTCGGCGATCCCGGGGAAGGCGTTCTTGCAGAAGTCCGAGAACGTCATCAACGCCCCGTACCCGAGCATGTGAAGCTCGAAGTGATAACAGGCCATCTCGTGCATGTTCTCGAGCAGCCGGTTGTAGGAGGCGATCAGCTCCCACGCGACCGTGGTGCCCTTCCACGCCGTGATCGTCTCCATCGGCTCCGCCTCAGGGAGCGGCGCGAACTCGATCGCCCGCAGCCTTTTGATGCAGTCCTCTGCCTTCGCGATCCAGTTGTCGTAGATCTCGTCCCAGTGCTCGTAGTAGTAACCACCGCGCTCGGTGAACCGTGGGATGCGAGCCTCGATCTCCGCCTCGTCCGTGATCGAGGTCGGGCTCACGTACAGATAACCGTTCACGATCCGCTGATCGATCCCGAGCGTCGGGGGCACCATCCACACGCGCGTCAGGAACTGGTTGAGGAACACCCACCAGCTCTCGGGCATGATCGTGTCGAACGGATACACGGGCTCGGGGTTGTGCATCCCATCGAAGAACCAGAACTGCTCCTCGTCGTACTCCCGCCGCTCGTCGCTGAACAGGTAGTAGTAGGGATACAGACGGCGCCAGTCCTCCGCGCCCGGCGGCGCCTCAACCTCGAACGGGCTTGGGAAGCGTCGCTGTGCAGGGGTCGTCGTCATCGCTCCCCTTTCCCGGGATCGCGTCGGTGGGCGGACGGCGGCGCCGCGCCCGGTGCCAAGTATTATATTTGAAATCTACGGGTGTCAAGAAGCGCACCCGTGGAGCCCGGTTGTGCTCGCGTGCGGTCAGTCAAGCAGCGTGACGACCCCGTTGTCGCCGTCGACGCGGACCCGCTGACCGGTCCGGATCCGCTTGGTCCCAAAGCCCGTTCCGACGACTGCAGGGAGCCCGTACTCACGTGACACGATCGCGGCGTGGGACATGATCCCGCCAATGTCGGAGGCCGCGGCGGCGATCCGAGCAAATACGGGCGCCCAGCTCGGCGCGGTGATCGGACAGATGAGCACCTCGCCCGCCTGCACCTCATCCAGCTCCTGAACGGTCGTGATCACCCGCGCGAGGCCCTCGGCCACCCCGGGCGACGCCGCGATCCCGCGCAGCTCATTGCTGTCCGAGGCGTCGCCGTCCTGCCACTGCTTGACGGTGTCGGTCGTGACCCCGAACAACATGACCGTGAACGGCTCGGTGATCTCCGCGGGCGCGACCCCGAGCCCCGGCGGCGGTGACCACTTGCGCAGGTGCCCCATGATCCGCTTGCGCTCGGCCACCTCATCAGGCCAGTAGCTCGGACCGCGGGCAGGTGTTCCGGTCGCCCACCCGGTGCAGAGGTCGTACAGCGCGTGATGAATCTCGAACCGGTGCAGGTAGAAGACGTCCTCGGAGTCTTCGAGGAACCCCCCGTTGACGAGGATTGCTCCGAACTCGCGTACACGGTTCCAGAAGATCGAGTGGTGCCAGTGCTCGACGTAGAAGTTGTGGTTCTCGACGAACGGGTACACGGTGCGGGCGAGCTCGCGCATCTCGGTGAATGCGTCCTGGTCGTCGGGCCCGAGCAGCTCCCGGTACTCGCCGAAGATCCTCTCGCTCTCGCTGCGGATCGACTCCAGCGGCCGCGAGATGTCCTCCCCCGCCCGCAGCTTGCCGATGTACCCGCGCATCGCGTTGAACGGCAGGCCGAGGTCGTCGACCCATGCGCGATGCTCGTGCGAGTAGCCCGGCCCCGAGGAGAACCAGAACCAAGGCTCCTTGGCGCCCTCGAACGCCTCAAGCCAGACCTGACCGTTAGGAGCCTTGGAGATCGCCTGCAGCGCGCGGGCGGGATCGAGCTCGTGTTCGATCAGCTCGGCCAGCCCGAGCTCAAGCGCTAGCTCGCTGAGCTTGCGCAGTTCGTCGTCGGGACGGAAGAAGAGGATGTCGATCCCGGCGACCATCTTCGAGATCGTCTGATCCGCGATCCCCGGGAAGACCCGCTGGCAGAAGTCGCGGAATGTGAGATAGGCGGCGTACCCGAGACCGAGCATCTCGAAGTGGTAATGCGCCATCTCCTGCATGTTCTCGATCAGCCGGTTGTAGGTCGCGAGCAGTTTGTAGCCCGAGGTCAGGCCGCTATGCGAGAACACGACCTCCTCGGGCTCGGCCTCAGGCAGGTCCGCGATCTCAAGCTCGCGCAGCCGGCGGATGCAGTCCTCGGCCTTGACGATCCAGTGGCTGTAGATCTCGTCCCAGTTCTCGTAGTAGTGACCCGCACGCCGAGTGAACATCTCGGCCCGGCGTGCGATCAGGTCCGGATCGGTGATCGAGTTCGGGCTGATGTAGAGGTAGCCGTTGACGATCCGCTGATCCATGCCGAGCGCGGGCGGGATCACGTACACGCGAGAGATGAACTGGTTCAGAGCCACCCACCAGCTCTCGGTCATGATCGTGTCGAACGGGAACACGGGCTCGGGGTTGTGCATGCCGTCGAAGAACCAGAACTTGCCCTCCTCGAACGCGCGCCGCGGTTCGCTGAAGGTGTAGTAGTACGGGTACAGGCGCCGCCAGTCCTCGGCTCCGTCCGGAGGCGCGACCTCAAACGGACTCAGAAAGCCGCGCTCGGCGGGCACCTGTTCGGTGTCGGTCACCGGGCGCCAGGGTCGGCGCCGTTGATGCCCGCGGCGACGATCTCCTCGGTGTTGCGCAGGTGCTTGCGGAGCGTCTGCGCCGCGGTCTCAACGTCGCCGTTGCGAACGCTGTCCAGGATCAAGCGGTGCTCGGCCTGGGCGGCGCGAAAGCTGCCAGCGGTCGAGACGTAGAGGCGCAGATAGGGCTCGACCGCGATCCACAGCGAGTCGATCATCGAGGCCAGCCGCGGCATGCCGGCCGCGTGGTAGATGCCCATGTGGAACGCCTCATTGGCGGCGCGCCACTCCTCGAGCGAGTGCTCGTAGCGATCCATGTCCGCGACGTGCGAGTCGAGATCGGCGAGCAGCTCCGGGTCTTTTCGAATCCGCTCGGCGCCGGTCCGCAGCGCGAACGTCTCAAGCTCGGCGCGGATCGCGAAGATCTCGCGCAGCTCGGACTCCGACAGCGCGTTGACGACGATCTGGTTCTTGCGGAGCGTTATCAGGCCCTCGGCCTCGAGCCGGCGCAGTGCCTCTCGGACCGGTGTCGCGCTGACTCCGAACCGCTCGGTCAGCGGCCGGATCCGGATCGGCCCCGGCTTGTAGACGCCTCTGGCTAGATCGCGGCGAAGCTGGGTGTAGACGACATCCGGGATCGAGGGAATGTCGATCGGAGCCGCCGGGACCAACTCGCCACTGTCACTGCCGGCCGCGCTCAACCACTCCCCATTTCGGAGCGCATCCTACCTGTCGCCTCGGTTCCATCGTAAATCACGTCTTTGATATATAATAGATCGTGTGCCTCAGAGGGTTGGTCTGAGTCCTGCATCGACCGATGATGATGGTCACGCCGCCGGCTCCCTTGAAGAGGCGCGAGCGATCTACACACGCAGCGGTATCGGCGGGCGCGTCGGGCTCGGCGATCGCCCGGCGGTGCTGGTCGTCGATCTCCAGTATGGCTTCACCGAAGACGCAAGCCCGCTCGGTGGTGGCCTCGACGATGTGATCGCGGCGACCGCCTCGCTGCTCGAGGTGGCACGTGATCAGAGGCTGCCGGTCGCGTTCAGCACGGTCGCATTCCAGGAGAGCCAGCTGAGCAAGCTCGTATGGCTGAGCAAGATGCCGAGCCTCGCGACGCTGATCGACGGCACGCGGTGGTGCGAGATCGACCAGCGGGTGGCGCCTGCCGCCAGCGAGCCGGTGTTCGGAAAGCAGGCGGCGTCGGCGTTCTTCGGCACCTCGTTGCTGTCATTCCTGACCTCGGCGTGCGTCGACTCGCTGATCGTCGCCGGCTGCGTGACGAGCGGCTGCGTGCGCGCCAGCGTCGTTGATGCGGTCTCGTGGGGCTTTCGGACGATCGTGCCGATCGAGTGCGTCGGTGACCGGGCCTCCGCCCCGCATGACTCGAACATCTTCGACATGGATTCCAAGTACGCCGACGTCGAACCGCTCGACGACGTGCTCGCGCGCGCTCAACGCCGTGCAGAGCAAATCGCGCTGACCGACGCAGACCGTGCCGCCCGCTGACACCCAGCCGGTCGGTCGCAGCGGCTTCATCGACGCCGACGGCCTGAGGCTGCACCACCTCGAGTACGGTGCGTCGGGACCGCCGATCGTGATCGTGCCCGGCATCACGAGCCCCGCCGCGACCTGGGAGTTCATCTCGATCCCGCTGTCAACCGAGCACCGGGTGATCACGCTCGACATCAGAGGCCGGGGAATGTCGGACAAGCCGAGCGAGGGCTTCTCGCTGATCGACTATGCGGGTGACGTCGCGGCCGTGGTCTCGGAGCTTGGCCTTGAGCGCCCGATTCTGATCGGGCATTCGATGGGCGCTCGCATCGCTGCGGCGGTCCGGGTCCTGCATCCCGACGCCGCCGGTCCGCTCGTGCTCGCCGACCCGCCGCTGACCGGACCCGGGCGCGGTACCTACCCGATGTCGCTGGAGGCGTTCATGGACCAGCTCGCGGCGGCGCGCTCGGGCGCCTCGCTCGAGGTCCTGCGCGGCTACTTCCCAACCCTGACCGACGAGCAGCTCGCGCAGCGAGCGCAATGGCTCCCGACCTGCGACGAAATCGCCGTCCGCGAATCGTGGCTCAACTTCCACCGCGAGGACTTCTTCCAGTACCTCCGCCAGCTCGAGCCGCCGGTGCTGTTCATGTACGGCGGGGATAGCCCTGTCGTGACGGCATCGGCGCTCCCGGAAGTGACGCGCCGCCGGCAAGGGCGTCGAGATCGTGCGGATCGCCGGGGCGGGTCACATGATCCCGTGGGACAACCCCGGCGATTTTCTCGCCGAGACGAACCGGTTCCTGGACGGGCTGTCCAACCAGAGCTAGCCGGGCGGCTCGGTCACCGCGACGCCGGAGATCTCCACGAGTGCTCCGCCGAGCAGTGACGCGACACCGACGGCGGCGCTGCTCGGCGGCGCGTCGGCGAGCAGCCGCGATCGAACCGCGGCATAGCTCGGGTACTGCTCGAGATCCGTCAGGTAGACCGTGATCTGCACCAGGTCGGCGAGTACTGCGCCCCATTCGCCGAGGACCGATTCGAGCTGCGCAAAGCACGCCTCGCTCTGGCCGGCGACGTCATCGGGGATCCCGTTCGCTCTGCCGGGCTGTCTGTCCAGCCACGTAGATCCACCGCGCCCCCGGCAGGTCGACGACCACCGCATCGCTGTACGTGGCGCCGCCGGGCCCCGGTGTGCGATTGCGCTCGACGTCACGCCTGCCCGGCCCGGGCAACCTCGCGGTCCAGCGTCCGCAGCGCCCGTTCGTAGAGCGGCAGCGCAAGCGGCCGCGCACGCTGCAGCCGGATCCGCTCGTACATCCAGTCGAGCTTGCGACGCGCGAACGCGAGCGACGTCTCGCCGTTGAGCACCCACCGGCCGGCGAGGTCGGCGTCGACCTCGAGGAACGACAGCGAGTCCGCGGCCTGGATCAGGTCACCCTGCGGCGAGCCGCCGAACTCGTGCTCGAGGATCGGCGCCGTGACCTGCTGCACGAACTCCTCCGGCGCGCCCTGCGATCGCAGCCAGTCGGCGACGATCGTGGCCGAGCGTTGCATGTGGCGGGTGTTGTACTCGACGTCGTCCCACAGACCGTTTGCCTTGTCGGGCTGTGTGCCGCCGGGGAAATGGCGCTCCATGTCATGCGTCAGCGCGGCGAACAGCAGCGGTTCCGGGGCATCCGGGTCCAGCCGCACCATCCAGGTGACGGTGGCCCGCAGGTGCTCGGCTGTCGTAGTAGGGCTCGATCCATTCCAGCGCCGTCAGCCACAGCTGCGCAAACCAGCCGTCGTATTCGCGCTCGCCGTCCGCGTCGTGGAGCAACGGCAGCGGCCCGGCGTGGCGCGTCGAGGCCTGCGCTTCCACGTCAGGCGACCGCCCGGGATCTGCCACCGAGCAGCGACCCGGCGTCCGGGACCCTGGCGTCCAGGCCGAGTTTGCAGAGCAGGTCGAACACGGTCGCGGTAGCCGCCGACAGAGTGGGGATCCCGAGCTCCCGTTCGACGGTCGCGACGACCGGCAGTGACGGCATCTGCACGCATGCCGAGATCACGATCGCGTCGGCGTCGGCCACATCGAGCCGCCGCGCGAGCCCGACCAGCTGGCCGGGGTCGAGCCGACCGACGGCGACGTTGTCGCTCACCTCGAGGCTGATCGAGTCGACGACCTCGATCTCGTTCGTGTTCAGATAGCGCTCGGCGAGCTGCGTCAGCGCCTTCAGATACGGCGTGACGATCGCGACCCGCTTGGCCTGCAGGGCTCCGAGCGCGCGCACGAGCGCCCCTGCGCTGCTGACCACGGGCATCGGGCAGCCGTTGTCGCGCGCCACCGCGGCCAGCCGCGCCTCGACCTCCTCGTGGGCGCCAGCGCCACGCGCCATGACCGCGATCAGGCACGCGTACACGAGCGCGTCGACCCGGGCGTCGGAGAGCTCGCGCGCGCACCGGTCACCTTCGCCGACCATCCGCTCTAGCTCCTGCTCGGTCACCGCGCGCAGCACCGCCCGGCTCGAGTGAAACGTGAACCGCTCGCCCGTCTCGCTCGCGGTGCGCGCGAGCATCTCCGGGACTTCGGTCTCGATCGTCGTATTCGAACTCGGGACGACGAGCCCGATTCGATGTGTCGTGCGGTCGGCTATCAGCCCGAGGCTACTTGGCGACACCAACGCCGGTCGGCACCGGGACCTCTTCGGCCGCGGCCTCCTCGGTCAGCATCACGCCCTCCTCGGGCCAGATCTTCACGAGGACGTAGTACAGAAGCGCACCGACGACCGCGGCGCTGGTGAAGCTGAGGTCGATTCCCGACACATGCTTGGTCAGCGGGCCGGTGATGATCGTCGTCGACGCGAACAGCATTCCGACGCCGGTCGCCACGGCCCAGGCGATGAACGCACGAGGGTTTACAGCCGCCGTTGAACCAGTAGATGCCCTTGTCGCTGCCGCGCGCGAACGCTTGCAGATCGATCGGCGCGGTAGCGGCCGTGGCGCATCAGGTGGCCGACCGCCATGATCGTCATCCACGGCGTGCAGGTCACCAGCATGATCGTCGCGAACGCCTCGATCGACGAGATCGCGTTGAAGCCGATCAGCGCGATGTAGGCGGTTGCCAGACCGATCGCGCTCATGACGAATGTCAGCTGCGCTCGCGTCAGCCGCCAGAACGCCGCATGCACATCGAGCGCCGCGTTGTAGACCGACATTGCCGCGCTCTCGATGTTCGCCATGCCGCCCGGCGCGATCATCAGCAGGATCGCCAACCAGAGCGGCGAGACGGCCGGGAAGCCGATCGCGAACGGAGTCGTGGGATTCGGGATCGTGGTCTGCACGTAGGCGCCGATGATCTCGGCCAGCCAGCAGCCGGCGAAGATTCCGAGCCCGCCCCAGAACGCGCACGTCGCCGCCTTCGCCTTGGACGGGATGTAACGACCGTAATCGCCGATGAACGGCCCCCACGAGACCGGCAGCGACGCCGCCAGCACCATCGTCAGCACCCAGGTCGGCCAGTACTTGCCGAGCAGATAGGCGCCGCCATGGACGTTGTGGAACTTGTCCGAGAGAACGACCACCGCCAGCAGCGAGACCCCTGCGCTCGCGATCGCGATGAACTTGAAGCTCGCGACCAGCGTCGCGTGACCGTAGATCGCCAGCACGAACGAGATCAGGCAGACGACGATCATCGCGATCGACAGCGCGACGTTGCCGGTCCCGCTGCCGAAGATGCGGTGGAAGACCTCGATGATCGTCTGGCCCGATGTCCAGACGAGGATCGCGAAGAACGACAGGCCGATGAACAGGCTGATCATGCGACCCGAGATATCGACCGGTGACGCCGAAGAATGCACCGCTCGAGACCGCGTTGTTGGTGCCGGTCTTGGGCGACTGGATCGTCACGCCCGTGAAGATGATCGAGCCGAGGATCACGCCGACGGTGACGGCGGTGAACGTGCTCCACCAGCTCAGGCCGAAGGCGATGCCGAGCGAGCCGAACACCATGTTGCCGAAGCCGAACTGCGGGCCGAACATCGCCCACGCGAGGTTTCGCGGGTTGGAGTGGCGATCGCTCTCCGGGACGTAATCGATCCCGCGGGCCTCAACCCGACCGATTTCGTCGGCTGATTCTTCGCCGACTGGTGCTGGTCCGTGTGCTGCCGGGGTCTCCACGGTTGTTCCCCTTGCTGTCGAGGTCAGCGCCTACTCAGAGCCCTAGGCTGGGCGATTCGCGGCGATAATATACAAAATATGGTCTTCGTCAAGGAGGCCTTTAGCCACGCGGACTGAAACCTCTGGAAACGTCTGGAAACCACGGTCTGTAGAGGAGAGCGACGCCCATGATGAGCCTCGGCGGAAACAGTTTTGGTGACCTCTGCGTCAGGGAGCTCGAGCTCTGCGGGCTCAAGGAGGACGAGGTGGTCGCGGTCCTCACCCAGGGCGATGAGCGACTCGATTACGCCGACGCTTTCCTCGCCGCGGCCGAGCAACTTGGGGCCACTGCCTTCCACGTCCGCCTCCCCCGCCAGTCGTCGAGTCTCGGCGGCGACACCGGCCAGTGGACGGTCGGCGCCACCCCGCTGGCGTACAACCGCCCGGCGGTCGAGGCCCTCAAGGCCGCTGACCTCGTGATCGACACGATGTTCCTCCTGTTCTCCAAAGAACAGCTCGAGATCCAGGCGGCCGGCGCTCGAATGCTGCTCTGCATGGAGCCGATCGAGCATCTCGTGCAGCTGTTCCCGACCACGAACCTGCGCGAACGGGTGGAGTTCGGCGGCGAGCTGCTCGGGAGGTCCAGCGAGCTGCGGTTCACAAACAAGCTCGGGACCGACGTCACTTACCGGATCGGAGTCTTCCCCGTGATCACCGAGTACGGCTACACCGACGAGCCGGGGCGCTGGGACCACTGGCCGTCGGGATTCCTGTTCACCGGGGGCGCCGACGACGGCGTCAACGGCAAGGTCGTGATCGCCCCCGGCGACATCATCTTCCCGTTCAAGAGCTACGTGCAGACTCCGATCCACGTGACGATCGAGAGCGGACGGATCGTCGACATCCGCGGTGACTTCGACGCCGACCTGATGGCCGACTACATGGCCTCATTCGACGACGAGAAGGCATACGGGATCGCCCACATCGGCTGGGGGCTCAACGAAAAGGCCCGCTGGTCGTATCTCGCGACCGATCGACGGGGACTCGGCATGCACGGCCGCTCCTACTACGGCAACGTCCTCTTCTCGACAGGCCCCAACCAGGAGTTCGGCGGCACGAACGACACCGAGTGTCACGTCGACATCCCGATGCGCGGCTGCAGCCTGTTCCTCGACGACGAGCCCGTGGTCGTCGACGGCGACATCGTGATGGAGGAGATGAAGGCACCCGGGCTCGTCCGGTCCGCGTAACGTTCCGCCTATCCGGCCTGCGAGCCGCAGTGATGCGGCGCGCAGCGACCTTGCAACCGCCGAGCGAAGGAGATACGGAAACGTGGCACGCACACCTCAGGAGGTCTTCCAGCATCACGCCGAGGCGCTCGGAGCGGGCGACCTCGACGCCATCGTCGACGACTACGCCGACGACGCGGTGTTCATCACCCCGGACGGGACGCTCAAGGGCAAGGAAGGCGTGCGCCAGGGCTTCATCAAGCTGCTCGGCGATCTCCCGAGCGCCAGCTGGGAGGTACCGACCACGATCTTCGAGGGCGACGTCATGTTGCTCGAGTGGAAGGCCGAGTCGGAGGCCACAAAGGCCGATGACGGGATCGACACGTTCGTGTTCCGCGACGGCCTGATCCGCGCGCAGACCGTTCGGTACACGCTCGTTCGCAAGTCCTGATCACCGGGACTCGGCTGCTGACGGTTAGGGTGGGTCGCGATGGCCGATCTGCTGCGCACTGACCGGCGTACGGGGCCGACCCTGCGTGAGCGGCTCGAGGCCCGCGAGATGGTGCTCGCGCCCGGCTGTTATGACGCGCTCGGCGCGCGGTTGATCGAGGAGGCCGGGTTCCCGGCCGTCTACATGACCGGGTTCGGGAGTGCCGCCGCGCGGCTGGGCCGCCCCGACGTCGGGCTGATGACGCTGCCCGAGATGGTCGACAACGCGCACCGGATCGCCGATGCGGTCGCGGTGCCCGTGATCGCAGACGCCGACACCGGCTACGGCAATGCGGTCAACGTGATCCGGACGGTCCGCGAGTACGAGGCGGCCGGCGTCGCCGCGATCCACATCGAGGACCAGGTGATGCCGAAGAAGTGCGGCCACATGGACGGCAAGCAGCTGATCGCGGCCGACGAGATGGCCGCCAAGGTCGCCGCGGCCGTCGCGGCCCGGCGCTCGCCGGACTTCCTGATCATCGCGCGCACCGACGCCCGGGCGGTCGAGGGGCTCGACGCGGCACTGGACCGCGCGCGCCTGT
This sequence comes from uncultured Solirubrobacterales bacterium, assembly GCA_963730075.1. Taxonomy (GTDB): domain Bacteria; phylum Actinomycetota; class Thermoleophilia; order Solirubrobacterales; family Solirubrobacteraceae; genus Palsa-465. The sequence continues at coordinate 202,215 of CAVSQH010000013.1, read as the reverse complement.
ACCGCGAGGCCGGCGCCGACGTCCTGTTCATCGAAGCGCCGCTGTCGCTGGACGAGATCGAGGCGATCGCCCAGGCGCTTGCCGGCGTGCCGCTGCTGTTCAACTACGCCGAGGGCGGCAAGACGCCCCCTGTCACCCACGAGCTGCTGCGCGAGCTCGGCTTCCGGATCGTGATCTTCCCGCTCAGCGTCATGCTCACGGCGACGGCGGCCGTCCGCGCGACGCTGGCGCAGATCAAGGCCGACGGATCGCCGATCAATGTGCTCCCCGGGCTGCTCGGGTTCGACGCCTTCCTGGACTTCATCGGGCTGCCGGAGATCCGCGAGATCGATCGCCGGTTCGCTTCGGTCAGCAATGCCGTCATCGGAGAGGAGAGTCGGGATGAGCGAGGTGTTTGAGAAGACCAGCGTGAGCAGTGGGCTCGCGCACCAGATCATCGCCGCCGCGGAGACCAAGGCGGCCGAGCTCGGAACGCCGATGGTGATCGCCGTCTGCGACGAGTCTGGCGTGCTGAAGGCCTTCAGCCGGATGGATGGTGCGGCGCTGCTCAGCGTCCAGATCGCGCAGGACAAGGCATACACGGCGGTCGGCTTCGGGATGCCGACCGATGCCTGGCACGGCTTCATCAAGGACGATGCGCCGCTCGCCGACGGCGCAGTCGGCGGAATCGACCGGCTCGTGATCTTCGGTGGCGGCTACCCGATCGCCGTCGGCGAGAAGATCGTCGGCGCGATCGGCGTCAGCGGCGGCCACTACAGCCAGGACATGGAGGTCGCTCAGGCCGGTCTCGGCGCCGTCAGCTGAGTCATGCCAGCGCCGGAACCGGATGCCCGGCCGTTGGGGGACGATCGACGCGGCGCGCTTCGTCCCCGCGCTCGCGCGTGCCGGCTGAACGCCGGCGGCTGCCTGGTCTAGAAGCTCTTTGCCGCTCCGGTCAGGGAGCCTTGAGGTCGAGCCTCAGCTCGCACATGTCCACCGAGGCACGCGTGCCGGGCGTGTCCGAGGCATCCATCGCCTCGAATGCCTGGGCGCCCACTTCCATGTCCTCGGCGGTCGCGAACTGCTGCGAGACCACCACCGTTCCCTGTGCCTCATCGAAGGCCATCGTCAGACCCGTCGTCGGAATGCCTGGAGGCGGCCCGTCGGACGCCTCGATCTGGGCCTGGATCTTCGCCATCCGATCGGCGGTCACCCCGGTGAACCTGACCACACGAACATACATCGAACTACCCCCTCGGTCGCTGGATCTCCGACCATACTCCGACGGTTAGGCAAATTCCATAACGGCTACGGTCGGAGTGGCGACAGCCGCCGATTGAGGCGCGCGAGCTCGGTGGTCTCGAGCCCGTGAGCGGCCAGCCATGCGGCTGACCCACCGAACCGCTCGTCGACGAGCCCGAGCACGCGCTCCATCGTCTCGCCCGCTGGGGCGTGCCTGCGCGCCTCGTGTCCCTCGAGCTCCGCGCGGTAGGTCGGCGAGCTGACGAGGCGGGCGAGGATCGCTTCGATCCGCTCGCCGGTCGCGAGATAGTCAGCGAGGATCGTCTCCCGCTGCACGCCTGCTGCGTCGAGCGCGATGGCGACGACCACTCCGGTGCGGTCCTTGCCGGCCGCGCAATGGACCAGCACCGCCCCGTCCGATGCGGCAATTGTGCGGACGGCGCCGGAGACCGAGTCGGGACGGCGGCGGAGATAGCTCATGTACGCGCGGACGACCGGCGACTCATCGGGCAGGTCATCGCCATCGGTGTGGTGCCACGGCCTGACCGTGTCGGTCTCGAGGTCGGTGTTGCCGCCCGAGTCGGGAAGCAGCGAGCGGTGCTCGATTCTGACCGCCCGTTCGCGCGTCATCGGCCCTGGTCCCTCGAGCGTGACCTCGACGTCGGTGCGGAGGTCGAGCACGACGTCCACGCCCTCGTCGTCGACCAGCAGGCGGACGTCTCGCTCGGTCAGTGACTGCAGGTTGTCGGCGCGCAGCAGCACGCCCGGAACGACCGCGCGGGCGTTGACGGCGCCTTCGAGGGTGAGCCAGTGCGGGGTGTGGTTGTTGGTGCTCACCACTGCATCGTCGCTGATCCTCGTGGTGGTTCGTGCGGCGCTAGGGTGAACGACAGTGCGAGTAGCGACCTGGAACGTCAACTCGGTCAAGCAACGCGTGCCGCGGCTGCTCCCGTGGCTGGACGAGCGCGAGCCCGACGTTGTTTGCCTGCAGGAGACCAAGCTAACCGACGAGGCGTTCGAGAAGCTGCTGGGCGATGAGCTCGGCGGCCGTGGCTACGAGACCGCGGTCCATGGCGAATCGTCGTGGAACGGGGTCGCGATCCTCTCCCGCGTCGGCCTCGACGATGTCGTCAAGGGGCTGCCGGGAGGGCCCGGGTTCCCGCACCAGGAGGCCCGCGCGGTCGCCGCGACATGCGCCGGCGTCCGGATCATGTCGGTGTATGTCCCCAACGGGCGCGAACCGGACTCAGATCACTATCGCTACAAGCTCGCGTGGCTGGGGTCGCTGCGAGAGGCGGTCGCGGCGGGCCCGGAAGCGACGATCGTCACCGGCGACATGAACATCGCGCCCACCGACGAGGACGTGTTCGACCCCGAGGCGTACGCAGGACATACCCACGTCACGGCGCCCGAGCGGGACGCCCTGTTCGCGCTCGAGGCGCTCGGACTCCATGATGTTGTGCGCGACCACTGGCCGGATCAGCGCGTGTTCACTTACTGGGACTACCGCGCCGGGATGTTTCACCAGGACCTCGGGATGCGGATCGACCTCGTGCTGGCCAGCGGCCCGGTCGCCAAGCGAGTCCAGGCGGCGTGGGTCGACCGCAAGGCTCGCAAGGGCTCGGGTCCCAGCGATCATGCGCCGGTGATCGTCGACCTCGATCAGGCACCGGACGGCGACATCGGGCCGGTCGTGCCGCCGCCGTCTGCGCCGGCCGCCCGGCGCGGCACGGTCAAGCTGCCACAGTCGAAGTAGGGCCTATCCGGTTCGCTTGCGGTCGCGATCCCGCGACGGCTGGACCCGCTTCGGCTCCCCCGGCATCTTCGGGTAGTCGGGCGGGTATGGCATGTCCCCCCGGCCCTCGCCGACGTCCCTCTCGTACAGCTCCAGCAGCGGCGCGAGCGAGTGGTGGACGTTGTTGATCGCCGCGTGGCGGTCGCCGACCTCGGCGAATCGGGCCGGCATCGTCGCGACCGTGAAGTCCTCGGGGGTTACGGTGGGGAGCTCGTCCCAGGTGAGCGGTGCGGAGACGGTCGCGCCGGGCTTGGGCCGGATGCTGTAGGCCGACGCGATCGTCCGGTCGCGCGCGTTCTGGTTGTAGTCGATGAAGATCCGCTCGCCGCGCTCCTCCTTCCACCAATTGGTCGTCACCCGGTCTGGGAGCCGCCGTCCGAGCTCGCGCCCGAACGCGATCGCCGCGTGACGGACGTCGGTGAACGTCCACCGCGGCTCGATCCGGATGTAGATGTGGACGCCGCGGCCGCCGGAGGTCTTCGGAAAGCCCTCGTAACCGAGCTCCTGCAGGAGCTCGCGCGCGTCCGCGGCCACGCTTGCCGCGTCGGCGAAGTCGGTACCCGGTTGTGGGTCGAGGTCGATCCGCAGCTCGTCTGGATGGTCGACGTCTTCCCGGCGGACCGGCCACGGATGGAAGGTGATCGTGCCCATCTGCGCCGCCCAGCCGACAACGGCGATCTCGGTCGGGCAGATCTCGTCGGCCTCGCGCCCAGAGGGGAATTGGATCCCAACCGTCTGCAGATAATCCGGCGCTCCCTTCGGCACCCGCTTCTGAAAGAACGCGTCGCCGCCGCCCTTGTCCCGGGTCGACAGGACGATGCCCGGGTGCACACCCTTCGGCCAGCGCTCCAGCGTCGTCGGCCGCCGCTCGAGCGCGCGCATGATCCCGTCCTTCACCGCGAGGTAGTAGTTGACGATCTCGAGCTTGGAGACCTGCGCCGTGTGCTCGGTCTCGGGAAAGATCACACGATCTGGGTTTGAGACGCGCAGCTCGCGGCCGCCGGCGTCGACGATCGTTGCTTGGGTCGCGGCCATCGCTCCTTTAGTTCTACGCCATTCCCCCGTGGTGGGCTGGGCGCGGGCTGTCAACCGCGCAACAATGTGGGTCTGTTGACCGTGAGCGGGATCTCATCGTGACCCGGCTGCTGGCGGTGGCGCTCGCCGGGGCGGCGCTGGCTCCGTTTCATTCGCTGATCGGGCCACTGGCAGGGCCGACCCGAGCCGAGGTCAAGCACAATGCCTGGCACCGCGGCTGCCCGGTGCCGCTGTCGAACCTGCGCCTGCTGACGGTCTCCTACGTTGGCTTCGACCGGCAGACGCACACCGGCCAGCTGGTCGTCAACAGGGACGCCGCCGCGCCGCTCGCGCGGGTGTTCCACAAGCTCTACCGGCTCCACTTCCATATCCGCGACATGATCCTGGACGACGCCTACGGCCCCGGCGCGTCGCACACATTCGACGTCAGCTCGGCGTTCGATTGCCGCCAGGCGGTCCCGTCACCGTGCGTGGGCGGGACCGGAACCGGGACGTGGTCAGAGCACGCCTTCGGCGAGGCGGTCGACATCAACCCGGTCGAGAATCCGTACGTCGGCTGCGGCGCGACGCGTGACCGAGCCAGCCGGCCGTACCTGAACCGCCGCAAGCATCGCCCGGGGATGGTGGACGCCGAGGTCGTCCGTGCGTTCGCGTCGATCGGGTGGGGCTGGGGTGGCTCCTGGTCGGGGTCGACCAAGGACTACATGCACTTCTCGGCCACCGGCCACTGAGTAACGGGGGGTGTAGGCGATCTACTCCCCTCGGCGAAGGTTTTCGGACTACGGCTCGCAGCCGTGGGCGATCTACTCCCCTCGGCGAAGGTTTTCGGACTACGGCTCGCAGCCGTAGGCGATCTACTCCCCTGGGCGAAGGTTTTCGACCTACGGCTCACACTCGCAGGCGACCTGCCGCAGTGGTCGAGCGGGGCCAGCCGCCTGAGACGAGGTCGATGCCATGTAGGCACCGCATGCTCGCCGTTGCTACCAGTCCCGCGGCTCGCCGTCGCGGAAGAACCCGCCGGTGGGGCCATCGTCTGGGAGCAGGCACGCCCACGTGATGCTGCGGGCACCGTCGGGAACCGGCCGCCCTCCTGGGCTCATGTCTGTGTCCGTCCAGCCCGGGCAGACGGCGTTGACGAGCACTCCGTCACGCCGCAGCTCGGCGGCGAGCATCCGCGTCAGACCGTTGAGCGCGAGCTTCGACGTGTGGTAGGCCGGCAGGCCGCCGCCCATCCCGGTGATCGCTCCGCCCTGGCTCGAGACGTTGACCAACCGGCCATGCCGGCTCGCCCTCCGGTGCGGCGCGAACGCCTGCGCGACTCGCCAGGCGCCGAACAGGTTGGTCTCCGGGGCTTGGCGGACGCGGTCGAGGTCGGCGGTCACCGCCTGGGCATCGGTGTCGTAGTCGATCGCGGCGTTGTTGACCAGGATGTCGACCTGGGACAGCGAGTCGGCGAGCGCGTCGATGCTGGCGGCGTCGGTCACGTCCAGCCGCGCTACTCGGACCTCTCCATCGGCTCTGAGCTGCTCGGCGGTCGCCTCAGCCTGCTCGATCGCACGCGCGGTGCACCAGACCGTGATCCCGGCCTGGGCGAGCTGCCGGCACACCTCGACGCCGAGGCCGCGGGCTCCGCCGCTGACCACGGCAACCCGTCTGGTGTCACTAGGACGGTGCCGCGACTCGCTCCTCCTGTGCCAACGCCGCCTCGAACGCGTGGCGCAGCTCCTGATCGCTCCACGGCACCGGGGACGTCGTGTGGAAGTAGTCATCGCGCGCGATCGCGGTCAGCTTGTCGACGTCGCCGTCCTTGACATCGAGGGACGCCATCACCGGGAAGTCGAGCTCAGCGAGCAGCTGACGGATGCCGCGCACCGATCGCGACCCGTCACTGGATCCGTCGTCGGGCAGCTCGAGCGCGTCGGCGACCCGTTCGAGTATCTCTGGGACGTGATGGCGCTCGCGCTCGAGCGTCTCGGCCAGCACGAGCCCGATCGTCAGCCCGTGCGGGACGCCGTACAGCGCGCCGATCGCCTGGCCCAGCGAGTGCTCGGCGCCGCAGTCCGAGATGTTCATCGACAACCCCGCCATCATGCTTGCGCACGCCATCTCAGACCGTGCCGCTCGGTCCTGGCCGTCGTTGAACGCGACCGCCAACGAGCGGCCGATCATCCGGATCGACTCGAGCGCGATCGCGTCGCCGATCGGCGTCCGGGTCCGCGCGACCATCGCCGCGATCGCCTGCGCGAGCGCGTCGATGCCGGTGTAGGCGGTCATCGCCGGCGGCACCGAATAGGTCAAGATCGGATCGACGAGCGCGTTCTGTGCCCTCAGGGTCGGAGCCGCGATGCCGGCCTTCCGGGTCTCGTTGGGATCGGTGATCACGGCGCCGCCGGACACCTCTGACCCCGTCCCCGCGGTGGTCGGGATCGCGATCAGCGGCACATCCGGGCCGGGGAACGGCCGCTCGGATGCAAGCCAGGCGCTGAAGCTCATGCCGGTCTGGACCGACAGCCGGGCGGACTTGGCCGTGTCGATCACCGAGCCCCCTCCGACCGCGATGATCACGCCGGGTGCTTGTTGAGTCAGCGCCGCGGCGGCCGCGTCGACCGTCTCGATCTTCGGCTCGCCGGGCGGCTTGATGTAGCGCTCGACCGCGATCCCGGCGTCGGTGAGCGCTCCGATCGCCGCTGCCACGTCGGCATTGGCGTCCTCGAGCCCCGCGTCGATCATCACCACAGCCTTGCTCGCCCCATGCGAGCTCACGACCTCCGGAAGCTCGGCGGCGACGCCCTCACCGAAGCGGATGCGCACCGGCAGATGGTTGGAGAAGGCGGGGATGTCAGCCGGCCCGGTCACGGTCGCCGTATATATATCGGTCCGGGACCGGGTCCCGCCGCGCGCCCCAGCGATGAGCCGGCCCGCGCGTATGATTGAGCCGCTTCGCCCGAGCCGAGGGGAGAACAAAATGACGCAGGCCACGGCTGACATGACCCAGGACGCAGACGGACTGAAGAAGTTCCACTTCACGCGCGAGATGATGCGTGGCGACGTCTATCGCAAGTACGAGAAGGCGATCAACGCGATCTGGAATCCGCGCGAGCTCGACTACTCGCAGGACGTCCCGGATTGGGCGACGCTGTCCGAGGCTCGACGCAACGCTCTGCTCGGTCTCACGGTCCGCTTCTTCGCCGGCGAACAGGCCGTCGCCGAAAACCTCGTCCCGATGATGGAGGGCGCCTGGGCGCTGGGCCGCTTTGACTGGCTGATGTACCTGAGCACGTTCGTGATGGAGGAGTGCAAGCACGCCGAGTTCTTCGCCGTCTGGCACGAGCGCGTGCCGGGGATCCTCGAGCCCGAGGAGCTGGCGCCCTACTTCCTCGAGCGCGGCAAGACGGTCGACCCGACCGGGCGCTTCGAGCTCAAGGAGGTCGTCCACGAGGGGCTGCCTCGATACGCGCGGGAGCTGACGGCCGCGGTCCAGACCGACGATCGCGAGACGATCGAGCGCGCCTTCCTGCGCTTTTTGACCCTCTACAACGCGCACGTCGAGGGCGTTCTGACGATGCCCTCGTACGAGATCGTCGTCGACACGTGCACCGCCTGGGACGTGCTCCCGGCGCTCAAGCACGGTTACCGCCGGATCATGTCCGACGAGGGCAGGCACATCACATTCGGTACGACCGCGGTCAAGGCACTGCTCGCCGACCACCCGGACTGGGAGCCCGTTGTGCACGACGTCTTTGACGAATTCCGCGGGACGATCGTCGGCCTGGTCGAGTACCAGAAGGCGATCCCGGAGCTCGACCTCGAGAAGTACCAGGTCGGCAAGGTCAGGCACTACCGCAACCGCTGCCGCGAGATGGGCGTGACCGCCGACGAGACCCTGATTGAGGAGATCCTCGATCCGTCGATCGACTTCGTCGTCGGCGTTACCGCCGGCTGAGGGGCCCAGCATGGCCGAGCCGAGGAAGCGGTTTATCTGCCTCGAGGCCGGGTGCGATCAGGTGATCGAGGCCGGGAGCGACGAGGAGCTGATCGAGGTGGTTCAGGCGCACGTCGCCGAGGCCCACAACAGCTTCGAGCTCGACGAGTTCATCCTCGCCGGAGCCGTTGAAGTGGTCGACGAGCACTAGCGAGGCGCCCGGGCCGCCCTGAGTGGGCCGCAGCCGGTCAGGGCGTCGGCGGCCCGTGGACCCACGATCCGCCTACCATCGTGCCCACGCACGACAGGCTCTCATCGAGCACCACGAGGTCGGCGTCCATCCCCACCGCGATGCCCCCCTTGCGATCGGCGAGCCCAAGTAGCCGCGCGGGGTTGGTGCTCGCCAGCGCGACGGCGTCAGGAACCGATATGTCCATCACGCTGACTGCGTTTCGGACGGCGACATCCATCGTCAGCGTGCTGCCGGCGATCGATTCGCCTCCGGCGATCGCGGTCACGCCGTCGCGGACGTCCACGGTCGCAGCGCCGAGTCGATACCGGCCGTCGGGCATGCCCGCAGCCTCGATTGCGTCGGTCACCAGCCGGACCCCTCGATTGCCCTTGGCGCGGTAGGCCAGGCGAAGCGCAGCGGGATCCACATGGACGCCGTCGCAGATCAGCTCGCAGCTGACCTCGGGCCGGTCGAGAACGGCGCCGATTACGCCCGGCTCGCGATGGTGAAACGGACGCATCGCGTTGAACAGATGGGTCGCGGCGTGAGCCCCTTCGCCGATCGCCGCCAACGCCTCGCCGTAGGTCGCGTCGCTGTGGCCAAGGGAGGGGATGACACCTTCCTCTACGAGCGTTTTGACGAGCTCGAGCGCGCCCGGCAGCTCCGGCGCCAGGGTCATCATCGCAACCGCGCCCTTGCCCGCGGTCAGCAGCCGCTCGATGATCGATCGATCGGGCGCCGCGAACATGGCCGGGTCCATCGCACCCGGCCGCGCCGAGCTGAGAAACGGCCCCTCGAGATGCGCGCCCACCACGGTCGCGCCGGGCCAGCTGTCGGACGCGGCACATGTGGCGATCGCCCCCAGCGCCTGCGTCAGTTCCGCGATCGGCGCGGCGACCGTCGTCGCCAGCAACGCGGTCGTGCCGTGCTGAGCGTGAAAGCCCGCGACAGCAGCAATCTCGTCGGAGTAGGCGGTGTTGCACTGCGCCCCTCCCCCGCCGTGTACATGCATGTCGATGAAGCCGGGCACCAGCCACCGCCGTCCGAGGTCGAGGCCATCGACACGGCCGCCCGCGGCGCCCGCCGTAACCCCGGTGACACGTCCATCTTCAATCGCGATCTCTCCGGCCACCGTTCCCGACGGCGTGACGATCCGCTGCGATCGCACAACCAAGTGAGTGGCGCTCAACCGGGCGTCGGCCTGAAGATCGGGCCGCGCGCGACCACCGGATCGAGCAGGCCGCCCTCGAGATAGAAATCCGCCTCGTCGTCGAGCACCGGCCTCGCCTTGCGCCCGGGGTATCCAATTCGCTTCCAAACTCGGCGGTTGATCAGGTAGGCGCCGACGAGGATCAGGTGCAGCGCCTCGAACGTGTCGGGCTGTTCTTGTTGCAGGCGGGTCAGGTACTCGCGCGGGTCGGCGTCACCGAGGCCGTCGGCCGCCTGCAGTGCCCGTGGAGCGAGGTGCGGGAGCGCTTGCAATGCCCTGGTCAGAAAGCGCCCGGACCTGTCGACCTCCGTGTAGGAGGGCATCGTCTCGCTCGCAGGGGCCATTGAGTCGCCGAGGCGCCGGAGGATTGCAGTTTGGGCTTCTGACGGAAGGGCGTTCACGCGGGGATCTTCTGGAGGCTGGCCGCCTTGGCGATATGCGACGCACACCGCAGCGCGAGCGCACAGATCGAGTTGGTCGGGTTGACTCCACCGCTGGTGACGAAGATCGACCCGTCGACGATGAACAGGTTGGGCACGTCATGCGCGCGTCCGAACTGATCGACGACCGAGCCCGCTGGGTCGTCGCCCATGCGCGCGGTGCCGAGCAGGTGGCCGGGCTGCTCGGGCATCACCGGGTCGACCAGGACCCGGGTCGCGCCCGCGGCCTGCAGCGCCTCGCGGCAGCGTTCGATGTGGAACGCCATCAGGTCGTGGTTGTTCTGCTCGCGCCGGTATTCGATCCGAGGTGCCGGGATGCCATCGGAGTCGGTCAGGCTCGGGTCCAGCGAGACCGTGTTGTCGATCGACGGCAGGTCCTCGCTGACGATCGCGACCGCCACCGACCGACCGAGCGTCCTGTTGATGACGTCATGCATGCCGTCGCCCCACGTCGGCGAGCCGTCGAGCGCCGCGAGCAGCAGCGACATCAGCGGCCCGCCGGACGGCATTGTCTTCCAGTCCGCACCGCGGACGAATCCCCGTGCCGGCTCACTCTCGTAGAACTCCATCGAGTGGACGTTCTGGCCCGCCGGCCCGATCCAGCTTTCGAGCTGCTCGTCAAACACGCCCACCAGCAGGCTCGTCGGGTGGAGCATCAGTCGCCTCCCGACGAGGCCAGAGCTGTTCGCGAGCCCGTCCGGGAAGCGTCGGCTGGCTGACAGCAGCAGCAATCGCGCCGTGCCGACGCCGTTGGCCGCCATCACGAGCGTGCTGGCGGGCTCGTGGTGCTCGACTCCATTGCGATCGACGTACACGGCGCCGGTCGCCAGCCCCCGGTCGTCGGTCGTGATCTCGCGCACGCGCGCGCCCGAGATCACGCGCGCGCCGTGACGCTGGGCCTCGGGCCAGTGCGTCATGTCGACCGACGCCTTGGACCCGTTCGGGCAGCCGTTCTCGCACGTGCCGTACCGCGCGCACGCCGCCAGGTTCCGATAGTCGCGCGATGGGATCGCGTTCGGCGCCGGCCACCAGTGCCATCCGAGCGCGTTGAGCCCTTCGGCGAACTTGCGCCCGTATTTGTTGATCGGCAACGCCGGCAGCGGCGGCGGCGCGCCGCCGGGATACGCCGGGTCGCCGGCCATTCCGGAGACGCCGAGATCGATGTCGGTCTGCTCGTAGAAGGGCGCCAGATCCTCATACGTGATCGGCCAGTCATCGCCGACTCCGTCCAGCGTCCGCGTTCGAAAGTCCGACGGCAGCAGGCGCGGCCACTGCGCCCCGTAGTGGATGCTGCCACCGCCGACGGCGTTGTACATCACCGGGTGCACGTCGGCGTTGGTGACCTCGCACGGGTAGTCCTCGTCGAGGCCGCGGACGTTGGGGTCGTGGCTCCACCGCTTCAGCGCCTGCAGCTCGTAGTCGAACTTGTCACCCGGGAAGTCCGCGTTGTTGACCCACCGGCCCTGCTCGAGGCACACGACCGAGAAGCCATGCTCGGCGAGGTGCCTGCCGGTGACCGCGCCGGAAGGCCCGGCGCCGATGATCAGCACGTCGGGGCGGTCTGTGGAGCGCGCGGCCATGGCCCTCTGTCGTGACTCAGCCGCTGGCGCGGCCCCGGATCAGATCGGCTGCCTTCTCGGCGATCATGATCGTCGGCGCGTTCGTGTTGCCGCCGGGGATGATCGGCATGATCGACGCGTCGACGACGCGCAGGTTCTCGATCCCGTGAACGCGCAACTGCGAGTCGACCACGGCCGCCTCGTCGGTGTCACTCATCCGGCAGGTGCCGACCGGGTGGTAGATCAGCATCAGCCGCCGGCGCAGGTCGGCCGCCAGTTCGTCGTCGTCGACCGCGTCCGCGCCGGGCTTGAGCTCCTTGACGATCGTCTGCTTCAGCGGCAGCTGGTCGGCGATCTCGCGGGCGAGCCGCATGCCTGCGATCAGCGACGCGAGGTCCTCCGGCGGCCCGAGTGTGTTCGTGATGATCCGTGGCTTGTCGCGCGGATCGGTCGAGCGAAGCCACACCTGGCCACGCGCCCGCGGGGACACGAGCACCGGCGCGATCACCATGCAATCGCCCTCGTATTCCGCGGCGCCGTGGTCATCGAAATAGGCGGCCCCCATGTGGAACTGGATGTCGGCAGCGGGCAGCCCACCCCGCGTGCGAACGAACGCGACCACCTCGGCGACCGTCGAGCTAAGCGGGCCGCTGCGGCGCAGCACCCACTCCGCCAGCGGCTTGGGCTTGTCGGCGCCGTACAGGGTGCGGTCGTCGTTGACCTCCCAGATGACGGTCACGAACGGGTGGTCCTGGAGATTCCGGCCGACGCCGTGGAGGTCGTGGCGGACCTCGACGCCCGCGGTTCTGAGCTCGTCGGCGGGGCCGATTCCTGACAGGAGCAACAGCTGCGGGGAGCCGATCGCACCGGCGCAGAGGAGGACCTCGCGTTCGGCCTTGACCGTCGTGTCACTCAGCCGCACTCCGCGCGCGATCTGGCGATCGAGTTCGAGGCCGAGGACGGTCGTCTTGGTCCGAACCTCCAGATTCGGGCGCTTGAGCGCCGGCCGCAGGAATGCGTCAGCCGTGCTCCATCGCCGCCCGTTGCGCTGGGTGACCTGGAACATCGACGCCCCGTCCTGCTCGGGTCCGTTGTAGTCGGCGATGTTCGGGATTCCCGCGGCGGCGCATGCCTCGAGCAGCCCTCGATCGAGCGGTCTCGGCGAACGCTGCTCTGCCACCTTCAGCGGGCCGCCCACGCCATGGAACTCCGAGCCCCCGCGGACGTTGTCCTCGGACTTCTTGAAGTACGGCAGCACGTCCGCGTAGCCCCAGCCCGGCGCCCCCTGAGCCGCCCAGCCGTCGTAGTCCAGCGGCCGCCCGCGGACGTAGAGCATCGCGTTCATCGAGCTCGAGCCGCCGAGCGCCTTGCCGCGCGGGATGTACTGCGGCCGGTTGTCGACGTGCGGCTCGGGCTCGGTCGCGTAGTCCCAGTCGAGCTTGGTGTGGAACTGGTTGGGGAACGCCGCGGGGATCTTGATGTTCGGCGACCGGTCCTTGCCACCGGCCTCGATCAATAGCACCCGCGTGGACGGGTCCTCGGACAGGCGGTTGGCCAGCACGCACCCCGCCGAACCGGCCCCGACGATCACGTAGTCGTACGTCACGCCGTCACCACGGGCGGACGATATCCGTTCGTGGCCACCTCGAGGCTGAGGAAGCCGCGCATCACGGCGCTACCGCGCGGGCGCGCGGGCAGCTTCGCAACCTCGTACTCCCCGAGCGCGCCCAGCAGCGGCGGCAGCGCCAGCGACGCGACCAGGCGCGCGAGCGGAGCGCCGATGCAGAAGTGGATCCCGGCTCCGAAGGCGTTATTCCTGACCGCGGGTCGCTCGAGGTCGAGCGTGTCCGGGTCGGCAAATCGTCGTTCGTCGCGGTTCGCCGCTCCGAGCGCGAGCAGGACCGTCGCCCCTTGCGGGACCTCGACACCGTGAAGCGTGACGGCGCTCGCCACGATCCGCGGGACGTACTGGATCGGCGGGTCATACCGTGCCAGCTCCTCAACTCCCAAGCGAACTCGAGCGGACTCACCGGCGGTCATGTGGGCGCGCTGGCCCGGCAGCGCTGCAAGCGTGAGCAGCGAGTTCGCGATCAGGTTCGCTGGCACGTCGACGCCGCCCTCGAACAGGTCCTTGCACAGCATCAGCGCATCCGCTCGGGTGAGCTCGCCGCGCGCGACCGCCGCCATCAGCTTGCTGATCAGATCGTCGCGCGGCTCGGCCTGCCGGCGCGCCGCGAGCTCGTCGAAGTATTCGCTGTACCCGCTCAGCTTCTCGGTCAGCCGTTCCGCCCCCTCGGAGTACTCGAGCTCGTGATAGGCCGACAGCACCATCGACCGGTCGCCGTCAGGGATCCCGAGCATGTCCGAGATCAGGCCGAGCGTCAGCGGCCAGGCGAAGTCCTGTGCGACGTCGAACGTCGGCTGTGACTGTGCTCGCGCAAGACACGCCGTCGTGTGATCGGCGATCAGCCCGTCGAGCGTCCTGATCCTCCTCGGCGCGAAGTACTCCCTGACCGCTCGGCGCAGATCATCGTGCAACGGCGGATCGGTGGTGATCAGCTGGGCACCGCGTATCGGTCCGCGTGCCCCGGGAGCGGACCGCATCTCGCCCATCGAGTTGACGCTCGAGAACGTTCGACAGTCCTTGAGCGCGCGATCGACGTCGTCAAAGCGGGAGATGATCCAAACCGACCGGCCATCGGCCTGATGGTGGAACACCGGGTGCTCGTCTCGCAGCCGGCGGTAGAGCGGATAGGGATCGGTCTCGGAGCAGGTCGTGTCCGGGTCAAACCACATCCGTCACTGCTCTTCGGGCGATCGTGTGTGGTCGTGAAGATGGCTCCTCGCGTGGCTTGGACTCTCCGTGGCGCGTCGTGGCTCGAACCTGCTCTCGACCTCGACCAGGCTGCCGGACGCAGAAGCTCTGCTCGCCGCGTCGACGATCTCGAGCAGGTGCACGTCCTGCTCGTTGTCGGTCTGCGGCGCGCGTAGTTGGCGAACGGCCATCACCGCCTCACGGAGGCCGTCGGTCCAGTGCCAGGTACGGTCGATCGCCTCGTAGCTCTCCCACCTGTCGGCGCCGGTGCGCCAAACGTCGATGCCGATCGGGTCCCAGTCGTCTCCCTGCAGGTATGCGGTGCCGTCACCGCCGTACAGCTCGATCGCGGGGCGGCGGTATCGCCCGACGGCATGACTGGCGAGAACTGACGAGACGGCGCCGGAAACATGGTGCAGCAGCACCTGGACCGTGTCGGCGTGTTCGCGCCCGCGGATTCCGGTGGTGGTTGCAGCCTGCACCCCCGCCACCGGACCCAGGAGTGCGGTCAGGCTCTGAAGGTTGTAGATGCCGACCTCGGCCAGCGGCCCGACGACCCCGTTGTGGTACCAGGCCGCCCAATCGGAGCCGAGGTTGCCGTACATCGCACGGGCTGAGTGCACTCTCCCGATCTCCCCGCGCTGCACGATCGCGACGAGCCGTTGGAAGGTGGGTGAGAGCGTGACGAACGGCGCGCTGACTATGGTGATGCCAGCGGCGCGAGCCGCCTCGATCACGGCCCGTCCCTCGAACGTGGAAAGCGCCAGGGGCTTCTCGACCACGACGTGCTTGCCGTGCGCGATCGCCTGGATAGCGAGGTCGGCGTGGCTATCGGGCGGCGTCAGGATGACGACGATCGCCGCGTCCGAGCGCAACACCTCATCGGCAGTCTCCACAAGCCTGAGGCCGGGCCGGCGAGCGAGCAACCGCGGCCATGAGTCGCGGTCACGCGCGCACATCGCTCCGGTCTCCGCGAGCCCGCGCGTCGCCAGATCATCGAGCGTGCGCAGGTAGGCGCTCGAGACGTTGCCGCTCCCGATCAACGCGACCTCTGGAGCAGCTGTCATCTATGCGGCTCCGCCTCGAGCCCGAGCAACCCCGCACCGACGGCGCCGGCTTGTGCGCGAAGCGACGCCCGGACGATCGGCGTGTTGCGCGCGCCATCGGCGTAGACGAACTCGCGCGCGGTGTCTCGCGCCTGCTCCCAGAAGCGCCCTTTCGCGCTGCCAAGCCCGCCGCCGACCACGACCAGCCCCGGATCCAAGAGGTTGACGATCAGGGCGAGACCGATACCGAGTGCACGGGCGGCCTCGGAGATCGCGGCGGCCGCCTGGTCGTCGTCGGGCGCGGCGTCCACGACCGCGGCGACCGTGGCCAGCTTGCCACCGAGCGCGTGGTAGCGCGCGAGCAGTGCCGGCCCGGACGCGATCTCCTCAAGAATGACCGGCGTGCCGTCGCACTCGGCCATAACGCTGCTGCCGAGCAGAATCGCTCTGCCACCATCGCCCGCCCACGGCTTGCCGTCTATCACCAGGCAGTAGCTGATCCCGGTGCCGACGCTGACATAGGCAAAACTGGCGCGATTGCGCCCGGCACCCGCGCGCGCCTCGGCGAGCGCGGCCGCGCGGACGTCGGACTCAACCACCACGGGAGCGACCGAGGCCCAACGTCCCCGCAGGTCGCAATCGGCAAGCCCAGGAATCACGGCCTCGCTCGCGACCCGGCCCTCGAGATCGACCAGTTCCGGCACGGCAACACCGATCCCGGCAGGGGCAAGGCCCCGGCCGGAGGCTGCCAGCACCAATCGGTCGATCAACTGATCGGCCGCCTGGAGGACCGCGCTCGTCTCGGTCGGCACCGATTCGAACGCGAGCGTTTCGCCGCCGGCGTCGATCAGCGCCGCGGCGATCTTCGTCCCTCCGATGTCAAGTCCGACTCCGGTCGCTGGCCCGGCCGGGCTCATCAGCTGTCGGGCCGATAGCCGGGCGCGACGCCGAACACGGCTTGCGCCGTCTCGGAGCCGTAGCTGCGGTACTCGTGCCGGCAGCCCTTCGGCAGGTAACACGCGTCGTCGGGTCCGAGCTCGAAGACGCTCACGTCGTCACCGTCCCATGCGCGGACCGTGAGACGTTCGTGCGTGACGTAGATCACCTCGTCACCTCCGTGGGCGTGAGCCTCCGCGCACCCGCCGGGGTCCACCTCGACCAGCCCGGCCGTCAGGTGGTCAGTGCTCGCGAGCAGCCCGACCAGCGCTCCGAGGTCTCGGGTCCACGTGGCGTCCGCCCTGGTCAGGCGCCACAGCGTGCGAGTTGCCGGTGCGTTTTGCGGGAGCCTCCCGAGCACCGAATCGTCCGCGTAGCTGGATTCCTCAAGGTACGGCTGCTGCTGGGCGTAGGCACCCGAGCTCCCGGTCGACGGCGGTGGTGCGAACAGCTCGAGCACGCGCAGCGGGCCACCGCCGTGGGCGAATGCGTGATGCCACGTGTCGCGCGCGAAGAACACGCTTTCCCCGGCCGGTACTCGCTGTACCTCGCCCGTGGCGGGATTCGCGATCGCCATCACGCCCTCGAGCACGTAGAGCAGTTCGTCGGCCGCGAAGATCGTCCGGTGATCCCGTGAGTGTCGGAATGCGCCGCCGGGGCCGAGGCCGAAGACGAGCGAGTGGATCAGCCCGCTCGAGACATAGATCCAGTCAGCGACCTCTCCGGCCACGGGGTCACCCCAGATATGCCGGGTCGCGGACTCGCGGGTGATCAGGGTCGGGCCGTCAAACGTCGGCCGCGGCGACGGTCGATATGACCCGGTGCGGGCGCCGGCCGCGTCGGTCTGTGCCCCGTCACTCACGACGAGAACCAGAAGTACTTCATCTCCCAATTTCGAAGCGCTGCCCCGGTGACCGCGGGTTGCACTCCCTGCAGCTTCGCTGTGTGGGCGTCGAGCACTGGCACGAAGTACGGGATGATGTAGCCACCGGAGTTGTAGTCGATCGCCATCATCTCCTGCTCAACCGGCGTCAGCGCTGACTGGGTCGTGGTAGCCGAGGCCTGGTTGTAGAGCGCGGTGTAGTGGGCGTCGTTGAAGTGGGTCTCGTTGTAGGGGGACGTCGGCAGGAACGAGTCGGTCACCTGGAGCAGGTACGGCGAGTAGTAGTAGAAGTCCTGGGCGAAGGTCCACTTGAGGTAGTTAGGGCCAAAGAAGTCGGTTGGCTCGATCTGACGCACGTTGACCGTGATCCCGGCCGCCTTGACCTGCTGTGCCAGAAGCTGAGCAACCAGCACCGTTCCCTGGGCGATGTCACTTGTGACGAGCTCGACGGTCAGGTCTTGGTGGCCGGCCGACTTCAGCAACGACTTCGCCTGCGAAATGTCCTGGACCCTTTGGGGGAAGTGCTTGTAAGCGACGTCGAACGGCGAGGTCACGTCATTGCCAATCAGCCCGTGCCCGCCGAAGACCAGCTGGCGCATCTGCTTGCGATCGATCGCCAACCGCATCGCCTGCCGGACACGCACATCATTGAACGGCGGCGCGTCGGTGCGCATCGTGAACGGTGTGATGCCGCCCGCGTCTGAGTAGACGACCGTCTTGCCGCTGCCGGCGATCGCCTTCGCCGAGCCGACCGAGATGCCGCCGATCGCATCGAGCTGGCCACCGAGCAGCGCGTTGACCATGCTGGTTTCGTCCGAGTAGTCGGTGATCGTGACCGCGTCCAGGTACGGGAGCCCGGTCTCCCAGTAGTCGGGGTTGCGCGTGAAGACACTCTGGCTGCCGGGCGTGAACGACTGGTACTTGAACGGCCCGGTTCCGACCGGATTCTTCTCGTTGAACCCGACCGGGATGATCGGCAGGTTGTAGTTCTGGATCATCTGAACCAGCCCCGAGTAAGGCGTCTTGCACGGCACCTGCACCGTGTACTTGTCCACCTTCTTGATCCCCTGCCTGATTACGGGGACCAGCAGCGCCGCCGACGGGGCGGGCGACTTCGGATTCAGCGCGGTCTGGAACGTGTAGATGACGTCGTCGGCGGTCAGCTCCTTGCCGTTGTGGAAGGTGATCCCCTTCCGAAGCCGGATCGTCCAGAGGGTCGCGTTGTGGTTGGGCGTGATCTCCTCGGCGAGCGTCAGCCTCAGCTGCCCATTGCTCTGGAACTGGACCAGCGAGTTGTACAGCTGCGGCGCCCGGGCCAGGTCTGGAATCGTCACCTGGGCCAGCGGGTTGAGCGTGTCCGAGCTCGCGCCGCCGGTCAGGCCGACGAGCAGATGACCGCCGCGCTTCGGCTTGCCGGTTGCCCCGCCAGACGAGGACGACGAGGAAGAGGAAGAGGAGAGCCGCAGGAAGCCAGCAGGCCGCTGCCACCGACGGCGGCCACGCCGGTCCCGAGCACGCCGATGAACTTCCGGCGGTCGATCGGCTCCTGTGACCAGCTGAGATTCTCCGACCGATCTGCCCCGGGCTTGTCGCTGCTCATCGCTGCTCCTCTGATTGGTTCGGACGGCGCGCGGTCTGCTCGTACGCGCCATACCAAGGTGGATCGTCTGGGTTGAGGCCCTGTGCGAACGCCAAGTCGATGGCGAGCGCGAGGGGTGCAAGAAAGTGGATCGCGGGGGCGAGCCTGCGGTCGGTGCCGGCGATCCAGGGCAGGGTCACAACGTGCGCCCCCCGTGTCGCGCAGACGCGTGCGGCCTCATCGGCGAGGCGGTCGTCCCGGCCACAGGGGAGGGCCAGCACAACGTGGTCGTCGTCGAGCGCGTACATCCCCGTGGTCGCGCCTTCGCGGGTCTCCATACCCTCGGCCGGGATCTTTGCGATCTCCCTTAGCAGCAGCGCGGCCTCCTGTGCGGCCGCCCACGCCGGTCCGGTCCCGAAAGCCAGTGCGGCTCGCGGAGCGTCGGCGGCTCTCGTTGCCGACCACTCGGATGCGTCATCGAGCTGGCGGGCCAGGAGTTCGGGCACTCGCTCGATCGCACGGCGGAGTTCGTGGTCGCCGGCAAGCCTGGCTATGAGATCGAGCGCTACCACTGTCGCACCGAGATACGCCTGGGAGTGCGTGACCGCTCGCTGGTGCTTGACCGTGGTGAGGGCCGCTGGGGTGGCGGTTTCGGCGAGAGGTGAACCTGCGTCGGCGGTGATCAGGCCGAACGGCCGCGGTAGGTCCGGGCGCTCGGTGGCCTCGATCAGGTCTCGGAGCGAGCCCGACGACGAGATCGCGAGCAGGAAGTCTTCGGGGCGCCAGCGGAACGTGCCAGCCGCCAGTATCCCGGCCGGGACGGTGACGACCTCCACGTCGAGACCAGGGGTTTCGAGCGCGGCGAGCCAGGCAGCGTTGGCGGCATACCACGACGCGCCGTTCCCGCTCACGACCAGGCGCCGTGCTTGAGTTGTCCGTGATTGCGCTCGCGAGCTCCGCGTGGCCGTCGGCTCGGTCGAGCGTGTCGGTCAGCGTGTCGGGCAGCTCGGACGCGTCGAGCCAGAGCGTGGCCTCGGTGGCGTTCACGACCCCGGTTCTCGCTGCGTTCGGCACGGAGCGTCGAGCCGATCGCTCCGATGCTCACGTCGCCAGGTGCTTGCCATTGCTCTCCTCAATCGGCACCCGATTCGGCCGATCGGGCGGCGAACCTACCAACCACTGGTAAACCTGTCAATGCCAGTTGGTATGCATTGGTATTGTTGTGCCGCGATCAGATGCACGCAATCTCGGTCGACATCGGGGCCGTCGTTGAGGGCGCGCTTTCGGCGCGATGAGAACCGCACCCGAAATCGACCGCGACGCCGCGATCCCCCTCTACGAGCAGATCGTCTCGCATGTCTCAACGCTGATCGCCAACGGGAGCTTCCAGGCCGGGGCACGGTTGCCGTCCGAACGCGACCTGTGCGAGCGGCTCGGGGTCAGCCGGGTCACCTTGCGTCGCGCGCTCCGAGAGATGGTCGACCGCCAACTACTGATCGCTTCACCCCAGCGTGGCTGGTTTGTCGCAGCGAACGGGGACGCGGTCATGAGCGAACCGCGCGACGCTCTCCAGAGTTTTACGGAGAGCGGTCGCGTACTGGGACTGAGCCCCACCGCCAAGGTGCTGTTGGCCGAGACGCGGGAAGCCGCGATCGAGGAGGCCGAACAGCTTCGAATCGCACCGGGCGCCGCTGTCCTGTACTTGGAACGCGTCCGCCGGCTCGACCGGCGACCGATCGCCCTGCACCTCGCGAGGGTCCCGCTGGATCGGGCCCCATCGTTGGCGAACGCGGCGTTTGAAACGGCCTCGATCTACGGCGCGCTCGAGGCCGCGGGCCACGTCCCGACCCGCAGCGACTGCGACGTCCGGGCCGAAACCCCGGACCGACGTGACAAGCGACTGCTCGGCAACGTGCCGTTGCTCGTCGTCAGGCAGATCACGTACGACCAGCGTGGTGAACCGATCGAGCTCTCCGAGATCCGGTATCGGGGCGACCGGTATCACCTGCAGACCTCGTTGCACCGGCGTGGCCCGGCGATCAGCGACCGGGTGTTGTCAGACCGACTCACTTGACATGGACCGCGAAGCGCTCCGCGACCTGTGCCTCGGGTTTCGAGGTTGCACTGAGACCTTTCCGTTCGGCTTCGAGACGTCCGTCTTCAAGGTCGCCGGGAAGATGTTCGCGCTGTCGGCGCTGAGCCACGAACCGTTGTCGGTGAGCCTGAAGTGCGAGCCGCTGCTCGCCGAGCAGCTCCGTGCAGACCACGAGGCGATCAGTCCCGGCTACCACCTCAACAAGCGTCACTGGAACACGGTCGTGATCGACGGCTCGCTGCCCGACCGGATGATCGGAGAGCTGATCGAGGACTCATATGACCTCGTCGTGAGCAAGCTGCCGAGCGCGCGACGGCGAGCGCTCGGATGGCATCAGCCGCGCGGTCGCGCGAGCCTGTAAAGATGGCGGCTGCGATGGAGGACCCACGCTGGTCGGCGAGCACAACGGAGGTCGTCGGCGCCGCGGCCGCGGCGGGCGCGGTCGCCGTGCTCCCAGTCGGCGCCACCGAGCAGCACGGACCGCACCTCGCGACCGGGACGGACACCCTGCTCGCCGAGCAGGTGACGGTCGCCGCGGCGTCACGTACCGGCGACGTCGTGCTTCCGTCGTTGTCGTACGGCTGCTCGCTCGGCCATACGTCCCATTGGCCCGGGACGATCTCGCTTGCGCCGGCGACGATGATGGCGATCGTGATCGACGTCGGACGTTGGGTCCACGCCTCCGGGTTCCGGAAGCTGGTGCTCGTCAACGGCCACGCGACCAACGCCCCACCGTGCCAGAGCGCCTTGCTGCAGTTGCGCCACGAACTCCCCGACCTCCGGCCGCGGTTCGTGTCGCTGTTTGACCTGAGCCCCGCGATCGCGGCGCGGTACGCGCAGGACGCCCCCGACTTCCACGCCAACGAGGCGGAGACGAGCTTGATGCTGCACGTCGCGCCCGCCTATGTGGAGGTCGAGGCGATCGTTGACGAGCCCGACCGGACCGTGGGGCGGGTACTGATGTATCCGATGCCGGCGGTGACCGCTTCGGGTGTCGTCGGTGCGCCGACCGGAGCGACGTCGGACCGCGGACGCGAGTTGTTTGACCAGCTCGTCGCTGCCCTGACCGAGCTGCTGACGGCTGCCAGGGGCGAGCAGGATCCTTCGCTGTAGGCGCTCGCGGGTCGCGCGCCTCTACGATCGAGCGCGATGAGCGCCCGCTTCACCGGCAGGACCGCGATCGTGACCGGGGCCGCAGGGGGCATCGGGCAGGCAATTGCCGTTGGGCTGTCGGAGGAGGGCGCGGCCGTGATCGCGGTCGACCTCAACGACCGGCCGGCGAGCCTGCCCGCGCGCTGCAGCTACGTCCAGGGCGATGTCACCGACCGCGAGCTGCCCGAGAGGGTGGCGCAGCTCGCCGATCCCGGGCACGAGGGCCTTGACTGCGTCGCGCAGGCGTGCTTGTACCTGCTCTCCGACGCCGCCCGTTTCGTGACCGGCATCGATCTGGTGGTTGACGGAGGATGGCTCGCCGCGCTGCGCTGAATCGGCGAGCACCGAAGTCGCCCTCAGCCGAGGACCAGCCCGGTCAAGCCGATCGCAAGCAGGGCAGCGCCGGCCACGCTCGCGATCCCGGTCAGCGCGTACTGCGCGACGCTTTGCAGCCGGACCTCGGCCGCGGTGAGCCAACGCTCCGCTCGCGCGGCCCCGAAATGTCGGACCACGATCAGGCCGAGAAGCGGCGCCACGAAGACCGCGTTGTAAGTGGTCAGCAGCGAGATCTCAGCCGGGGCCGCGGCGCGAGCGGCGAGGATCGCCGAGATCGCCCCGAAATAGATGAACGCAGTCGGAAGCTCGATCGCCATGATCCCCGCACCGAGCCCGAACGCGGACCGTCGCGTCTGACAACGGCGGATGCGTGGCCGATCAGCGCGCTCGTGACGAGAACGCCAGACGACCAGCGCAAATCCAAGTGCGAGCATCCCGCCGGCCGCCTCCAGCCCGTGCTCGATCGGGCCCCGAACGTGGCCGAGCATCGTGATCAGGGCCGGGCCGGGGCCGAACACGAGCACCAGCCCGCCTGCCAGGTACATCGCGAACACGCCGAACGTGTAGCTGGTGAGCTTGCCGCCCGATGGTCTGCTCGCCAGCCATAGCCCGGGGATCAGCGTCGACGGGTTGATCGAGTCGGCAAACGCGATCGACCCAACGAGCAACGCGAGCCCGAGCACCGCCGGGCCCTATGCCAGCGCTCCAAGGACGCCGGCGAGGATGGCGCTAGAGCGGCTGGACGTTGACGGCCTGGGGGCCCTTCGGTCCCGCCTCGGCGTCGTAGGAAACGCGCGCGCCCTCGGCGAGCGTACGGAAGCCGCTGCCCACCACTGCTGTGTGGTGGACGAACAGGTCCTTACCTTCGTCCTCGGGGGTGATGAACCCGTAGCCCTTCTCGTCGCTGAACCATTTCACGGTTCCGGTGGCCATTGCTGTTCTCCTTCGGTCATGTGCCGCGTGCGAGGAGAGCTGGGAAGCGATGACCTGCGAGCGCTGAACACTTGGTTGCCGGTCCGACATGGACCCGTCTCGATGCCACACACCGTACCAACATCTGTCGGTGTTGCCGCTAAATGTGGGCCGAGGCCCCGTTCGACACGGTCACGCCGCCACCGGCGACATGGACGTTGGGCGACGGCAGGATCGTCTCGCCGGCGTTCGCCGGGCCGGGCGGCCGCTCTGTCCGCGCCTGCGCAAAGCCCACCAGCTTCTTCTGATCCTCGTCCCAGAGCTTGAACTTGACGGAGCGCATGCCCTGCCAGATCGAGAGCGTGGGTACGTGATGGAAGATCGGATTCTCGTCGTGCGCCCGCTGGAGGTTGTAGTTCGGGATGCGCGCGTTGAGGTGGTGGACGTGGTGTAAGCCGATGTTGCCGGTGAAGAACTGCAGAACCTTCGGCAGCTTGAGATAGGAGCTGCCCTGCAGCGCGGCGTCCGCGTAGCTCCAGTCGACCGGGCTCTGCCAGTAGGCGTCCTCGAACTGGTGCTGGACATAGAACAGCCAGATCCCGGCCGAGCCGGCCAGCATCGCCGCCGGCATCCACACGAGCAGGAGATTCAGGGGTCCCATCAGCCAGCACAATCCGCCGGCGACCACGAGCAGCGCCACGTCGGTGGCGATCACGCTATGGCGCATGCGCGGGCGCTGAGCCCTGGTCGGGATACGTGGTCCGATCATCATCGCAACGATCGGTCCCAGTCCGAACATCACCGCGGGATTGCGCATCGCTCGATAAGCGCGGCGTTCTCGCGGCGACCGCGCCTGGTACTCGCGCACGGTCATGGTCGGGACGTCGCCAACGCCACGCCGTTCGAGATCACCCGAGGTCGCGTGATGGATCGCGTGGTCGTGGCGCCACCGTTGAAACGGCGCCAGGACAACGAGCCCGAGCACGCGCCCGACGTGAATGTTGGCGCGCTTGGACGGCAACAACGATCCGTGCGCACAGTCGTGAAAGACGACGAAGCTGCGCAGCAGAAACCCGGCCGCCGGCAGCGCAAGCGCGAGCGTCAGCAGGGGCGACACGCTGAGCAACAGGTACATCAGCACCGAAAGCGCGAAGTAGGGGACCACCGAAGTCGCGATGTCCAGCAGGCTCCGCCCGAGATTGGGCTGAGCGTAGATATCGAGCGCCCCGCGCTCGAGTCCACGCACCGACGAATTCGACATTCCGCGCTCCGATGCTGAGGATGAACGTTGCCCTACGCAACGCCCCCGTATGCCGTCGCCGGACCGCTACGAGCGCGAGCTGTCTGCTATTGATCGAGGCGTCCCGCCATCCAGGTGGACTTTCAGTCTGCCCCGAGGTGCTCGAGTCTAGCCGAACCTCGCGTCGGAAGCCACCGTGTTGGCCTCGGCGAGACTCGGTCAGTCCTCCGGGATGCCCGGCTCTGATAACTGTGGGTCGACGAGCTCGAGCGCGCCGAACCCCGCCAGCGGTCCGTCCATCAAGAACATCTCGATCGTCAGGTCGGGCTCGACGTGCGCCTGGCTGAGGAATGCAAGCACCTTGCGACCGGTGAGCTCCTCGACCATCGCGGAATAGCGCTCCTTCATCAACCGCTGGAAGTCGCGGCGCATCTCGAGCACACGCTCCGGTTCCCCGCCGCTCATCATCGTGCGCTCGATCGCGGTGAATCCGTCGGACAGCACGCAGACGATCAGATTGTCGAGCACGTAGGTCTTGGCCTTGATCGGCCCGCGACCGTAGTGCTCGCGCATGAACGCGACGATGCGGTTGGTGATCTCCGACAGCAGCCTGCCGCCCGCGAGCGGCTGCGGTGCTGGCTCGTTGTGCCCAGCGTCGCTCATCGTCGGACCTCGGATGATCTGCTGACTGCTGTGGTGCTCACCGGCGTGCGCTTCAGCCCTCGACCGTTGCCCGATGGGGGCATGCGAGGCTCATTGATAGGGCTGCAAACAGTACCCAATCGATCCCGTTTGGGAGGTCCTCGGACCGCGGCTCTAGGACCGGACCGCTGTTCTAGGAGCGGACGGCGGGTCTAGGAGCGGACGGCTCGGAGCATGACCACGCTCTCGGGATTGACTCCGATCCGCTCGCCGGTCTCGGCGTCAACCATCCATGCCAGCTCCATGATCGAGCCGCGCGCCGCGTCGATGATCGTTCGCTCGATGTCCCTGGAGTCTCCTGCGACGCGGTAGCGCTCGCCGGTGACGACGGTGAGCTCCGTTGTTGGCGGGCCGGGTGGCGAGCTCATTGGCTTCGGGTTTGGGCGTCTCAGCGCCGGTTGGAGGTCGGCGGGCACTGCAGCCCAAAACCGAACGTCGCGCTGCAGTGACCGGGCGGCTGGGAAGGCTATCGCCTTGCAGCTGAGTTTGGACCGGACCGTCGTTGACGGGGGCCCCGGGTGCTAGCGTGCAGCATGCGGGTGGCGTTGCCGCCCGTGAGATGTTCGCCCGGACGCAGCGAATGCCTCCGATCACGCGCGACAGCGCCGTTGGGAAGAAGGACACGAATGCGGACCGCCGTCATCCCGACCTCGGGGCGTTTACGGGCAGGTTCCGTGACGGCGAGTGGTACGAGTGTGTCCCCGACCGCCGTCGGGAACGACGTGATCTGGTGAAGACCGGACGCGAGAAGGCCGAGGAGAAGCGCGCAGCGAAGCTCGAGGCCGTCCGCGAGCAGGTCGAGAACGGGTCGCTGGTGATCCGCCAGATGACGGATGAGGAGCGCCGACGGTATCCGCCACGTCCCGTCGACCCGAAGCGAGGCCGCAGACGATGAGCATGCGCGAGCGTGAGGGACTGGTCGCGCGGATTCGCCAGATGCGGCGTGCCAGCGCGAGCCCAGACGAGCGCGCCAAGCCCTCGACGTTGGATCCGGAGCAGCCCGGCCTCCAGGCGGTCGAGGCGCGGGTCGCGCATCTGGAGCAGATGGTGCAGGGTCTCCAGGACTCCGTCCACCGCGAGTCAGAGCGACTCGCCAGGCGGATCGCGGAGCTCGAGGCTCAGATCCAGCCGGCGGCGCTCAGCAAGGCGCTGAGCGAGGATGCTCGCGAGCGCCGTCTTTAGGCAGGATGAGCGCAACCTTGATCTCCGGCATCTCGTGAGTTCGCGTGGGAAGATCGCGCGGCTGCAGGCCGACGCGAGCTACTGCCGCGATCGGGTCTCGCTGCTGAGGGCCAAGCTGTACCGATGGGGCCTGCCGCCGAGCGCCCGGCTGCGACAGCTTGAACGCGAGCTCGCGCACGCGGAGAAGCGCGTGCAAGACGAGCGTTCACGCCCCGATGGTTGAGCACTGACCTGCTACGTTGCGTGCAGCGGTCGGCGACGTCGGCCGCGAGGCAGCTTGCTTGGGTCCCGCCTGTGAGCGGTTCGGGTCAGCCTTAGCCTCCCGAATCGTCCGCGGCCCCGATGGCCGCCAAGGAGCAGTTCACATGTCAACGCAGTCCTTCGCTGAGCTCGGCGTGTCACGCGCCGTCGTCAGCTCACTTGCCCGCGAGGGCATCACACATCCATTCGCGATCCAACGCAAGGTGATCGCCGATGTCCTCGACGGTCGCGACGTGCTTGCGAAGTCGCCCACGGGCTCGGGCAAGACGCTCGCGTTCGGGATCCCGCTCGTCGACCTGATCACGGCCGATGGTCCCCGACCGTCAGCGCTCGTGCTGGCGCCGACGCGCGAGCTCGCAACCCAGATCGTCGCCGACATCCGCACGATCGCGCATGCCCGGGCGCTTCGCGTGACCGCCGTCTACGGCGGAGTCGGGTTGGTCAAGCAGGCCAAGGACGCGGCCCGCTCGCAGATTCTCGTCGCAACTCCGGGGCGGCTCGAGGACCTCCTCGCACGCGGTGCGTTCACGCTCGACGCGATCCGGATCCTCGTCCTCGACGAGGCCGACCGGATGCTCGACATGGGCTTTCGCCCGGCCGTCGAACGGATCACGGCGCTCTGCCCGGCGGCGCGCCAGACGCTGTTCTTCTCGGCCACCCTCGACGGCGACGCCGGCCGCCTGGCGAGAAAATTCACCGAACACCCCGCCGTCCACGAGGACGGACCGAGCGCCCGCCGTGCGAGTACCGACGTCGAGCACCGGTTCGTCGCGCTCGCAGATGAGCAACGGATCGACGTCCTCGTTCGCGAGCTCCAACGCGACCGTGAACTGACGCTCGTGTTCGTGCGAACCAAGCACGGAGCCGACCGGCTCGTCAAGCAGCTCCGCGCCCGCGGAGTCGAGGCCGTCGCGATGCACGGCAACAAGTCACAGCGCCAGCGCGAACAGGCGCTGGCACGCTTTGAGTCCGGCAAGGTCGACACGCTCGTCGCCACGGACGTTGCTGCCCGGGGTATCGACGTGAGCGGCATCTCGCACGTGATCAACTTCGATCCGCCGGCCGACGGAGAGGCATACGTTCACCGCATCGGGCGCACCGGCCGCGCGGGTGCGAAGGGCATCGGGATCACGCTGGTCGCACCGGCCGAGCACGGCGACGTAAGCCAGATCGCCCAGAGGCTCGGGCTCGACCACGAGCTCGGAACCGTGCACGCCAAGCGCGCAGCGCATCCCGCCCGGCCCGCGAATCGCCCTGCCCGCCGCTCGCATCGCCGGTCGCGCCAGCGAGCTGCCGGGACGCGGAACTGACCTAGCGCCGTCGAACACGGCACGGCCGTCGGGCGCCTACCTGCTCGCGGCCTCCGTGTCCTCCTGCTCGGTCGCGCGCGTCGATGATCCGCCCGCGACCGACACGACGTGCATCGGCGAGCCCGTCATCTCGCCGGTGAACGCGCGATCGCTGTGCTCGACGGGTTTGACCCACAGCTCCTCGACGAGGATCTTGAAGGTGGACAGGATCGGGACGGCGACGATCAGACCGACGAACCCGAACAACTGATCGACGGCGACGACCCCGACGGCGACCAGCGCGGGATGCAGCTCGACATTGCGGGCGACCACGAGCGGCTGGATCACGTTGCTCTCGACCTGATGGGCGACGACGTAGATCACAGCGACGATCACCGCCTTGCCCGGTGAAACCGTGAGCGCATAAATGATTGGCGGGATCGAGCTGAGCAGCGCCCCGAAGTAGGGGATGATCATCGCGACGGCGGTGAAGATCGCGAAGAACGCGGCGAACTCGAGACCGGCGATTCGCAGGCCCGCGTAGGTCAGCCCGCCGAGGACGAGCATTCCGACCGCGAGGCCCTTGAGCCAGCCGAGGTAGGCCTCTCTGATCCGGGACAGGATCCGCGCGGCCTGCGGCCGCTTGGCCGGCGGCGCGATCCGGATGAACCCCGTCACCAGCGGTTCCGGATGGATCGCGGTGTAGAGCGCGGTCAGGAGGACGACGACGATCGTGGCGGCCGCTGCAACCACCCCGGCGCCGATCGACGCCAGCGGCCCGAGCAGCTTTGACGGATGCTGGGTATACGTGTCGACGAAATGCTGAATCTGTCGTCCCGCGTGGTTTGGAGATGTCCCGGTCAGGTGACCGAGGCGACGGCGCAGCTCATCGACGATGTTCGGCAGCGACTTGGTGAACGCGTTGATCTCCTGGTTGAACACCGGGACGATCAGGGCGATCAAACCAGCGAGCGCCGCCAACCCCAGCAGCAGGCCGAGCACCGCGCCGATCGCCCTCGGAACCCGAACCCGTTGCAGCAGGCTGGCGAACGCCGACAGCGGCGTCGCGATGATCACCACGATCAGGACCGCGAGCACCAGCGTGATGATCTGTTCGAAGATCAGGCCCGCCACGACCAGCCCGAAGGCGAGCAGCACGGCGCGGTAGAGAGTCACCGGAGTGACCGTCGAGGTCGGCATCAGTCAGGAGGCTGCCCCGAACGGCCGAATATCACGCGATCGCGCGTCGATTGGCTCAGCTTTTATTGCCCAGCGGCATCACCGAGATGACGCCGGCCGTCGCATATCGGACGGTCGGACTTGGGGCGGCACTGGTTATCGCCGCCCTTGCGGTCCAGCAGCTGCTGACAGTGCTGCTGGTGGCCGTGGTCGTGGTCATCGTCGCGCTACCGCTCACCGCCGCGGCGTCGCTCGCAGAGCGTCGCGGACTCCCGCGCGCGTTTGGAGCCTCAGCGGCGCTGGTCGCGGCGTTCATGGTGCTGCTGGGGCTGGGCTTCGCGGTGGTCCCCGCGTTCGTGAGCCAGGTCAGACAGTTCGCCCAGCGGCTGCCGACGATCCTCGCCGGGGCTGACCGCTACATCCATGGGCTGACCGGCGGCCGAACCCACAGGCTCTCGGCGCAGCTCACGCATTACGTCCAGGGATACCTGCACCACCCCGCGCAGCTCGTCGGCCCAGCGGAACGCGTCGGACTGACCCTGTTTGAGATCGTCTTCCTGCTGGCAGTGATCATCGTCGGCTCGTTCTTGATCGCGCTCAACCCGACCAGGCTCGTGCGCAGCTTCATGCGGCTGCTCCCCGAGGATCGCCGTCCTGGCGCCGAAGACGTGATGGCCCGAGTTCGTGTCGCCTGGCTCGGCTGGATGACCGCGGTCGGGCTCGACATGCTCGTCCTCGGCGGCCTGCTGTTTGTGGGCCTCGAGATCATCGGGCTCAATTTCGCGATCGGGTTCGCCGTGTTCTCGGCCTTCATGACCGTGATCCCAAACTACGGGTCGGTGATCAGTGCGATCCCGCCGATCCTCGCCGGGCTGGCCCAGTCACCCACTAAGGCGCTGCTGGTGGTGATCGTGTATCTGATCGTCAACCAGATCGAGGGCAACCTGATCCTGCCTCTGATCATGGCCCGGACTGTCGACATGCACCCGAGCGTCGTGTCGCTCGGCCTGCTGGTGATGGCGGCCCTGTTCGGTCTGATCGGCGTGCTGATCGCGATCCCGCTGGTGTCGCTCGCCGTGGTCCTCGTCGAGGTGCTGTGGATCGAACCCCACGAGGCATCCGCCGATCGGGAGCGGCGCGCGACGGTTACCGCGACCGCGGGCGCGCCGTAACCCGAAGGGGCGGCGAGCATCGGGGCGACTCCGAGTTTGGCGAACTCAGACCGCGGTCGGCAGCGCCCGCAGATTGGGTCGCACCCAGCGTGATCCGGCGCGATCGCTCGCAAGCAGGTCACGGCTGTAGTGCTGGTCGAGCAGATGCCGGTCGAGCAGCTCCGGATTTTCGGCGATCAACTGCT
Source organism: uncultured Solirubrobacterales bacterium (assembly GCA_963730075.1). GTDB lineage: Bacteria > Actinomycetota > Thermoleophilia > Solirubrobacterales > Solirubrobacteraceae > Palsa-465. The sequence continues at coordinate 171,837 of CAVSQH010000013.1, read as the reverse complement.
CGAACGAGCCGGCCTCGCTGTGCCTTCTGTGGACGGCGACGAGCTGCACCCACGAGATCGTGATCGTGTCGTGATAGCGGTCCGGGGCGCCGTGGCGCTCGGCGACGTGGCGGATCGCGGATGCCATCACCCGGCTCGCGGTTTCGATCTTGTACCGGTCGAGGTAGGTCCACGCGAGCTCGAGGTGCTCGCGGTGGCCGAACCCGCCCCGGGTGTCGAGAATCTGAGTGAGGGTTTGCAGATCGCGATCGTCCATCGGATGACCTGGCCCACTCCATGATCGCATGCCGAGTTACCCGCCCCGGGCGATCCGCGGCCGAAAAGCGTTTAGGGTGCTGGCCGTGAGCCCTTCCTGGTCACCCCCGCCCGAGCTGCCCGGCGTTCGCCACGACTACGTCGACGTCAACGGCCTGCGCACGCACGTAGCGCTGGCGGGCGCCGAGGACCGGCCGCCGATCGTGCTCGTGCATGGCTGGCCGCAGAACTGGTGGTCGTGGCGACATGTGATCCCACAGCTGGCCGACAGATTCAGGGTGATCGCGCCCGACCTCCGTGGTCACGGCTGGACCGAGGCGCCGGCTGACGGCTACGAGAAGGCGCAGCTTGCCGCCGACGTGCTTGGGTTGCTCGATGCGCTTGGCATCGACCGGGTGGTCTGGGTCGGCCACGACTGGGGCGGCTTTGCGGGCCTGCTCGCAGCGCTGGGCTCGCCGGAGCGGATCGAGCGGATGCTCATGCTATGCGTCCCCCACCTCTGGACCGAACGCGATCCCCGGCAGCTCGCGCTGATGCTGAGCTACCAGGGCCCGCTCAGCCTTCCGATTCTGGGGCCGCGGATCGCGAATCCGATGGCCCGCCGGATCGTGCAGACCGGGCGCGGAGGTGACCGGCTGGCCGAGGCCGAAGTGTCGGTGTTCGCCGATCACCTGCCGCCGCGAGTAACCGTGGCGATGTACCGGACGTTCCTGACGCGCGAGCTGGGGCCGATCGCCAGAGGCCGATACGCCAATCAGACGCTGCAAGTCCCGACCACGCTGCTGTTCGGCGAGCGTGACCTGGTGACCCGGACCCTTGCCGGCGGTCCCGTCGACGGTCAGCCGCAGCTTCACGTCGAGCCGGTGGCCCGCGTGGCGCATTGGCTGCCAGAGCAACGGCCTCAGGCGATCGTCGACTGGGCACATTCGAGCTGAAGGGGAGCGCCCTTGCCTGGATCTGAACTCACCTCGACCGCCTCGGGCGAGCAGATCGCACGCGTAGGCCGCGTGAAGCTCTGTTACGAGACCTTCGGGGCCACCGACGCGCCGCCGCTGCTGCTGGTCATGGGCCTGGGATCGCAGATGATCTTGTGGGACGAGGAGTTCTGCGAGCGACTGGCCGCGGAGGGCTTCTGGGTGATCCGCTTCGACAACCGCGATGTCGGCCGCTCGACGATCCTGCGCGACGCGCGGGTGCCCAAGCAATGGCAGCTTCTGACTCGTGACGCTCGCGGCGCCGCCTACTCACTCGACGAGATGGCCGCCGATGCGGTTGGACTGCTGGATCGGCTGGGGATCGCCGCGGCGCACGTGGTCGGCGTTTCGATGGGTGGGATGATCGCCCAGCTGATCGCGATCAGAGCTCCGGATCGCGTCCTGTCCCTGGTCTCGATCATGAGCACGACCGGGCAACCGGCGCGTCGGCCGGCCGCTTCCCCGCGTCGCCTTGAGGATGTTGCGCAAGGCCCCGCGCGACCGCGACGCCTACATCGAGGCCCACCTCGAGACCTACCGCTTGATTGGCTCGGACGGAGTCGACTTCGATCAGGACCGCAAGCGCGACCGCGCCGGCCGTTGCTTTGATCGCGGCATCCATCCCGCCGGCAGCGCCCGTCAGCTCGCCGCGATCGTCACTGCACCCGACCGGACCGAGCTGCTGGCCGGGCTGCGGGTGCCGACCACGGTCATTCACGGCGACGCGGACCCGATGGTCAACGTCTCCGGCGGTCGCGCGACCGCGGGGGCGATCCCGGGCGCCAAGCTGGTGATCGTCCCGGGCATGGGCCACGACCTGCCCCGCGAGTTCTGGCCGCAGATCATCGCGGCCATCTCCGAGAACGCCGCCTAACGCAAAGCCATCGCGGCCCGGTGCCGAGCCTCGTTTCCGGCTCGTGTCCGAGAAACGGAGCGGCTCAGCTGACCGCGAGCCAGCGGCTGAGCGCGTGGCGCCCGACCAGCGTGACCTTGCCGTCGACCGTGATCCAGTCTCGGGCGCGCAACTCGCGCACCAAGCCAAGCGCGTCGCTGGGGCCGGGGCCGTCGCCATGAGCCACCAGGGCGTCGCTCCCCGACTCGACCGTCCAGCGACCGGACTCCAACGCCGCCAGAGCAAGACCCTGATCGTCGGTCGGTAGGTCCAGCGGGTGGGGACCGGCGTCGGGGAGCAGTTCGTGGCCGCCCCCGGGCACCGCGGGCCGCGTTCGCCCGAAGCTCTCCTCGCCGGCCATCGCATCGGTCTGCTGACGCAGCCATTCGCCGGCACTCTCGGCCCATTGGCGCGCGAACGCTGGATCGATCCCGATCATCTCCGCCATCTGCTCGATGTCGCCCTCTGCCATGCGCTCGTCAACCGTCCGGCCGATCTCCCGGGCGATCGAGCGCATCAGCTCTTCCCAACTCTGTTTGTCTTCGTCATCTGGCCGCATAGCTTGATGATGGCACCCTCGCACTCTCGGCGAGTCAGGCACGCGTGCGCTGGAGGCGTTTGAGCGCCGCCGCGGACTCCGGATCGCGACTCAGCACGAGCTCGCGCATGATGCTCGTATCGAGTCGCGCGGGCTCGGTCTCGTGGAGGAAGCTCTCCAGCATCCGCGCGAACCGCAACGGGTCATCGAGTTGTGGGAAGTGCCCTGCCTGATCGAACAGTTCAAGCCGACTGCCGGGCATCGCCCGGTGTGTCGGCTCCGCGTGCGTGACCGGGATGATCCGATCCCGGCGACCCCAGACGATCAGCGACGGCATCTTGGATGCCAGGTAGAGGCGGTCCGAGGCGTTGATTCGCTGGCCTCTTGGATCGATCACCCCGCGCAGCGTGTGAATGAACGCATTGCGCGCATCGGCGTTGGACAGCGACTGGTAGCCGCGTGCCATCTCGGTCACGTCGTGGCGGGCCCGCAGCCCAATTCGCCCGAGCGCTCGGGGAAGCACGGAGACCACGTCGAGGACGCGCGGATGGGCGAGCACCGGCAACACGAATTCAGAACCCGGGAGGGTCGCCGCTCGGAGCAGCAGGTGGACCTCCGCACCAAGCCCACCGCTGGCGACGAGGACCAGCCGCTCGGAGCGCTCCGGAAACTGATAGGCGAACTGCATCGCGATCCCCCCGCCGAGCGAGTGGCCGACGATCGTCGCGCGCTCGATGTTGAGGCCGACCAGCAGGTCACGGATGCCCGACGCGTGCGCGCCCAGCGAGTAGTCGCCGCGCGGTTTGGCCGAGTCACCGTGGCCAAGAAGATCGGGAGCGATGACCGTATGGGTCTCGGCCAGCAGCGCGAGCACCTGGTCCCACTGTGCCGCCCGACCCGCGACGCCGTGAATCAGCACCACGACGGGTCCTTGACCGGCGATGTTGAAGTACACCCGATGACCGTGCAGATGAACCTCGGCGCGCTCGATCGGCGCCACCGCCCGGATTCGATCATCCCGTCGCTTCGTGGACTGCCGCGAATGCGCGCCCTTGGGAGCTGAGCTCGTTGCCATCTCTCAAGCGTATAGAGGCGAGGCCGTCACCCGGTGCGCCGGCCGTCGCCGGGTTATGGGGTGGCTCGTCGGGTTGGATCGGTCACGGGCGTCTCCCCCTCGGCCTCGGTTCAGCAGGCGAGGCCCCGAGGTCCTCGGCGACGATGTCCGTGAGGTCCAGGGGATCAAACAGCCGGAAGCCTACGAGGCGCCTCGGCTCGTCAATCTGCTCCACCGGCCGTTCGCACTCTGGACAGGCGCTGAGGTATGTGGACGCCTCCGCGGTGAAGCGCACCCGGCAGCGGTGGCAGCAGGCATGACTCATGTCGGCGGCCGAGTGCTGTCGGGTCGCTTCCGATGCGGGACCTCGTCACCGGAGGGATTCCGGCGCCGCGGCCCTGCACGATCCGTCATAGCTGGTCGTTCGCCTCGGCTCCGGCATCGAACGCGCCCGCGTGGCGGCCTCGCCCGAAGAGCCGCAGGCTGTGCCATTCCGGGGTTTCACAGCGGGGCGTGGGCGCCTCTGCCAACGGAGCGCTCACCGTCCAGTCGCCACGGACCAACCTCTCGGTTGCAGTCGGCATGGCGTACCGCCTCTCTGCTCCTCTGATAAGAGATCGCCCGGAAAGCGAGAGGAGCCCTTGGCTCGCTGAGCGAGCACCAAGGCTACCACAGCAGGCCCCGGTCTCCGCGGCGCTTCTGGGCCCGCGGAGCGCCCGATTACTGGCGCTCGGAACTGGGGTCGATGGCGCGGAGCATCAGCACATGATCCGGGTTGACGCCGATCCGCTGCCCCGACTCGGCCTCGGTCATCCAGGCGAGCTCGAGGATCGATCCGCGGGCCGCCGAGAGGATCGCGCGCTCGACATCGTGCGGATCCCCCTCGACCCGCAGGCGCTCGCCACCAGCGAGGGTCAGCTCAGTCAGCGTCACGGCCGCGGCGCGGGCGCCGGGGCAGCGCGAGCGGCTGCAAGACGCCGCTGGGCACTGTCGAGCCTGCGCTGCAACTCCTCGAAGCGCGGCGTGGTTCCGTCCCCGCGGCGGTACAGCCGCGCGCGCATAAGCGCGACGCTGTCCCTGTAGTAGTTGACCTCGGCCTCGATCGCCGCGATCTCCTGCGGCGAGCTCATGACGCGAACTCAGACACCGAATAGGCGTTGCAGCCCAGCACGTCAAAGGCGTGCTGCTGTGGATCGGTCGGGTGCTCGCGGTAGACGACGAACGGTTGGTGGGGCCCCATGTCGAAAATCGCGGTGACGATGCCGCCCCAGATCGGGTCTGGCGCGCCCACGGCGGTCACGCAATCGAGGTTGCCCCGCCGCGTCCAGAGTTCCATGATCCGGCGCTGATTCGGCGGACGGCCCATCTGCAGCTCGGTCTGCCGACGGAGCTCCTGATAGGTGTGCTCGCCGGCCTTACCTTCGCCGGTGGGGATGAAGAATGGGGGCATCAGAGGCCCGAGCCGGCGAACATGCTGGTCCTTCCCGTTGCGGCGCGATTCGTGAGGTCCTGGGAGCGAAAGCGGGTGAGCGCATCCCCGGACGAGGTGCTCCTGCTGGACACCGTAGCACCTGCATGTCGCCCGTCAACGCGCTCTCCGTCGAGTGATTCTCGGCGATGTGCCGCGCCATCCGCTATCGTCGGTCCCGACCGAGCACCCGCTCGGCTGTTACTGCAGTGCCCCGCGTTTCGCCAGTTCGCTGATCATCAGCGCCCCTCGTGTCACGCAGCGCACGTGAACGAAGGAGGGCGAATCATGCCCACAGGAACCGTGAAGTGGTTCAACGACGACAAGGGCTTTGGGTTCATCACACCCGATGAACCGGGCAAGGACCTGTTCGTGCACCACTCATCAATCCAAGGCGACGGCTACCGGTCGCTCGCCGAAGGCGCGAAGGTCAGTTACGACGCCGGAGAAGGCCCGAAGGGCCCAGCGGCGGAGAACGTCAGTCCCGTCTGATTTGGCGACAGCGATGGGGACCACGTCCCCATCGCTGAATCCACTCGTCCCGAGCTTCGCCCCAGGCACGCTGTCGGAGCCCGACCGAGCGAACAACCGCCGGCGGCGATTGTCCAGATCGCTCGCAACGCGCCAACCCAGGAGGTGGTAGATGTCCTCACGCGGCAAGAAGAAGACCACGATGGCCAAACTCAGTCGTGAAGCGCGACTGCGCGAGCGCCGAGACGAGAAGAAGGCCCGCAAGGTGGCCCGGCGTGAAGCTGCCGCAGCCCCACCGCATAGCGAGCTCGCCCCGGCTGACGATCACAGCAGTCCAGACCACCCGGAGTAACCGCAGCAACTGCGCTGATTTGCGCGCACAGAGCGCGCTGATTTGCCGGCGACCGCTTTCGCTTGCACCGCCGCCGACGCCTCATCGAAGCCGATCCGGCGGACCGACCGAAATTCCGTGTGCCGCGGTGCTACGGTAAATCCCATGGGAGGCGTTTTGTCGCCCGCGAGGTTCGGCCCGCCGACGCAGCGAACCTCTCTTCGATCAGCCAGACCCGCCGGCGACGAAGGAGACAGCTGTGAAGACGACGCGTGAGCGAGCCGAGGAAAAGCGACAGGAGAAGCTGGAGCTGATCCGCGAGCAGGTCGAGAGCGGCTCGCTGGTGATCCGCCGGATGACCAAAGAGGAGCGTCGCCGCTATCCGCCCCGTCCCGCCCAGGCCAAGCGGCTCGGGCGGAGATGACGATTTCTATCGATTTCTATTCGACCAGCGGCGGTTCGAGCAGCGAGGCGTTGATGTGTTCTGACAGCGCGGTGGCCGCGGCGCGCTGCGCGGCCAGTTCCTGTTGGTCGTCGTGGGCGCTGGCGAGCGCTGCCTCGTAGGCGCTGGATGCCGCTTCCCACAGGCCGCTGAGACGATCGGTCTCCAGCCGCGCTTCGCGGCGCATCGACTCGACAGTCGTGGCGATCAGCTCGGCTGGGGCGTCGGCGTCGAAGGTCTTCTCGACGTATCTCTCGCGAACAAACGTGAACGTGTGGTGCTCGGTCAGCACCGGCTGATGAAGTACGCGCGTGACGCGTGTCGAGGCATCGGCGAGCACGCTCGTCGAGACGCTGAACCGCGGGTAGGGCTCAAGGCTCTCCAGCCAGTCACGTCCTCGACGGTCGATCGCATGTTGCTGGTGCTCGTCGATCCTGAGGCCGGCGTATTCGGCGACGTGGACCCATCCCCAGTGCGTGCCGACGAGCAGAATGCCGATCGCCGCCAGGATGGCGGCGAACGCTCCGCCGCTGTTGAGCAGCTGCCAGCCGCCGAAAAGCGTCAGCGCAGCACCGCCGACCAGCGTTACGCCGGTCAGCGTCGAGCCGGCTGCGACGAGCCGGTCATGCTTGTGAGTCGAGATCGCTGACTCCCGGTACTGCTCGGCGTCGGGCAGATTGAAGCGGTCCTCGTCCAGCAGGCGCTCGTCTGCCGGGACACCGAGGAAGGCGACCATGCCCTGGCTTGGGCTTGTGTCGGCCATCATCGGAGTCCTCGGCTCGTTGATCTAGGACCGGCTCCGGCTCGGAGGTGTCTGCTGCGGTGCGGAATGCTCGAGCCCCGCGCCGTTGCCGCCGCTCTTGGCGGCGTCCGCGGCGAGCTGGCCGGTCAGCATCCCCTGCTGGACCTGGTCCATCAGCGAGCCGACCGACGCCGGCGAGTGGGGAAGCAGCAGCGTGGTCATGTTGCCGTGCTCGCCGACTGACCGGATCGTGTCCATGTACTGGGTCAGCGCGACCAGCCCCATCGCTTCCTTGGGGTCGATGCCCTGCTGGTCGGCGAGGATCGCCAACGAGTCCTTGAGTCCCCGGGCGATCGCTTCGCGCTCGGCGGCGACGCCCTCACCGTGCAGGCGCATCGACTCCGACTCGGCCTCGGCCTTCTTGATTCGCAGCGTCTTGTCGCCCTCACCCTGTGCCGTCGCGGCCTCCTGATTACGGCGCGCTGCGTTGATGTTGTTCATCGCGTCCTTGACCCGCTGGTCAGGTTCGATGTTCGTGATCAGCGCCTTGATGATCGCGTAGCCGTAGTCCGCCATCTGCGTCTGCAGCGTGTCCTGAATGTGCTTTGCGATCGTGTCGGCATCGGCGTACGCCTCATCGAGGTCCATCGTCGGGATGTGCGAACGGACCACATCGAACGCGTAGGACTTCATCTGGACCTCGGGGTCGTCGAGCTTGTAGAACGCGTCCTTGACCTTCTGATCCTCGGCTCCGACCATGTACTGGATCGCAAGCTTGACGACCACGAACACGTTGTCCTGGGTCTTGGTCTCGATATCCGCGTTGAGCTGCTCGACCTGCAGGCTCATGCGGCCGGCCACCTTCTCGACGAACGGTGACTTGCTGCTGCAGGCCGGGGCCGGCAACGCGCACGAACTTGCCAAACCGCTCGACGATCGCGCGTTCCTGTTGCTCGACGGTGAAAAAGAAGAGAGGCATGCGGAAAGTCCTTTCTGACAAGCGGCCGATCGCCACTGTCGGCATCCAACCGCTCTATCTGGTGGCTCCTTCCGTCGCTGGGGACGAAACTGTCGTGAGGGTCGCCGTTCGGCTCTAGGCCGGCGGTGCTCTGCGCGAGATCGCTTCGCAGAAGCGGTGAAATGGCCTTGTGCGCTTGAGTCTACTCCGCTGCCCTCAGCGGCCCTCGCGGTCCCGGGCCGGATCGCGGCCGGCCCACTCGGAGCGATCCGGGGGCGTCTACAAGCCCCAACAGTGGTGTGTCCACACTTGTGCGGCGGCCGGCCGGCGCGCAGACTTGAGCTGTGCTTGCAGCGCCGACTCTGTCGAGTCCCGGCGCCCCATAGGTAATCCGGCAAAGCGTCCCGCTCACAGTCCGGCAAAGAGTCCCGCTCACAGAGAGGCGTCCAATGGCCATCGGACCTGTCCAACTGATCGTCGTCGGCTTCAACCATCCCGAGTTCCACGGCGACATCATCGCCGAGCTCGAGCGCTTACACGACGAGCGAACCGTCCGGGTGATCGATGCCCTTGCCGTCCACAAGGACGCCGATGGCGAGATCGAGGTGCAGCATCTCAGCAACCTCAGCAAGGAGGAAGCGATCGAGATGGGCAGCACGATCGGCGCTCTGATCGGTCTCGGGATCGAGGGCGAGGAGGGAGCCGAACTCGGCGCTGAGGTGGGCGCCGAGGCAGCAGCAGCGGACGGCGTTCAGGTGTTCTCCGATGAGAATGCGTGGGATGTCCTGGCAGAGATCCCGAACGACTCCGCCGCGGCGTTGGTTCTGCTCGAGCATCACTGGGCGATCCCGCTCCGCGACGCTGTCGCAAGCGCCGGCGGGTTCCGGATCAGCGACGGCTTCATCAGCCCGCTCGACCTGGTCGAGGTTGGGCTAGTCTCGGCCGAGGAAGCACAGGCGCTGCACGCCAACGATACCCAGACAACCGTCGGCTAACGATCAACCCAGGAGGCATTCCGATGTTTGCATGCCGCAGAATGGCGCGCCGGACGTCCCGGCGAGTCGCCCGTCGGCGCTAGTCAGCGTCCCGGCTCGGCCGCATTGAGAAGCGGCCGAGCACGCGTTTGTGGACCTCAAGCTGCTCGCGGGCGCCACGGCTACACGCGGCGTCGGGGTTCCTGACGTCGGTTCGCCACACGTCCGGTGAGGTCCCCCGCCAGAGTCCCGATCGCACAGCCGGGCTCGTGGGCCGTCACGCAGACGGCAGCAGCTGAGGCGATCGCTCAAAAATTCGGTGATCGCCGCATGGGTCTGTGAGGGGCGCTCGATCTGCGCACGTGCCCGCAGTCGAGCTCGACGTGACGAGCCTGTGGCAGCGCTTCGGCGACATGCCGCGCAAAGGAGATCGGGACGAGCTCATCGCGCCGACCCCAGACGAACAGCGGCTCGGGCTGCAGGTCACGAAGGCGCGTCCAGAAACCCCTGATCACCGAGGGACTCCTCCAGGTAGATGTGGCGTGCCGCGGCGTAAAACGCGGCACGCCCGGCCGGCGTTAGGTACGCGCGCAGGAACTCGTCGACGCCGGCGGCCGTCCAGCCGTCGTCGGCGCCCGCAATGATGCGGCGCACGATCGCCTCGACGATCGGCTGCGGAGCGAGCTGGACCAGCTCGAGCTCCGGCCGCGTGAGCCTGACCAGCGGCGCCCACGACCGCCCCCGCCGCCACGCCAGCGAGGGAGCGAGCAGCGCGAGACGGTTGACGCGGTCAGCGTGCAGGAGCCCGACCTCGAGCGCAATGCGCCCACCGAGACTGTTGCCAATCGAGATAAGCGCGGTCGAGCTCGAGCGCGTCCAGCAGGTCGATGACAGCGCGGGCGAAGAACCGGGGGTCGTAGCTGGCGCCGATTGGCTTATCGGAGTCACCGAAGCCGGGGAGGTCAACCGCGATCACTCGAAAGGGTCCGCTCAGCGCGACCACGGTTGGGAGGAACGAGCCCTTGGTCGCGCCGAGCCCATGAACGGCGACCACCACTGGCCCGCGCCCGGCCTCCATGGTCGACAGTCGCGCGCGGCGGGTCGCGACGATCCGGAAGCGTAGGCGCCCTGGGCCGGTCAGCCCGCTCGTTGCCGCCAGAAATCCGATGCCGCGATGCAGGTTCTGCCGGACCGTCAGCCGGCCGGTGCGGTAGGCGTCCATCCCGCCGCGGACATCCTCGGCAATCGCCGCCCGCGTCTGCATGTCGGCGGTGAGGATCGCGCCGGCCTCGTGGTCGGCGCGTACGAGGCGCGCCCCTACGCCGTCGAGCGCTGCGTCCCACGCGTCGCCTCCAACAACGGCGAGCCGGACGCGAGCGGTGCCGCGCTCTGGCTCGAACACGGCTTGGTCGTAACGGTCGACCAGCGCTTGAAGAGGACCCGGAGGGGTCGACCGGCGCCGGACAACGGCTGTGCTTCGAACATCGCGCTCGATTACTACACCGCAACGGCAACGCCGCATCGCGACGGGCCGCGAAATGAGAACCGTAGTCCCCCGCGTCAGCATGTGAATTTACGCGGATGGAACGGGTACCTGTCCGGCGTAACGCCGTCACCGACGGGCGGAGGCTGTGGATGCCAATCAGTTTTCGCGAACCAATCTGACGAGCGACCGAGCCCGAGAGAGGTGGAGCTGATGCCACAAGCAAAGACCAAGAGCCGACCGGCCACAAAGAAAGCGGCGGCCAGTCGCAAACGCTCCCGAGCCCCATCGAAGCCCAAGGGGCGCAGCCCGATCGAGCGGCCCGCGGACCTTTCCGAGGACCTGTTCAAGTCACTCGAAGACAGGGCGCGAACCGCGATCGACGCCGTCCGCGAGTTTCTCGACACCGTCGACAGGACCCTGCCGACGCATGGCGAGGGTCAGTCCAAGAGGGAGGAGATCACCGACTCCGCCCTGCAAATGGCCGAGCGCCTGGTCCACACCCAATACGAGTTCCTACGCAGGGTTGTGGACAGTGCCGGCAAGTCGGTGACGGGATCGCACACCAGGAAGTAGCGCGAACGCTGCTGGAAGGGAGCGGTCGGCCTCAAATCAGCCGCTCCCGGCAGCGGATCCGGCGCTAAGCGAACCTCGGCGCGCAGGTCACCCAGGCGCCGGCTCTGAAACCAACTCGTCAGCGACGCCGTCGGCGCCGTCGGACCCTGGAGGTGGGTGCTCTGACATCGTCGCCGCGAACATTGCTCGCGTCGCGCCGGCGATCTCGACAACCGCGTCACGGCACGTGCGGCTGACACCGGTTGCACCGATGAAGGCGTGAATGAGCCCCGGGAAGCGACGCAACGTCGCAGCCGTTCCCGCCGCCTGCAGCGCCCTGGCGTACTCCTCGCCCTCGTCGCGCAGCGGGTCGAATGCCGCGGTCACGACCAACGCGGGCGCCAGCCCCGACAAGTCGTCGGCCAGCAGCGGTGACGCCCGCGGGTCACTCGCGTGCTCCCACTCGGGGCCCAGGTAGTTGGTCTCAAACCAGTCCATCTCCGCATTGGATAGAAGGAATCCCTCGCCGAACAGCTCCCGCGAGCGACGCCGGCCCGTGAAGTCGACCGCCGGATAGATCAGAACCTGAAGCACGGGCGCAGGCCCGCCGTCGCGCGCAGCGAGCTGGGCGACGACGGCAGCCAAGTTGCCGCCGGCGCTGTCGCCGGCGACACCCACCCTGGCGGGATCGGCACCGAGCTCACCGGCGTTCGCATACGCCCAGGCAAGCGCGGCGCGCGCATCCTCGACCGCGGCTGGGAACGGGTGTTCCGGCGCCAAGCGGTAATCCACAGCCAGGACCTGCGCACCGGCATGACGGCAGAGCAGACGACAAACGCCGTCATGCGTATCCAGGTCCCCGAAGGTGAACCCGCCACCGTGGTAGTAGACCAGCAACGGAGCCGGCGAGCCGCCGTCGGCCACGGGGATGTAGTGACGCGCACGGATCGCAACGCTCGCATCGATCTCGAGCTCACGGACCGCGCCCACGGCGACTGGTCGACCGGCGTACACCCCGGCGAGGCGCCGGCGCAGCTCACGCGCGTCGGCGGGCGTCACCGTCTCGAGCGGCGGCTCGCGCCGGCGCGCTAGCAACGCCAATGACAGCTGCACCTCCGGAGCGAGCGTGTCGCCGTCGATACGGACGGCGGGCTTGCCGGAGAGGCGCACCTGCATTGCGGGCGGGAGTCCCGCGAGCGCCTTGGCCAGCTGGTGCCCAAGCCGCTGTCTCACCGTGAGTGACAAGCTGCCACCGGCCATCGGCCAATCCTATACGCCGCAGCGCACCTGCGAACCCGGAGGGCGCCGGGCGTGCGCTCGATCGCGTGTACGTCGTCGGCCGCGACCCGCGATGCCGAACAGATAGCCGAAGGCGTAGTACGGTGCCATCCGTTGACGACTTCAGACCTTCTCGCGGTGCTCGCGCTGGGCGTCGCCGTGCTCTCGTTCGCCGTGACCGTCTACGAGCAGTACCTCAAACGGCCAAAGCTCGGCGTCGCGCTCGGGGACAACGTATTTCTCGCCTACGGCGAGGGCCATTCGACCTTGGCGCGACACTACCAGTGTCACTGATCAATGAGGGCGCCTCGGACGCACTCGTGACGAAGTTGGCGGGCACGCTTGCGAGCGCGGATGGAACATGGAACGCGGCCGTGGAATGGCGAGCTTTCCAGACCCCGGGCGATGCTGGCCAGCCTGGCAAGACCTTCAAGCCGTGGTGGACCTTCGCCGGATGGGTCAGCCCGATGATCGCTCCGAGCCGGAAGGGCGACCGCGACGTGGATCTACTTCAGCATCTATCCAATCCCTGGAATCCTGGCCGCCGGCGAGTACGTGCTGAATCTCAACGTCACTGCAAGTCAGGTTGCCCGTCCTGCGGCCAGTTGGAGCGGCGGCTTCACACTCAGCGACGACGACGCCGTCACCCTGCGCGACAACTGCGTCGCAGTGGACAACGTCACACCGGACAGCCCCGCCGTCGATCTGCGCCGAACGTGAGGTTTGCAGATTAATAGCTAGGGTTATGGAAGTTGGCCGGAGCCTCGTGACCACTGGCGGTGTGGGCTAACGCCGCTCTGTGCAAACACGCACGGAGGCGAACGTACTCGGCGGTACGATTCGTAGCCCTACGCGTCGGATGGGAGGGGGAGCCGATGGCAGATCGCGAGGCACGAGGCACGGTTCCGGGGTTCGACACCTCGGGGATGCTCACCGCGATCCCGTATGTATTCGTGAGCTATCGGCGCGACGACGTGCCGGACGCCACGGACCGCCTTGCTTCATCGTTGTTCGATCGGTTTGGTCGGGATCACGTTTTTGTCGACGTAGACAGCATCGAAATCGGTTCAAACTTCGGTCAGGTGGTGGCGGACTGGATCGGGCAGTGCGATGTGCTGCTCGTCGTGATTGGCCGAGACTGGTTGGCAGCAACCGATGACGAGGGCAGGCGGCGTCTCGACAGTCCCAAGGACTACGTGAGGCTTGAGATCGAGGCTGGGCTCGATCGAGACACCAGAGTCGTACCGGTGCTGATTCACGGCGCGACAATCCCGAAGGCCAGAGACCTACCCGAGAACCTCGTGCCACTGCTTGACCGGCAAGCGGTGGAGCTCTCCCGCCCGCACTGGGAACTAGACGTCGAGCAGCTTGTCACGGCACTTGAAAGGGTCGCTGCTCAGAGAGCAGCTAGGAAAGCAGCCGAGCATCGCCGCGTCGATCAAGCGCCAGACGCGCGGGACGCAGGTCAGACACCGCAACGTCGAGGGGACCCGGTCACACCCACGCGACAAGACACGGGGTCGGCGGCGGCGGCCAGCGCCGATGCGCAAAGGGAGCAGGAAGCAACCGCCGAGCGCCAAGCCTTCCCCGAACACGAGGCTGAACCTCAGCAGGCAACCACAATCCCTCCGGATCGCGAAACGGTCCGGTCCGCGCCTCGCCCAGATCCGATGCCGCCTCGAGAGCATCCCACCGGATGGCGGTCGCCGCGGGTGCTGGCAGCCGTCGCGGCCGCGATCGTCGCGGTCGTTGTGGCGGTGATCGTTCTCACGTCCGGGTCCTCCTCGAGCGCGCCTCTATGGCAGCGGGTAACCAGCCTGCCCACGCCGCTCGAGGGTGCCGGCGTCGCGACGTACCGACGGGAAGTGTGGATCGCGGGCGGCTGCGCCAACCCGGCAGGCGGCTGCGGGCACACCCACGACGTGAGGCTCGTGTACCACTACAACCCGCGAACTGGCGTCTGGCGGTCCGGACCATCACTGCCCGCTGCTCTCAATCACCCTGCGATGGTCTCAGACGGTTCGCATCTCTATGTGCTCGGCGGTTTCGGAGCAGACGGCCAGGCCGTGGCGACGGTATTCCGGCTCGACAGCCCGACCGGGACCTGGCAGCCAGACTCACCGTTGCCGGGCCCGCGCGGCGCGGGCGCAGCGGCCTGGGATGGCAAACGAATCGTCTTCGCCGGCGGCGCCGATGGCGACCTGCACGCACGGGCCGACGTATGGTCGCTTAGTGGGACCCAGTGGAGTGCGATCGGCCAGCTTCAGCAGGCACGTAGTCATCTCGGCGGCGCGAGCGACGGCCATGGCACCGTTTGGTTCGTGGGCGGAAAGAACGCCACTGGGCAGCCGGCGTCGCTTGTGGACGTCGTCAGGGGTGAGTCAGTGACGCCGAGCCAGCCCGTGGTCGCCGTAACCGGCAACGCTGCGGTTGCCGTCGGCTCAGGCTTCTGCACTATGACCGGCGGGACCGACGCCGGCAATACCGGCGCGGTTCAATGCCAGCCCAATCAGTCAATCCCGGCGCTCGATCCGCCCAGAGATTACGTGGGCGCCACGGTTCTGGATCACAAGATCTACGTCGTGGGCGGCTTCGAGCGAGGACACTTCGGAGGCATCCGGGACGTGGAATCTCTCGACATTGAGCACATTCACTGACCGCACCGTGCGGCGTTCGCGGCCGCAAAATCCTCGACCGCCCAATATCGCTGAGAGAATCTCGACCGTGAGCGATGCAGAGCGAAGTGGTTCCGGCGGTGACACAAGCGAGTCGGTCGAGCTGGAGCTGTACCAGCTCGCGGTCGAGATGGCCGACCGCATCTCAGCGCGCCGCGCGTTGGCGAACACGTTCTTTCTTAGCGTCAATACGGGGCTCGCGGCGCTGCTCGGGAGCACTGACCTGCGATGGTATGTCGCGGTGGCCGGGATCGTGTTCGCGCTCGCGTGGTGGTGGCTCCTGCAGAGCTACCGCAGGCTCAACCAGGCGAAATTTCAGGTGATCAACGCAATCGAGATTCGCCTGCCGTTGCAGCTGTTCTCTGAGGAGTGGCGTCACCTGGAGAGTACAAAGCGGCCGCTGAGGCTGTGGCCGCCGAAGAGCTTCTGGGCGTGGCTGGATGGGTATCACGAACTGGGAACGGTCGAGCGAATCGTGCCTTTGGCGTTTGTTGTCATCTACGTCGCCGAGCTGATTCGGCAGGCAACCGGTTGAGCTACGTCGACGAGCTGGCAGAAGCGATTCGCCGTCAGATCCCGCCGCAGCTCGTTCCCGACGGCGATACGACGGCCCTGTTCCGCATTTACGCGGTGCTTGCGATGGCGAAGGGCGACCGGGTGGTGCTTGAAGACGTGCATGACGCGTGGGCCGCTTGGATGAGCGGTCAAGACCCGACTCACAAATCGCTCAAGCCGCTGCGAGAACTGCCCGCCGAGATCCAGCATTCAGATCAGCCCTACCTGGACGCCATTAGAGCGGCTATCCACGCCCGCGATCTCGGACGCTGAGCGAAACCGCGTTGCGCCTTCACCAGGTGAAGACGCCGCGGGCACTGGCGACCAGCCGTCCGGTCACCGTCAGCAGCGTGGCGTCCGCCCATGCCAGTCGTCGTCCTGTGCGACGCAGCTGTCCTTCCACCTCGAAGCCTGAGTCCAGCGCCGGCCGGAGGAAGTCTGTCCGCAGGTCGACCGTCGAACAGTCATGCCCGGTCTCGGCGATCGCTGCAAAGCACGCGGCTACGTCCAAGGCGGTTGTCACCGCGCCGCCGTGCACGACGCCGGCTTCGCCGAAGCGCACCAGTGCCGGAGGATTGAAGCGAAACTTCGTGCGCCCAGGCTCCCAATCCACCAGTTCGAGCCCGATCGTGGCGTGCAGCGGACACGCAAGCAGAAGTTGCTCAGCTTCTGCTCGCGAAATACCCCCTCCGGGCTCGTCCGTGCTCATCGCGCCGTCGGCTGGGAGCCGGGCGTGAGCCCCTCCGGGAGCAGCTCGGTCGCCCGGCGCTCAAGCTCGCCGCGATCCAGCTTGTTGGTCGCGTTCAACGGGAGCGCGTCGAGGAAGAACACCCGCCGGGGGTGGGCGTAAGCGGGGCCGTTGTCGAGCGCGTGCTGGCGCAGGTCGCCTTCGCTTGCGGGCACGCCGGGCTCCAGCACGACGAACGCCACCGGGGCCTCGCCTTTGATCGGATGCGGCGCGGCGACCACCCCGGCGTCGCGGACCGCGGCATGGCTGAGCAGGATCGACTCGACTTCCTTGGGATACACGTTTTCGCCGCCGACGCTGATCATGTCGTCGATGCGCCCGCAGAAGAAGCAGTAGCCCTGCTCGTCGCGCCGAATCAGGTCGCCGGTCCGTAGCCAGCCGTCGGCCACGAACCGTTCGGCGGTGATCGCGGGGGCATGCAGATAGCCCAGAGCGTTGGCCGGCGACCGGGTCCACAGCTCACCGACCTCGCCGGGCGCGCAGTCACGTCCATCGGAGCCAGACTCGACGATCCGAATCTCGACGTCGGGCACCGGTAGCCCCGTGCTGCCAAGCTTCTTCACCCCCCAGCGGGGTGTGAGCAGATTGGCGCCTCCTTCGGTGAGTCCGTACGTTTCGACCGGCTCGCAGCCGAAGTGCTCGACCATCAGCCGCAGCAGCTCGCTGGGTACCGGCGCGGAGCCGCATTGCAGCAGCTCGATGCTGCGCAGGTCGCACCGTTCGAACTCGGGGTGCGACAGCAATATCGTGTACATCGAGGGCGTTCCGGACGTGTAGGTGACGCCGTGCGCGCCGATCGCGGCCAGGGCGGCGCCGGCGTCGAACTCGGGCAGGATGACGACACTGCCGCCGGTGTACAGCATCGGCAGCAGGATCAGCCAGAGGGCGTTTGCGTGGTAGAGCGGCCCCATCGCCAACCCGCGGTCATGCTCGTCGTGCAGCATCGTCCGCGCCATCGATCGCGCCTGCCACCAGGTGTTGGAGTGGCTGAGCATGACCCCCTTCGGCCGCCCAGTGGAGCCGGACGTGTACAGCAGCATCGCCAGCTGATCGGCCTCGACCGGTTCGGCAGCGGCTGGGACGTGGCTTTCGTCGGCCCCAGCCAGCGCCGCCTCATAGGCGTCGCCAACGACGATGCGGTCAAGATCGCCGATACGTTGCGATTGCTGCTCGGAGGCGATCACCAGCTTCGCCTCGCTGTGGGCCAGGATGTAGTCGAGCACGTCGCTGCCGAGCCTGACGTTGAGTGGCAGCGCCACAGCGCCACGGCGTAACGTGCCCAAGAGCGCCTCGACGAAGCGCCAGTCGTTGCCGGTCGCAAGCGCGACGACGTCGCCACGACCGACGCCGCGGGCCGCCAGTGCGCCCGCAAAACGACGCGCCCGCCGGTCCAAATCGCGGTAGCTGAGCGTGATCTCCCGTTCGATCAGCGCGGTCTGATCGGGCCTGAGCGCCACCGCCGGGTCGACCACCTGCGCGAAGTTCGCCGCGCGCATCCAGGCTCGCGCGGCGATCAAGCCGGCACCTGAAGCGTGGCGTCGCTGCTGGTCAGAGCTTCACAGCCGCCGTCGGTGATTACGAAGTCGTCCTCAAGCTTCATGTTGCCAATGCCCCGTGAGTACACCCCCGGCTCGATGCAGATCGTCATGCCCGGCTCAAGCGGTGCCTCCTCGGTGTCAAGACTGGGCCACTCATACGACGTCGCCAGCCCGATCCCATGGCCGATTCGGAGCTCGACCGTGAACCCCGCGTCGCTGATCACCGCGCTCGCGGCCCGGTGAAGCTCGCGGCATGGCACCCCCGGGCGCGCGAGCGCGACCGCCGCCTCGTATGCCCGCCGCACGACCTCCCACGCCTCGCGCTGGCGGTTACCGACCGGGCCGATCACGAACGTTCGCGTTGCGTCGGCCTGATAGCCGTCGATCTCGGCTCCAACGTCGACCATCACCGTGTCGCCGAGCTGCAGCGGCCGATCCGTCGGGCGCCGGATCGGGATCGGCTCGTCTACGCCGGAGACCACTGTCGGGTCGAACGCGAACGCGCCGCCCGCCGCCAGCATGACGGCTGACAGCGCCGCGACGATCTCGTTCTCGGTCACGCCGGGACGGGCCTGGTCGCGTGCGGCGTCCAGCATCTGATCGGTGACGCGGGCCGCCGCTCGCAAACGTTCTAGCTCGAGCGCGCTCTTGCGTCGGCGCAGCGCGGCGAGCTCGGCGCCGACGTCGACCACCTCCAGATCCGGAATGCCTTCCCGGATTGCCGCATACACGGGCGCCGGTAGGCGGTCGAGGCCCGCAAGCGCGAGCCGGCGTACCGCGGTGTCACGGACCGCGGCCACCACCAGCGCCACCGGGTCCGAAGCCCCGTCCCACCGTTCGATACCCGACGCGGCCCGAGCCTCCAACAGCTGCCAGTGAAAGGTGAGCACACAGCGCACCCCGCTGTCGTCGAGCAGGAGCCACATGTCGCCCAGGATCGGCTCGAAGTCCGTCAGATACCGGAATCCCTGGCCGTGACGGTCACAGCCGAACACCAGCAGGGCCTCCGCGCCGGCGGCGGCTGTCAGCTCGCGAGCACGTGCGCGCCGACCCTCGAGCTCCTCGCGCCAGGCGCCGGCGTCACCGCCCGAGCGCATCGACGATCTCATCGGAGCTCATGATCCGGGCGAACCCTCGCCGCAATGTCTGCAGCTCGGCGTCGTGCAGCTTCGGATCGTCGGTCGAGTTGATGTCGGATCCGAACACGACCTTGTACCCATGCCAGAAAGCCTCCCGCGCCGTCGCTCCACAGCAGAAGTTGGTCATCGTTCCAGCGATCGCGAGCGTCGAGATATCGAGGCCGCGCAGGACCAGGTCGAGTTCGGTGCCGTGGAAGCCCGAGTAGCAGTGTTTGAGCACGACGAGGTCGCTCGCGGACGGTTCGAGCTCCTCGAAGATCGCGACCTCCTGAAGGATGCTGCTGGCGTAATTCGCCACGTCCTCGCCGATCGGCACAAGTGTCTCGGTAATCGGGAAATTGCGCCCTTGCACCCCAACCTCGTAGGCGAGGAAGATGACCGGCGCCTCGACAGCATGGAAGGCGTCGATGACCTGCCGGATCGTGGGTACCTGACGGGTTGCATCCGGTACCCAATACGGCGACCAGTTGGGCTTGACGAACTCGTCGATCATGTCGATCACCAGCAGCGCGGTCCGTCCGGGCTCGATCTCCATCCGCGCGCGGCCGGTGTCGTACTGCTGACGGGCTCGGTTCAGCACCCACTCCTCGCTGAAGTCACCCAACGGCCGCTGCGTTTGCTTAACCTCGCCGGTCGCCTCCGAGGGTACGGTCACCGGCGAGATCCGGCCTTCACTCATGGACATGGTCTGCCACCTCGTGGTAGAGAGCATCGGGGACGACCACCACCTTGCCGAACGTGCGACGCTGCTCGAGCTCGGCCAGGGCATCGCGCACCCGCGAGAGGGGATGGACGGCGTGAATCACAGGTCGCAACTCGCCGCTGCGGACAAGCTGCTGGAGTTGCAGCAGGTCGTCGCGGGTCCAACCATCCGAGCCGCGGATGTCGATCTCCCGCACCCACACGTAGCGCAGATCTGTGACCGCCGCGTGGCCGCTCGTGGCGCCGCAGGTCACCAGCCGGCCGTGGGGGCGAACGCAGCGCACCGACTGAGGCCACGTCTCGGCGCCGGAGTAGTCGACGACGACGTCGGCGCCCTGGCGACCGGTCAGCTCCCACACCTGCGCGGAATGGCCGTCGTCGGCGGCGACCACGCACTGATCGGCACCCAGATCGCGCAGACGCTCGGCCTTCGCGACGCTGCTCGTGCATGCGATCACCCGCGCCCCGGCGCGCTTACCGAGTTGCACGCAGGCGACCCCGACCCCGCCGCTCGCGCCGACGACGACGAGCGTCTCCCCGGCGCCCAGCGCCGCGCGAGTCAACAGCATGCGATGCGCCGTCCCGTAGGCGATCGGCAGTGCCGCCATCTCGATCAGACGATCGCCGTCCTCCAATCTGATCAGGTTCTCAGCCGGCACCAACACGTACTCGGCCAGCCCGCCGGGCGCGTTCTCGCCGATCGTGCCCGTCGGTACGGCCGGATCGACCAGCACCGGGGCTCCCACCCGAGGGCCCGCGACGCCAGGCCCCAGCTCCTCAACCCACCCCGCGATGTCGCCGCCGGCGGTGTGGGGCAACCGCACGGCAATGCCCGGCGTTCCGCGCCGCACGAAGATGTCGAGGTGATTGAGAGCGCAGGCCGCCACCCGGACTACTGCCTCGCCAGACCCTGGGCGGGGACGTTCCACGGTCTCGAGCAAGAGCCGTTCGGGACCCCCGTGCTCGCGGATCAGCGTCGCCGTCATCGTGTCGTTCATCGGCCACCCATCACGAGTCTGATCACCCTATCGCCCGACTCACAAGCACGTCCGACAGACGCGGCCTAGGCGGT
Source organism: uncultured Solirubrobacterales bacterium (assembly GCA_963730075.1). Lineage (GTDB taxonomy): Bacteria > Actinomycetota > Thermoleophilia > Solirubrobacterales > Solirubrobacteraceae > Palsa-465. The sequence goes on along the minus strand of CAVSQH010000013.1, from coordinate 150,993 downwards.
TTCGCTCAATCGCCCAGAAACGGTTGCGCTGCGACTCGCCATACTTGAACGCTTGTCGACGGGCTCGAATCGAACACTCGTCGTGTGGCTGGCGGTTCTGGTCGCAGCGGCGTGGGCGCTCGGGGGACACCCGGCGAGTGCGCAGGCGGCGCGGGTGGTCGTGTTGGCTCGCGATGGTCGCGCGACGGTCCGAAACGATCCCTTCCTAACGACGCCGGCGCTGACTCCGTCTCCCGAGGCCATCTCGGTCCCGGGGCTCGTCTCGCGGGCGACCGCCGTCGACGGGACCGTCCGGACACGGCTGGCTCGTCTGTACCGTTCACACCGGATCGATAAGAGTGCCTACCGCGCCTACAGCGCCAGCTTCAACTCGGCGCTGGCTGAGGTCAGACGGCTCAGCGCAACCCGCGCGGCCCAGCTCGAGGCGGTGATCGAGAACCTTGAGGCCATTACAGCTGCCGGGAAGCTAACCCCATCGCGGTTGCCCGCCCTGTTCCTGACGCTCGACCGCAACCGTGAGTGGTGGACCAGCGGGCCCTTGCTCAGCTACGGGCAGCGGGTCGAGTTCGCGGGTTCACGGCTGGTCTGGGAGTACTACCCCGGTCAGGGCATCGAGCTGCAAGAGCTCGGGAGCTTTGGCAAGGCAGACTGGCTCTGCACTGCCGGGCCCAAGCACGATGCCCAATGCCGCGCGATCGTGTCCGAGCTCGTTCCACTCGCGGCCAGACGCTCTGGCGGGCTGGCCTGGGAGTACTACTTCAGCTTCGACGGCGGAGCTCCGCCGTGGACGAGCGCAATGTCGCAGGGCACGGCACTGCAGACGCTGGCTGATGCGTTCCGCTCGCTCGGGGATTCCTCCTACCTCGACATCGCTCGGCGAGCGCTCCCGATATTCAGCGCCGCCCCACCTGCCGGCGTTGCCGTCAGGACGAGGCTTGGGATGCGCTACCTGCAGTACTCGTTCGCCTCTTCGCCGAGCGAGGATGTGATCAACGGCTTTCTGCAAAGTCTGATTGGTCTGCACGACTACGCGCACGTGAGCGGCAACACGACCGCGGCGCGGTTGTTCGCCGCCGGAGATGCCCAGGCGCGAGCGGAGGTTCCTCACTTTGACACTGGTGCTTGGTCGCTCTACCAGCCGGGCGAGGAGGACAGCCTCGATTACCACACCCTGGTCACGGGCTTTCTAAAGCAGCTGTGCACCATTACCAGCGCACCTGTCTACTGCAGAACGGCCAAGCATTTCGAGCTTGATCTGAAGACGCCTCCGACGCTGCGAATACTCACCAGCCGGCTGCGGGCGGGCCACCCGTCGGCGATCCAGTTTCAGCTCTCGAAGATCGCGCGGGTCGGGACCACCATCATCCGCGACGGACGGACCGTGTTCCTCACGAGCGCCGAGTTTGGCTACGGGCGCCACACGTTTGCGGTTCCCGCCTTGGCGCACGCGGGGACCTACACCGTCCGCCTTGACGCGACCGACCTCGCCGGCAACTACGGTCAAATCTCGAGTTCGCTCCGCGTCGCGCGCTAGACACTCGCGTTTGACCCCAGGTCTGCCGGCCAAGCGTTCGTGTAGCATCTCCGCGGGCTTTCGGTGCTTCAGCCGAGCACTTCCGGGGGACAGCCGTCATGCGGGTTCGACGTAAATTGCAGAGCGAGGCGTGCAGGTGACAGCCGCCTGTGCCACTCACATCCCTCTGCCAAGGATCCCAGCGCATGTCACGGTGATCCGCGACGGACAGCGCCTGAGCACACCACCTCGCTCCAACGGCAACCCGCCGACACCTGGAACCACGACTACACGGGGAACCACTACGACACCTGGAACCACTACGGGTCCCGGGCTGTTCCTGCAGGTCGGAGATCAGATCCGAGTAACGCATCGCGCGGTCTTCAGCTTCTCCTACTCCGGCAACCGCTATCGCATACCGTATGGACACGTGCGGCTTGAGTGCCGCCGCCTGCTGCTCGGCTCCCATGCGCCCGGTCGACGCACGACCGTGCTCGCGGTAGGCATTGGGTCCGGCCGCGTCCGGGTGCGGGCCGGCCGCCGTAGCAGACGTGCCCTGGTCATCGGCCACGAAATGGTTGCGTTCGCGACACGTAACGGTACGACCTTTCTCGTCGACCGCAACCCGGCTATCAACAGAACTCGAGCGTGGACGGTGGATCACCCGATCATCGCCGCGCGGGCCTCAGACCCGGCTCTTCGGATCGATACGCGGAGAACGTATACGGCGATCTCGGACGCGAGGGGGCTCCGTCTCGATGTCTGGCCGTTCTCGATCTCGCCGCTCCAACGCCGGACCACGCGCTCCGACCGCTTGGTGCCGTTCTGGGCGGATGGTCTGCCGTGCTCGGTCGGATGCGCGGCACCAGCAGTGCCGGGATGGCCGCTCAAGCCCTTCCACGAGCAGCATGCAATTCGAGCCGGGATCAACGAGCTGCGGCCGGCGAACTTCCATGTAGCTGTCGACATCGAGGCGAAATACCAGCAGCCGGTTTACGCGATCCAGTCCGGTTACGCGCACATTCGCTATCCCGGCACCGCGGATGTGAATGTGGATGTTGGCCGGTTTTATTACTGGCACATTCAGCCAACCGTGTCGGACGGCCAGTACGTGGTCGCCTACAAGACCGTGATCGGCAAGGTGCTGTTCGGCTTCAAGCACGTCGCGCTCTCGGAGGGAACGACGTCGGACTATCTCAACCCGCTGAGGCCCGGAGGGAGGTTACGGCCATACCGAGATACCGAACCGCCGGTCATCGGACGCCCGCGTGTGTTCGCTGACGGGCGCGTAACCGTCGGCGCCTTCGACCCCCAGAGCTTCGTTGACACCGACGAGCGCTACGAGACTCCGGTGTTGGCCCCGTCCTCGCTCGCCTGGCGGCTCTACAACGCCCAACGCCGGCCGTTGACAGGCCTCGAATGGGCGATGCGTGGCTCCCAGAACTATCCCCCAGAACTCAAGCCCGTCATCTTCGCTCCGGGCGCCGCGAACCCAGGCTTCAAATGCTTCTTCACCCAGGTGCGGTGCATCCCGAACTGGGTGTACCGGCTCGCGGGCGGATTGACGCGGCCGATTCCACTCACCAGCCTACGACCGGGCCGCTACCTGCTGGCGGTCTATGCCTGGGACTGGGCGGGAAACACATCCGCGCTCGACGACTGGATCAAGCTGCCGCTCGCCAGGAAGGCAGGCGTCCCGAGCGCCGAGTTTGGCCCATTGGCACCCAGGTTCGATTACCCGTAGCCCTGCCTGACGGTCATGTTGCTCACCTCAAGACGGTGAGTCTGACCGTCCGCGTCTGACCGGAGTGATGAGCGCTGTCCGTCGGGATTGCCGTGAGTCGGTATGTCCCGGGTGCGAGCAGCTTGCGCGGCGCCAGGCGTCCGGCGAGCGGCACCGTGTTCGCGCCCTTCCGCCCGGCGCGGACCACGTTACCCACGGTCACGTGCCGCATGCAGGGTGGCCGCGTCCGGCCCGATTCGAGACCCCGGCACGCTCCGTGCACGAGCCGGCCAGGCACGACCCTGGTGAGCGTAAGCCTCACGGTCGCGTTCTCTGACAGGACGAATGAGATCTTTGCCTGGCGGAGCGACCGCTGCGTCACCGGCACGTGAACCCGGCTGGGCTTGACCGTGAGACCGGACAGCACCGGCTTGGACAGTGGTGGCGGCGGCGGTGGTGGCGGCGGCGGTGGTGGCGGCGGCGGTGGTGGCGGCGGCGGCGGCGGAGGTGCTGGCGAGAACGACACGATCGCGGACCCGTTGAGCGGGGCTCCAGCCACGATCGTGTCACCGCTGATCGCGACCGAGGACCCGAGCAGGGCGCCGGCGGACCCATCGCCGTCGATGAGCCTCGCTGTCTCGTCGCGCGCCGCGGCGCCGGTGGCAGCGAACGTATACGCAGAACCCTGCTTGGGATTGACGAGGACGGTGTGGGCTGGGGCGCCCGCGACGATCGTGTCGCCGCTGATCGCGACCGAGGTTCCAAGGTCGTCGCCGGCGGCGCCGTCGGAGCTGGTGAGCCTCGCCGTCTCGGTCCGCGCCCTAATGCCCGTCGGCGCGAATGTGTATACCGAACCCTGACCGGCGTTACCGCGCACCGTGTCACCGGGGGCGCCGGCGACGATCGTGCCTGCGTCAACGGCGACCGAGGCGCCGAGTTGCTGATCGGTCCCCCCGACTGATGTCGTCAGCTCGGCGGTCTGCGTCCGCGCCGGCGTGCCCGTGCGGGCGAACGTGTAGGCCGCACCGCTGCCCACCAGGTCGCCGACCTGATGCCCGGGTGCGCCCGCGACGATCGTGCCGCCGCGAATCGCGACTGCGGTGCCGAGCAGATCGCCCGCCGCACCATCCGTGGCGGTGAGCTTGCCGCTGTCGACCCGGGTGCTCGCGCCGGAACTCGCGAACGTGTACGCGGCGCCCTGCTGGGCGAGCGTGTCGATCGCCGCGCCGGGAGCGCCCGCGACGATCGTGTCGCCGTCGACGGCGACAGAACTCCCGAGCCGCGCGTTGGTCGCAGCATCGACGGCCGTCAGCTCGGCCGTCTGAGTGCGCGTCGCCGCACCGGTGCGAGCGAATGTGTAGACGGCGCCACTGCTCGTAAAGTCCCCGACCTGATGCCCGGACGCGCCGGCGACGATCGTGTCACCGTCGATCGCGACCGAGACGCCGAGGACGTCGCCGGAGGCGCCGTCGGCGGCGACCAGCTTGGCAGTGTTGATCCAGCTGTCGTCTGTCCGCACGTATACGAGGACGGCTCCTCTGCCGTTGGCGTCCGACGGATCACCGACGACGAGCGTGCCACCGTCGACCGCGACCGAGAACCCGAACAGCTGGCTACCGGGGATGACCAACTTCTGCTGCAGCGCGTCGGCCGACGCGGCATCGGCCACTGACAGCAGCAGCATTGCGGCGAGCGCCGCCAGGAACTTGTTCGAGATTCGCATCCGGGCAACTCCACGATTGGGTCTGAACCGCCTCAGACGCAAATGGAGCGCCGTTTCTTCCCCGCGTCCGGTCGATTGCCGGAGTGGGCTCGAACGCGGCGGTTACGATATCGACGCACACGGGAAACACTCGGAGGGAGCGCACGTGAATCAGGTCTTGCCGCAAACGCCAGCGTTGCAGGCGCGCGAGCCGCATGGCGGCTCGCCGAGGTCCGAACAGTGGGGCATCGATTCGGAGTACGGACTGCTGCGAGATGTGCTCCTCGGTAGCCCGGAATCCTTCCGTTGGCTGGGCGAGGAGAACGCGCAGTACAGCGCGCTCGTGCGCGAGACCCTGCGGCTCGGTTACCGCTTCGACCGTGAGCTCGCGCTGCGACAGCACACGGAGATGGTCGACGCATACCGCCAGGCGGGCGTCAGCGTCCACCTCCTCGACGCACGGGATGAGTTGCCCTATGCGGTCTACGCGCGTGACTCCAACTTCATGACGCCGTTTGGCGCGGTCGTCACGCAACTCGCCAATCCGCGCCGCAGAGGCGAGTACGCCAACGTCCTGCGCTTCTACCTCGAGCACGACATCCCGGTCTACGACCTCGTCAGCGCCGGCAACTTCGAGGGCGGGGATTTCAACATGATCGAGCCTGGATGCGTGCTGATCGGCTATACCGGTTTGCGCGGCGAGGAGGTCTCGGCCCGTCAGGTCGGAGGTTGGATGGAGGCCGAGGGGATCGAGGTCATGTATGCGCCGATCGACGAGTTCTACGTCCACATCGACCTGATGGTCTGCATGCTGGCCCAGAAGCTGTGCGCGGTGTGCCTCGACACGACCGCCCCCGACGTCGTCGCGTGGCTGAAGTCACGCAAGATCGAGATCGTTCCGGTCGGCTTCCGCGAGACGATGGCACTCGGCTGCAACGTCGTCGCGCTCGGCGATGACCGCGTCCTCTCGACGACGGCGGCACCCGAACTCAACAGCAAGCTGCGTGCGCTCGGGTTCACCGTCTTTGACCCGGACATGAGTCAGTTCCAGCTTGCAGGTGGCGGGGTGCACTGCATGTGTCAGCCGCTGCGCCGCGACTCGGCGTAGCTACTGCGTCACGAGCGCCACATGTGCTCGAAGTCCCAGCTGTTGAACGACGCACCGAGCTTCGACTTCGTGATCCCGTTGACGCTCGGCGTGTACCCGTCGATCACCGCCGGGAAGAACGGGATGATGTAGCCGCCCTCGTTGTAGTCGATCATCTGCATCTCGTGGGCGATCTCCGTCCGCTTGCTGGTGTCGAGCGTCGCCTGTGCCTGTGCGTACAGGCTCTTGTACTTGGGGTTATTGAAATGGGTCTCGTTGTACGGTGACCCGGGCAGGGTGGCCTGGTTGACCTGCGCGAAGTACGGCTGGTAGTACCAGAAGTCCTGCGCGAACACCCACTTGAGGTAGTTGGGGCCATAGAACTCGGTGACCGTGATCTGGCGCAGCTTCGCGTTGATCCCGGCGCTCTGCGCCTGCTGTGCGTACACCTGCGCCATGTTGATCACGCCCTGGGCGATATCGCCGGTCACCAGCTCGATCGACAGATTCGAGTGGCCGGCCTGCTTGAGCAGCGACTTGGCCTGCTCGGGGTCATACGTCCGCTGCGGAATGCTGTGGTCATACTGCGGGTCCCAGATCGCGAAGACGTCGTTGCCGATCGTCCCGTGGCCGCCGAACACGGTCTGCAGCATCTTCGGGCGGTCGACCGCCAGCCGGAACGCCTGCCTGACCCGGACGTCGTTGAACGGAGCGGCGTCGACCCGCATCGTGAACGGGTTCCAACCACCGCCGGGCGAGATCACGACCTTCTTGCCCGAACCCGTGACCGTCCCGATCGTGTCCTGGGACAGGAGGTTGACGAGGTCGACCTGGCCGCCGAGCAGCGCGTTGACCTGACTTGTCTCATCTGAGTAGTCGGTCATCGTCACCTGGTCGAGGTACGGCAGTGGCGAGTCCCAGTAATTCGCGTTGCGGGAGAACACGGTCTGCTGACCGGGGGTGAAGCTCGCGAGCTTGAACGGACCGGTGCCGATCGGCTTCTTAGGATTGAACCCGACCGGGACGATGAAGACGGTGGTGCTGTTGGCAAGCGTGTCCACCAGCGTCGAGTACGGTCCGGAGAACGGGACCGAGACCGTGTAGGTGTCGAGCTTCTTCATCCCCTTCGCGTTGATCCCCTTCAACGCGTTGGCGGCGACGCCTGGACTCTTTGGGTTGACGACGCGGTTGATCGAGTAGATGAGGTCATCGGCGGTGCACTCCTTCCCGTCGTGAAAGGTCACCCCCTTGCGCAGGCGGATCGTCCACACTGTCGCGTCCTTGTTGGGCGTCATCTCCTCGGCGAGCCTGTTATAGACCCGAGCGTCCGGGGTCAGCCAGACGAGCGCGTCGTACAGGTTCTGGGCCCGGGCGTAGTCGGTGTTGTTGACGAGCAGGTTGGGGTCGCATGTGTCCGAGCTCGAACCGCCTGTCACCCCGGCGTGAATCGTGCCGCCATGCTTGGGCGTGCCACTCGCACCGCTGCTGGACGCGGACGAGCTGCTGGAGGAGGACGACGACGAGCCGCAGGCGGCGATCAGACCCCCGGCGCTCAGGGCCAACCCACCCTTGGCGCTGTTCTCCAACAAAGTGCGGCGCGACATCAGGCTCATGGCGTCAACTCCTCTTACAGGTGTCATGCGTGGTGGGTATGTCACTCACGTCGGTTGCTCGTGCGCCGACGTAACTGTGCTCGTCCGAGCGCTGCGGTCTGCGGCCTGATCAGCGGCGAGCGACAGGATCTCGAACATCGCCGCGGTGGCGACCATCGCGGTGATGCCGTTGGGACTGTCCTTGGTCGGGACCAGGCAGACGACATCGCCACCGATCACGTTGAGGCCGCGCAGCCCGCGAAGCAGAGCAAACGCCTGGTCGACTGTCCACCCGGTGTAGGCAGGCTCGAGGTTGGCGGCAGCCGGCGCGACGGTCGCATCGAGGCAGTCGAGATCGAATGTGATGTAGGTCGGCCGGTCACCGACCCGCGAGCGGATCAGGTCCACGCAGACCTCCGGTCCGATCTCCCGGTAGCGGTTCATCGGGACGACCTCGTAGCCGAGCTCATAGCTTGGATCGAGCCAGGTTGAGCTGCGGGGATTGCCGCGCATCCCGATCTGAACGCTCGCGCTGGCATCGACCCGGCCCTCGTGCACGAGATACGAGGCCCAGTGGGCAGCGCTGTCACGGGCCCCGAACCAATGCGCGAGCGACTCGTAGGCGTCGATGTGCGCATCGAGATGGACGAGCGCGACCGGCTCGCCGCCGGTCAGGGCCGACGATTCGCTCGCCAGGCCGCGCAGGATCCCGCCGGTGATCGAATGATCACCGCCGATGCTGACCGCCCGTGTCCCGGCGACACCCAGGCGCTCGAAGAAGTGCTTGATCCGCTCGATGCACTGCTCGTTGTTGTTGGCCTCGGGGAGCGGCACGTCGCCGTGGTCGCGAATCCGGCAGGCCTCCCACGGCGAGAAGCCGAACTCGGCGTGCATCCGCCGCTGCAGGCCCGAGACGTTTCGGACCGCCCGTGGCCCGAGGTGCTGATCGCGCTCCGTGGACCCGTTCCCCGAGCTGTGGGGCACCCCGACGAGGGCCAGATCGCACGCCGCCGGGTCGGCCTCGAGCTCACAGCGAAACAGCGTCGCGGGACCCCACCAATAGGTGCCTTCGAGCAGAAGACGGTCGTCGTCGTTCAGCGCTGCCATCTCACCCCGTTCTCCTCCAACCCCGGGCGCTGGGACCATACACCACGGTCCCGCGGGCGGGGTCAGGTCCGCTCGGCGATTTCTAACCTGAGGCGACGAGGATCTCGCGCGGGACCGAGCTGAGCCGCTCGGCGCCGCCGGGGCCGATGATGAAGGTGTCGATCAGGACCAGGCCGATGACGCTCTCGTAGTTCGTCACCAGGCCCTCCTCGAACACGTCCGCTGAGTCGTCGTCATCGACGGAGAACATCCACTCACCCACCCAGTCGGGCGGCAAGGAAGCTCCGAACTCGTAGCCGCCGAGCCAGCCACGGCGCTCCCAGACTCCGGCCTCCTGATAGAAGGCCCGGAGAGCGTGCTGAATATCGGCGACCCGAACCCCGGGCGCGGCGGATTCCTCGAACAGCTTCATGCCCTGGGCGAGCACATCGATCAGCTCGACCGCCGTGGGCTCCGGCTCGCCGATCGACAGCGTGCGGGCGGCGTTCGCGTGGTAGCGGTGCACGACGCCGCATGGGTCGGTACACACGATCTCGCCTGCCTTGAACTGGCGCCGTGAGCTGAGCGCGTGGATCAGCGGGCTCGTTCCCGCCCACACGTTCTCCTGGAGCGCGGCCGGCTCTCCGCCGGCTGCGATCATCGCGCCGACCATCGCTGCCCAGGCCTCGAGCTCGGTGACACCGGGTGCGAGGGTCGCTTGGAGGGCGCGCAGACCGGCGTCACAGACCTCGGCGGCTTTGCGCAGGACGTCGAGCTCGGCGGCAGACTTCAGTCGCCTCGGCCTCCGGCTCACGAGAGTGCCGTCGACGACGGCGCAGCCTCGGCTTTCGAGAGCGGCTTCAATCATCTCGCTCGTCGCCCGGTTCGGAACCGAGCTCCACTTCTCGATCCCGACCGTGCCGCCGAGCCAGCCCTCGGCCTTCAGCTCGCCGAGGAAGAAGGCAAGCCACTGCTCGAACGTTGCAGCGGAGCTCAGCCGCAGGTCGCTGGCAACCGAAGTGCGAGGAATCAGATAGCGGTGGCGCTCCATGTCGAAATGCAGCAGCCGCTCGTCGCCGAGGTGCACCGCCGTGCAGTGGAACGGTGGCCAGGCGGTCGTGGAGTGACTCTTGTACCAGCGCGCCTGATAGCCGTGCAGCCAGCACATCGCGTCGGGAGCGCTGACGATCAACGTGTCGATCTTCGCCTCCTCCATGGCCGACTGCAGCCGACGCAACCGGTCGGCGTACTCGTCGGGCTCAAACGCCAGATCCTGTGGGCGGGACGCGATCTGCGCCGCGTGCTCGTCCACGAACGCGAACAGTTCCTGTGGGTCCATACCGTTCCTTTCTAGGGCTCTCAGTCGCCTGAGCTCGACGAGAACGCCCGTGGCCAGTGGGGCCTCAGTGCCTCCACGGCCTGTGCGAGCACGGCCGAGGCGCCGTCGCCATCGTCGGGCAGAAATGCCAGCGGGTCATCGATTTCGGTTGGCCGGCCGAGCACGCCGGCCAAGGTCGCGTGCAGGCAGAACGCGGCGTACGTGACGGCATAGCCACCCTCCTGCACCAGCGCCAGCCGGCCGTCCGAGCACCGCTCGGCAAGCGACCGCAGCGCCTCGCCGAGCGCGCGAAAGCCCGCCATGCTCAACGTCTGGCGGCCGTTGGGATCGAACTGGTTCGCGTCCTGTCCGATCGCCCCGATCACGAGATCGGGCTTGTAACTGGTGACGAGCGGCGCCACGACCTCGTGCATCGCCCGCGCGTACCCAGCGTCCCCGGTGCCGTACGGCAGCGGCACGTTGAGGTTGAACCCTTCCCCTGCGCCGACGCCGAGCTCGGAGACGGCGCCCGTCTGCGGGTGAGATGCGCCCCACGGACCGTGGTCCATGTGCAGCGAGATCGTCAGCACGTCCGGCCGGCCCCAGAAGCACTCCTGAGTGCCGTTTCCGTGGTGGACATCGAAATCGACGATCGCGACCCGCTCCGCCCCGTCGCGCAGAGCCGTCTCAGCCGCCAGGGCGGCGTTGTTCAAAAAGCAGTAGCCATCAGCGCACGCGGGCTGCGCGTGGTGGCCCGGAGGTCGCACGAGCGCATACGCGGGAACGCCCGGCCGTGCTGTCGCTGCCTTCGCGGCCTCGATCGCCGCGCTCGCGGCGGCGATCAGCGCGGGCCACGACCCGGGGCCGAGAACCGTGGTGGCGGTGTAACGCCGCCCTCCGGCAGCCGCGGTCTTGCGCAGCTCATCGAGATACGTAGCCGTGTGAACCAGCTCCAACTCATCCTCACCGTGCAACGGCACCGGCGCCCATTCGAGCGCCGGGGCCAAAGGACCCCGCTCCAGGATCGACTTCATGTTCAGGATCCGGGGCGCTGACTCCGGATGCAACTCGCTGGCGCTGATCAGCGGCGACGCAGCCGCCTCAAAGACGCCCTCACCCGTGTCGTGCAGCAGCACGTCGGGATGCCAGAAAACCGTCAGCGCATCCGTCATCGCATGACCACGCGGGCCACTGTATCTCAGCCCACCAATTGCTCGATGCGCCAGATCGGGCGCATCATGCGCCAAAGTCGACGCCTTCTAGTAAAGCGGCGTGATCGTCTGGATGTATCTGCGCAGCAGTGGGTTGGACAGACGCCAGTCTCCACGGCCTTGACTCTCGATGATCCCCGCGTCGCGCAGCGCCTCAAGCGCACGCCGCACCGCCCCGCGAGCGAGCCCGCGGTACACGGGTTGTCCACGCGCGATCCGCTCAGCGATGACCAGCCCGAGCTTGTGGGCTCTGCGGATGCGCTCAAGGATCTGTTCGTGCGCCACGCGGTCGCCGGCCATCGCTGCCAGCAGGCCCTGCTCGACGACGGCCAGGTCGACCATCCGCGTCTCGAGCTCGACGGTTGTCAGATGGCTCTTCTGGGCGATCAGCATCGTGCTGCGGGGCTGGTTCTCGCCGTACGCGATGATCCGCTCGAGAGCACCCGGGGCAACCTCACAGTCGTCGGCGGCGAACCGCTCGCCAAGTCCCTTCAGCCAAGCTTCGTCGTCGATCGGCCGAAGGTCGTGAAAGCCGCCGAACTGGTGCAGAGCCTGATCTGATGGCGTGAACAAATCGCGCATCAGATGCTCGAGACTGCCGGCGAACAGATAGCTCACATTCGTGGTGCGCTGAAAGATCGCGCGCATCCGCTTTGTCAGCCGGTCGGCGTCCCCGTACGGCTCGTTCGGACTGCCGACCTCCTGAAACTCGTCGAAGAACACCACCGCCTGCACACCGTCCGCCGCAGCGATCCGGCCTGGCAGCGCGAGCGCGTAGTCCAGGTAGCGCTCGGGTTCACGAGCCGCCAGCCCCGGACTGAAGGCGATCTCGATCTCCTCACCCAACTGCGCCTTGGTCTTCACAACCGCCGACGTCTGCAGCACATCCGCGACGAGCCGCCCGGCCCTACGCGTCTGATGGATCACGCGGCGAAGCCCCGAGCGGTTGGCGATCGTCGCCGTCACCAACGCCTCCGCGAACTCCGCCGCGCTGGCGATCCGAAACAGGTCGACTGAAACCGTGTAGAACCCGCGCCGCCCGAGCCGCACCAACACCGCGTCGCAGACGCTCGTCTTGCCGCTGCGACGCGGACCGGCGACGACCAGGTTCGAGCCGGCGGCGAGCCCGGCCGCGATCTCCTGCACATCGACGTCCCGCCCGATCATCTGACTGGCTGGGATCGGCTGGTCGGTGGGAAAGAGATCCGTACTGCGTTGACGAGCCATTCCGGATGATCATACGCCAGATTCGGCGCATCATGCGCCATTAGCGGCGCAAACCGACGGTGCTCGCTCGAGGCGTCCGCCGATCCTCACCGGCGAGCTCAGTCCGAATCGAGCGGCACGAAGAAGATGTTGTCAGCGATCAACTCCGTCGCTTGGGCGACGATTTTGGCCGTGACCTTGATGTCACGGCGCGAATATCGCTTGGCCAGCTCATCGATGACGTCGCGGATCAATTTGTGGGCGACGTCCGGTATCGGCGCCGCGTCGGGAGCCGATTGGCCTGATGCCGCACAAGCCACCATGTGACTGATGATCTGGCTGAGCACTCCACCGCAGGCGAGGAGCTGGGCGGTGAGCTCATCCAGCGGGTTGGAGGGAAGGCGAGTGTCGTCGCTATTGGTCATGGCTGACTAGAGCCGCGAGATGCGCTCGACTCGCCCCCCTCGCTCCCGCGAAGACTTTTGGGGCGTGCGGGAAGGAATGGCGAAGGCGGGGCGTCAAAGCGATGAAAGGCCAGAGCTCGATCTCAGTGGTGTAACCCTCCGCCGCATTCAGGTCGCGAGGGCGGTCTGTGTCATGTCAACGGCCGTCCATCGTGGGCTGACTGCGTGCGCGCCTGAGTCTTTGCGATCGCCTTACTCAAACCGCCGGGTGCAGTCACACCGCGCCAGGCGACAACGACGAAACGGAGGACAGGATGGGTAGTCAAGCATCTGGCACGAGGTCCGCTGACGGGCGGGCGAAGCGTTTGACCGCGAGCGAGGCTCGGGGGTCCGAGGGGCCGCCTCTGACTCGTCGGTCGCTGTTGGTCGCCGCCGGCGCTGGAGCACTCGGCATCGAGATGTTCGCCGATGTTCCGCTGGCTGCAGCCCGCACACGGTTGACGAGTGGAGACGAGGCAATCCTTCGTTTTCTCGCGGCCGCCGAGATACTCGAGGCCGACTTGTGGCAGCAATACAACGAGCTGGGCGGCATCCAGGACAGCGAAGTACCTGGAGGAACCGGGAGTGCTGCATACACGACCGCTCTGTCGGTGCTCGACTCCGATATGGCTCAGTACATCCATGACAACACCGACGATGAGGTCACCCACTTCAGGTTCCTCAACGCCTACCTGGAAGCGCGGGGCGGCAAGGCTGTGAGCCTCGAGCCGTTTCGAAAGCTTCCGAGCAGCCAGGCATCCGGGGCGCAGAAGACGAAGCGGCTCACGAACCTGATGGCGCTCACGGTCGACACGAGCTGGTGGACGCGCTACCGCAGTTCCAACCAGAATCCCGACCTCGGGGGCAGCTTCCCGCCGGCGGTCCCCGGGTTGCTGAAGGGCCAGTTCACCGCCATTCCTCGGTCCGACGCCGATTTGACGCCGCCCGATCACTTGCAGGCGATCGCCAACACGGCCGGCTTTCACTTCGCGACCATCGAGCAGGGCGGTACGAGCCTTTACCCATCGCTTGCGCAGCGAGTTAGCGATCCCGAAGTGCTGCGCGTCCTCCTGAGCATCGGTCCGACCGAAACGATGCACTTTCAGACCTGGAGTGATAAGGCCGGCAATGCACCGATGGTGACTGACCCGACCAACGGGCTTGCGTTCCCCGACCTCAATTCACCGCCGTTCGGAGGTGAGGCATTCCAGACCAATCTGATCATGCCGGAGCCGACGGTCTTCCTGAGCCGCAGATTCCCGAGATGCTCGATCATCCGCCCGACCGAGACCGAGGGTGCAGCGGTGGGTGCACTGAAGTTCCTGACCGCTGATGGGCTCTTCCGCGGCCAGTCCGCTGCGTTCTTCAAGTTCATGAAGAAGCTCGCCCGGGAGGCCGACGCGGCACGACCGTCTCACCACCGCCGGTAGTGCGAAGCAAGCGGCTGGCGGCGCTGATCGCGAACGTGGTCAGTGCCGCCGGCGGCACCCGTGCAGCCGGGGAAGTCAGTCCTGCGGGCGGAAGCGCAGCCCGTCGAGCGCGATCCGGAGCATGTGCGCGGTCTGGGCGGGGTCGGTCGTCGGGACCTTGCCGATCCCCATCACCATCTGCAGGATCTCCCCGAACTCGACGTCCGAGCGGACAGCGCCGGACTCCTGTGCGCGCTTGAGCAGCGGCTCGCCGGCTGCGTACATCGAGACGCGGCAGGCCTGGAACAGCGGCGCGTCCTTGTCCATGTAGTTCAGCAGCTCGTCGGCCAGCGCTCGCTTGGTCGCCAGGTAGGCGATGAAGCGCTCGAACCAGAGGCTCAGCGCCCGCCACGGATCCTCGCCATCGAGTTCCGCCGCAGACCGGCACAGCTCCTCGACCTCGCCCGCGTACAGCGCCTCCAGCAGCGCCTGGCGATTGGGGAAGTGCCGGTACAGCGTCCCGATCCCGACCCCTGCCCGGCGGGCGATCTCTTCAAGCGAAGTCGCCTCGCCCCCCTCGAGGAAGGCCTCGCGGGCGGCGGTCAGGACCTTCTCGTAGTTGCGGCGTGCATCGGCGCGCTTCGGCCTGACGAGGAGGGTTTGTTCGGGTTCAGCGGTCGTGCTCATGGCAAAAATTCGTTTGACAACCGGAGGGGGCCTCCGTATAGTTTCCGGAGGGTTCCTCCAGTTATTTCGGAGGCGGCCTCCATTTTAGTCACATCGGACTGATTTTTCAAACCACAGGAGCTGTATGAACCTCATCTCTCTACAAACCGCTCCGCCCGATCGCCGCCGCTGGGCGACGCTGATGGTCGTCTGCCTGGCCCAGCTGATGATCGTGCTCGACGTGACGATCGTCAACGTCGCGCTCCCTTCGATCCAGCGTGAGCTCCACTTCAGCCAGAGCGACTTGACGTGGGTGGTCAACGCGTTTCTGGTCACGTTCGGCAGCCTGCTGCTGCTCGCCGGCCGGCTCGGAGACCTGGCCGGGCGCAAGCGCGTCTTTCTCGCCGGGCTGATCATCTTCACCGTGGCCTCACTGCTCTGCGGGCTGGCGCCTAGCCAGGGCGTTCTGATCGGCGCCCGCTTCCTGCAGGGGGCTGGCGCGGCCGCGCAGGCGTCAGTGATCCTGGCGATCATCATCACCGAGTTCCCCGAGGCCGCCGAGCGCGCCCGCGCGATGAGCGCCTACGTGTTTGTATCCGTGGCCGGGGGCTCGCTCGGCCTGCTCGCCGGCGGCGTGCTGACCGAGGCCCTGAGCTGGCACTGGGTGTTCTTCGTCAACCTCCCGATCGGGCTACTGACCTTCGCCCTCGGCCAGGCGCTGATCCGCGGCGACCGGGGCCAGGGGCTTGAGCAGGGAGTCGACTGGCTAGGTTCGCTGCTCGTAACGGCCTCGCTGATGACCGCGATCTACGCGATCATCGAGGCGACCAACCACGGCTGGGGTTCGGTCGACGTGCTCGGATTCGGCTCGCTGGCCGCTGTTTTGATGACCGCGTTCCTGGCGCTCGAGCGCCGGATCGAGAACCCGATCATGCCGATGCGCATCCTCCGCGTGCACGGACTGGCGCACGCAAGCCTCGTCCGCGGATTCCTGGTCACGGGCATGTACTCGACGTTCTTCCTCGGCACGCTGTATCTCGAACACGTCCGCCACTACTCGGCGCTGCAGACCGGAGCGGCGTTCCTGCCCTGGACGATCACCGTGGCGATCCTCTCGCGCGGGATCACCGAGCGGCTGGTGCGGCGGTTCGGGCAGCTCCCCGTGCTGGTGGCCGGCATGAGCAGCGCGGTCATCGGGCTGTTGCTGTTCAGCACGGTCGGCCCGCAGACCGGCTTCTTCCCGACGGTGTTCCTGGCCTGCTTCGCGATCGGCTTCGGGCTCGGCACGGCCTTCATGCCGTTGCTGACGATCGCGATGGCCGACGTGCCCACCGCAGATGCCGGACTGGGGTCAGGGATCACGAACGTGTCGCAGCAGATCAGCGGCGCGCTCGGGCTGGCGGTCCTGAGCACCGTGGCCGCCAACCACACCCGCGGGCTGATCGCCGCCCACGAGGGGCATATCAGCGCGCTGATCGGCGGCTACCAGCTGGCATTCCTAGCCGGGGCCGCCGCAATCGCCGTCGGCCTCGTGCTCGCTCTGGTGCTGCTGCGCCAGCGTGACGCCCGGCCCGCCCTGCAGTTGGCCGACGCCCCGGAAGAGGCCAACACATTCACCACCCACAAGTTCGAAAGCGAGGCAGCATGACAAGCCCCCAATTTGAGTATCCGACCCGTCCC
The DNA here is from genome assembly GCA_963730075.1 of uncultured Solirubrobacterales bacterium. Classification (GTDB taxonomy): domain Bacteria; phylum Actinomycetota; class Thermoleophilia; order Solirubrobacterales; family Solirubrobacteraceae; genus Palsa-465. Next base: position 134,357 of record CAVSQH010000013.1, on the reverse strand, counting down.
GGCGAGCGGCCCGGCCGCGCCCGCGGCGCGCGCTCGGCGCTTCCCGCGTCGCGCGCGCGGCGCACGGGGATGGTGTCTGAGGCCGTCGTCGCCGGCTACATCCGCGACCTCGCGGCGCACGGCCGCCGTATACATGGCGTAGCCAGACCGCGTGCCGAGCGCCGACGGACGGTGACGGGGTAACCGGACCAGCCGGTCCGGTACGATCAGAAACTGGGAGACGCCATGGCAGCTACGAACCAGCCAGAACCCCTCGATCGCGAAACGATGGTGGTCGCCGCGGTCGTCCTGCTCGGGGCGGTCATGTCGATCCTCGACACGACCGTCATCAACGTCGCGATCGACCACCTCGCGATCGCCTTCAACGCTTCGCTGACGACGATCCAGTGGGTGATCACCGGCTACACGCTCGCGCTCGCGGCGGTGATTCCGGTCAGCGGCTGGGCCGCCGACCGGTTCGGGACCAAGCGGATCTACATGACGTCGCTGGTGCTGTTCACGCTCGGCTCGATCGCATCGGGGCTGTCGTGGAGCGCCGAGTCGATGATCGTCTTCCGCGTCCTGCAGGGGATCGGCGGCGGGCTGATCATGCCGACGGTGATGACGATCATGACCAGGAAGGCTGGCCCGCACCGGATGGGGCGGGTGATGGGCGTCCTCGGTGTGCCGATGCTGATCGCCCCGATCATGGGCCCGATCCTCGGCGGCTGGTTGGTCGCGGATGTCTCGTGGCGGTGGATCTTCTTCATCAACGTGCCGATCGGCGTGGTCGCGTTCATCCTCGCGCTGATCGTGCTCGACCGCGATCAGCCCCAGCCCGCCCACCGGCTCGACTGGTTGGGGATGGCATTGCTCTCCCCCGGCCTGGCCGTGTTCATCTACGGCCTCGCGGAGTCATCGACCTACGGCTTCGGCTCGCCGCGCTCTTGGGGACCGACGGCGCTCGGGGTGCTGCTGATCGCCGCCTGGTTCGCTCACAGCTGGCGCACGCCAGAGCCGCTGATCGACGTCCGCACGTTCACACACACCCGCGCCGGTTACGCCGCCACATCGTTCTTCTTGTTCGCGATCTCGGTGTTCGGGACGATGCTGCTGATTCCGCTCTACTACCAGACGGTTCGCGGCACCTCCGCGCTCCAGGCCGGACTGCTGCTGGCTCCCGGTGGCCTTGGCGCGATGCTCATGATGCCGGTCTCCGGCCGGCTCACCGACCGCTACGGACCAACCTGGCTGCCCGCCACCGGGCTGCCGCTGGTCGCGATCGGAATGATCCCATTCGTGTTCGTCGGCTCCACCACTTCCTACGAGCTGCTGATGGCCGGCAGCTTCGTCCAAGGGCTCGGAATGGGCTTGGCGATGATGCCGAACATGACCGCGGCGATGCAGGCGGTGCCGCCGTCCGCGATCGCCCGCACGAGCACGGCGATGAACATCATCCGCCAGGCGGGCGCCTCGGTCGGCACCGCGATCCTGTCGGTGATCCTCGCCTCGGCGATCACCAGCAACCTCACGTCGGTCGCCGGCCTGCACGCCTCGCGCTCGGGCTCTGGCGGGCTCGCCGCGCTCCAGCACCTGCCCGCCCGAGCACACTCCCTGGTCGCCACACCGCTGGCGAACGCCTTCGCCTCTACCTTCGTATGGGCGCTCGTGATGATCGTGATCGCGTTCATTCCCGCGGGGAGGATGGCGCTCAGCGGCTGGCGCGCCCGTACGGAGCGGCCGGTTCGCGAGCACGCGCTCGTGGCCGAGTAGTCCGGCGTCACTCGCGGGCGCGGCGGCGCGGCGGGGGGTCTGCCGCCGATTGCGTCGAGCGAGAGCGGCTGAGGACGCCGGGCAGCCTAGGACGCCGGGTGGCCCAGGACGCCTGGCGGCCCAGGACGCCTGGCGGCCCGACACCTGGCGGCGTGCCAGGCGTGACAAATCGGCGCTATGCGACCGGCTTCGTCGCAAACCGCCCTGAAAGCGGCGCGTTTTGCGCCAAATCGCGCTGCGCGGGTCCGATTTGTCGCGTTTGTGATGCTCGCCGACGCGCCGTTCCGGGCCCGCCTCGGTCACGCGGCGCGCCCGTCACGCGGCGCGCACCGGTCACGCGGCGCGCACGCCCCCGTCGGCGAGGATCGTCTCGCCGTTGATGTATGAGCTGCGGTCCGAGAGCAGGAACTCGACCACATCGGCCATCTCGTGGGTCTCCCCCAGGCGTCCGAGTGGAACCTGCTTGATGACCTCCTCCTCGCCGCCCGAGATGGCGTGCATCGAGGGGCTCATCGGCACCGCGATGTAACCCGGCGCCAACCCGTTGACCCGAATGCTCCGCGACGCCAACTCGCTCGCCAGGTAGCGCGTGAAGGCGACCAATCCCGCCTTGCTGGCGCCGTACAGCGAGGCGCCGCGCAGCCGACCCGTGTAGCCGGTGATGCTCGAGATATTGACGATCGCCCCCCCGGCCGACATCTGTGCAACGGCGGCGGCGCAGACGCGAGCGGTGCCGGCCACGTTGACCTCCCACAGCGCCGAGGCCTCGCCGTCATCGAATCCCGACATCGGTGTGAACCTGACGATCCCGGCGCAGTTCACGACGCCGCGGACCGTGCCGAGTTCAGCGCCACGGGCGGCAAATCGCTCGACGCTGGCGCGGTCGGTGACGTCGAGCTCGGCGGCCACGATCGAGTCGCCGCTGGGGTCGGCGGCCTCGAGCGCACCGGCCAGATCTCCGGCCAACACCTGCCAGCCAGCGCCCGCGAGGCGACGGTTGATCGCTTGGCCGATGCCGCCCGCGCCGCCGGTGACGAGGGCGACGGGTTTCGAGTCGTTCACGCTCTGACCACCTCCGTAGTGACCGGTATTGGTCCGGACACTAGCCCAATGCCCCGTCCGCGCGCATGGCCGCTTGGAGCGCTCGCGCCGCGGCAACGAGCGCCTCATTGGACTGATCATCAGGCCAATGGACCATTGTCATTCTCAGACCAATCCCGGTGTTACATTCTGGTCGTGCCGCTGGTGCCAGAGCATGACGCGATTGCGGCGGTCCGGACCCCGGCAAGTTACGAGCTGGTCGTGGGCCAGATTCGGCGGGCGATTCAGATCGGCCGGTTCCTGCCCGGGGAGAAGCTGCCGACCGAGCGGGAGCTCGCCGGCCAGCTGGCCGTGTCGAGGACGACCGTTCGCGAGGCGCTGCGCGTCCTGCAGGGCGAGGCGCTGATCGAGACGCGCCGCGGCCGAGCCGGCGGAACGGTCGTGATTGCCGGGCCGGCCGGCACGCCACAGGAACTCCGTCAGCTCGTGCGCCGCCGGCTGGCCGAGCTCGAGCACGTGTTCGATTACCGGCTGGCGATCGAACCCCACGCCGCGCGCCTTGCGGCGCAGCGTCGATCGAAGGGCGATCTGGCGCAGCTCAAGGAGACCCTCAAGACCCTTGATGCGCTGGCGGCCGGCGCCGACGACCCCAGCGACGTCTCTCCGCCGTCTCGCTTCATTGCCACCGATGCCGAGTTCCACCACCGGATCGGCCTCGCCACCGGCAACCCGTTGCTGGTGCGTGCGATCAACGATGGGCGCGCCGCGATGTTCCTGCCGGTCGGGGCCGTGTTCGCAACGGTTCACCCGAGCGCCAACCAGCTGCACGCAGACATCCTCGCGGCGATCGACGCACGCGACGGTGACGGGGCAGCCGCGGCTATGTCCGCCCACATCGAGACGACGCGCGCCGCCCTGCGGGCGATGGCCGGTCCGGCTCGCTCCGGCAGGTCGAATCGACAACCCCGTCAGACGCGCTCGAAGTAGCGGACTAGCTCCCAGTCGGTCACGGTCTCGTGGCTGAACGCGTCGAGCTCCTGCCGGAAGAAGTTGGCGAGATGAGCGCAGGCGGGTTCACCGAACGCCCGCCGGGCCATGGCGCTGTCCTCAAACAGCGACAGGGCCTCGGTCATCGTCCCGGCGGCCTGCGGCAGCTCGGGATGCTCGGCCGCGTTGGCATCGAGCGCCGCCGGTGGCTCGAGCGCCTCCTCGATCCCGGCCAGGCCAGCGGCGGCGACCGCCGCGATCAGCAGGTACGGGTTGCAGTCCGCCCCCGGAATCCGGTGCTCGAGCCGCAGTGAGCTTCCCTCTCCGACAACGCGCAGGCCACAGGTGCGGTTGTCGGTCCCCCACGCGAAGTTGGTGCCGGCGAACTGGTTGGGGAGAAACCGCTTATACGAGTTGATGTTCGGCGCAAACATGACCATCAGCTCGCGTCCGTAGCGAACCTATCCGGCAAGCACCTGTCGGAACAGCTCGCTCATGCCGGAACTACCGTCGCCGGGAAGTAGCGGCGGCTCACCCCGCTCGTCGCACACGCTGAGGTGAACGTGGCACGACGAGCCGATCTCGTCGATGCGGGGCTTTGCCATGAAGCTCGCCGCCATCCCGGAGAGCGCCGCCAGCTCCTTGACGCCGTTCTTGTACAGCGCGTGGCGGTCGGCCATCTCGAGCGCGTCCGTGTAACGGAGGTTCACCTCCTGCTGCCCCAGGCCCCATTCGGACTTCGAAAACTCGACCTCGATGTCAGCGGCGTTCATCACCGCGCGGACGTTGCCGAGGAACCCTTCGTCCCTGGTCGATTGCAGGATCTGATAGCCGAGCGGTAGTACGACACCGGGTTCAGGTCCCGGTAGCGGCGCTCCCAAGCGCTGCGGTAGTCGTCGGCATAGAGGTAGAACTCGAGCTCGGTCGCGCACTTCAGTGCCATCCCCGCCGACCGGTACCGGTCCAGCTGGCGCTTGAGCAGCGTGCGCGGCGCGATCGCGACCAACTCGCCGGTGTCCTCCTCGATCGGATCGCAGATCACGATCGCCGTGCGCGGCAGCCACGGCACGACGCGCGGGGTGGCCAGATCAGGGACGAAGCGACAGTCGGGGAAGCCGTCGTCCCAGCTGGTGAGCGCGTAGCCCGGTCGCGGATCCATGTCCATGTCGACCACGAACAGGTACACCGATCCGTGCAGGCCCTCGTCCCCGATCGCGGTCTCGAAGAAGCTCTTGGCGGACAGTCGCTTTCCCATCAGTCGCCCCCAGAGATCCGGCACCGCGCAGACGACCGTGTCGAGCTCGCCGGCAACGGCGAGGTGACGCAGCTCGTCGAGCTCGATCCGCCCCCCCGATCGCCGGTCGATCGCTCATCGAGGCACGAGAGCGTACTCGCTCAGACCGGGATCTCCGGCAACGTCTGCCCGCCGTCCACGACCACCGTCTGGCCGGTGATGAACCGAGCGCCGTCGGAGGCCAGGAACAGGGCCGTGTAGGCGATGTCCTCCGGCTCACCCAGTGAGCCCAGCGGAATGTTCCTGACCATCGCGGCGAGCGCATCACTCCCCAACGAGTCAAGGCCTTCGGTGCGGATGCTTCCCGGCTCGATCGCGTTGATCGTGGCCCCGAACGGGGCCAGCTCGAGCGCCGCGGTGCGCATGAAGCCCAACATGCCCGCCTTCGAGGCCGAGTAGTGCGACAGCCCCGGGTACCCGGTCAGAACCCCGGTGATCGACGAGATCAGAACGATGCGTCCGTAGCGCTGCTCGCGTATCACCGGGATGCATGCCTTGGTGGCCAGGAAGGTGCTGGTCAGGTTCGTATCGATCACCTCGTGCCACTCGTCCAGCTCGAGGTCCTCGATCGGGGTCTCCGGATAGATGCCGGCGTCGTGACAGAAGACATCGAGGCGTCCAAACCGCTCGCGGGCCGTCTGGACGGCGCGACCGAGGTCCTCGGTCCGGCGCACATCACCGGCCACGGCCACGGTGCGGTCGACGTCAAGCTCGGCGACGACTCCGTCGAGCGCTTCCTGATTGCGCGACAGCAGGACGAGGTTGGCGCCGGCCTGCGAGAAGACCTGCGCGATTCCGCGCCCGATGCCGCGGCTCGCGCCGGTGATGACGACCGAGCGGCCGTTGAGAGAGATCGCTTCGGGCATCAGCTGTTGCGCGCCCCGAAGCTCTGCTTCAGCGCGCCGCCCGCCATCTCGACGGCTTCGGTCCCCTCATCGAAGGTGCCTGGGAGCTGGAAGAAGCCGTGCACCATCCCAGGCCACTGACGGTGCTCGACCGCGACACCGGCCCGCGCGAGCGCCTGCGCATAAAGCTCGCCCTGGGCGTGCAGCGGATCGCACTGCGCGGTCAGGATCAGCGCCGGCGGCAGGCCCTCCAGCTCGCCGTGGTCGAGCGGTGAAACCAGTGGATCGGACCGCTGCTGTGGCGAACTGAGGTAGTTGTCCTGATGCCACTGGAGCTCGTCCCGGTAGAGGAAGAACCCTTCGTAGGCATCATCGAAGCCGATGTTCAGGTCGGTCGTGGTGACCGGATAGGCGAGCACCTGCATAGTCAGCGTCGGACCGCCTCTGTCTCGGGCGAGCATCGCCGTGGCGGTCGCCAGGTTTCCGCCGGCGCTGTCCCCGGCCACGGCGATCCGCTCGGGGTGGACGCCGAGGCGATCGGCCTCCTGTTTGAGCCACCGCAGCGCGGCGAAGCTGTCCTCGACGGCGGTCGGAAACCGTGACTCGGGGCCGCGTCGATAGTCGACGCTGAACACCGCCGCCCCCGACGCGTTGGCCAGCGCGCGGCACACGACCGTGTGCGAGTCGAGGCTGCCGAGCAGCCAACCGCCGCCGTGAAAGTAGACCACGGCCGGCAGGGTGCCGGTCGCCGGCCTGAACTCGCGGACCGCGATCTCGCCGTCGTCGACCGCGAGTCGGTGCTCACGAACCGCGGCGACGTCCTCGCCCGGCCCGACCTCGGCGAAATCGGCATCGAAGTTCCGCCGCGCCTCCTCAACCGGCAGCAGGTGTGCGTTCAGCCGTGGCGAGTCAACGGCGTGGGCCAGGATGTCAGCCGCCTCGGGGGTGAGCTCCGACGCTCTGCTGCCCAACTGCTCGACGAGGGTCGACTGCTCCACGTGAGTCGGTTACGCCGCGGACTCGACGGGGGCGGTGACGCGCTCGGGCACGCTCTGCGGAGGCGAAGCGGGGGGCGACCTCTTCGCTGAAGCGCCTGGTCCACACGCGTCGGACGTCGTGTGGGACACCCGGCGTCGCGGTGTGCAGGAACAGGTGGTTGAAGCCGGCGTCGACGTAGTCCCGTACCCGCTGTGCGACCGTGTCGGGCGAGCCGACCAGCTGATACGCGGCCCAGGCCGGGATGTTGGCCGGGTCGGTCTTCGCCTTCATCCCGGCGAACTGACCCTTCCAGGCGCGGTAGTCGGGCATCTCCTCCCAGTTGGTCTCCTCGGGCGTGTAATGGTCGATCTGGGCCTGCATGAAACGCGGGATGTAGCGCTGGGCCTGCTCGATCGCCTGCTCGTCGGTGTCGGCGACGATGCAGTTGATCATGATCGGTTTCATCACGTCAGTGCGCACGTCGTTGGCTCGCGCGGTCTCCTCCCAGGTGCGGATGATGCCGGCCTGGGTGTCGAAATCGCCGATCGTCGTGCACAGTGGCGGCAGGCCCATCTCGGCCATCACCGACGCGCTCCCCGGGCTCCCGATCGCGCCGTAGAAGTTGATTCGGTCGCCGCCGGCGCCGGCCACGGTCGGCCGCACCCGGATCTCCTTGGGGACCTCGATCTGGTTCCCGTGGTACGAAAACGGCTCGCCCTTGAGCGCCGTGGAGATCACCTCGTAGACCTCCTTGAAGCGCTCGCGGCTGCTGGCCATCTCGAGCCCGAATGCGTCGAACTCGTACTTGGCGGTGCCGCGGCCGATCCCGAGGTGAAGCGGCTGCTCGGTCAGCAGGCTGAGCATCGCGATCTCGCCGGCGGTCCGCAACGGCTCATACCACGGCAGCACCATCACACAGGTCCCAATCGACAGCTGAGGAAAGCGCCCGGCGATGTGACTGGCGAGCACGAGCGGGGCTGGCGTCGGGAAGTAGTCACTGAAGTGGTGCTCGATCAGCCACACCGTCCCGTAACCCTGCTCCGCGTAGAGCTCGACATCCTCGAGCAGCGCCCGGTACATGGCCGGGTCCGACGCTCCGGGCGCATCCGCCGCGGATGCGACCACACCAAAGGTCACCTGTTCGCCGCTCAAGGCATCTGACTCCAGACTCGCTTTGCCCTATTGGTCTAAACCCTAGCCCATTTAGGCGGGCGGGGCAAGCGATCGTGTCAGCGCGCCGCCACCACCTCCAGCGTGCGGGGAAGCGCGCTGAAGATGTGAGCGCCAGCATCGGTCAGGTGGACGATGTCCTCGAGGCGGACGCCGAAGTCGTTCTCGAGGTAGATCCCCGGCTCGATGCTGAACACCATCCCGGCTCGCAGCGGGACATCCTCGCCGGCCATGATCCACGGCGCTTCGTGAATCGAAAGCCCGAGACCATGCCCGGTGCGGTGCAGAAAGCGGTCGCCGTAGCCGGCCTGCTCGATCACGTCGCGAGCCGCGTGGTCCACCTCGCCACACGTCGCGCCGGGACGCGCCGCCTGGAGTGCTGACTGTACGGCCCGCTCGACCACCTGATGCACTTCTCGGTACTCGGGAGATGGCTCGCCCACGTAGACCATCCGAGTCATGTCGGACGCATAGCTGTCGAGCTTGGCGCCGAGGTCGATCACGATCGCGTCACCGGACCCGATCACGCGACCAGACGTTTCGTGGTGCGGGAAGGCTCCGTTTGGGCCCGACCCAACGCACACCCACGGCTCGGCGGCGCCCATCTCGCGAAACGCCCCGTTCGCCGCCCCGGCGACTTCTGACTCCGAGACGCCGGGATGGATGGCGGCGATCGCCGCCCGCATCGCGTGGTCGGCGGTGGCGGCTGACCGTGCCAGTGCCTCGATCTCATCGGACCGCTTGACCTCGCGCAGGGTGCGCATCAGCGGGGCGCCATTGACCGCACGGATCTGAGGCGCGGCGTTCATCAGTTCGAGCAGGGCTTCGGCGCGCATCTCGGGATCGATCGCGACCTGGCGCAGCCGCGAGCCGTCGACGTCGGCCAACGCCTGGTCGAGCGCTTTGCCTGCACCGTCCTCGTCCTTCCAGCGCAATATCGACAGGCCGGGGAGAGCCGCCACGGTCTGATCGGCATTGAGATGCGGGACGACGAACGCCTCGCCCGCATTGGTCACGAGCAACACGCAGAACCGCTCGTCGGGCATCGGTGAGAAACCGGTCGCGTGGCGCAGGTTGTCGGACGGCGCCAGCGCGATCGCGTCCACGCCCGCGCCGTCGAGCTGTTGGCGCAGGCGGTCGAGTCGCGTATTGAGTGTCGTCTGATCAGCGTTCATTCGCGTGCCTCCGCGGCGTCAGGACTTTTCCTGGACGGAAGCTACCCGGAGCTCGCGCTGGCCGTCTTCTGCGCCGAATACCGCAGGATCTCGCTGCCCGCCCGACCGGAGCGTGCCCAGACTTGACTAGCTGACTCACGGGCCGGGAGACTGAGAGCACGATGGCACGGGTTCTCATTGCTGGCGAGTCTTGGAACACCCTGTCGATCCACACGAAGGGCTTTGACTCGTTCACGACGTCGACCTACGTCGAAGGGGTGCACGAGTTCCGCAGGGCGCTCGAGGCCGAGGGCCATTCGGTCGACCACCAGCCCTGCCACGTGGCGGCCGACCGCTTCCCTGACACGCCCGCTGAGCTGGCTGATTTCGACGTCGTCGTGCTGAGCGATATCGGGTCAAACACGCTCCTGCTCCCCGACCGAACCTTCGTCGACGCCGACATCGGCGCGAACCGGCTCGTGACTCTCCGTGACTGGGTCTCCACCGGAGGAGCGTTTGCGATGGTCGGCGGATACCTCAGCTTTCAGGGGATCGAGGCGAAGGCGAACTACCGGGCGACAGCGCTCGCGGACGTGCTGCCCGTGGAACTCGAACTCGGTGATGATCGGCAGGAGGCGCCCGATGGATGCGTCATCAGGACCACCGATGTGAACCACCCGATCACAGCCGGCTTGGACGCCGTCTGGCCGCCCGTGCTCGGTTTCCAGCGCCTTACCCCGAAGCCTGATGCGCAGGTTCTCGCCGTCATCGAACAGCACGCCGTGCTCGTTGTCGGGACATTCGGCCGGGGAAGAGTGCTTGCATTCGCTACCGATATCGGCCCCCATTGGGCGCCGAGGGGATTCGTCGAGTGGCAAGGCTTCCAGCGGCTCTGGGGCGGCGCGATCAGGTGGCTCGCGGGCGAGGAGTCCGCCGTGACTCACTAGAGCCAGACCGGGATCGGGCGCGTGGGCAGCCCTTCCGGCCGGCGTGTGTCGGCGCTCGGCTGGTTTTTGGGGCACGTGCGCGCAATCAGTTCACGACTTCGCCGTGACTGGGCAGCGCCACCCTGATAGCGTCCACCACTGGAGGCAGTTTGAGCATGGGGTCGCTTCTCGGGAAGCTCCGTCTGCCGCACTTCATCGCCATCGGCGTGATCGGCGTCGTGCTCGCGGGCGGCCTCCCAACCAAATGGTTCGGGCTCGTCGGCTCCGACCTCACCAAGGTCGAGCGTCTGCGCACATGCCTCGAACGGCACGGCGGCGAGTTCGCGTCGTTACTGGGCGGCATCGGCGAGGCGCAATCGCTCTTGAGCAAGTCACACGCTGCCCGCGAGCACGCCGTCCGGAAGGCCGAGCGCGAAGGGCGGATCCAGCGGCGTGAGGGGCGGGCGATCGTCGCGTGTGCGCGCACGGTGTCGCGTTGACCAAATAGGCGGCGTCAGTCACGTCGCGGATGAGATCGTACCGTTGACGTATTCCTCGATCCTCGAAGCAGGGGCAGCTTGCTCCTGACCGCCTTGGGCGGTAAAGCACGCGAGATGGGACCGTCAGAATGGAGTCGTGTCGAGGTGGCTCGTGGGTCGGGTGGCGCGGGAAGCCGAGGAGCGCCAGGACGCTGATCGTACTGGGGAGGGCGGCGCTCCTAACGGCCGCAGTCGGGTGCTTTGCGACGTCCGCCACCGCCCAACCGCTGCACATGTTCATTGGCCGGGCGTTTGCGCAACCTCCATCGACCGCGGGTTGCGAGCTCCTGTCTGGGGTGCGGTGTTACCGCCCGTCGCAGCTGCGGCAGGCCTACGACATGAGCCCGTTGTATGAGGCGGGTTTTTCGGGCAGCGGTCGAACGATCGTGATCGTCGACGCGTTCGGATCGCCGACAATCCACCGCGACCTCAGACACTTCGACAAGGTGTTCCGGCTACCCGATCCACCGTCGCTGCAGATCATCCAGCCTTCCGGGCGCGTACCGAGGTCCAGCCCTAATCGCCACGATCGGGTCGGTTGGGCGGAGGAGACGTCGCTCGATGTCGAGTACGCCCACGCGATGGCGCCCGGGGCGAACATTCTGCTGGTCGAGACGCCGGTTGACGAAACCGAGGGCCCAGCCGGGTTCCCGCAGATCGTGCGGGCCGAGAACTTCGTGATCGATCACGACCTCGGCGATGTCATAAGCCAGAGCTTCGGTGCGACCGAGCAGACCTTCCGTAGCCCCGGATCCCTCCGCGCGCTTCGCGGAGCCGTCACAAACGCGGCGGCGCGCAAAGTGACGGTCGTCGCTGCATCAGGCGATCAGGGCGCGAGTGGCCTGCGTACCGACCTCAGCTCCTACGACCATCGAGTCACGTCGTGGCCTGCGAGCGATCCACTTGTGACAGCGGTCGGCGGAACGCATCTTCACCTTAACGCGCACGGTCTGCGAACCGCGCCTGACAGCGTCTGGAACCAAACGTCACCATTCGGCGTGGAAGGGTCGAGCGGCGGTGGCCGGTCGGCTGTGTTCAGTCGACCGTCCTATGAGGCCAGTGTCGCCAGCGTCGTGGGTGATCATCGAGGGATGCCTGATCTGAGCATGAGCGCGGACCCGGTCCTCGTCTACACCAGCTTCAAAGGTGACTTCCCGGGCTTTCAACCGATCGGTGGGACGAGCCTGGCCGCGCCCCTGTTCGCCGGTATCGTGGCCATCGCCGACCAGGCAGCCGGCCATCGCCTTGGATTGCTCAACCCTGCTCTTTACGCCCTGGGCTTCGACAATTCCGGCATCGTCGACGTTACGCACGGGAACAACACGTTCCGCTTCCAGAGAAACGGCCGGGACGTCGTCGTGCGAGGGTTTCGCGCGACTGCGGGCTACGACCTTTCAACTGGCCTGGGAACCGTGGATGGCGCCCGTCTGGTGACCGCACTTGCTCGCTCCGGTTGAGCACGATCGATCAGCCAGCGGCAGACGAGACTGCAAGTGCAGCGGTCAGCGCGCTCAGACCGGCGATTTGAGTTCCGGTCGTGATCGGGATCGGCGCTTTGAGCGGGTTCACCCGCCGTGACCAGTAGAGCCCGATCTGGCACGAGTGCGCCGTTCGGCACGCGGTGCGCCGCCGGCCATCGCTGGCGCTGTTAGCGATCATCGCGTCGGCCTGCGTGCGCAGGAACGCATCAAACGTGGTCGCCGACGTCGCGGCGGTCCAATCGCTGACCGCATCGACGAACAGCCCTTTGTAGACCGTGATGTTGTAAGAGTGGCCGGCACAGAGGCTGACGCGCCTTTCACACTGCTCCTGCAATACGCCGCGGGCGAGCATCCCGGCCGACGGGTCGAGCACGTGGTCGATAAACACGGCCGCCTTGTCGTAGTAGGACCGGTCAGATTCCGCGTTGCCGACCTGCACGAGCGCGTCGGCCACCTCGCCTCCCATGTAGGTCAGCTCGCGGCCAGCAGGTTTGCATCGGCGGTCGTATCCGCCAAACACCGTGCCTGTGCCGGAGTTGATCAGTCCGCTGTTCTGCAGCCAAGCGAGCGTTCGTTTGGCGTCAGACAGCCACATCGAAGCCTCGGCCCGGTCCTGTAGCGGTCCCGGCGCCGCGCGCACTTGGGCCAGTTGTGCGGCCAGCGAGATGAACTCGGCGTTGGTGATCGTGTTCGTTGACCGTCCCACTCTCCATTCGATACCTCCGCCGCCGCAGGGCCGGGGGCGCGAGTACAGATAGTCCGCGTCCCATTCGGCCGCCTGCAGATAGCGGTTCGAGGCAGCAACGTCACCGCGGTCCGAGAGCTCGTAACGTGCGGCTTCAAGCCACGCGAGCGCCCACCAGCCCGTGTCGTCCATGTAGCGGTTGCCGAACCTCTGGCCGTGAGGGACCGAGAGACCCGGGCCGTGGTCGTTCACCCGGTAAGTAGTGTCGATCAGGTGCTGGTAGACCGGCTGGGTGTTGTGGGTGCGCTCCAGATACCGGATCAAGGCTCGGAGCGCCAGCCCCGACTGCCACCACATCGGAGGCGACCAGCCCGGCGGGGCGTCCGCGGGTCGCCTCTGGCGGTCCCACAGACCGGTCGCGGGATCCCAGGAAACCGAGCTCAAGTCGCCCGACCCGGCGAGCTCACGAACTGCGCTCGCTGCAGCCACCGCCAGCGTCCTGTTGGCGGTGCGGCCAGACGCGGTCGGGGGTCTGAGCGCGCCGGATGCCGAGACCCCAACCGCGACCGATACGCATGCCGCGACGAGCACGGCCCCGGCAGACGAGTACACGCGCGCGGCTGAGCTTCATCCGCCGGCGTCCTGAAGGACTCGTCCGGTATTCGGCGGCCAAGGCCGCCGACTGCCCGCAAACCGCGGGCCACCGCGAAACGGCTCCATCAAGCAAGTCCCATGGCGTGCGCTCCCGCCGAGCACGGCGGTCGCGTCGAACCTACAGTCACCTAGGACTGAGGTCAACGAGCGCCGGACCCAGAGTCGAGCGGGGCATCGTAGTCCGACTCCGCGAGCGTCCGGTCAAACGCGGCCATTTGAGCTCTCTTTCGGGACGGCTCGCTACTGCGACTCGTGGCTGGCGTGCCCTGCCTCTGTCAAAAAACAGCTCTACTGTCTGCCGGCTTTCAGCCCGCGCGCAGCGTCAATCGGCAGCGTCGCGAAGAATCTGCGTCGCCGCGCAGCAGGTGCAATGCTCAGCCCGCGGCGACGGGAAGCGACGCGGTATTGGCGTCGGCGACCGCGGCCTCGCCGCTGCGGGCCGCCTCTGAGTGTTCGTGGCTGTCGCGCGAGGAGATCAGCACGGCGGCGAGGATCGCTCCGGCGACGGCGAAGCCGGCGCCGACGAGGAACGCCCGGTCAAAGCCCTTGGTCAGCGCCACGGCGGAGCTGTGGACGCCGGCGTGGAACAGGCTTTGGGTGCGGCTGTTGGCGACGGTCGCGAGGATCGCGAGCCCGAGCGCGCCGCCGACCTGCTCGGAGGTGTTGATCAGACCGGAGGCCAGGCCGGCCTCGTGCGGCTTGGTTCCGGTCACGGCGGCGATCGTCACGGGCACGAACGACAACCCGAGCCCGACGGCGGCGAGCAGCGACGGGCCGAGCACGTCGGCGGCGTACGAGCCGCCGGTCGCGGGCACTTGTGAGAACCACAGCAGGCCGCCGGCGATCAGCAGCATGCCCGCGATCAGGGGTGGTTTGAAGCCGACGCGGGTGACGAGCTGTGAGGCGGCGCCGGCGGAGATGATGATCCCGACCGCGAGCGGCAGGTAGGAGATCCCGGTCTTGATCGGCGAGTAGTGCAGAACGTCCTGGAGGTAGAGCGAGATGAAGAAGAACATCGAGAACAGCGACATGCCGACCAGCAGCCCGACGATATTCGCACCCCTCAGCGTCCGCAGGCGGAAGATCGAGAACGGCATCAGCGGGTGGCGTGAGCGCAGCTCGATCACCAAAAACGCGATCAGCAGGACCGCTGCGCCGGCGAGACGCAGCAGCGTCGCGGTCGATCCCCAGCCGGAGTTGACGGTGTCAACGACGGCGTAGACGAGCAGCGACAGGCCGGCGGTGACGGTCACCGCGCCGGGCAGATCAAACGTCGTGGTCCCGTCCTCGGCGCGGCTCTCGCGCAGCGTCCGCGGGGCGAGCAGCGCCGCGATGAGTCCGATCGGGACGTTGACGAACAGCACCCAGCGCCAGCTCAGACCGCTGGTCAGGATCCCGCCGAGCAGCACCCCGGCCGCGCCGCCGGCGCCGGCGACCGCGCCCCAGATCCCGAGCGCGCGGTTGCGCTCGGCGCCCTCGGCGAACGTGACCGTGATGATCGACAGCGCCGCCGGCGAGACGATCGCCGCGCCCAGGCCCTGGACCGCGCGGGCGGCGATCAACCAGCCCTCGGACTGCGCGATCCCGCCGGCGAACGAGGCGAGCGAGAACACCACCAGGCCGAGCATGAACATGCGCCGGCGCCCGAGCAGGTCGGCCATCCGTCCCCCGAGCAGCAGAAACCCGCCGAAGGTGAGCACGTACGCGTTCACGACCCACGACAGGTCAGCGCGCGCGAAGTGCAGGTGGGCGCCGATCGACGGCAGCGCGACGTTGACGATCGAGGCGTCGATCACGATCACGAACTGCGTCATCGCCAGCAGCACGAGCGCGAGATTCTTGGCGCGGGGCGTGTACAGCGGCGGCGCTCTGAGGCTGGCTGAGCGATGTCATTGGAAGCTGACCTCCGGTTCCGGTTTGCCTCAGCGACTATAGTGAACTACGATTCCGGTTGTCAAGCGACCCGGGGTGAAAAGACTGTGACTGAGCTATTTAGCCGAGACCGAGCACGCCAGCGCGACCGAGCGTCCGCTCCGGGCCGACGCGCGTCGCAACCGCGAGCGCATTCTCCAAGCTGCCCGCGAGATGTTCGCCGAACACGGCATTGATGCCCAGATGGACGACGTAGCCAGCCGCGCCGGCGTGGGCGTCGGCACCGTCTACCGCCACTTCCCCACCAAAGAGGCGCTGATGGCAGAGCTCGTGCGCCAGAAGTTCCGGGTCTTCGCCGCCGGCGCCCGCGAAGCGCTACAGCGCGACACAGAGCCGTTCGCCGTATTCGCCGACATGCTGCGCCGTAACGCGGACGAGCTCGCGCGCGACGCCGGGATGCAGCAGGTGCTCGTCGGTGTCGGAGACCAGATCTGGGCCCAGGCGCAAACCGAGGTGGACGAAGTGAACGCGCTCACAGCGGAGCTGATCGCCCGTGCCCAGCAGGCCGGGACGATGCGCCTAGACGTGCGCGCCACCGACATCGGGATGCTGATGTGCGGCCTATGCGCCACGATGACCCAGAGCCGCCCCGGCTTTGATTGGCACCGGCACTTGGAGCTTGGGATCGACACGCTTCGGGCACGGTAAGCCCAGGCACGCGGCGAGCGCCTGCAGGAGCGCCTCGCCTACAGGGTCGGCGGCGCCTCGGCGGGCAGCGGCCCTCGCCGAGGTATCATTTGATACCTCAACTAACCTGCACGACGAAAAGAAGCCTCATGACCGCCCTACGAATGATGCTCAGGCCGATCCGTTACGGCTGGTCCGTCCAGTTGACCGACGGCCGAGAGCTCGCCCGGTTCCTCGGGCCCGGCGCGAGGTGGCGCGCGACGCGCTATCTGCGCCGTGCCGTTGATGCGCTAAGGACTCCCGGCCCGACGCCGGGCGCCGCCGGCGTGCTCTGAGCCGCCTCGCGAGGCGCTGACGTGACCATCGCCGGTCCTCGTTGAGCGCTTCGATCATGTCCTACGAGACCGACGCTGCGAGCGCCGTGATGCTCATGGTGTGGCCGACGGTGGCGTCCGCTCCCGGTCGGCGACCCAGCTGAGCGGCAGTCCGCGCGGGGTTTTCGGTTGACGACCAGGAGAAGCCGCATGCTGCCGCGATCCCGGTCCTGGCGGCGGGAGGACGTCGGATCGGTCGGACAGCAGCCGGGCGCGTAGACGCGGCCGGAACCTAGACGTTTTTCCAGTCGACGGCGTCTCGGGCGGCGGTTACGATGGTGCCGTGATCCCGCGCTGCGGGAGCGATGAAACGGATTTCGGCCCCGTGGTCGTTGCATGGCAATTGATGGGAGATCGCATGAAGAAGTTGCGCTTTGGGTCAGCCTGCGGCGTTGTGGTTTGTGTCGGCGGGCTGATGGCGGGATCGCCGGCGGGATCGCCGGCGAGCAGCGGCGCGATCTTTCATCACCCGCGAATCCGTGTCTCCGGCGGGGCGCAGAGATCAGCGGGCTGGGCCTCGAGCAACTGGTCTGGGTACGCGATCTCTGGCTCCGGCTTCAACTCGGTGACCGGGCAGTGGACCGTCCCTGCGGCGGCACCGTCTCGCAAAGCGACGTACTCGTCGGACTGGATCGGGATCGACGGGTTTAACAACAGCAGCCTGATTCAGACCGGGACTGAGTCTGACTATTACGGCGGCTCGGCGCACTATGACGCTTGGTGGGAGATCCTTCCTGCCGCCGAAACGGTGATCCCGTCGATCACGGTCAAGGCGGGCGACGTGATGACGGCATCGATCACGCACGGCTCGGGCTCCTCCTGGACGATCACGATCGGCGACAAGACGAGCGGTAAGAACTTCACCACGACGCGGACGTACACCGGCCCGCAGACCTCGGCCGAGTGGATCGAGGAGGCCCCGAGCTTGGGCGGGCGCGTCGCCACGCTCGCCAATTACGGCCTGGCGACGTTCGACCCCGGAACCGTCAATGGCGGCCCGCCCGGGCTCACCGCCAGCGAGAGTGGCGTCATGGTGCAGAAGGGCGTCCAGGTCTCAACGCCGTCGAACCCGGACACTGGCGCCGACGGCTTCAACGTCGCGTACGGCTCCAAGCTTCCGGCGCCACCCTTGAGCTGATCCCGAAACAGCGCCGGGCCGCGATTGCAGTCGGTCGTTGTGATCGACGCGGGCCGCCCGGCAACGAATTGCGCCGGGAGTGGGTACAGCTCGGGCCTAGGCGAGTTTGCTGGCGCTGTTGAGATTCGTCCACACCGATCATCTCGCTTGGGACCTCTCGGACGCTCGCCTCTGTGACTGAGTGCTCGCCGTCACAAATACGGTCGCATTCGAGCGGCCCCAGTGCGACGTATTTACAGCGCAGATCACTAAGCATCAGCCGGTGCCGGGGGGTGGAGACCCAACCGCCGCTGCCGCATCGGCCTGCGATTGCGCGAGCCTTGGCCGCATCGACGTTGAATGGCGGAAACCAGGAGCGCGGCTTCCTTCACCAGACGGCGTAGTTGTGCGCGCGCTCAATCGTGATCGCTGAATGCGCGCGTCGCGATCGGCCCTCGGTTCGTACCGCCGAGTCGGAGTCGCACCTGGCGAATGCCGGCAGATAGACCGTGGAGATTCGCGGAAACACAGGCCGAGGCGTGCTCTGAGCTGGACTAGACTCGCCGAGCTCGTGCGATGGAGGCAGCGACGCGAAAGGGATCTGTATGGATGGTTACGCAGTGGCACATATCGACGAGATCGGGGAGGTGGACGACGGCCGTGCGCCAATGCGCGCCGTGCGACAGCACTTCGGCATCACGTCGTTCGGTGTCAACGCTTGGACGGCCCGCGAGGCAGGCGCTCGGATCATCAACGAGCACGACGAGTCCGAGCCCGATTCCCAAGAGGAGCTCTATCTCGTGCTGAGCGGGCGCGCATCCTTCGAGGTCGACGGCGAGCAGTTCGCCGCGCCCACCGGGACGTTCGTCTTTGTGCCCCCCGGCGTCAAACGCACGGCGACCGCCGGGGAGCCCGGCACGACGATCATTGCGGTCGGTGGTGTTCCCGGAAAGCCGTACGAGCCTGGCGGCTGGGAGCTTTTTGCGCCCCTGCGGCCACTCTACGAGGCGGGCAATTACGCCGAGGCGGCGGAGCAAGGACGCGAGCTGCTGGCGGGCGATCCGCCGTACGCCGACCTGTTCTACAACGTTGCGTGCTGCGAAAGCCTTGCCGGCCAGACGGACGAGGCCATCGCGCACCTTCGACGCGCGATCGAACTCTCCGAGCGGTCCCGCTCGTTCCTTGAAGGCGATTCCGACCTCGATCCGATCCGCGAGGACCCCGCCTTTAAGGAACTGCTCGCTGGGTGAGGTTACCGTCAGGCGTCTTGTCGACCTTGCGTCCCAATGCACTCAGAGAGCAACGATATTGCTGAGGGGCGTTCTGCGCTCGGTCGCGAAGCGCTCGCGCCGCGCGGTCTACGATCTCGGGCCCTCCGATGAGTGCCCCAACCCCGCCCACTCCAGACGGCGAGCCCTGGCCCGCCGAGCACGTGTCGAGCAACGGCGCGAGATCGGATCTCGTCAATGAGCGCGCGCGCCGCCTCGTCGTCCTGGGCTACATCACCGCGGTCGCGCTGCCGCCAATCGGGCTGATCCTCGGGATCGTGCTGGCGACCCGCCCGGCGAAGGCGAGTTCCAGACACTGGATGTGGATCATCGTCGTCAGCATCATCGGTGCCGTCCTGTGGGGGCTGGTGTTCGCGTCGGGGGCCCTGACGAGCACGAACAACGACCTCACCTGAGGCGCGCTGTCACCGGACCTCCGCGGGGCACTCTTCGTGCCGGCGCAACCGGGCGAGCACCAGCCCGCGCCGTAGGCTGAGAGCCGCCTTAGCGCCTGGCGTACAGCCGCGCTGGGCGAGAACAGCCGTTCCGAGCATCGGCTGCCATCGGTCAGTCCAGTAGAGGATGGCGTTCGGTCAGCCGGCTCGCGGCCTCCCAGGCTGCGGCGTGCTCGAGCAGACTGCGGTCATGACGGTAGCGACCCACGAATTGCATCCCGACGGGCAGTCCCGAGTTCGTGAAGCCGGCCGGAACGGCGACGGCCGGGTGGGCGGAGACGGTGATGCGCGAGCACACGCGCATCCACCCGAGGTAGTGGGGCATCACGACGCCGGCGACCTCAGCCGGGTACTCGAGATCGACCGCGAACGGCACCACCTGCGCCGCGGGCGCGACCAGGAGATCGAATCGCTCGAACAGCTCGGCGATGGTGGCGAACACCGCTGACCGGGCCGCGATTGCCCGGGCTACGGCCGGCCCGTCGATCGTCATGCCCTGCTCGATGTTCCACAACAGGGTCGCCTTTGCCGTCTTGCGCAGCGTCGGCAGGATCGGAGCAAACGCGCGCACGAACGCGACCGCTCGTAGCGTCTCGAAGGCCTCGTCGGCGGCGCCTAGATCCACCCCGACGTCGCGGACATCACAGCCGAGCGCGTCGAGCTGCGCGCGGGCGCCGTCGAGCACGGCCAGCACCTCGGGCTCGATCGGCAGCCCACCGAGATCCGGACACCAGGCGACACGCAGGCCGGCGATGTCACCGCGGAGTTCGCCAGCGAACGCGGCCGGGTCACCGTGCGAGAGCGGAGAGCGCGGATCCGGTCCGCTGATCGCGGTGAGCATCAGCGCCAGGTCACCGACGGTGCGGGCCATCGGCCCGACGACCGAGGCGACGTCCCACACGTCGCTCTGACCGCTGTCAGGCACCAGCCCAGGCGTCGGGCGCAAGCCGACGACATTGTTAAACGACGCCGGGTTGCGGATGCTGCCCCCGTGATCGGACCCGTCAGCGATCGGCACCAGGCCCGCGGCCAGCGCCGCGCCCGCACCGCCGCTCGAGCCGCCTGCAGAGCGGTCCAGAGCCCACGGATTGCGGGTCGCGCCGAACACCTCGTTAAACGTGTGCGAGCCGACACCGAACTCGGGCGTGTTCGTCTTACCGACGACGATCGCGCCCGCCGCCCTCAAGCGCGCGACGACGAGACTGTCGACCGCGGGCACATTGTCAGCAAACGCGGCCGAGCCGTACGTCGTGCGGATCCCGGCCGTGTCCTCGAGATCCTTGATCGCGATCGGCAACCCATGCAACGGCCCGAGCCGATCGCCACCGCCGGCCATTCGCTCGTCGGCCACCGCGGCCTCCGCGAGCGCCGCCTCCGGCCGCAGGGTGACGATCGCGTTTAGCCGCGGGTTGACCGCTTCGATCCGCTCCAGGTGCCGGGTCATCACCTCCCGCGCCGACAGCTCCCGTTTGCGCATCGCGGCAGTCGAGCCGCCTCGCCGTCCACCAGTGCAGCGCGTCCGGACCGGCGTCATCGATCGGGTTCATAGAAATCGCATCATGCCCTGACTCTCGCCACCGCGTGCGCGCGACGACAAACCCGGAGACTCGGTCTCAGCGACCCTACCTAAGGCACTTCACGTGTTCTCCAGGACGGGCAGCACCTGCTCGATCAATGCCAGCGCCTGCACGACGAGCGGTCCGATCAGGCCCTCCCGGGTGCCGCCGGCGCCGCGGTCGTAGGTGAGGTAACCGGCCAGGCGCGAGTCGAACCAGCCGATCTCGACCAGGCAGCGGATCAGCCGGAACATCGGCAGCAGCGACAGGTCCTCGGCGGTCAGCGGGCGGTGGCGTTGGTAACCGCTCAGCAGCGCTTCGTGGAGCTGCTCGAAGTGCGGGTCCGCGGTCAGCCCGGTGAGCGGCACCGCGATGTCGTAGACGCGGTACCCGAATGCGGCGTCGTCGAAGTCGATCGCTGCGACGACGCCATCAGACCGCACGAGCACGTTGGTCGGCAGCAGGTCGGCGTGGATCAGGCCGAAGACCCCGGAACCGGTGCCATAGGCGGCGAGCCGCTGCCGCATGCCCTCCCGCACCGTGAGCACGAGCTGGCGCTCCTGTTCGGAGAACTCCGGGACGTGCCAGAACGGCCCCCACCACGGGTCGTCGCCGATCAGGCCATCGACGTCGAGCCGGTGGCGGGCGAACCCCGGCGGCGGCACGAACGTATCAGTCTGTAGGTGCATCCGCGCGATCAGCTCACCGAGCCGCTCGCATGCCGCTACCAGCCCGGGATCGCCTTGGTCGAGCAGGGCGATCATCGGCTCGCCCTCGAGCCACTCGATCAGCCCGACGTAGCGTGTCTCGCCCGCCTCGCCGTAGGGCACGATCGCGTAGCCGCCGCCCTCGCGCGTCGGGACCGGACGGGGAGTCTCGACGCCCGCGTCGCTCAGCGCCCTCGTCCAGGCGTTCTCGCTCTCGAGCTCCGCGATGCCGTGGTAGCCGGGCCGGTGCACGCGGAGGGCGAAGCGGTGGCCGTCGCGTGTGTCGATCCGGTAGACGATGTTCTCGCTGGCGGAGACGAAGGTGGTGGCGACGGCGTCGACGTCGAAGTGGCCGATCGCCAGGGCTGCGGCCTCGTCCACCTCGCGAGGCGGCGAGCTCATCGCGCGCCCTGCTCTGCGGCGACGTCAGCGAACGCCTCGAGGAAGAGGTCGGCCTGCGCCTGGTCGAAGACCAGTGGCGGACGGATCTTGACCTGGTTATGTAACGCGCCAGCCGGCGCGGTCAGGAAGCCGCGGTCCTTCAGCGCCTCACATGCCGCCCGTGCACCGTGCGTGTCGGGCGTGCGCGAGTCGCGGTCGGCCACCCACTCGATGCCGAGGAACAGGCCGCGCTGGCGAACGGCGCCGATCCGCCCGTACGGCGCGGCGATCGCGTCGATGCCGGCCTTGAGGTGAGCGCCCAGCGCGCCCGCGTGCTCGTCAAGCCGCCGATCCTGGAGTTCGTCCAGCACGGCCATGCCGACCGCGCCGTGCATCGCTGTCGACGAGAAGGTGTTGAAGTACCCGGTGCGCTCGCGGAACAGGTCGACGAGGTCGGCCCGCCCGGCGCACGCGCCGAGCGGCAGCCCGTTGCCGATCGGCTTGCCCATGGTGACGATGTCCGGCACGACGCCCGTCGACTGGTAGCCCCAAAAGCGGCCGGTGCGGCAGAAGCCCGCCTGCACCTCGTCGAGGATCACGACGCCGCCCGCCTCCCGAACGATCGCCGCCGCCTGCTCCATGAAACCGGCCGGGATCCACGGGAGGCCCTCATTGGCGAGGATCGAGCACAGCATCATGCCGGCCAGCGGCACGCCCTCCGCGGCGAGATCGTCGATCGCCGAGCGCACCTCGCCGAGCGCCCGCTCGCACACGTCGGCCTCCGACAAGCCGGGCTCCTGCGGCCGGTAGAGGTCAGGAAACCGGAACGCGCGGACGTCTGCCCGTCCACGCAGCGGCGCCCTGGTCAGCATGCCGACGAGGTCGCTATGACCGTGATAAGCGCCGTTGGTACAGATGAAGCCGCGGCCGCCGGACGCGAAGCGCGCCATCTGCATTGCGACCTCGTTCGCCTCCGTGCCGGTGCACGTGAACACGACGCGGTCGATACCGTCGGCGTGGATGCCGAGCAGGCGCTCCGCGTAGTCGAGGATCGTCTCGTCCAGGTAGCGGCTGTGCGTGACGAGCGTCGCCGCCTGTCGCGCGAGGGCATCGACGACGCGCGGGTTGCAGTGGCCGACGACCGGGATGTTGTTGTACATGTCGATGTACCGGCGGCCGTCAGCGTCGAACAAGCAGGCACCTTCACCGCGCACGAGGTGCAACGGCCGCTCGTAGAACAGCTGGGCGTGCCGTCCAAGCAGCTGGTCACGGCGGGCAACGATTGCGTCGATGCTCATGCGTCCGCTCCGATGAACCGTCGGCCGGGTGCTGTCTGGACACTCGCAACGGCGGTCAGGGCCGCCCGGTGCCACCCGAGATCGCGAATCGCATCCATATGCACCGCGGCCGCCTCCAGGACTGCCACGGCGCTACCGGGCCGAGCGCCCGCTCGAGCTGACCGGCGGTAATGCCGACCTCCGACATCTCGCGGATGGTCGCGAGGTTCGATTCGGCGTGGCACTGGACAGCGTCGCCGGAGACGCCGACCAGGAAGGCCTGGTTGGGGTACGGGTCGGAGCTGGCCAGCGGGATCGCGTCGGCCGGCGGCGTGAACGTGTCGGCGTCCCAGGGGAATGCCGGGATCGTATCCGGCAGGTCAGTGAACAGAGCGTCATCGCGCGCGGCCGCGTGCGGTAGATCGGCGCGGGGCCGACCTCGAGCGCCGTGCGGGATCACGAGCTGCGCACCATGCGGCCCGTCAAGCGGCCAGCGCCGAGGGTGCGCTCAGGTCGAGCATCAGCCGCTCAACCCGCTCGCTGCCGAGCATCGTCGAGCGACATCTCGTGTGCATGGACTGAGAACGCGGGCGATGCGCTGCTGCCAGCGGACCCCAGGCAGGCCGGATGGGGACTGTGGCAAACGCACGACATGCCCCGTTTGGATTAGGGAGGTCGTGCGGGAGCGCGTGCATAGGCCAGCGCTAGCGCACGGGTGGTCCTTGCTCGATCCGTCTGCGCGTGAAGTCGACCGGACCACGAAACCATCCGAGCTTCTCGATCCACCAGGTGAGGCCCATTTCCTGGTATGCGCCGATCAACTCGTGATCCTGACCGGCCGACTGGCCCTCTACCACGACGTCGAATGCCGTCGCCTGGCCGGTTCGATGCGACCGGGTGTACTCGACGGCGGTTTTGAGCTGCTCGGGCGTGGGTCGCTCCGCTTGTCCAACGCCTTCGAACGTCGGGAACACGCCGTCGAAACGAGCCGCGCGGCGGAACGATCGCCGCGTTGGCCAGCGCGCACCGATCCAGATCGGCGGCCTGGGCCGCTGAATCGGCGAGGGCAGAAAGAGACTCTCCGCAACGTGGTAGTGACGGCCGTCGTACGAAAACGGCTGGCCACTCCACAGCCCGCAGACGATGTCGAGCCCCTCGTCGATCAATTCGTGGCGTCGGCGCGGATCTGGATCCTCGCCAAAGGCGGCGAACTCCGCCCGGCCCTGCGAGCCGAGCCCCACGCCGACGACAAGCCGACCCTCCGATAGCACGTCAAGCGTCGCCATCTCACGAGCGAATTTCCACGGCCGGCGGCGGGCCAAAGCCGCGATCAACACTCCAAGGCGAATGCGGCTCGTTTGTGCGGCGATCGCCGCGACGCTCATGTATGGATCTGCGACCGCCCAGCCCAGCTCCTGGTAGGCGACGTGATCCCAGACGAAGACGCCATCCCAGCCGCTGCTTTCGGCCCGGCACGCGAGATCTACCAGAAGACGTGGATCACCGTACTCGCCCACATTGGGCAGTCCCACGGCGCAGCGCAGACCAGACATCTGGCGCTGAAGGATCCCACTAGCAGTACGCACTTGCGCGGCCAGAGACGAGATCGCCCCACGACGCGCCGTTCACTGACCCGCGCGAGACCCCTACCGAGCAGAAAGCAGGACCCGATGGCGCGCCGGTAGCGTTCCGTCGCAGGAGCCCGCCCTTGAGCCCGAGCGTCGGCGCGGTCACGACGCGGCGCGGCTGTGCGCTAGTCGCTGGTGGGACCTTCAGACCCAGCGAGACAGCTACTCGATAGCGAATCGCCCGAAGTGTGCCGGCCAGCGTTTGCGCCCCCTCCGTCAGGATTGTCATTTCTCTTCGACGTCACCGCCGCCGCACCAGCGTGGCACTATTCAGTAGACGCCGGCGGCTAGGGCGTTGGCAATCTCCCCAGCCGCACGTTCGCCGGCCTGCACGGCGCCGTCCATGTGATTGATCCAGACATCCGCTGTGTCTGTTCCAGCCCAGTGAATCGGGCCGATCGGGTCACGCAGTGCCTCCCCGCAGTCGCGGAGCACCCCGAGCTGTGAGAAGCCGTGGCAGCCACTGATGAAAGGCTCGTCATACCAGTTCGTCACGTTGATGCCTAGCGGGCTCTTTGCGCGCACTCCATAGCAACGCACGAGAGTGTCCAGCACCCCCCGCTGAAGCGTGGCGGTTTGGTCGAGGTCATCATGCGAGAGGGCGACGGGCGCCCCCTCTCGCTGCAGCCGCAGGCTGGCAGCAAGGACCCCGATCTGGCCATCGGCCGGGGATTGGTCAAGCACGGTGGCGGGTTCTCCAGTGGCGTTGATGACCCCGGCGATCGGCGGCCGATCAGCCGAAACACCGTGCCAGAACGGAGACTCGTAGACGAACATCATCTTGATGCCCGCTGTCGTGAACCAACCGCGGTGCAGTAGCTCCCGCCTAGTTGACAACCCTGGCAAAAACTGAATCTTCCGCGCATCCGCCGGGCTCATGGCGACGATCGCTCGTCTCGCGCTCACAGTGCCGCGCGGCCCGGTGACTTTGACACCGCCACCGGACCAAGCAATCTGGGCGACCGGCCAGCTCAGCCGTAGCCGCTCACCTAGATCTCCTGCTATCGCCAACGGGATCGCTGCGACCCCGCCGACAAACAACTCGTCGACGTTTGTCTCCAGGCCGTCAAGCCCGCCGCAGCTGCTGATCCACGCGCCTACCGAGAGCATCGACGGCGGACTGGGCGACGCTCCTGCACTCTTGAAAAGCTGCGCCAAGGCGCCCTGTACAACGGGGTCGCTGCTCTGGCTCCGGATCCAGCTCGCCGGCATCGTGGTATCGAGGCTCTCGGCGTCCGCGGCGTCCCACGGGCGACTCGCCGGCACCTGCTCGCAGAGACGTGAAAACTCGGCGCGAGCTCGCTTAAACTCTTCCCGGCGCACGCCCGTCAGCTGTGCTGTCGGCCCATCTGAGAACTCCACCGCCCCCTCGCCGTGGTGAGCGAACTTCGCTCCTTCAACGTCGATCCGGTAAGTGGCGATCCCATACGCTGCCGCCAGGGCTTTGATGTGGTCTTGCGTCGCCGCTGTCCATGCGGGGCCAGGATGCACAAGGTGACCACCCGCCCTCCGCCAGATGCATTTACCGCCTGGCTCATCCCGCGCTTCCACCACGACAAGTCGTCCGACATCCTGAGCGAGCAGTCGGCGCGCCGCGGCTAGGCCAGACAGACCTGCGCCCACAACGACTACGTCAAATTCGCCGTGTTCCACCTTAGTACGGCCCTGTAGGCTGAGCGACAGATTGGTTAGGGAAGTCCTGAACCTTCCGGAGGCGAGCTATCGGGTACGTGTGCCTTCCACATGCGCGCGAGGGATGCGGCAGTCGTGTGGAGTCGGCGCCGTAGAAGTTCGATGGGATGAGCCACTTCGGAACACGATCGACCACCTCGCGCTCGACGTCACGTGGAGCTGGTTGATGTAGATGCGTGTGCGCGAGCTGGGCGGTTCGGGCGTGTCGGTTTCTGTGGTCGGGGTCGGTTGCAACAACTTCGGGGCGCGGATCGACGAGGCCGCGACGAAGGCGGTGGTCGACGCTGCGATCGACACCGGCATCACGTTCTTTGACACCGCTGAGAGCTACGGCGCGGGCGCTAGCGAGACGCTGCTCGGCCGATATGTGAAGGGTCGCAGGGAGCAGGTGGCGATCGCGACCAAATTCGGGTGGTGGAAGGATCCCGCCCACACCGGGGCACTCGGCCGTCGAGCGTACGTGCGTAGTGCGCTCGAGGCATCGCTCCGGCGCCTCGGTACCGACTACGTCGATCTCTACCAGTACCACCGACCCGACCGGGTGACCCCGCTCGCGGAGACGCTCGGGGCGATGAACGAGCTCGTGTCCGAGGGGAAGGTACGCTGCATCGGTGCCTCGAGACTGACCGCGGCGGATGTTGTCGAGGCGGTTCGGCTCATGTGCGACGGCGGCCTTGCCCGGTTTGCCTCGGTCCAGAACGAGTACTCGTGGCTCGCGCGCGACCCCGAGCGCGACGTCCTGCCCGAATGCGAGCGGAACGGCGTCGGGTTCATCCCTTACTTCCCGTTGGCCAACGGGCTGCTGACCGGCAAGTACGCGCGGGGTGGCCCCGCCCCCGCGGGCACACGACTGGCTACGGGCGACCAGCTCAGCGCGATCTCCGACGAGACCTGGGACCGGCTCAAAGCGCTGACGGACTTCGCGGGCCGGCACGACGTGGGTTTGCTGCAGGTTGCGATTGGGGGACTCGCCGCGGTGCCCGCGGTCGTCTCCGTGATTGCGGGCGCCTCGACGCCCGAGCAGGTGCGGAGCAACGCTGCGGCCGGTGAATGGGAGCCAACGGACGAGCAGCTGCACGAGCTGCAGGGGCTGTGAGAAGAACATCCTGAGTTCCACAACCCGTTCTACGACCTGTTCCCCGCCCCCCTGCCGTCGTGGCGACCTGGCGCGGGCGCGTTGATCACGATCGACATGCAGTACATCGACGCCCACCCCGAAGGACGGACGGGCCTGCGAGGCAAGAGCCCGCGGGCACCCGGCCTCGGAGCCGCGCTGAGATATCTCACCGGCGAGCATCAGGTGCTCTGCGACCATCGTGATGAGCACGCTCCTTACGTGGCAGCCGGATGTAGCTCACCAGGGGCGAACCGCGGCGTCGTCATCTGCAGCTCATTCTCGCGCTCGCGGTAGCCGGAGCCGCGGAGGTTACGCCATTCCTCGAGTGAGATCTCGCCGCGCTCCAGCCTGCCAATCGCGTGCTCGATCGGGGCGATCGCCTCGCGCAGCTGCTCGGCGATGAACTGAGAGTCGTTCGTCCAGGGAAGCTCCTCCAGGATCGTCCCAAGCCGCGCCCTCGCAACCCACGCGTCGTGACGCGCTGTCTCGGTGATCGACGGGTTGATGTCGCTCTCCACGCCGAGACGCTCGCGTTGATCGGTCAGGTAGGTGCGGTCGCCGTTCAGATCCGGATAGCTGACGTCTCGATGGCAGAAGCTGAGCAGGAAGCTGGCGCGGTAGCCGGGGCCGGTCAGCGGCGCCGCGCGGTGGTAGACGGCGGTGCCCTGGATAAGGGCGCCGTAGCCGGGCGGGGACGGTGGCGCCACGATGCGATCTGCCGGGAGCTCGCCCTGGGCCACGAGCTCGCGCCCCTCCTCGCGCGTGCCCATGAAGAACTCGAACCGCCCGCCTTGCACTTTGTCCGGGTCGTACATCGAGATCACGGCGGTGAACGAGACGCGATCGTCGTGCCAGCCGAGGATCTCGGCGTTGGGCGTCTCGCCGACGTTCAGTTGGACGCCGACGCCGCCCATCGTGTGAGCCGCGATCGGCGCCTTGAAGATCTCGCTCAGGAAGTCGGTCAGCTCCCGGCTGAAGGTGAGGTCGCGCATGAACTTCGAGTGGTAGGACCCGTAGTACAGGCGGGTGTCCCCGGCAGGCGACTTGACAGTTCGCGGTTTTGTCAGGTCGATCGACCGCTGCAGTGCTGCGATGCCCTCGTCGGACAGGATCCGGACCGTGCCCGTGGCTCCGATCGGCGAGGGGAACTGTCCGATCTGGGCGGGCGCGTAGCCGAGTTCGGCAAGCGTCACCACCTGCTCGGGCGGCTCTAGGGCGAGATGCCGCGCCGGGTCGAACTCGTCTTCACCGTCGACGAACGAGAATCCCGGGGGCAGCGTGTTCGGGAAGTGATCTAGCTCGCCAAGCATTCGGCCTCCTGTGCTGGTGTGTTAGTGATCGTTTTATAGCCACGCTTGAGAAATCGTCGGTCACGCCGCTTCCTGTTGCGCCTGCACCCAATAGAGGTAGCTTGCGAAGCGCGAATCGATGCTCTCGGGCTGCCAGCTCACCTCTGACCGGAGCCGGCCCGTGTCGTAAGGGGCCCAGGCTGCGCCGTGAAATTGGGGACGCGTACGGAGCGTCGCAGCCTCGGGTTCCACAACGGTGTAGCCAAAGTCCGGGATGACGGTGCCGGCGACCCGAAGAAGAGCTTGCACCGGAACCAGCTCGCCGTATGCGACGTTGTAGACGCAGTGCTTAAGGC
This sequence comes from uncultured Solirubrobacterales bacterium, assembly GCA_963730075.1. Lineage (GTDB taxonomy): Bacteria > Actinomycetota > Thermoleophilia > Solirubrobacterales > Solirubrobacteraceae > Palsa-465. The sequence continues at coordinate 105,075 of CAVSQH010000013.1, read as the reverse complement.
TCGGCCGACGCAGCAGGGCCACGATCGCGGTGGCGACGTCCTCCGTGTGGACCCAGTCTGCGCCGTCATCGAGCGAGTCGACGGCGATCCGCTCGCCCATGACGGCCATGCGAGCCAGCTTGTAGGGCACCGACCCAGCGGTCCGGGCTCGCCCGCTCCGGTCCATGGGTCCGTAGACCGTGCTGAGCCGGACGATCGCGGCATCGATGCCGAGCGAAGCGGCGCAACGCTCGACGATGCGCTCCGCCGCGAACTTGCTAATCGCGTATAGGTCGCGGGGCTCGGCGCGGTGATCTTCCCGTACCGCTTCGCCCCGCCGGGGGGCCGCGGAGTCACCATAAGCCGATCCAGAGCTGACGTAGATGAGCCTCCGCAGCCTTGGAAGCCCCTGTGCCCATTCGAGTACTGCGAGCGTGCCCATCACGTTGACGTCGACAAACCACTGCGCAGCTTGGACCTCCGGCTGCTCCGGCGATGTGATTGTTGCTCCATGCACCACATGTGTGATGCGTTCGCGGTCCACTGACCAATCCGACGTGTCCCGAACGTCAGCCTCCACAAACCTCAGGCGGTCGCCCAGTGATCCAAAGAAGCGATCCGTGACCCGGTCCGGGCGTGTGGTGTCCAAAACGATGCACTCGGCGTCGGGGTAGCTCTCAAGCCAGTGACGCGCAAGATTGCTCATCACGAAGCCCATCCCACCCGTCACGAGCAGCGTCAACGAGGGCACTCTCGCCGTGTTAGACAACCAGGTACCCGCCGTCGACAACGATTGTGCTTCCGGTGACATAGCTCGCTTCGTCGGATGCGAGAAACACAGCTGCTCCGACCATTTCCTCGGGCCTTGCGGCCCGATGCATGGGAATCCTGTCTAGCAACCGCTCCCGATGAGGTCGCCAGGCGCGCCCCTTGTCGGTGTCCATCCAGCTCTGATCGCCGCCGTCGGTGAGTCCTGGCGCCAGTGCGTTCACCCGGATCCCGTAATCGACAAGATCGAGCGCCATTGACTTGGTCAGCATCTTGCCACCTGCCTTCGAAGCCTGGTAGTGAGCTGACATCGGCTGTGCCACCTCAGCAACCTGCGAGGTGACATTGATGATTGCCCCACCTCCGGACTGGGCCATCCGACGCGCCGCCTCCTGTCCGCACAGGAACTGGCCGGTCAGGTTGACGGCGATCACCTCGTCCCACTCCTCGTCGGGGAGCTCCAGGAAGTCGCGGACGGTGGCGATGCCTGCAACGGCCGCGAGGATGTCCACCCGCCCGAACTCGCTGACCGCCGTCTCGACCATCGCGTGCACCTGGTCGCGCTTACTGACGTCGGCCGTCGCAGCCCGTGCGCGCCCGCCGCTCGCCGCGATCTCGTCAGCGGTCGCGCGCGCCCGCTCGGTGACGACGTCCGCTGAGACCACGCTGGCGCCCTCGGCGGCGAAACCGAGCGCAATGGCCCGGCCGATGCCACTGCCGGCGCCTGTCACAATCGCTGAACGTCCTTCGAGCCGCACTTGCTCATCGCCTCCTAGCTCTCATACCTCAGACCGTCGCGCCCTTGACGAGCGGCCGCAGGGCCGCGATGTGCTCGGGCGTCGTGCCGCAGCAACCCCCGATGATCTGCGCACCCATCTGGATCCATCCCTCGCAGACCTCGGCGTAGCGGGCCGGGGTATTAGCACCGATGTCGATTGTGTGGTACTGACCGGCACCCGCATCTCCGCTGCGTTCGTACCCGGTGTTCGCATACCCTCCGATCGGGCCTGAGAACGCGTCTCGAAGATTGGGCAGCGTGGCCGAGACGTCCTCGGGCATACGACACATCAACAGGATCGCGTCAGGCATCCGCTCCTCGAGCGCTGCGACGAGTTGCTCCATTGTCTCGCCGCTCGTCATCGTGCCCTCGGGGGTGGGGTGAATACCGAGGAACACCGGCAGTCGCGTCGCCCTGGCGGCGTCGACAGCCGGGATCAGCTGAAAGATCGCCGACATCGTCTCGATCAGGATCAGGTCCGATCCGGCCTCGGCCAGCACCGCGGTCTGGTCGCCCCACTCGCGCGCGAGCTGCTCGGGCGGTGCGACGCGGTCTGGATCCCAGCCGCGTGGGAAGCGGTTCGTCGGCGCGATCGACCCGGCCACGTAGGCGCTGGGGTTCATCCGGCCGCGCGCCTGTACGGCCAGCTGCACCGCCCGACGCGACAACTCCTCCATCCGGTCGGCCGCCCCGACCGTCGCGAGTTGGCCACGGTTGGTGTTGTAGCTGTTCGCGGTGATGATGTCGGCGCCGACCCGCAGGTAGTCCTCGTGGATAGCGCGCACGACGTCTGGCGCATCGGTCAACGCCGTCGCGGACCACGCCCCAAGCGTCCCTTCGTTTTCATCTGTTACTCCTTTCGACAGGTCGATCCCGCGTCGTTGCAGTTCCGATCCGGTCCCGCCGTCCAGGAGCAGCAGCTCCCCTCGTTGTAGGCGATTCCCGACTGGCTCTCTGTCTGTCATGGCTGGTCATCTCCTTTCGTGAAACGGCTCGCCCGTCACGGGGCGCTCACGGGTACATCTCCGGGGTCAGGTGCTCCTTGCGGCAACTCGTCGTCCACCGGGAAGATCCACACATCGGACGTGTCCCACGACAACGTCACCTCCCGGCCAAGCTCGAGCAGTCCGGACCGCGTGTCGGTCTTGGTGAACACGGCGAGCTCGCCGAAGCCGTTCGCGGCAACCGTGTAGGCGATTTGCGGTCCTGCATATGAGACGTCGGTGATCGCGCCGTGGGCGCGAAGCCCGGTACCGACCGAGTCATCGATCTTTGCCGCCTCGGGCCGGGCCAACGCCGCGACGTGGTCGCCGATCGTCAGTCCGGGCACTCCCTTGGCCGTGAAGCTCAACGCCGACGGCGACAGGTCGACCGTGTAGGTCTCCGTCGCCGGCACCTCGCGCACGACCCCTCGCAAACAGTTTGCGGCGCCCACGAAATCGGCGACAAAGAACGTGCTCGGGCGGTGGTAGACCTCGTACGGCGCACCGACCTGCTCGAGCCTGCCGTTGCTCATCACCCCAACTCGGTCCGACATCGAGAAGGCCTCCTCCTGGTCGTGTGTGACGTACACGAACGTGATCGCCAGCTCTCTCTGGAGGCTCTTGAGCAGGCCCTGCATCTGACGTCGGAGCTTGAGATCCAGAGCTCCAAGCGGCTCGTCGAGCAACAACACCCGGGGGTTCAGCACGAGCGCGCGCGCAAGTGCGACCCGCTGTTGCTCGCCGCCGGAGAGCTGTTTGGGACGTGACTTGTCGCGCCCGCCTAGGCCGACCAGATCGAGCATCCGCTGCACAGAGCCTGCTATCTCTGACTTCTTCGTCCGTCGCTCGCGAAGGCCGAAGGCGACGTTGTCGAACACGTTGAGGTGCGGAAACAGCCCGTACTGCTGAAAGACCGTGTTGACGGGGCGTTTGTAGGCCGGTTGCAAGCCGATGTCGTTTCCGGCCAGGAAGACCCGGCCGGAGGTCGCCGTGTCCAGCCCGGCGATGATTCGCAGCGTTGTCGTCTTGCCGCACCCGCTGGGACCGATCAGCGAGAAGAACTCGCCCTCATAGATCTCGAGGTTGACGCGATCCACGGCGGCCCGCTCGCCGAACATCCGCGTCAGCTGATCGAGCGCGATCGCGACGGGCTGCTCGCTCACGTCGCCTCCCTGTCCCGCCGAGACCCGGTCATCAAGCCGCCGGTCGCAGCCCGCCCGCCGGCGACGATCACCGTCAGCAGCAGACACGACAAGGTGATCGTCGTCAGCAATGCGCCGATCGCGTTGACCTCGGGGTCGACTCGAAACCGAGCCAGTCCGAAGATCAGCATCGGCAGCGTCTCGGTGTTGCTGCCGGCGAGGAACGACGAGGTGATCACGTCGTCGAACGAGAACGTGAACGCCAGCAGCCAGGCGACGATCAGGGCCGGCAGCAGGAACGGCATCGTCACGCGCCAGAAGACACGCCACGGCCGAGCTCCAAGATCCGCGGCCACGTCCTCCAGCACGGTCGTCATCGTCGCCAGCCGCGCCTGGATGATCACGATCGCGTAGGCCGAGTTGAAGACGACGTGGCCGATGATCACGGCCATCAGGCCGAGCGGGAAGTTGATCCGGCGAAAGAAGATCAACAGTCCCAGGGCGGCGACGATCTCGGGCAGGACGATGCGCATGTAGGTAGTCGCGTCGAGAACCCGACGCCCCCGCGGCGACGCGCCCCGTGCCCACAGCCCCGCGGGTACGGCGATCGCGAGCGACAGCAGCGACGAGGCGAGCGCCACGATCGCGCTGGTCTTGAAATCGTCGCGGACGCGACTGCTGGAGACCGCCTGCGAGACCCAGTGCCACGTGAATCCACCCCAATGAGCAAGCAAAACGTCCTTGTTGAACGCGTTCAGGATCACCAGGACGAGCGGGACGTACAGGGCCGCGAAGGCGAACATGACGAACAGCAGCAGTGGGACGCGTGACAGCCGAGTCCAGCCGCGCCGCCTCATGTGATCTCCTCCGTCGCGCGAGCCGCCCGGCGCGCGATCAGCGCGAACACGGTGATCCCCGCCATCAGCGTGACCGCGAGCGCCGAGCCGAATGGGAAGTTGCCCACCTCGAGGAACTGGGTCGCGACGAGGTTGCCGTACATGAGCGTCTTGCCGCCGCCGAGAATCGTCGGGATCACGTACTCCCCGGTCGCCGGGATCCCGACCAGGATGCACCCGGCGATCACGCCGGGGGCCGATAGCGGGAGTGTCACCCGCCAGAAGACCCGCGACGGTCGCGCACCCAGATCCCGCGCGGACTCCTCGACAACGGGGTCAAGCCGCTCGAGCGCCACGTACAGCGGCAGGACCATCAGCGGTAGGTAGCTGTAGACGATGCCGATACCGACGGCCAGCGAGGTGTACTGCAGGTTCAGCGACCCCGAGATGATCCCGAGCGTGTTCAGCAGTGACTCGAGCGGGCCGCCATTGGCGATCAGGTTGGAGATCGCGTACGTGCGGACGAGGAAGCTGCTCCAGAACGGGATGATCAACAGCAACAGGAACAGTCGCTGACGTCGCTCGGGCTGGCGGCTGATCCAGTAGGCGACCGGGTATCCGACCGCCAGACAGGAGAGCGTCGCGGTCGCTGACAACAGCAGCGAACGGAGGATCGCGTCGCGATAGAGCGACTGGCCGATCTGGGAATAGTTCGAAGTCGTCCAGCCCCAGTGAAGTTGGAGCGTGTAGAAGTTGATCTGGCCCAGTGAGTAGAAGGCCAGGATCAGCAGCGGAGCGATGAAGAACGCGAGCGTCCATCCGAAGGCCGGCGCTCCCAGTGCCGCCCGTCCGGCAACCCGTGCTGCCCCCGTTACCCGAGGCTTCCCCGAAGACCTCCGGGGGAGCCGCCCGCGCGGAGGGCCCGCGGCCTGTCGCTGGGTCAGGCCGCCTTGAACTCGCTCCATGCGGTGGTCCAGAGCCCCGTCGCGGCACCAAGCGACCTCTCGAACTGCACCTTGGCGAGGATCGCCGGCGTGAACGCAAGGATGGGGTTCTGTGAAATCGACTTCTTGACGAGCGGAGTCGCGGCGGGCTCGAGATAGGCCGTCCCGGTCGTGTTGACAAAATTCGCGTAGTTGACCGGCGCGAGGGTGAAGTTCAGCCAGTCGGTGACGGCGTCGAGCTGCTTGGTCCCGGCGACCGCAACCTGACCCTCGAGATATGCCATCAGGCCCTCCGTCGGAGTGACCCACACGATGTTCTTCTGCTCTTGCTGGCCAAGCGCGACATCGAAGTCATAGTCCATCGTGATCACCGAAGTTCCGTTGACCAACGGCTTGATGACGTCGGAGTCGAGGATCCCCTGGAGATGCGGCTTGATCGCGATCAGCTTGTCCTTGGCCTGATTGATCTGGCTCGGGTCGGTGCTGTTGCCCGAGTAGCCAAGCATCTTGAGCGTGTTGCCCATCGTGTCTTCCATCGCATCGAGGAAGGTGATCTTGCCCGAGTACTTCGGGGCCAGCTGCCACACGTCAGCCCAGCTCGTCGGCCGCTCCGTGATCAGGTCCTTGCGGTACGCGAACCCGATCTTGCCGTAGTCGGTCGGCACTCCGAATGGATACTCGGAGCGGAATCGCTGTGGCATGTACTTGATGTTCGGGATCCGAGACCAGTCCAATTTCGCGATCAGGCTCGGTGAGGCGAGCAGCGTGGGCGCGGCCGCGAGCCCGAACGCGCCGAGCATGTCGTAGGCCGACGGGTTCTCTCGCACCTGCACCGCGAGGCCCCGGGTGCTCGAGCCGTTGTAGGCGATCTCGTGGATGTTGACCCCGGGGTGAAGCTTCTCGAACCTCGCGTACTCCTTGTTGCCGATCCACCCCGGGTAGGTGAAGTAGTGGATCGTCCCCGAGATCGGCTTGTTCGGGTTGGTGGCGCGCGCTGCTGGCGCTCGAGCTCGAGCTCGAGCTCGAACTCGAGCTCCCGCATCCGGCGAGAACGCCCGCACCTCCAATTGCGAGAGCGGCGGAACCCCCGCGGAGCATGAGCTGCCGGCGCGTCAGGGGCTGCGCGAGGGTGAATTCGTCAGGGCCTGACAACATTCCCACTCCTCCGTCAACAGTTGACCGATGCGACTCTAGTCCGGGTCGTTTTGGCTGTCAAGCGAGTACTGACCGGACGAGGGCCGCCCATCGCCCGGTCGCCCATGCTGGAGGGCCAAATCGGTCACTCGAGCGCGAGCGTGACCAGAGTTCCGTCAACTGTTGACGGCTGGCGGCCTGCCGCTTAAGCTCGGGCGGGAGCCCGGTCCTCGTCGCGGCTCAGAACCACGAGACCCCGATGCCCGAAGCAGCACCATGGAGGTTCAGACAGGTTCGGACGGTTCCCCGCGCGGACCTCACGCGCCGAGCGGCTGATCCTGCGCGGCCGGCTGTTCACCGGCGAGGACGACGGCGTGCTCGAGGACGGTTTCGTCCGGGTCGAGGGATCGAAGATCACCGGTGTCGGACGTCAGGCCGACCTCGGATCCGGCGGCGATGGTGCGGTCGAGCTCGGAGGTGCCGGTGCAACGGTCCTCCCGGGGCTGTTCAACAACCACGCCCACCTGGCCTGGGACGGAGCCAACGACCTCGCGACCCAGGCGCTCGACGACGAGCCGGAGATCTCGGCCTACAAGTGCGCGGCCAACATGCTGCGCTCGCTGCGAGCCGGTGTCACGACCGTCCGCGACCTCGGCATGAACAAGGCGGGGTTCTTCGCCAAGCAGGCGGTTGCGCAGGGGGTATTCCAGGGGCCGAAGCTGCTCATCTGCGGAGAGGCGATTGTGCAGACCGGCGGTCATACGTATTGGTGTTGCAGGGAGGCGTCCGGCGCGGACGAGATGCGACGCGCGGTCCGCGAGCAGGTCCGGGGCGGCGCTGATCTGATCAAGATCATGGGCTGTCACGACACGCTCGAGTTCACGGATGAGGAGCTCGATGCCGTCGTGGACGAGACACATCGCAACGGCCTCAAGATCACCGCACATGCCACGTATGACGCGTGCATCCGGCGCATGCTCGAGCACGATGTCGACACGATCGAGCACGGCGGACCGATGACCGACGAGACGATCGAGTTGCTGCTGCAACGCGGGACCTACATCGTCACGACCTTTGCTCCGGTTGTCATGCAGGCCGCCGAAGGCGAGGCTTGGGGTGTGCCGGCCTGGAAGGTGCAGGAACGCAAGCGGCTGGTCGAGGATCCCTCGGAGTACGACGGGCTCGTTCGCGCAGCCCGTGCCGGAGTGCCGATCGCGTTTGGAACCGACGCCGGCAGTCCGGTGGTTCCCCACGACGTCATCGCTCCGGAGTTGAAGTTCATGGTCCAGGTCGGCGTTTGTGCCGACAACGAGCAGGCGCTGCGATCGATCACCTCGGTCTCGGCGCGGATGAACGACCTCGAGGACGACCGCGGGCGGCTGCGGGAAGGACTCGCGGCGGATGTGGTGATTGTCGATGGAGATCCGCTCGAAGACCTTGGTGCTCTGGAGCGCGTCGAAGCGGTGCTCCTCGACGGCGAGCGTGTGGCTTGATGTGCCCTGACGTGCGACAGAGATTCGTCGGCCTTCAGATGGGCCCGGTGAATTTCGTCGACGAGGGAGTCGAGCCGCTGCTCGACATGCTGGCTGACCGATACGGAATCAACGCGTTGATGATTGGAACGGTCTCCTGGCTCGGACTGAAGGTCGGCCGGCGCGTGTCCCAGGAACTCGAGGGCTGGCCAGACCACGGACGCCGCAGCTCCGAGCCGCTCCGCGGCGGCTCGTTTCTCGCCAGCCGGCCCGAGTTCTACTCCCGCACGCTCGATCAAGGACTTCCGTGCTCCGGAGGCTGAGTCGGCCAATCTCGACGTGCTCGATCTGGTTCTTCCACATACGCGCGCTCGTGGCATTCGCGTGTACCCCGATCTGATGGAGCCGATGTTCAACTATGCGGGCCACGGCTCCAGCGAGGAGGTGAACATCGCCGGTCTCCCAGAGCGTGCTCCAGATCGACGTCCTGGGCCGGATCTCGACGGAGCCCTGCCTCAACAATCCCGACTACCGCAACTGGCTGCACGCCCTGATCGAGGACCACTGCCGCAACTACGACATCGACGGGATCATGTGGTGCAACGAGCGACGCAGCCCGCTCGACGCGGCTCTGGCCGGCGACGCACCGCACTGCTTCTGCCGTCATTGCACCGAGCTCGCGGCGGCCGAGGGGATCGACGTCGACCGTGCACGATCCGCTGCCGCACGCCGTGTGGCGCACGATCGCCGCGGCGCGTGAGGGCAACGAGCGTCGGGGACGGTCCTCTGGTCGAGTTCCTGCGGGCCGTGTACCGGAACCCCGAGGTGCTGCTGTGGGAACGCTTCTGGGTTGAGCGCAACAAGGCACTGGACCGGGAGCTGTACGGGATCGTGAAGTTCTGCGATCAGCGGCTGGAGTTCGGACTCAATGTGTGGAACCGCAATCATCTGAACGTGTGGCGTAAGGCGCAGTGGCCGTGGGACGAGCAGACCCAGTGGGCGGACTGGGTGAAGCCGATCGTCTACCAGCATCAAACCGGAGGTGTGTTCACCGACGAGTGGTCCGTCTTGATGAGCGGTGTCCTCGAGTCAGCTCGACCCCGGTCTCGTGATCGAGCTCGCCAAGTCTGCTCTCGGCCTGCACGAGGGATCGTGGGACGAGCTGATGCAGTCTGGTTTCCATCCCGACACCTACGTGCGAGGGCAGGCGACCGAGACGCGCGCGGCTGTAGGCGATCGGGTCCGCGTGTACATGGGCATCGGCGTGGACGCCCCGCGCTGGCGCGATGACCAGGCTGTCTGCACACCCGAGATCGTTGAGCGCAGCGTGCTCGCCGCCTACGACGGCGGCGCCGACGGTGTGATCTTCGGACCCGCCTACTCGGGGATGAATCTGACCACGCTCGACGGAGGCGGTCACGCGCTAAGGCAGCTGGGCCTGTTGGAATCACCGGCTGCCAGCGAGGCATGAGATCGTGACCTCTTGCAGCCACGCTGACGGCGTCTACCCGGTCGTTCCCACGCCGTTTGACCCGTCAGGCGCAGTCGATCTCGAGTCGCTGCGGCGACTGGTCGGGTTCCTCGCGGACACGGGCGCCGAGCGGGCTGTTGGTTCTCGGCGTCATGGGAGAGGCTCCAAAGCTGGTTGCTCGCGAGCGAGACGCCGTGATCGCCACATCCGTCGAAGCAGCCGGGTCCTGCCCGGTCATCGTCGGCGCGACCAATCCAAGCGTCGCCGGTACGCGCGCACTGATGCGAGCAGCGGCCGCGGGGGGCGCCGCAGCCGTCCTGATCGCTCCGCCCCGGCTCGACCGCGCCGCCGGCGAGGACGGCCTGGTGAAGTATTTCGCTGACGTGGCCGACCGAGCCGAGCTTGAGGTCGTGCTCCAGGATCACCCGGCATCGAGCGGCGTGACGTTGTCGGCCGCAGGCGGGGTGTCGGATCGCACGCGAGGTTCCGGGCGTCACGGCGGTCAAGCACGAGGATCCGCCGACACCGCGGAAGGTCACGGCGGTGCGCGAGCGCGCTCCCGCCGGGTTCAAGATCTTCGGCGGGCTCGGCGGCATGTTTCTGCTCGAGGAGCTGCGGCGCGGCGCGAACGGGACGATGACCGGCTTTGCCTATCCCGAGGCGCCGATCGAGGTCTACCGTGCCCACGCCCGAGGTGCCGCGGACGAGGCCGCAGCGGTTTTCTTTCGCTACCTCCCTCTGATCCGGTGCGAGTTCCAGGAGGGCGTGGGGCTCGCGATCCGCAAGCACATCTACAAGCTGCGGGGGCTGATCGAACACGACTGCGTCCGCTCCCCGGGTGTTGAGCTCGATTCCGGGAACGATCGCCGAGCTGCGGGAGCTGCTCCAATGGCTGAAGCTCGACGAGGTCGTGGCCAGTGCTTGACGTTCGGATTCTCAACGGCACGGTCGTCAGCGACGGAACGGTGCGACCGCTTGACGTCGGGCATCGAGGGCGGTCAGATCTCCGAGATCGAGGAGCCGGGCGCTTTGGGACGGGCTGCCCGCGAGATTGACGCCACCGGACTTCACGTGATGCCGGGCGCCATCGACGTCCACTTTCACTGCCGCGCGCCGGGCGAGAGCCGAGCGTGGTGATTTTGCGAGCGAGACTGCTGCGGCGGCGGCGGGTGGGGTGACCACGATTTTTGAGATGCCGATCGCCGACCCGGCGTGCAGCACCCCGGACGTCTTTCGAAGTCGCCGTGCCCTAGCCGAGTCACAGGCGCACGTCAATTTCGCCCTCTATTCGGGTGCGGTTCTGGGACGCGAGCAGCGTACGATCGAGATGGCGGAGCTCGGGGCGATCGGCTTCAAGTTGTTCACGATTGCGCCGGCGGCTGATCGCTCGAGGGAGTTCGAGGGCCTCTGGGCGACCGATGAGAACTTGACATCCTGGAGTCGCTGAGCAGCGTGGCGTGCACGGGCCTCGTGTGTGTTGTCCATGCCGAGAACGACCAGCTCGTGCGTTACTTTGCCGCTCGGCCCTCTCGCGACGGAATCGTGTCGCGACCGCCCGTGATCGAGTCTGCGGCGATCGCCATGGTCTCCGCGCTTGCGCGCGCGGCTGAGGCGGACATCCACATCGCGCACGTCACGTCCGATGCCGCGCTGGAGGCGGTTCGCGGCCGCGCGTGCTTTGGGATGTTCGGTGAGCGCGGAGACGTGTCCGCAGTACCTCGTACTTGACGAACGCGCGGTGGAGGCGCACGGCGGGATCGCAAAGGTCGCGCCACCGCTTCGCCGGCAGGAGGACGCAGACGTGCTGTGGGACGCGCTGATCGACGGGACGCTCGACCTGGTGGCCAGCGATCACTCACCGTTTCTGGCGCACGAGAAGTCAGAGCCCCCGTTCGCCGATGCTCCGCAGGGACTACCCACGGTCGAGCTCCTGCTTCCGACCGTGCTCGACGCCGCTCGACATGGACGCCTGCCACTTGAGGTTGCGGTCTCGCTCGTCACTTCCGCTCCAGCCAAGCGGTTCGGGCTCTATCCCCGCAAGGGGACTCTGGCTGTAGGTTCAGACGCTGATATCGCGATCGTGGCGATCGGAGAGCGATTCTCTCCGAGTCCGGAGACCCTCATTTCTCGCGCCCGTGGCTGCGCGGTCGTCTTTGATCGCTTGATGCTGGACGCGCGAGTCAAGATGACAGTGGTGGGAGGTCAGCTGGTCTACGACCAGGGGCAGATCGTGAGCGAACAGGCAGGGCGGTTCACGACCGGGCAGGCCGCGACACTGGAGAGGGTATGACCTCGGCAGTGATCCAGGAGCCGTTTGACCCGGCCACGACGCCAACGCTCGTCGATGCCGTCGCCGACGCGCTGCGGGAGTCGATTCTCTCCGGTCGCGTGGTGCCCGAGCAACGGCTGGTGGAGAGCGAACTCGCTCGCGAGCTCGGCGTAAGTCGGGGATCCGTACGTGAGGCCCTGTCGCTGCTAACCAAGGAGGGGATCGTCGTCCAGGTGCCCCGCCGTGGCAAGTTCGTACAGGGGTTCACACCGCGTCTCGTCGACGAGCTCTACAGCCTCAGAATGGTGCTCGAGCCGTACGCCGCCAAGCGCGTCGTCGACTATCTCGACGACCAAGGGCGCGCGCGGCTGGAGGCGGCATTGGCCACGATTGCCGAATCGGTTCGTGCCAACGACGCCCAGGCGCTCGCACGGTCCGACATCGCCTTCCACGATCTCCTCTACGAGCTCGCCGACCATGACCTGCTCATGCGGGCCTGGCAGGAGAACGTCGCAGGCAAGCTCCGGATTCTCCTCAATGTCACCACCCGCACACTGAGCGCGCTCGCTGACGCCGAGCAGCAGCACCGTCGGATCCTCGAACCTATCCTCGCCGGCGACGCCGAGCTCGTTCAGGTGCGGCTAGTGGGCCACATCGCCGAGGCCGCGGAGCGTGCGCGGGCGGGGCTGGCGGGGCGGCTGGTCGGTGCTGCGGGGCCGCGGCCGACCGACGGCTGATATGGCGGGCTGTTTGTCAAGGGGGCGTGCGAAATCGTGACCGTGAGCTGGTGGCTCGCGGTCGATTGTGGTGGTGTCTCAGGAGGGCGGGACGTCGGGCTCGGTGTCGGCGTTGCCAGTCTGATATGCGGGGATTTGGTTGACCCCAGGGCCCGGTTTCTGCTGCCGGCGGTGCGCTGGTCTAGGAACGAGCGTGACACCTGAGGGTGTTGCTCATAGTCGTATCGCGCGTGCCGGCCGCTGTGTCGGCCCGGCGTCCCGGCCTCCTGAGCCGGGGTGCTGCTGTGCTGTGCTGGGTTAGGGTGCGGTCGCGGCGGCCCACAGGAAGCAGGACAGCTCGCGGGCGCACGCGACGACGGTCACGTTGTGCGGCTTGCCGCGTGACGCGCATCCGGGTGTAGACGCGGTGCAGGCGATGCTGGGCACGGTTGGAGATCTGCAGCACGTGATCGGGTTGCCCGTCCTGGCGGTTGCGCAGCGTCACGCCGATCCTGGGTTCGCGCGCGTATTGCCAGGCGGACTCGACCAGCAGCCGGCGGGCGAGCGTCGAGCCGGTCTTCGTGATCGCTCCGTGGTGATCGGACTCGCCGGACTGCTGGCGTGACGGGGTCAACCCGAGCCATGACCCGACGCGATGCGCCTTCTCGAACCGCTGCCAGTCGGCGCCGAGCTCGAGATGGATCGCGAACGCGGTCAGCGTGTCCACGCCGCGGAACGCGCGCAACCTGGCTGACGGTCGGCCACCACCGCTCGTCGGTCGCGAGCTCTCCGATCCGCTCGGCGAGCGCCTTCTTGCGAGCGGTCAGCCCGTCCACGCACGCGATCAGGTCGGCGATAGGTCAGCTCGACTCATCGGCTCGGGGAACTGCTGCGCGGCGAGCCACCGGCGGTGCTCCTGGGTCCACGTCGACGGCTTCGGATACACCCGGCCGTGACGCAACAGCATCTTCGACACGCGATGCCGGGCGTTCATCAGATCCCGCCGGCACGCGTCATGCGCACGGACCAGCTCCCGCGCGGCCTCGACCGCCGGCGAGGGGACCGACGATCGCCGTCAGCGACCCGGCCAACAGACACCGAGCGAGTAACTCCGCGTCCTTGCGATCGGTCTTGACCCGATCTGACCGCCCGCGCGGGGTCTTCCCCGGCGCGATCACCTCCATCCCGACACCGGCCGCGACCGCCGCCCGATAGAACCCGAACCCTGTCGGGCCCGCCTCATAACACGCCCTCACCGGACCCGGCAGCGACCCCAACCACTCGACCGGCGCGTCGAACCCCGGACCGAACCGCATCCTCGTCAGCTCGCCGCTCATCAGATCGATCGCCGCAGCGTGCGACGACCGGGCATGGACATCGAACCCAACCCACGTCATCGTTCCGGTCATGGCCGGACCTCCTCAACTGTTTATGGGGTCAGCCGGAGCCACTCTCCGGCCAGACAAACCCCCGCGAGGAGCGTCCGGCCACTCAGCCCGGCAGGCAACCCATGCAACGGGCGACCCACGCCATAGGGTCTAATGGTTTGCGGTACCCACCTACAGGTTGCCTCAGTTCAAAGCTCCGGCCTGCCGGACTGTTGGGACAGGACGAGGATTCGAAGCCCACGTTTGGCACTTGGTCCGGGCCCGATCCGTCACCTTCTCTGTAGCGCCGACGCACGCCGCGCCCCGAATTAGGGCCGCCGCCGAGCCTGCGCGACAACAGAGGCAGGTCTCGGCCGGTCGTCGTGACTGCGGTCGCTCGCGCCCGCAACGGTCACGTCGGCGCGGCTACTGTTCGGCGCGGAGAGGCAGTCTGCTCGAGACTGCCCCGTGGGCGCCAAACCAGAAGCGAAGAGCGGCCGCCGTGTTGATCGCCAGCGCTCGGATTGACGCGTAAGCGAGGGTGTGGCTCGATTATCGTCCACGGCCCTGCGTCCAGGCGGCGTCGCGTCGTGTTTGCTGGAGGCGTGTGCGAGCGGATGGGTGTGGGGTGCGGGATACTGTGGTGGTGCTTGGCGGCACCCGCGTGATTGCGCTGTCGGGGCTGATTGGCGCGTTGTCGTATGCCTTGGACGTGACCGAGGGGGAGCCGCCCGGGCATGCGGTGCGGTCGTGTCTTATTGGGATGCGTCTGGCGGACGAGTTGGGGTTGGGGGCGGGGGCGCGGTCGGATCTTTTTTATGCGTTGTTGCTAAAGGACGCGGGGTGTTCGGCGAACTCGGCGCGGATGGCGGCGTTGTTTGGTGCTGACGATCACGAGGCCAAGCGGACGTCTAAGCGTGTGGACTGGGCGCGGCCGTTTTCGGCGTTTGTGTGGTCGCTGAGGACTGTTGCGCCGGGAGGTTCGTTGCGCGCCCGGGTTGATCGGCTGCTGGCGATCCGCGATGAGGGCGAGGTGACTCGGTCGCTGATGCAGGCGCGCTGTGATCGCGGCGCCGAGATTGCGCGGATGCTTGGGTTCTCTGAGGCGACGGCGGAGGCGATCCGTGCGCTGGATGAGCATTGGGACGGCCGTGGCCAGCCGCGCGGTCTGCAGGGGACCGAGATTCCGGTCGCGGCCCGGGTCCTGTGCCTGGCGCAGACGGTGGAGATTTTTCACGCGGCGCGGGGCGTGGGCGCGGCTTACCGGGTAGCGGCACGACGGGCGGGGCAGTGGTTTGATCCCGCGCTGGTTGACGCTCTCGGCGCGTTGCGCGCGGACGCGGGCTTCTGGGCGTCGCTGGCTGAGCCGGACCTGTCGGGCGTCGAGCCGCCCGACCGGGTGCTGGTCGCCGACGAGAACCGGCTTGATCAGATCGCCGAAGCGTTTGCTGGGGTGATCGACGCGAAGTCCCCGTGGACCCATGACCACTCCGACCGCGCGTCTGCGATCGCGGCCGGGATCGCGGGAGTGCTGGGCCTGGAGACGGCGGCGGTGCGTGATCTGCGGCGCGCGGCGCGGCTGCACGACATCGGCAAGCTTGCGATCTCTAACCGGATCCTCGACCGGCCAGGGCGGCTCACCAACGAGGAGTACGCCAACGTCAGGCAGCATCCCGTAGTGACGCATCAGATTCTCGAGCGGGTCCCGGGCTTCAGCGAACTGGCGCCGGTCGCGAGCGCCCATCACGAACGCCTCGACGGCAGCGGCTACCCGCGCGGGTTATCGGCAAGCGAGCTCACGATCCCGATGCGGGTGCTCGCCGTCGCCGACGTGTACGAGGCGCTCACCGCCGAGCGTCCCTACCGCGCCGCGTGGAGTTCTGACCGCGCGCTCGAGATCATCCGCCTCGACGTGCCGCAACGCCTCGACCAAGACTCTTTCGCCGCGCTCAAAGACGGCGTCGCGTCAGCAGTAGCGCTACCGCTAGGGACACAGCCAAGATAAACCCGGCGGTGCAACTGGGCTCTGAGGCGACTCGCGCCCCCGGGAGAATCGACGGGGCGACTCCGATCGTCCGCCCGCGTTCACACGCTCAAACCTTCAACTCGTGTTGCACTGACCGCGCGGCGAGCATCGCCGTTCGCGCGGCCGCGCCGGCCTGGTCGAACCCGCATTGACCACAAGCGCTACCGGGCGTGCCCTGTTGCGACCTGACGTCCAAAGTTAGAACACGTCGCACCGGACCTCGGGCCCGAGTAACGGATCGGGCTCGCAACCGGACCGCGCTGGCTGGGCCCAACGATCGCTCACCTGTGCAATGCGCGACAACCAAGCACCGGGCGACAGCCTCGCTTCTGCTTTTCGACATCTCGACTTCGAGCCGTCCGGTAGAGCGAGGGCCGCATCCTGCATTGCGCTGGTGTGGTGGACGTCGCACGTTTTCGAGCGATCATCTTGACGGTGGCTGACCCGCGACAGACCGAGCCCGTGAACGAGACGTGTACGCCATCGTGTGCTCACCAGCGGCATCCGTCCTCTCATGGCCGATCGGAGCGAGAACGCAGTCAGTGCGGTGGGGCATGGGACATCTCATCGGTGTAGTGATAACCGGCGTGCTCGACCTCGATGACGACAAGCGTCCCGGGACCTGGAAGCGGCTCTGGGTAACGCTGGCCCGTATATGGAATTGCACGGACGCGGAGCCATTCCCCGGCCGCCGGCTCGCCCCGCATCTCAGAGACACGCCCGCGTATGAATGCAGACCGGTATGGATTGTCTACGTCGGCGATCGAGATCGCTAGCCGCGGATCGCGCTTGAGGTTCCGGAGACCGACTGAGCTGTCCTCCTTGTAAAACACGAGCCGGTCGTCGTCTTCCACGTCAATCCAGACGGGGACCGAATGGGGTGAGCCGTCCGGCATGATTGTGGCGACGTGAGCGTAGTTGGCGCCGAGGAACAGACCGCGACAATCCGAATCAAGCATGAGTACATCCTTGGAGTGGTTCGATCCCGAGTCGGGCTAAGGCGCGAGATCCTAATACGCCTGAAATCGATGATCGGGCTCAGCGGCCGCGTTACATCAACGAGGTGCGCCCCTCTGCCCGTCTGCCGGTGGCCGAGGGTCGATAGCTTGCGAGGCCGCGCGCGCTGGTCTGGGCGGGCGGCGCCGAGCCCGTTCCCGGCCGTATCGCGTCCAACTGGACAAGCTGTCCAATGACCGATATCGTCGCGTGCGCGCCGAGAACCGCAGACGACGCTCCGCTCTCAGTTACCCAAAGGGGCAATGGAAAGACTTTGGAATGATGGCCATCGGTTCGCTGGTCGCGTCGCGATCGTCACGGGCGCCGGTGGCGCCCTCGGCGGAGCGGTGGCTCGAGCGCTGGGCCGAGAGGGTGCTCGGGTAGCACTCGGCTACCGCTCTTCGAGCGAAGCGGCGGCGCAGAACGTCGACCAGATCACCGCAGCCGGGGGCGAGGGGCTCGCGACCCAACTCGACGTGACCGACGACGCCTCCGTCGCGAACTTCGTCGCTGGCGTCGTCGAGCGCTTTGGCTCGGTCCACGTGCTTGTCAACACCGCCGGCCGGATCGACCCCAAGGACGCAGTGCGTTTCGCCGACACCGACCCTGCAGAACTCGCGGCGCTGCTTGACGTCGACCTGCTCGGCAGCGTGCGCATGTGTCAGGCGGTCCGTCCGCACATGGAGGCGGCGGGCCAGGGCGCGATCGTCAACTTCTCGGGGTCGTATGGGAACGGGATCGACCAGGAGAACCTCGTCAACTCGGTCGCCGTCGGGTACTGCGCGACGAAGGGTGCGGTGCGCGCGTTGACAGCTTCGCTTGCCCGAGACCTCGCTCCGCTGATCCGCGTCAACGCGATCGCCCCTGGCGCGATTCAGGCCAATTGGGAGTCTGACTGGGACATACCCGCCGCCCATGTCGAGCAGGCAATCGAAATGACTCCCCTCAAACGGATGGGACTGCCCGAGGAGATCGCCGAAGCAGCGCTCTTCCTTGCCTCTGACGGCGGTGGCTACATCACCGGGCAGATTCTTCACGTCGACGGTGGCTGGCTGATGCCGGGATGAGCACCACCGGCTCTCCATCGCCCGCTCGATCGGGTTCACGTCGCGGCCGGGCCCAGCCGTGTTGACCGACCGCAAGTACGCGTTGGACGCGTCGGCGGCCCTGTACGCCGCTGCGCGGGACGTCGTCGCCGGCGGCGTCGGCTCCAACGACCGCGGCCTCGTCCACCCGCACCCGATCTTCATCACCCACGGCTCGGGTTCCCACATCTGGGATGTCGACGGTAACGAGTACGTCGACTACCTCCTGGGGTACGGCCCACTGCTGCTTGGCCACGCCCACCCGGCGCTGATCGATGCGGTTCAGCGCCAGCTCAGCCGCGGCTCGGTCTACGGGATCCCCCACCCCCTCGAAGTCGAGGTTGGCGAACTCCTCGCAGATCTGTTCCCGAGCATCGAAATGGTCCGCTTCAGCTCGGCTGGGACCGAGGCCGTGCTGACTGCGATGCGCCTCGCTCGTGCCGCAACCGGACGGAGTCTGATCGTGAAGTTCGAAGGCCAGTATCACGGCGGACACGATCAGGTCGCGATCTCATATGCACCCGTGGCGGCGGATGCCGGTCCTCCTGACGCCCCCGCGACGGTCCCGTTCTCAGAGGGCCAGCCGCCGGGCACCTACGCGGACACGGTCATCGCACAATGGAACGACTCCGAGTCGCTCGAACGCCTTTTCACGGAGCGCGGCGACGAGATAGCCGCCGTCCTGACAGAACCGGTCATGTGCAACTTCGGTGTGATCGAGCCGGTGCCGGGCTACCTCAGACGGCTACGCGAGCTCTGCGACCGTGCCGGCGCGGTGCTGATCTTTGACGAGATCCAGACCGCCTTCCGCGTACACCTGTCCGGTGCGCAGGGCCTTTACGGCGTCACGCCGGATCTGACCTGCCTGGGTAAGGCGCTGTCTGGGGGCTTTCCGATCAGCGCCGTCGGAGGGCGACGCGAGATCATGGAACTGATCGCCGATCGACGCGTCTTTCAAGCGGGCACGTACAACTCCAACCCGCTCTGCCTGGCTGCGATCCCGGCTGTCGTGTCGGTCCTGTCACAGCCCGGCGTCTACGAGGAGATGGAGAGCCTCTCGAGGCGGCTGCGCGACGGCCTGGGTGAACTGCTGCGCCCGACTGGCGGTTACGTTCAGGGCACGAACACGATGTTCGGCATCGGGTTCGGCCCAGGCCCCGGCAGCAACATGCGCGACCTCTGGCACAACGATCCCGATCGAATCTTTGACCTCAAGAGGGAGTTGCGCCTGCGCGGGGTGTTCACGAAGCCAACACCGCGAGACATCTGGTACGTCTCGACCGCGCACAACGCCGACGACATCGACTACACCCTCGAGCGCGCCGCCGCGGCGACCGCTGCACTTGGAACCTAAGTCAGCGCCTACTGAGACGGCGATTGGTTGTTGCCACGGCCGCATCCACCTCGTCGGGCTCGACGCGGTAAAGCGCATGCCAATGCAGCAATGCGAGCTGCTGCACGGTCTTCTCGACCTTGCGTCTGCTGGAGCGTACGTCGAATGAGGCGATCACCGCCTCGATCATCGAGTAGAGCGCTGACGCTGCGAACTCGAGATCCAATCCGTCGCGGATCAGACCAAGCTTGGCGTCGCGGGTGTGGATTTCGCGGATCCACCCCAGCATCGCGGCGTCCGCTGGCGCGTTGAGCTCTTTCCACGCAGAATTCGGAAGATGCTTCGACAGGTCGATCAGCGGCCGCAGCTCCGCGTTCTCGATCCGCCACAGGATCGCGCCGCGGATCATGGCCTGGACGAGCTCGAACGAGGTCTGGTCTGGACGCGCCTCCTCGCGGAGTCGCTGCGGGATCTCGACGTACCCCTCGAAGTAGACGCGCATGATCTGCGTCAGGATCGCGTCCTTGTCAGCGAAGTTGTTGTAGACCGTGGCGCGGACCACGTCCGCCCGGCGCGCGATCGACTCCATCGACGTCGCCGTGAATCCCTGCTCGATGAACAGGGCCTTGCTGGCATCGAGGATTCGCTGGTAGCTCGGGTTCTGTTCGGGTGACTCGGCCACGGCTGCGCTGAGCACCGACGCACCGTCCGACGGAGATCGGCCGCGCAAGGCTAACCGCAGCCAACATTCGGGCGAAGCGTTACGGCCTCGGCCCGCATGGTACGGGACGGACTGGACAGCCCGTCCAGTGGCGCGCCCTCCTGTCCCGTTGTGTAGCCCTGCGTTAAGGCCGCGGTCAAGCCGACCGAGTCGCCTTGAGGACCACTGGACAGGTTGTCCAGTGCTTGGTAGATTCGCGCGACCACGGGGCTACTCGAGGAGAGCTCGGTCGTGCAGCTGGACCCAGAGGTCCAACAATCGTCATTGGGCCACGATGGCAACCGAGGAGGCTGAGGTGGAGCTCGACGGCAACACTTTCGATTCGGACCAGAGTCCCGGAACGCCTCCGGCCTCGGGCGTGACGCGCCGCAGCCTGCTCGCCGGCGCTGCGCAGGTCGGCGCTGGGCTCACCGGTGCCAGTCTGCTCGCCGCCTGCGGCAGCTCGAATGGCTCGAGCAGCTCGGGTACGGGAAGCAATGCGAGCAACAACCCGGCTGGGGCGCTGTCCGAGCTTCCGGGCGGCACGCCGAAGAAGGGCGGGACGTTCACGGTCGGCGTGATCAGCGGCGGACAGGAGGAGAACCTCTTCCCGGGCACGGCCGTTGGCACGCCGGACTTCGTCCGCGACTACACGCTCTACAACCTGCTCTTCTACCTCGGCCGGAACATCACGCCGCTCGTCCCCGGCCTGGCGCTATCCGCCGAGCCCAACAAGGATGGGACCGTCTGGACGTTCAAGCTTCGCAGCGGTGTCACGTGGCACGATGGCAAGCCATTCGGCGCCGATGACGTCGTCTACAACTTCAAGGCGATCTGGTCCAATCCCGCCAAGGACTTCTCATCTGGATTCCTTGCCGGCCTCGTCGATTTCAACGCGGTAAAAGCAGTCGACAAGTTGACCGTGCAGGTGCCGCTGCACACGGCCGTAGCGCAGTTTCCGACGATCTTCGCGTACTTCGATTTCCCGGTCGTCCAAAACGGCGCTACCCCGAAGAGCACCGCGAAGAATCCAGTCGGGACGGGACCGTTTAAGTACGTGTCCTTCTCGCCCGGCAGCCAGAGTGTGTTCGAGGCCAACCCTGACTACTGGGAGTCGGGAAAGCCGTATGTCGACCGCCTCGTCGTCGACTCCTCGTTTACCGACAACAACGCGATCTTCAACGCCCTCCTGAGCGGCAAGATCAACCTCTTCCCGACTCTGCCTCTCGTGACGGCTCGAGCACAGGTGAGCGCGAAGCAGGTCCAGATCCTCGCGTCTGCGTTCGCAGCCGAGAGCTACATGTTCCTGATGCGCGTCGATAAAGGCCCATTCGCCGACAACCGCGTCCGCGAGGCATTCAAGACGCTGATCAACCGTCAGGCGATGATCGATGGAGCTTGGGCGGGATTTGGCGCGCCGGCTTATGACCTGCTTGCACCCGGCACGCAGTACTACGCATCGGATCTGAAGCGCACTCAGGATGTAGAGAAAGCAAGATCACTTTTCAAAGCCGCCGGCGTCCTTGGCGAGACCTTCATCCTGCCGACGTCGGACTTCCTACCCGGCATGGTCGAGTCGGCCACGATTCTCGCGCAACAGGCCGCAGCTGCCGGCGTCAAGGTCGTTGTCAAGACAACCAGCGCGGCCACCTACTTCACACCGGCCGGCGGGTTCCTGTCGCGGAGCTTCGGCCAGGAGGTCGACCAGCCGGTCGGCTCGCTGACTGCCGCGTACCTGTCTGAGTACACGCTCAGCGCCCCGTATCCGGACACGCACTGGGGAAAGCAGGCCGGCGGAGCTGCGGACGAGAAGCTGATCTCGCAGGCCATTGCCGCCACCAACACATCGCAGGCCGCCTCACTCTGGCGACAGTGCCAGCTGCAACAGTTCAACCAGGGCGGCTACCTCGTGTGGGGCAACTTGTCCTACGTCGACGCCGCCGCGAACAACGTGCGCGGCCTGAAGGCCGGGGCAGGCTTCAGCTATAACAACTGGCGCCTGCAAGACGGCTGGATCGCGTAGCCTGCGAAGCTGGTCGCCGTCAAGGACCTCAGCTAGATGGCGGTCGTCCCCGATGTACTAACGCCGGGCGTTCCCGCTACGACACCACCGGCTGTCAAGCCCGGTGCGAAGCACCCGGTGGCTCGCTTTGTCGTGCGCCGCATTGCCACCGGGATCCTGACCCTGTTTGTCGTGTCGATACTGATCTTCGTCGCGACCAACATCCTGCCGGGGAACGTCGCCACCGTCGTGCTCGGCCGTAACGCGACCCCGGCGCTCGTCCACAAGCTCGACGCCGAGCTGAACGTAAATCACTCTCTCCCCGAGCGTTACCTGACCTGGCTTGGCGATGCTGTGCAGGGGAATCTCGGACATTCGGCGGTCGCCGAGGCCGAGGGGAGATCCAACTCGGCGATCACCTCAACGCTCGGCGAACCGCTGCGCAACAGCCTCGTGCTCGCCGCGCTGACGACGATTCTGCTGATACCGCTCACCCTAGTGCTCGGGACCCTTGCGGGGATCCACGCCGGGCGCGCGGCCGACCACGCGATCTCGTTTCCGGCATTGGTGATGGGCGGTCTCCCAGAGTTCGTGATGGGCACGCTGTTGATCTACGTGTTCTTCAACAAGCTCGCCCTGCTACCCCCGGTTGCCCTGCTTAGCCCGGGCCAGTCGCCGTTCTCCAACGTCGATGCGTTGATCCTGCCTGTCCTGACGCTGCTCGCGGTCGCGGTCGGAGCCGGCGTGAGACAGGTACGGGCGGGAATGATCGAGGTCCTCCAACAGGACTATGTCCAGTTCGGGCGCCTGAACGGCGTAGCCGAACGCCGCGTCCTCCGGCGGTATGCGCTTCGCAACGCGCTGGCGCCGAGCGTTCAGATAATCGCTCAGAACCTTCAGTATCTCGTCGGCGGCATCATCATTGTCGAGAGCGTCTTCGCCTACCCCGGGATAGGCACTTATCTGGTCAACGCGGTCACAACCCGCGACGTGATCGAGGTGCAGGCGGCCGCGATCCTGCTCGCAGCGCTCTACATCACGATCAACATCGTTGCCGATCTGATCGTCGTGTTTCTCGTGCCGAAGCTCCGGACCGGCATATCGTGAGTGCTTCAGCAACTGCCCCGCGCCGCCACCGCGTACGGATGCCGCGTGCGGTCACGTCGGATTGGGGTGGGCGTGCGGGCGCACTGTTGCTGGCGATCATTGTGCTGATCGCCCTGTTCGGCCCGGCGTTCGCGCCCCACAGCCCGATAGCGCCGATCGGAATTCCCGGGGCGGGACCGAGCGGCGCAGCACCGCTGGGGCTTGACTTCCTTGGACGGGATGTGCTCAGCCGAGTGCTCTACGGCGGTCGCTCGACCCTGCTGCTCGGGACCGCCGCAACGGTTCTGACCTATCTCGTCGGGGTGACGATCGGGCTCATCGCCGGATACTCGCGTTCGATTGCCGATCCGCTCCTGATGCGGACCGTCGACGTCTTCCTGTCGTTCCCGGCCTTGCTCGTGATGCTGCTGTTCGTGACCGCGTTCGGGGGCGGGCGCGGCGTGCTTGTGGCCGCCGTGGTGATCGTGCTGTTTCCGGGAGTCGCCCGAATCGTGCGCACCGCGACGTTGGAGGTCTCTACCAGGGGCTACGTCGAGGCCGCAGTCGCACGCGGCGAATCCACGGCCGCGATACTGAGGCGCGAGATCCTCCCGAACATCGTCGCGCCAATCGTCGCCGACGTCGGCATTCGGTTCAGCTGGTCGATCATCCTGATTGCGAGCGTCAACTATCTCGGGCTCGGCCTCGCGCCGCCGACAGCTGACTGGGGTCTGATGGTGTCTGAGAACCGCGAGATCATCTCGACCAATCCGCTCGCGCTGCTCGCGCCGGCGGCGATCCTCGCGTTGCTGATCATTGCGGTGAACCTGCTCGGGGACGCCTACGTGCGCCAGCGACGCCGCTCGGGTGATGTGCGATGACCGTGCTCGAGATGGCGAACGTACGGATCGAGCTGTCGAACGGGGATGCCGTCATCGACGGCATCGACGTTCGGGTATCACCCGGCGAGATCCTCGGGCTCGTCGGCGAGTCCGGCTCGGGCAAGACAACGACCGCGCTCTCGATCTTCGGCTACAACGCGGCAGGCCTGAAAATGGCCGAGGGCGAAATTGCGATCGCCGGCGAGCAGCTGCGCACAAAGCAGGCGTTTCGGAACGCGCGAGGGCGGCTCGTCTCCTACGTCCCGCAGAATCCGGGCGCGGCGCTAAACCCGGCACTGCGAATCGCCGACGCGATCGAGGACATGGTCCGCACCGAGCGCGGGGGCCATCGCGCGACTGATCTGCTCGAACGTGTCGGACTCCCCAACGACCACGACTTCGCCCGCCGCTACCCCCATCAGCTCTCCGGAGGTCAGCAACAGCGCGTCTGTATCGCGGCCTCGCTCGCGCCGGAACCGGTGCTGGTCGTGCTCGACGAGCCGACCACCGGCCTCGACGTCGTCACACAAGACCGCATCCTGAAGGAGCTCCTTCGACTACGCGACGAGCAGCAGGTCGCGATGCTCTACATCACGCACGACCTCGCGGTCGTTGCCCAGGTCGCTGGGCGGATCGCCGTGATGTACGCGGGCCGCATTGTCGAACAGGGCCCGACCGCCGAAATCCTCCAGCGCCCACGCCACCCCTACACGCGCGGGCTGATGGCGGCCACGCCTGATCACCTACGCCCCCGGGTGCTTGGGGCTATGCCTGGCATCGCCGTCGGGGTCGGTGAGCGCCCCGCCGGGTGCCCATTCGCGCCGCGGTGCCCACAGCGCCAACCGCACTGTGAGACCGAGCCTCCTCAGCTGGAGCCGACGGAGCGTGACCACGACGTGCGCTGCTTCGAGTGGCGTGCCACACCGCCCGTCCAGTGGGCGGCGCTAGATGTGAAGCGCAACGGATCCGCCGGAGTCGCGGTCCTGGAAGTACAAGCGCTGCGCGCCGAATACCACGGCCCAGGCGGAACCGTGGTCGCCGCGGACGACGTGTCGTTCACGGTCGGAGAGCGCGGCTGCGTCGCGATCGTCGGCGAATCCGGCAGCGGCAAGACGACGATCGCGCGAGCGATCGCCGGGCTTCACGCCCGTTCTGCGGGACGGATCCTGCTCGGTGGCGAGGAGCTCGCGCCGCTCGCCCGCAAGCGCACGGTCAAGCAGCGACGACAGATCCAGATCGTGTTCCAGAACCCTGCCGATGCCCTGAATCCGCGCCATTCGGTTGCCGACTCCATCGCACGTCCGGCACGGATCCTCCAAGGCCTGAGTCGCGCCGCCGCCGACGACGAGGTCAAGCGGCTGTTGGAGGCCGTCCGCATGCCGGCCCTCACTGCGCAGCGGTATCCAAACGAGCTCTCCGGCGGCGAGCGCCAGCGCGTCGCGATCGCCCGAGCCCTAGCCGCCCGACCGGAGGTCGTGGTCTGCGATGAGATCACCTCGGCTCTCGACGTGTCGGTTCAGGCCGTCGTGCTCGAACTGCTACGCGAACTCCGTTCTGAGTTCGGCCTGTCAGTGATCTTCATCTCGCACGACCTTGGAGTCGTGGCTACGATCGCCGAGACGGTTCTCGTACTCGAGCACGGGACGGTCTGCGAACGCGGCGCGACGAGTCAAGTTCTTGGCTCGCCACAGCACCCGTATACGCAGCGTTTGCTCGCGGCCGCACCGAGCCTCAGCGCCGCGATCGAAGGGCAGAACGGCGTCACCGCGTAGGCCCACCCCCGCTGGGGTGGCCCATTGGACATATTGTCCAATATTGGCTAGATTCGGGCCCGATCGGAGAAAAGGAGAAGAGCGTGGCTGTCGACGTCGATCTGAGCTCGCTGATTCCGGAAGGGCTTCCAGACGGTCGCGACGGCGTCCGTGAAGGGTTCGAGATCGGGGCGAAGCTCGAGCGGGCCCCTTCGATGTACCTCGAGGAGAAGGGCTTTCGCTCCGAGCTCGACTACCGCCTGCACGCCCGCGAGCACGGCATCGCCTCGACATGCATGAACCTCGGCCTGGCGACGTGGTCCGAGACCCGCGAGGCGATGGGCCTCATCTACGAAGATGCCATGAGCCGTGGCGTGCGCCCCCCGGACCGGTTCAACCTGCTCGCCGAGCGCCGGATGGGCTTGCCGAAGCACCTACGGGCCGAGGCTCCCCAGGAGACCGGACCCGTGTTGTGGAGCGAGCAGGATTGGTGGGAGCTCACCCACACGGTGCCGATTCAGCCCGAGGCGGCGGACAACTGCATCGGCGGACCCGGCTCGCTCGACAACGTGATCGATGCCCTTTCGGTCGGGGTCACCTACGTCGGCACGTTCAGCCAGAACACCTGGCGCTGGCCGTATTGGGACGACGAGATCGCGCAGACCATGTCATTCCTCAAGTCGGTGGGCGTGCTGGCCGCGCACCGCGACCAGGGGGTCTGCTTCGACACCTACCTCGAGGATGGCTATCCCGGCGTGTTCCACGACTATGCGAGCTACGTCGGCTGGGCGATGCTCGAGCGGTTCATCGCCCGCGACCTGTGCGGAGCGGAGTTCTCGGTCTCATGGGGGGGCCTGACGACCGACCCCGTCACGAAATCCGCGATGACGCTCGCGCTCAACGACATCAACGAGCGTGTCCCGTGCGCATTCGTGCAGGGCGACACGATCGGTAACCGAGCCGACATCGAATCCAACTTCGCGGTCATGGGCACCGACGTCCTGTTCATGAAGCTGGTCGACCGCCACTACAGGCTCGGCAGTGCTCCGATAGCGGTGCCGGTGACCGAGACTCAGCGCATCCCGACGTGGCAGGAGATCTCCACCGTCCAGACCGTGAGCCGCCGTCTCGACGACTACGTAGAGCTCGTTGAACCGACGATCGACTGGTCTGGAATCGAGCGCGTGCGCGACCGGCTGGTCGAGGGCGGGCGGCGCTTTTACGAGAACGCGGTCAAGGGACTCCGCGACGCCGGCATCGACATGGACGACCCGGCACGGGTGCTGTTCGTACTGAGGCGGCTCGGCGCGCATGGCTGCGAGGAGCTGTTCGGCGCCGGCGAGGCAGACCCGAGCTACCCCGGGGGCCGGCGGCCGATCATGCAGACCAACCTCGTCGCGCAGACGATGGACGAGCGCCAGCGCTTGATCGAGGCGCTCGCAGTCCGCGAAGCCGACCCCCGGCTCCGTGGTCGCAAGATCGTCGTCAGCTCGACCGACGTTCATGAGTTCGCCGAGTTCCTGCTCGTCTCGACGCTCGAGGCGGTCGGCGGCGACGTCGTCGACTTCGGCATCAACCGTGATCCGGAGGACATCGTCAAGGTGGCATTGGAGACAAACGCCGAGGCGGTCGTAGTGACCACCCATAACGGCGTGGCGCGGTCGTTCGCGACAAAGCTGCTCGAGGAACTCGACCGAGCCGGGATCGGTGACACTGACATCTACATGGGCGGGGTGCTCAACGAAGACATCGACGGTTCCGACATCCCCGTCGACGTGCGCGAGGATCTCGCCAAGATCGGCGTCAGCACCCCGGCGGGCATCGAGGACCTGATCAACGAGATCGGCCAAAGCGACCGGCAGCCCGCCCCCGCGTGACCGCGGCTGTCCTCGCCGACTTCGGCAGCACGTTCACAAAGGTAGCGCTGGTCGAGCTCGGGAGCGGGCGACTGCTCGCGCGAACGCAGTCGCCGACGACGGTTGACAGCGACGTGATGATCGGCTACCAGACCGCGCTCGAGGCCGCGATCTCCGACGCGCCGAGCGCCGAACTCGGTCCCCGCGTCGCGGCGTCGAGCGCCGCCGGCGGGCTGCGGGTGGCGGCGATCGGGCTCGTCGAGGACCTGACCGCAGCGGCCGGGCGACAGGCCGCGCTCAACGCCGGGGCCCGGGTCGAACTTGTGTTGTACGGCCGGCTGGGCCCGGATGCCCGGCGCGCGCTCGACGACGTGCGACCCGAGGTCGTCCTCTTCTGCGGCGGCACGGACAGCGGCCAGGAGCAGATCGTGCTCAACAACGCCGAAGCGATCAGTTTGGATCCGCTCGACGCGCATTTCGTGGTCGCGTGCAACGAACGGATCGCCGAGCGAGTCGGCAAGATCCTGGGTCGCCATGGCGCTCGCGTCGACGTCGTCGCGAATGTCATGCCCCGAATCGGGAGTCTCGAGGTCGAGCCGGCGCGTGCGGCGATCTCCGAAGCCTTTGTCCACCACGTCATCCAGGGCAAGGGGCTCAGCCAGGGCACCGTGTTTGCGAACTCGGTCGTGATGCCCACGCCCGAGGCAGTGTTGCGCGCTACGCAGCTGCTCGCACAGGACATCGGTGACGTGGTCGTGGTCGATATTGGTGGCGCAACGACCGACGTCCACAGCGCGACTCAGTCGGCCGACCCGACGCCTGGGATTCGGGGTCCATTACTTCCGGTGCTTCCCGTCCTTCGGTCAGTGCAAGGCGACCTGGGACTGCGTTCCAATGCTCCCTCGGTCCTCGAAACAGACGGTGCGTGGCTTTTGGAGTCGGTGTCGATCGACGAATCGACGCTTGTCGCAGCCGCCGGTCGGCGCGCCGCTTCGCCCGACTTCGTGTCGACCACGCCCGAGGAGTGGGGAATCGACGAGGCGCTCGCCGTCTCCTGCGTGTTTCACGCCGTGCGTCGTCACTGCGGCCGGCTGATCATCGCCTCGCGGCCAAACCAGCCGGTGCGGATCTCGACTGACGGCCCCGACCTACGCCAGGCTCCGCTCGTGATCGGGACCGGAGGCATCCTCGTGCGGTCACCGTCCGGTGAGGCGATTCTGCGTGATGGTCTGGAGCGGTGCGACGACCGTTGTCTGACGCCGCGGTCGCCGCGCTTTGCGATCGATTCGAGCTACGTACTTGCCGCAGCAGGGCTGCTGGGTGACGTTGATTCGGGGGCTGCGCTGCGGTTGATGCGGGACACCTTGTCGCTGGATGGCGCGCCGATGTCGGCCGGTGCCACGCGCTAGTCGGCCGTGAACAGGGTGGCCGCGTTCGGACTCACAATCTTCGGTTATGAGGCAGTTCGCGAGCGTCACCTACACCGCGATTTGCAGGGCTTTTGTGATCTTGCCTCAGCTTGTCGAAGGCTGGGATCTGTCTAGCTTGTTACACGGTTTGTTAGACGGTTTCAGACCCAGCCGGGGAGCGACTCGGTCGCCCAGCGCCTGGTCTGTTGTCGCGCCACTCGGGGCCGCTCGCTCCTGAGCTTGGCACGAGCCGAGATCACGCGGCTGCCAAGGTCATTCTCCGCGCTCCGGCTTCGCCGAACTCGCAAGCTCGCTGTAGGACCGGCACCGCCTGAGCCGAACGATCGGAACGTCGCCAGAGCGCTCGCCCTGCCCAGGCAGTACGGGAGTAAAAATGGGTCTCCGGTCGAGTTGTGGGTGAAAGTCATCGTGGGAGCGGGGCGTGAGCAGGCGCTTCGCGGCTGAGGATTAGTTCGGAGGTTGCGCAGAACGCAGCGACGCGCAGCCGCCCTCGGGCGCAGGCTGCTGGCTGTTCGAAGGTCAAGCGGCCCGCAAGGAGGGCGACGTGCGCGTCTGTACCGCATTCAACCGACTTCTGCGCCTGCCCGGCGCGTCGGTGATCGACGTCAGCTTCGGCCCCGAAGGGGTGCTCGTGACCGTCCGGCTCAGACGCCCGGAGCCTGTCAAGCTCGGTGAGACGCTTTGTGTTCGAATTTAGTGAGCGGCCTCCTTCGTGTCGGCGGGCTTGTTGATCCAGGCGGCGGTTGGCAGCTCGGGTGGGACGGGCGGCTTGCGGACGAACCGCTCGGGGTTGCGGGCGTAGGCGGCGTCGAGCACGGCAGTGCGCACGGCGAGCAGCCGGGTGGCGTCGCCGTGGTGGACGGCGGCCGGGGTCATCAGCCCGATCCCGGAGTGGCGGTGGGCGTGGTTGTACCAGTCGACGAACGCGCGGCAGTGGTCGCGCGCGCGCTCGATCGAGTCGAACCGGGCGGGGAACTCGGGCCGGTACTTCAGCGTCTTGAAGTTCGACTCGGAGTAGGGGTTGTCGCTCGAGGTGTACGGCCGGCTGTGTGTCTTGGTGACGCCCAAGTCGGCCAACAAGAACGCGAGGGGCTTGGAGCGCATCGGCCCGCCGCGATCGGCGTGCAGCGTCAGGATCTTAGGGGTGATCTGCTGCTGGTCGGTGGCCTGCTCGATCAGCGCGGTGGCGATCTGCGTTCTCGCGGTGCTGGACGGTCCAGCCGACGACGTAGCGGCTGAACACGTCCAGGATCACGTACAGGTAGAACCACGTCCACTTCGCCGGGCCCTTCAGCTTCGAGACATCCCAAGACCACAATTCGTTCGGTCGCTGGGCGAGCAGCTCGGGCTTCGCATACGGCGGGTGGGTGAGCTGATCGCGCCGCTCTCTGACGCCGCCGTGATGGGCGGCGAGGATCCGGTACATCGTGCGGGTCGAGCACAGGTAGGTGCCCTCGTCCAGCAGCGTCGCGTAGGTCTCTTCCGGCGAGACGTCGACGAACCGCTCTGAGTGCAGCACCTCGAGCACGGCCTCGCGCTCGGGCTCAGACAGCGCCCGCTCAGGCGCCGGCCGCGGCCGTCGAGGCCGCGGCTCCGGCGGCCGGCGACGGCGGTAGATCGTCGCGGGCGAGGCGCCTACCGCCCGGCACGCCGGGCGGGTGCCGACGATCGGCGTCAGCTCTTGGACTGTCCGCTCGATCATCGCTCGGTGCTCCCGCTCGCGCTCTCGGCGAGCGGGGCTGGCGTGGACGATGTGGCGCCGCACAACGAGTGTGCTTGCTGCCGAACACGCGAAATGCGGGATGTGCTGAGCAGACGAGCTCGCCGAGCCCCTCGACCACGCCATTCGCTCCAATCTGTAAGCAAGCCCGGAGCGATCAGTGAACAGCTCTTGAGTGAACTACGACGTAGACCTCGTTAGAACTGCGCCAGGTCCTCCATCCCGGCCCAGAACTCCTTCAGATCCCGGACGGTGATCCCGGGCTGCCAGGGCGGCTGTCGAGCCGTTAGTCGCTGGTGACGGCAGAACGTCCGGCTGAGCTCGCGACGCGCAGCTCCGTTCTCGGAAGTCTCGTACAAATATGGACAGAAGCATGGATCGTCGTCTTTGGCGAACTTGCAGCTGCTGAGACGGGGCACCGATCCGAGTATCTCCAGCCGGTCCTTGCTTGCCGCCAGGCACGCCGGCAGGTCATTGCTCTCCCCAAACTCCAACCTCGCTTTGCTGCGCCCATTCTCGTTGAGGTTGAGCGCGAGAACGATGTCGCCGGCCAGCCGCGTGGCATCGATGACAAGGTTGTGAGGGACGCCTGCCGCGATGTCAGTGACGTCATCCCACTGGTATCGACTCCAGCTCTTGTGTCGGATCGCCCGCTGGCACAGA
The DNA here is from genome assembly GCA_963730075.1 of uncultured Solirubrobacterales bacterium. Classification (GTDB taxonomy): domain Bacteria; phylum Actinomycetota; class Thermoleophilia; order Solirubrobacterales; family Solirubrobacteraceae; genus Palsa-465. The sequence continues at coordinate 73,687 of CAVSQH010000013.1, read as the reverse complement.
CGCGCTGTTTCACGAACGAACGGATGCTGATCGTGTCTGGCCTGCCGGATCACCTTGAGCGGGTCCTTGCGTGCCGTGCGGTCGGCCGCGATGCACCTACGTGTGACAGCTTGAAGGGCGAGGATCCGTGCGAACCAAAAGCTCGCACGCAACTCGTTGTCTCGGAGCATGTCGAGCGCGTTACCGTCAGGGGCCTGGGTCGGCCGATGCACAGCATCGGACTTCAGCCCTTGGGCGACTGACGCCTCGACCCCGCGGTCCTGAGTGACGCTCCGCGCGATCTCACCAAGCTTGTTTTGCGCTTCGTCCAGACGAGCAAGGTGAGCAGATCCAGACTCGTGAGCAGCGCTGCGTAGGCTCGGCAAGATCCACGCCACGGCTTTCGTCGCTTCGATTAGGTCGCGTTGATTATGTGTCCCGACCGATCCGCCGACGAGGCCCCGTTCGGCCCTCTCGACAATCCTCCAGATGCGCGGGGTGATCGCGTCGAGAGCTGTCTGCCCGTTTTCGTTGATCGCTCGCGCGGCAGCGCGACGCAACACGTAGTCCCCGCGTTTCGTTGCCACGGACCACAGCACCTCAAACGTGCGATTGGTCTTCAGCTTCCCGATTGTGCGCACCACTCGTCGCTGTGCCACGGCTATGTCGTGTCCGTGTACGACCGCCCTCGTCAAGGAGCCAACGACCGTGGAGCACAACCTCGTGTCTGGGGAGGGATCGAATCTCAGGATGTCGGCGGCTGCAGCTATCAGAGCGAGACGTTCGAATTCACGGCCGGAGCCGTCGCCAGAAGATGCTGTGGCCACCGCTGACTGCCCGCTGGCGCCTATCTGACTCGTCGGGTTCGGCGTGACCATGTCACTCTCGCGCATGCGAGCGACGCGGTTCATGAGCTGCCTCACCGTCCGGTTGCTTAACTCGTGGTCGCGCGCCGATGCATTAGCGAAGGTAAGCGCGAGGGTAAGCAACGGCGTGAACGGCACCTGACTGAACACCCCCTTCCAAATGCGGTCGTCGTCCTTGTGCTTCACGAGGAAGCAGGAAGCAAAGTACGCGACCGTGGTGGGATGACCGAAACGCACGTGATCGTCGTAGCGGTCGACGAGAACGCCTAGACGTACGCCGCCGGCGATGCTGGCTGGCACATCCACGTCCGAATCTGGAACAAGTTTCTGGATTCTGTCCTCCACTTGCTGCACGGTCCTGGCGCCGAGCAACCGCGCGTAGGCCACGGCCTCCAGGTCATCAAGTTGGCTTCGGCGAGCCTTGGTATCCAGGCCAGCATCTGGACGGACGCGACAATCGGTGACGGCTTCGCGATACGTCTCGGTGAGGAATAAGCGAGCGTCCTTCCACTGTGGGGGATTCCGGAGCTCTCCAAGCGCGGCGAGGACGCGCGCGATCGCCAGGTAATAGGGAGTCTCGGCAATCTCCGCTCGCTCGACCAGCTTCTTGATCTCAGCCCTTACGCGTTCGCGGTCGTGCTTACTCGGACCTACCCGGTTGCACAAGTCATCGACAACCGATTCTCGATCGAGCGGATCCAATGTGATCCGCCCCCGTCGGTAACCGCCAGGGAGGCCGTCTGTTCGACACGTGACGACTAACCGAAGCCCAGCGCGCTCCGCCTCCTCAATGGCCTCCACCCGGTCTGCCAGCCCGTCTCTGCTGCTCTCGAGTTCGTCAGCGAGGACCGTGATCCGATTACGTTTGCGAAGCCACCGCCACTGGTGATCGATCTCATCCTTGTGATGAACATCGGCGTGGTTGCCGTATTGCTCACGCGCAAGCTTTTCGAAATTCAGCTCCTTTTTGCCGCGCAACGAGACCGGGACCGGCACCTGGCCCCGCTCGGCAAGCCGCTCCGCGAGTTTGAGCAGGACCATCGTCTTCCCGGAACCGCTGGCCGCAACTACTATCCGCGACTCCGCCACTTCCTCTAGGTCAGCCGCTAACTCCTTGACGAGCTGATCCCTCGCGATGATCGACTCCAGGAGGCTGTTGCCTCGCCATCGGCGGCGCATCCAACGTATGAGCCGCGGCCCAGTCTCGCGAGGGCGGCGAACGAGGCTGGCGTTCGACCGAGCCTCACCCGTGAGTCCTTCGAGGGGAGGCAGCGATGTGAAGAGCGTTTCGGGGTGTTTGCGTGCCAGCGTTCGCCACCTCCTTGCCCCGCGCGCCTCGCGTCGAAGAAAGACGAGGTAGTAGGCGAGCAGGGCGGCCAGGGACGTTCCGACCACGTGGATTCCCAGCCCGCACTCAAGGTCACGGCTCTTGCACGTGTTGTCACCGTCTTTCCAGTAGTGAACGCCGAACACTTCGAGGAGGACGAGAACCAAGACCGGTACCGCGGCGAACATCACGAGCGTCTTGGCGTTCGGTGCGCCCGGCCAGAGCCGACGTTGCAGCCATCGGACCCCGCTTCCGATCCCCTGCGCCTGCGCCCGCGTGAAACGCCGAACGCGGTTCGATCGGGACACCTTCCACCGCCGGTTAGACACAGGCAAGCCTCTCGAACCTCCTACCTCATCTGGAGTCCGGAAGGGTGATAGCGCTACTGGCGGGCGATGCGCCATCGCCGCTCAGCATGCTGTCAACCTCGATCAGAGAGAAGACCCGGCGATTGGCAGAAGCATGACGCCGGCCATTTGAGGGCCGTGCCTCAGCCTTGCGACAGTTCTGTGCCGACATTGGTGGCCCCTCCTGCTGCCCGCTAGTGTGAGATTTGCAGACGCTGGAAATGATGTCAAGGGCTGCCTGGTGAGGCGCCGGCCGGTACTGCGGCGGTGACGGCGACTGCACCTCTGAGCCGACTGGGAGCGGCCGGGGGGAGGCGACATCGAGGAGAGGACGGGAGCGTTGCGTCGGCCAGTCCGGGACGCCTCGTGACCGAGCCCTCGTCGACCGCTCGTAAGGTGCCCATATGCCCAGACGCTGACCCGGTGCTCAACTCAAGTCGGGGTACACCAGCTAGCACACAGCATCTACAGCCTCCGGTGACGTTATCTAAGACGCCGGATCAGAGCGGGCGCCAAGTAACACGGGACTCCGCGGAGCTCATGAAGCGACGGCCATGGACTTGTACTGGCCGCGCCATCGCGGTCAACCCGGTGCAGCCTCAATGACACCATGTCTCTTACCTACACAGCCTTCAGGAAGTCTCACCATCGTTGACCAGGATGATGACCAAGGCAGTTCCGAGGCAGTTGATTTCTCCATGGAAACCGGTTACAAGAGGCGTGTGGGGTTTGGCGTGGCTGTCCAGCGGTGGGGGCGCGCCGATATCCGTGAAGGGACTCGGCTGTGCGAGCGCACGCGGTGGAACTCGGTAGACGACGTCGTGGCGAGTACCAGCCGATCGTCCGGTTTGATTTCCACGAGGCGTTCCCCGGCCAGAACGTTCGAGCGATGACCCACGACGCGAGCGTCCGGCTGATGCCACCCGACCAAGCGTGCGCGGAATCCGTCATCGCCAACCATGGCTGCGGCCGCAACCTCGCGTTCCTCGCCGAGATCGATGGCGGGTACCCCAACGGCGGGGTGGCTATCGCCGGAGATGATCTCGGGCTCACCGTCGCGGGCTCGGAGCGGTTCGCCGATCGGGTCCGCGACTGCCGGCAAACGGAGCGTGACCTCGAGCCTCAATGGCGGAACTTCGTATATCGAGTGAGGCGGGACCACGGGCAGCGCGTCACACATGCCGGTGGTGAAGTCTGGCTCCAGTACTGGTTCTCCAGAGGCCTGTTGGCGGGCAGCTCGTTCGTCGGCATCACCCACGCGCTCGGCTGGCCGGTCGAGATGGCGACCGACATCTACCACACGGCCTGCGACGCGTGGGACAAGTTTCGGGTTTCGCACGCGCGCTACGTCCGGACGTACGCGATTTCGGCAGGTGAGATCGCCACGACCGAGTTCAACCTCCCCATCGCGGAGCAGTCCTGGCTACTCGAGCCGGGCGAGGCGGCCGTGACTGGGCTCCTGAAGGTCTGGGATCCAAGCGGGTACGTCGACAGCAACGGCCGCGTGCTCGCCGGCGTCGGCATAGCACCAGCGTGCGTCGACACAGCGCCATCTTCGCCGCCGAGTACGCCTTCCGCGACCCCGCCAGTGGCAGCGACCCAGACGGGGGCGTCATGACGAACCTCACCGGCATCCCCGCGCTCGACGTCGCGATCGGCCTGTCCTTCATCTACCTCGTCCTGAGCCTGCTCGCATCCGCCGTGCAGGAGTGGATCGCGGCGGTCCTCGCGCTCCGATCGCGAACACTCGAGAAGGGGTTGGAGAGCATGCTGGCCGAGGACGACCAGCTGCTGCCCGGGACCGATGTCCCGCCCGCGGCCGACGGCGCCACCCCGCGCAATCTGCTCGAGGACTTCTACGCCCATCCGCTCATCCGTTCGCTCTACAACAGCAACGGGCGCGCCCTGTTCAAGCCGAAGTCGGCGCCGTGGCAGAACGGCCGGCTCCCCTCGTACCTCTCACCCCACGCCTTCGCCGTTGCGCTGAGCGACATCCTCGGTGCACACGGGAAAGTCGACGACCTCGAGACGACGATCGGTGGGCTCGGGATCCCAGCCGGGGTCAAATATCGGCTGCTCACCCTCGTCCGTCAGAGCGACAACGACGTCCAGCGCTTCCGGGCTCAGCTGGAGAAGTGGTTCGACGACACGATGGCGCGCGTGTCGGGCTGGTACAAGCGCCAAACCCAGTTAGTCCTCATCGTGCTCGCGCTCTTCGTAACGCTGGCCCTCAACGCGAACAGCCTCACGATCGGAGAGCAGCTTTACAAGGACCCGACCGTGCGCGCGTCCGTCGTCGCGCAGGCCACCAGCAGCAACGTCACCGGCCAGACGAGCGGCTCGACACCGACCGAGCGCCTGAACAACGCGGCGAACAACACCGAAGCCGTACAAGCGCTCGGTGTGCCACTCGGCTGGGCGGAAAAGGCCAGCGATCCGGCACACGTCCGCTTCCACAACTTCCGGGACTGGGTGAAAAACCTCCTGGGATGGATCCTCACGATCGGCGCGATCTCGCTCGGAGCTCCGTTCTGGTTCGACACGCTTAGCCGTCTCTCCCGGCTCCGTAGCAGCGGTAAACCCGAGACGCCGCTGCCAGCTACCGGCAGCGGTAAGCCAAACGAGCGCGTTCCCGAACCAGGCTCGACGACCTGACGAGGGAGGCCGGTCACTGGCCGTGAGCCGGGGACCTGCGCCCGAAGGGTCGATCGGATTCGCGGAACAGATTGCAACTGCCCAAAGCTGCAACCGATCCAAGTGCTCGTTCAACCGCACGTCGGGTGAACGCAGCGCGCATCAGGTCGCTCCCCAGCCCCTCCCCCGGCGGTGAAGACCTCTATAACGTCATCGACCAAGAGCTCGAGTGAGATCTTGCCCGGGATCGGTATCCATTCTCCCGCGCGGTCCAGCCAGATCTCGCTGACCGCGCCAGGCGCACCGCCGTTGAGCCCAGGAGGCGCCACGCGCGCGCGCTCGACCATCGTGGTGAGGTGTCGTTTTGCAGGGCTTTTCTGATTTTGCCTGAGGCTGAATCAAGCTAGATTTGCCCTCCTTGTTAGACGGTTTGTTAGACGTTTTGGATAGCTCGGCTTGACACTCAGTCCGGGCCCGATCCGCCACTCCCGCTTACACGACGAACAACGGACCGCGAGACGGCTGGCCACCCGCCGCGTTCTGGCTGCTGTTTCAAGCCGCGAGCGTCCGAAGCAGAAGCCGCTCGGCCGTGGCCGCACGGGCATGGAGCGGACGCCACATCTGGAGCTTGTCACACAGCCCCCGATCGGGTTCAGCGTGGCCGGGCCCAAGTGCGGTTCATCACGCAGTCGGCGCGGGCGATTGCCCACTCCTCCGGAGCGCCGGAAGGATTTCTCCCACAGGGTGTCTTGGTAGCGACCATGCATCTGACGTCTGATGACTTGCCTTGAAACCGAAAGAGCCAAATACATGAGCAGTGGACATCCGCAGGCAGCCGTCGGGAAGCGCGAGACAGCTCTGCCGGGTCGGTCTCGATCGCGGCGCCTTGATCCCAGGTTCCTGCTAGGCCTGTTGGCGGCGTTCGGGATTCTCGCGGTGGGGGTGGCGGGCTCGTCGCTCGGCAGCGCTGGCCATCCGGGGTCCCACTGGACGGGCTCGCATCCCAGCCGCACGAGGATCCCGGTGGCGGCGCGGGGCCCGGTGTCGGCTGCGCTCGGCGCTCACGACCAAAGCTATCGGGTGGTCGCTCTCCGGGCGCGCAATCCGGCGCAGCGGCTTCGCGCGACCTTTGGGCGCGCTGGCGTGAGCGTCGCATCGCGCTCGGCGCATGTGCGGCTCAGACTTGCCGGCTTCGGCTACGCGAGCGCGTTGCACACGGTCGCGTCAGTGGCGCCGCGGGTCGCGGCCAACCGGGTCGACTACTTTCGCGGCGGGGGCGTCGATGAGTGGTACGTAAATGGGCCGCTCGGGCTCGAGCAGGGCTTTGAGGTGGGCGCGCGGCCCGCGACTGGGCGAGGGCCGCTTTCGCTAGCTCTGTCGCTGGCGTCCAATCTTCGCGCGCGGCTCGACCGTTCAGGCGTTGTCCTGCACGGTGCGGGCGGCAGCTTGCGCTACGGCGGCCTGTCGGCGAGCGACGCGCGTGGTCGCACGTTGCGCTCGTGGCTCGAGCTGCGCCACGGCCGAGTGTTGATCCGCGTTGACGACCGTGGGGCTGTTTACCCGGTGCGGATCGACCCGTTCATCCAGCGGGCCGAGCTGACCGCCAGCGACGGGGCGGCGGGCGATGACTTTGGCGCCTCGCTTGCGATCTCCGGCGACACGATCGTCGCCACACCGCTGGGCCATACCGTCGGTGGCCAGCCCAGTCAAAACCCGGTCTACGTGTTCGTCAGGCCTGCCTCGGGCTGGGCGAACGCGACCCAGACCGCCGAGCTGACCGCCTCAGACGGCGCCGCCGGTGACGGCGTCGTCGGACCGGTCGCGATCTCGGGCGACACGATCGTCGCGGGCGCGCCCCTACACCAGGTCGGCGCCACCACAGGCCAGGGTGCTGTGTACGTGTGGGTCAAGCCCGCCGGAGGCTGGACGGACGCAACCCAGACGGCTGAGTTGACCGCGACGGACGGTGCCACGAACGAGGGACTCGGGGACGCGGTGGCGGTGTCGGGCGACACCGTGGTCGCGGGCGCGTCCGGTCACAAGGTCGGAACCCATGACCAGCAGGGCGCGGCGTACGTGTTCGTGAAGCCCGCCTCGGGCTGGAAGAACGCAACCCAGAGCGCGGAGTTGACGAGCTCTGACGGCGCCACGCGCGACTTCCTCGGTTCGTCGGTTTCGATCTCCGGCGACACACTCGTCGTCGGCGCCGCGCATAAGCAGATCGGCCCGAACGCCGACCAGGGCGCGGCATACGTGTTCGTCGAGCCCGCGTCGGGCTGGGCGGACATGACCGAGAGCGCCGAGCTGACAGCGTCAGACGGGGCTGCCTCCGACCTGTTCGGCTTCGCGGTCTCGATCTCGGGCGACACCGTCGTCATCGGGAGCCCGTTCCACCAGGTCGGCCAATCGAAGCAGGGGTCCGCGTACGTGTTCGTGAAGCCGCTGTTCGGATGGCCGTTGACGCCGCACGCGACCCAGACCGCGGAGCTGACCGCATCGGACGGAGCCACGAACGACAGATTCGGCATCGCAGTCGGCGTGTCGGGCAACACGGCGATCGTCGGGTCGTTCCTGCATCAGGTCGGCGCCAACGCAGCGCAGGGCGCGGCGTACCTGTTCACCAAGCCCGGAGCCACCTGGACGGACACCACCCAGACCGACGAACTGACCGCCCCGGACGGCGCCGCGGGCGATGTCCTCGGCGACACCGTCGCGATATCCGGCGGCATCGTCGTCGCCGGCGCGCCCTTCCACGCCGTCGGCACCAAGAAAGGACAGGGCGTCGTGTACCTGTTCGGCACGGCGCCGGTGATCACGATCGGCACTCCCGCCGGCGGCACGGCCTTCACCCAGGGGGATGCTGTCGCCGCCTCCTATTCGTGCACCGCCCCGGCTGGCGCGACGATCACCTCGTGCGCAGGCCCAGTCGCGAACGGCGCGGCGATCGACACGACGACGCTTGGTCAGCGCTCGTTCACCGTCAACGCCACCGACAGCGACGGCCTGACCGCCACACAGACCGTCACCTACACGGTCAAGCCAGCCTCGATCAAGAACGCTCCCAAGCCGTCGATCACCGCTCTGCACCAGTCCGCCTCGGTGTGGCGAGAGCGCGGCAAGCGCCCGAGGACGGCCAGCATCCGCAACCGTCCGATCGGCACGACATTCTCATTCACGCTCAACGAACCGGCCCGTGTGACGCTCAGCTTCACCCGACAGCTAGCCGGCCGCAAGGTCCACGGCCAATGCGTTAACCGGAGCCCCAGCAACAAGCCAAACCACCGCTGCACCCGGACGATCGCGGCGGGCACGCTCACCCTCCCGGCCCGCCAAGGCGCCAACCGGATCCGCTTCCAAGGCCGCGTCTCGCTCACCAAAAAGCTCGCCCCGGGCAACTACAAGCTCAAGCTCAGCGCGACTGACACCGCCGGCCGATCCACCTCGGCCCAGCCGTTGAGCTTTACGATCGTCCAATAGTCGAGAGCACCTGCCGACTACACAACTCAGCTACCTAACGAACCCGCCGACGCCACCAACACGATGAGCGACACCTACGTACACGGTCATCACGACTCGGTGCTGAGAAGCCACCGCTGGCGCACAGCGGCGAACTCAGCCGGCTACTTGCTGCCTTACTTGCAGTCTGGCATGAGCCTGCTGGATGTTGGATGCGGACCCGGCACGATCACCGTCGACCTGGCTTCGCGGATCGCGCCCGGAACGGCGATCGGGGTAGACCGGCAAGCGGCGGTCATTGCCGAGGCCGTCCAGATGATGCAGGAACGCAGCTCACACAATGTTCAATTCAAGCCCGCCGACGTGTATTCATTGGACTTCGAGGATCAGACCTTCGACGTGGTGCACGCCCACCAGGTTCTGCAGCACCTCACTGATCCGGTCGCCGCCCTGACCGAGATGCGACGCGTCTTGCAGCCAGGTGGGATCCTTGCGGTCCGCGACAGCGATTACGGGGGATTCGTCTGGGCCCCGGCCGATCCACTGCTCGATCGCTGGATGGAGCTGTATCGCGGCGTGTGCGCTACCAACGGCACCGACCCGGATGCCGGTCGACACCTGCTCGGCTGGGTGAGAGCCACCGGCTTGCACGAGATCAAGCCGAGCAGCTCCACGTGGACCTTCGCGGAAGCCACGGACCGGCTGTGGTGGGGCGGGCTGTGGGCCGAGCGAGTCGTGCGATCGTCGTTTGCTGATCAGGCCGTCGAGTACGGGCACAGCACCCACGACGAGCTCGACGCGATCTCGGGAGCCTGGCAGCGATGGGCTGAGCAGGACGACGGCATCTTCATCGCCCTGCACGCGGAAGTGATCGCGCGCCGCTGAACGTCCGCGTCCGAGGTGTCTGAGCCGCCCACGGCCCGAGGGGTCCAGGGCTGTAATCTGCCGACCGCCGATGGCGATATCGCAACGCCTAAGCCCGATGGTCGGCACCCGACAGGAGGTCCGCTCCACCCAGGGTGTCGTCTCGGCCGGACACCCGATCGCCGCTGAAGCAGGCCTCGGCGCGCTCGCACATGGCGGCAACGCGATCGACGCGATGGTGGCAGGCGCATTTGCCGCCTTCGTCGCCGAGCCCAACAACGCGGGGATCGGTGGCTACGGCCACCTCAGCTGCTTCCTGGCGAAGGACGCAAGCTTCCTCACCGTCGACCATGGCCCGCGCGCGCCGGGGCGAGCCCGCGCGGACATGTTCGAGCCCGACGACGGACCACTCGACGGCCACGACTGGCCGGCGGTCATCGGCCAGCGAAACTTCGTCGGGCATCTGGCGCCCGCCGTCCCGGGCGCGGTGGCCGGCCTCTGGCATGCGCACGAGCGAGCGGGGCGCCTTGAATGGGCATCGCTGCTGGCGCCCGCGATCGAGTTAGCCGAGCGCGGACTCGAGGTCACCTGGGTCCTGCTGATCGAGATCGCCGCCCGCCTGACCGAGATCGAGTCCCACCCCCCGCTCGCCGCGATCGTGCTTCCGCAAGGGCGCCTGCCGGCGGCGCGCACCGCCGACAGACTCGGCGAGCATTTGAATCAGCGCGAGCTGGCCGAGACGTTGCGGCTGATCGCGCGTGACGGGCCCGACGCCTTCTATCGTGGCCGCGTCGGGGCCGCGATCGCCGACACGGTCACCGCGGGCGGGGGGATTCTTTCGCCCGATGACCTCGCGGGATATGAGCCCAAGGTCCTGCGCGAGCAGCCGGCCGATTATCGGGGGCTGAGCTATGTGACCGCCGCCGACACTGTCGGCTATGAGGTACTCGGGATTCTCGAGCACTTCCCGCTGCGTGATCTGGGGGCCGGCAGCGCCGCGCACTACCACCTGCTCGCCGAGGCAATGGGTCACGCGTTCGCCGACAACGCCGCGTATTCGTGCGACCCCGACTTCACCGACGATCCCGTGCACCTGCTCGGCGGCTCGGAGTTCGCGGCCGTACGGGCGGCGGCGATCAGCCTCGAACGCACGGCGCCACGACCGGTCGAGGCGACCGCGCCGTGGCTCACGGACGGCTCGGTCACGCAACATCCGTCGGTCGGCGGTGCGCACGGCACGACCCAGGTCGTGGCCGCCGACCGCGACGGCAGTCTGGCTGCCCTCATCACCACGATCGGCGCCGACTTCGGCTCCTTGATCGCCGTGCCGGGAACCGGGGTCGTGCTCAACAACTCGATGGTCAACTACGACCCCCGCCCCGATCGTTCGAACTCGATCGCGCCAGGGAAGATGCCGTTCTTCGCCGTGCCAGCGATCGTCGCCGCCCGCGATGGGAAGGCTGCCTTCGCCGCCGCCGGGTCGGGCGGATATCCGATCCTGGCGGGCGTGATCAATACGATCGTCGGGGTGGCGGATCATCGGATGGGGGTACAGGCGGCGATCGACGCCCCACGCGTCCACTCGCAAGGCAACCGCACGTTCATCGACGCGCGGGTCGCGCCCGACGTGCAGGCCGACCTCACGAGACTCGGTCACGAGCTGGTGGTAGAGGCGGTCACTCCCGGCGAGTTGCCGTTCAGCCGTGTCAGCGCCGTCTCAGTTGGGGACGGAGCACTGACGGCGGGTGCCGGACCGGCCTGGAACACGGCTGCTGGAGGTTTGTGAGCTCCGGATCTGAATCGGTGGCGGTGATCGACCCGCTCTGGATCCCGCTTTCGGACGGGAGCCGGCTGTGCGCTCGCCTATGGCTACCTGAGTCTGCGCACCGGCGCCCCGTGCCGGCGATCCTCGAGTACCTCCCCTACCGCAAGGACGATGTCACCGCGCTCGAGGACTCGCTGATCCATCCCTACTTCGCAGCGCATGGCTACGCCGGCGTCCGCGTCGACATCCGCGGCAGTGGAGACTCGGACGGCGTGCTCGTCGACGAATACTCCGAGCAGGAGCACCGCGACGCGTTGGAAGTGATCGCGTGGCTGGCCGGTCAACCGTGGTGCACAGGCGCGGTCGGCATGATGGGCATCTCGTGGAGCGGTTTCAACAGCCTCCAGGTCGCGGCGCTGCGACCTAAAGCATTGCGGGCGGTCATCACTGCCTGCTCTACCGACGACCGTTATGACAATGACGTGCACTATCTCGGCGGCGTGCCGCTCGGCTACTACCTGCTGCCGTGGGCGAGCGTGATGATGGCGTTCAACGCTCGCCCGCCGGATCCGATGATCGTTGGCGACCGCTGGCGTGAGCTGTGGCTCGAACGCCTTGACGGCAACGTCGATCTGGCCGAGCTGTGGCTGCGTCACCAGGCGAGGGACGCCTATTGGCGCCACGGCTCGGTGTGCGAGGACTACGACGCGATCGAGTGTCCCGTGCTCGCGGTCGGAGGGTGGGCCGACGCCTACGTTGACGCGATCTTCAGAATGCTCGAGCTCATGTCCTGCCCCCGCCGCGGGCTGATCGGGCCGTGGGGCCACCAATGGCCGCAGGCGGGGCGGCCGGGCCCGCAGATCGGATTCCTGCAGGAGGCGGTCCGCTGGTGGGACCACTGGCTCAAGGGAGAGTCAAACGGCGTCATGGACGAGCCGATGGTCCGCGCTTGGATGCCAGAAGCTGTTGCGCCGCGGCCCGATTACGAGCAACGACCCGGCCGCTGGATCGCGGAGAAGACGTGGCCGGCGAGTCAAGACTCGCTGTCGTGGGAGCTCGATGCCCGCGGCCTGGTCGGCGCGGGGGAAAGCGACGACGAGACACTCGTGCACGGCAGTAGTCAGACAGTCGGCTTGGACGCCGGCGCTTGGTGCGCGTACGGCAACCCGGCCGATCTGCCGCCTGACCAACGGACCGATGACGCGCTCTCGCTCAGTCTGGATTCCGCGACGATGGACGCCCGGACCGAGCTGTTCGGCGCCCCTCACCTGGCATTGCGCGTTTCCAGTGATCGCCCGACCGCGTTCGTGGTCGCGAGACTGTGCGACGTCGCCCTCGATGGCGCCTCGACGCTCATCACCCGCGGCGTACTCAACCTCTGCCACCGGGCCGGCCACGACCAGCCCCAACCCCTCGAGCCGGGGGTGCCCGTTGACGTGACCGTGGCGCTGAAGAGCACCGCCTACGCGCTGCCGGCCGGTCACCGGCTCCGGTTGGCGATCTCCACCAGCTACTGGCCCTGGCTGTGGCCGTCACCGGAGCCCGTGACGCTCACGATCGCGACCGGCGGTGCGAGCCGGCTGACCGTGCCGGTCCGTGCGCCTGCGCCCGAGGACGCCGACCTGCGTCCGTTCGGCCCCCCGGAGACGGCACCCCCGCTGCCTGTGATCCGCCTCCGTCAACGTCGGCCGACCCAGACGGTGTCGTTCGACCATGTGACTGGCGTCGTCAGCTACAAGATGTCGCGCGACTTCTCGGGCGCGCAGCGAATGCCAAGCGGCCTCGAGTACCACGACTTCGACCCGGTCGCGTTCACAATCCGTCGGGACGACCCGCTTTCGGCCGAGGTCCTCAGCGAGCGTCGGATCGAGATCCTCCGCGGCGACTGGCGAACGAGGATCGAGCTGCGCTCGCAGATGACCGCCGACGCCACCGACTACCGAGTGTCCACCACGATCGACGCCTACGAAGCAGATACCCGGATCCACACACGGATCTTCACGTGCAGGGTTCGGCGCGACAACACATGATCGCCAAGCGCCTTGACAACATCGATGTCATCTGCACGGACATCGAGCCGATGCGGGCTTTCTACGGCGATCTGCTCGGGCTGCCTCTCCGCCTGCCGTACGAACGCGGCCAGGGCTGGGTCGGCTTTCGCGCCGGCGACGTCGTCATCTACCTGATCGAGGAATCGGCTCTCGAGGCGCCGCATCCGCCCCCCCGGTTCAGCGGCGCGGCGAACCCGCCGGGCATCGATTCGTTTGCCTTCGAGGTCGATCGGCTCGATGCTGCAATCGAGCAGCTCGATGCCCGCGGCGTGAGCTGGGCGGGGGACATTGTCGAATCCCCCTGGTACCGCTACCGGGGGCTGCACGATCCCGAGGGGAATCTCGTCTACCTCACCGAGCCGCTGCTTGACCGCATGCAAACGCCGTCACCCTCCCCAAGCGACGAGTCATGAGCCGCGCCCCGATCGACTGCGACGTCCACAACGTGATCGGAGGGATCGAGACGCTCGAGCCCTATCTCGACGATCACTGGCGCGAGGTGATCGCAACCTCACAGTTCGCCGGGCCGACGGATCAGGCGCACCCGCCGAACCTGGCCACAAGCCTGCGCGACGACCTCGAAGCCGTCGATGGAGCCGAGCCCGGCCGGACGCTCGAGGCGCTGCGCGAGCAGCTGCTGGACCCACTGGGCGTGGAGCTGGCCATCCTCAGCTGTGACTATGGCATCGAGAGCGTCCGTAACCCTGATGCCGCCGCGGCTTTGGCGCGAGCCGTCAACGACTGGCAGATCGAACGCTGGCTGGAGCCCGAGCCGCGCCTGCGGGCGGCGATCGTGGTCCCCAGCCAGCAGCCGTCGATGGCGGTGGCCGAGATTGAGCGCCTCGCCGATCACGCTCAGTTCGTCGCTGTCTACCTGCCCGTCCGCTCGGCGGTCCCCTATGGGAACCGTGTGTGGTGGCCGTTGCTGGCGGCCGCGAGCGACCACGGCCTGGTGGTTGAGCTGCACTTTGGTGGCTCGCCGGGGATGCCGCCCACCGCCTCCGGCTGGCCGACGTCGTGGCTGGAGGAATACGTCGATATGGCCTCGGCATTCCAGTCCCAGCTGACGAGCTTGATCGCTGAAGGGACGTTCGACCGGTTCCCAGAGCTGCGCGTGTCACTGGTCGAATCCGGGTTCGCCTGGCTGCCTGCGTTCATGTGGCGCTTTGACAAGGGCTGGCGCGGGCTGCGTCGCGAGGTTCCGTGGACGCGGCGTCTGCCGTCCGAGTATCTGCGCGACCACGTTCGCGTCGCCCTGCAGCCGGTGGATGGCCCGCCCGAGCGCGAGGAGCTGATTCGTGTGATCGATCAGCTCGGTTCCGGTGAGCTGTTGATGTTCTCATCCGACTATCCGCACCGCCACAGCGTCGAGAACCTGGACGCAGTTCCAGCAGGGCTGCCTGACGAGCTGACCGTCGCTCTGCTGGCCGACAATGCCCGGCGCCACTACAGCCTGTAACAGCGCGGACCAAACGCGCATGAGCACCGCCGCCCAGTCCGCCCGAGCCGACCAAGGCCCCAGCCGCCGACCGCCGGGCGTGGTCGACTGCGACATTCACAACGCCCCGCGCTCCGAGCAGGCGTTGCTGGCTTACATGCCTGAGTCCTGGCGCCGGCGTCGCATGTCGGGCGGCCGGCTCGAGGCTGCGGTCGGCGCGCGCCGCGAGACGCTCGGGGACCGCTCGTACCTTGGTGGCGAGTACCCTCGGGCCACTCCGCGCGCAGCCCGGACTGACGCATGGCCACCGTCAGGCGATCCGCCCGCCTCCGACCTGCCGTTCCTGCGCGAACAGTTACTCGACCGATTTGCGATCGAGTACGGGGTCCTGACGCCGATGCTCGGCGCGGGCGAGCAGCTCGACCTCGAGCGAGGAGCCGCGCTGGCAAGCGCGATCAACGACTGGCAGGCCGCTGAATGGTTGGATCCCGAGCCCCGGCTGCGGGCGTCGATCAATATCGCCTATGAGGACGGTGAGCTGTCGGCGAACGAGATCCGTCGTGTCGCCTCCGATCGTCGCTTCGTGCAGGTGTTGATGTTGATCCGTACGGCCGAGCCGCTGGGGCGGCGAAAGTACTGGAAGATCTACGAGGCGGCCGTTGAGCACGACCTGCCGGTCGGGATCCACTTTGGGGGCTGGGGACGCGGACCAATCACAGGCGTCGGGTACGGCTCTTACTACATCGAGGACACGGTCGGGATGGCGACCTCGTTCGCCGACCAGCTCACGAGTCTGGTCTGCGAGGGTGTGTTCGAACGCTTCCCGGAGCTGCGGATCGTGTTGATCGAAGGCGGAATCGCCTGGCTGGCACCTCTCATGTGGCGGCTCGATCGAGCCTGGCGGCTGTTGCGCGACGAGGCGCCCAACCTGAACAGGCTGCCGTCGGAGCTGATCCGCGAGCACGTGTGGCTGACTACCCAGCCAATCGACGAGCCGCCTCGGGGTGAGGACTTTGCGGCGATGCTCGAGCAGCTCCGGATGCCGGCGCAGATTCTGTTCGCCACCGACTATCCCCACTGGGACTTCGATGCTCCCGACCGAGCCCTCCCGCGCTCGGTCCCGGAACCGTTGCGCGACGCGATCATGAGCTCCAACGCTCGCGCGCTTTACCGACTCGGTGCCCCAACTGATCCCGGTCGTGCGTAGCGTAATCGTTGCCCGCGCCGACGAGATCGCCCCCGGCGGGCGCAAGATCATCGACGTCGGTGGCCGCTCAATCGGGGTGTTCAACGTTGGCGGTGAATATTTCGCGCTGCGCAATCGTTGCCCGCACCAGGGCGGCCCGCTGTGCACAGGATTGCTCCTCGCTCCACTGCGTTCCACGGGTCCGGGCGAGTACCAGCGTGGAGGCGACGGCGAGGTGATTCGCTGCCCGTGGCACGGGTGGGAGTTTGAGATCAAGACCGGGCGCTCGTGGTTTGATCCCCGGCGGACTCGGGTGCGTAGTTACCACGCCGGGCTCCAGGAGGCGCCGCCGGATGATGCCGAGAGTTATCCGGCCCGGCGCGACGGAGCCTACGTCGTAGTGGAATTCGACCGTTGAGCTTGATCGGGGTCCGGCACATGATCAGGGTCGAGGGCGCGCGCGACAAACTGTCTCATCAGCGGCCGGTAGGCCTCCCACACAACTCGCAGCCGCCCCACCGGGTCCGGTTCATGGTCGATCCGCAGGTCCACCAGCGGGAAGCGCTCGCGCTCAACGACCAGGAGCGCCGCCGAGCGCAGCTCACCCGTTTCGCCGCCAGCGCGCACACCTGCCTCGAGTGCTGCCAACAGGCGATCGGAGAGCTCTCCGCGTGCGGCTTTGAACGCGTCGATCGTCGCGGCCGCGACGCGCTCGTTGCGAAGCATGTTTCCGAGCGCCAGGCAGTTCTCGCCGCCGAGCTCTGCGCCGATCGGCCACAGTCGCTCGCCGGAGTAGGCCGCTCTGTCGCCGGCGACATCCACGATGCCAAGCTGACGCCACTCGCGGTGCGACGTCGCGGCTGCGACGGCCCGGACCGCCTCGGACGCCGTGGCCCCGGACTCGAGCGCGGCCAGCAGGGACGGTCCCAGTCTCGGGTCGGTCCGATGCTGTGTAGCGACCACGGCAACCCCGGCCCGGGCGAACAGGACCCGTGCCCCGACGGCCAGATCCGAGGTCGTCACGGCGCCGCCGAGCTGGCCGCTATCGGGACATCGTCCAAGGATCGTCAATGTCATCGAGGCAGGCGATGGTAGACGCGGCCGAGGTCCTTGCGCAGCTGGCCTCCGAGACCGACGCGATGCTCGTTGAGACCGAGCGGCTGGCCTCGATCGACAGCGGCAGTGACACCCCGGAGGGTGTGGCGCGCGTCTGCGAGCTCGTCGGCGAGCTGCTCACAAGTGCCGGCTTGACCGCGCGGGCGCACCCCAGCGGGGGTTTGAGCGCCACACTCGCGCTGGGCTCTGGGCCGAAACTGCTCGTCGTCGGGCACGCCGACACCGTCTGGCCGGCGGGAACCGCGGTCGACTGGCCGCCGCGCGTCGAGGGTGACATGCTCACCGGGCCGGGCGTCGGGGACATGAAGTCCTGCCTGGTGATGGCGGCACACGCGCTGGCGACGGCACGGAGTGCCGGGCTCGACGGCATCGGCGAGATCGAGATGCTGGTCGTCGCCGACGAGGAACTCGGGAGCGTCTCGAGCCGTGGCTGGATCGAGGATCGGGCGCGTGGGGCCGCCGCCTGCCTCGGACTGGAGGCCGGCTGGCCGGGCGGGGGTGTCGTGGTCGCGCGCGGAGCGGTCGGCGCGCTGAGGCTCGAGGCGTTCGGTCGTAGCGCGCACTGCGCCGGGCACGAGGATCACGGTGCGAGCGCGGTGTCGGCGCTGGCGCCGCTGGTGATGGCTTTGGAGGATCTGAGCCGACCTGGCGACGAGATGATCATCACCGTGGGTCTGTTCCGGGGCGGAGTTGCGCGACAGGTGGTGCCCGATGCCGCACAACTGGCGATCGACCTCCGTGCGCCCACGATCGAGCGTGCCGCCGCGATGCTGGAACAGGTGCAAGCCGTCGTCGAGCGGGCCGGTGGAGGCGAAGTACGACTCGAGCTGACCGGCGGCATCACCCGTCCCGCGTTCGCTCAGTCGAGCTCCGACGAACTGTTCGCGCTCGCCCGCAGGCGGGCGGAGCAACTCGGCTTGGCGCTCAAGCCTGTCAGCTCGCGAGGCGGCTCGGACGCGAGCTTCGCCGCCGCGCTTGGGGTGCCGACGCTCGATGGGTTGGGGCCGATCTGTCACGACTCCTGTTCTCGCGGTGAGCGGATTGAAGTGGAGAGCCTCGCCGGTCGCGCGGCGCTGATGGCCTTGGTGATCGTAGATCTGGCCCGGACCTGCCGCGATCAGGCGCGGGACTCCGGGAATGTGGACGCGCCGGCGTAGCCCTTGGCGCGAAAGCTTCGGTCGAGCATCGCCTGACCGACCTGGATCATGTACTGCTCGTCTCGGTAGTGCAGCGAGAACGTGCGCACGTCTCGGTACAGCCGCTCGAGCGAGAGGTCGCGGAACGCGGCACGCGCGCCGCAGACGTCGAATGCCGTCTGCGTGAGCGAGAGCGCCGCGCGCTTGCCGAGATGCAGGGCACGGATCGACTCGAGTTCGGCCGTATCGTGCTCTCCCGCGTCCCACAGGTCGGCGGCGGCGTACAGCGCCGATCGGGCGGCGAACAAATCGCTGGACATCGTGCCCAGGGTTGCCCGGGTGATCTCCGACGAGGCGAGGTTCGGGCGCTCCCTCACCCAGTCGGTCGCGAACTCCAGCGCCGCTCCGGCGGCTCCGATGTGGTTGGCAGCAAACGCGAGGGTGAACGTGCGCGGGTCGCGTCGCGTCCAGGCGCCCGGCTCCCCGATCAGGCGCTCAGGCGGGACATCGAAGTTGGTGATGTGGACGCTGTGGCTGACGGTCGCGCGCATCCCCATCACGTCCCACTGGTCGATGACCTCGACCTCGGGTGCGTCACTCGGAACGAGCGCGATGATGCTCCGGTCGGTGTACGGGCCCGCGCCCGGAACCGCGGTCCAGATCATCAGCTCGTCGGCAGCCGGCGCCAGCGAAGCGAAGTACTTCTGGCATGTCAACCGGTAGCCGCCGCCCGGGCGCTCCTCCAACTCGGTACGGGCGATGTCGGCCAGCTTGCCTGACGGCTTGGCCTCGCTGCCGACCGACGCCAACAGCTTGCCGCCGGACACGATCTCGGGGAGCAGGAGGCGGCGTTGCTCATCGCCGGCAAGTCCCGATACGACTCCGAGTGCGTGCGAGTGGACCTGGAGGAGCTGGGCGGTGACGCTGTCAATCGTGGCCAGTGTCTCCAGCAGCTCGTAGAACGGTCGGTATCGGCCCTCGGACCAGAGACCTGCCCCTCCGAACTCGACCGGCGCCGTCAACGCCAGCAAGCCCGCGGCGCGCAACTCGCGCGAACGTCTCGGCCGGGAATGCTGCGCGCTCGTCGAGGCCGCGCGCGCGGCTGCGGATCGCGTCCGCGAGTGCAGCAATCCGCCGCAGCCGCTCGTCGTGTGTTTGAGACTCGCCGGTCGCAGGCACTACAGCTCCCTCGAATACTCGAGGTTGTGGGCCCGCAACTGGGCGTCGGTGCCCAAGAAGGAGTGTCGGCTCATATCGGGGCTGTAGCGACTGGCCGGAGTCTCCCGGCCGATCGCCTCGGCGAGGCTGCGGATCAGGTGGGGCGCGGCGCCGCAGCAGACGCCGAGGTATCTGATCCCCAGCTCGTACGCTTTGCGACCGAACTCGGCGATCTCGTACCGGTTGCAAGACGAGTGGTTCAAGCGCGGTCGGGAACGGCCGGCCGTCCGGCAGGCAATCGCATCCGGGATCGGTCAACGACTGAAAGCTCGGCTCGTTTTCGGTCGTCCGGTAGGGGACCGGCAGCGCGGCGACGTGGCACCCAACCGACTTCCGTATCTGTGTGAGCAGCGGGAGCATCGTCCGCGGGCCGCGAATGCAGTTCAGCCCGACGACATCGGCGCCGGCGTCCGCAAGCCTGGCGCAAGCGTCGTCTGGGCTCCAGCCTTCGCGCGTTTCGGGCGCGCGATGAATCGCTAGCGTGACGACCGCTGGGAGTCCCGACTCCTTGATCACGTCCAGCGCCAGCAGAGCCTCCTCACCCCAGGAGAACGTCTCGGCGATAACGAAGTCCATGCCAGCGTCGACGATCCATCCCACCTGCTCCTCGAACATCGCCCGCACGTCGCGCCTCGTGTCCGCGTCCGGGTAGTACGCGTTCGTATTGCAGATGTCGCCGGCCGCCAGGCAGCCGGTCTCGCTGGCGACCTGCCGCGCGATCGAAAGCGCGTCGCGATTGAGCGGCTCGATCAGGTGCTCCTTGCCGACGATCCGCATCTTCTCTCGATGTGCGTAATACGTGAACGCCTCCACCACGTCGGAGCCGGCGTGCACGAACTCACGATGCAGACCGGCTACGAGCTCCGGGTGCTCCAGCACGATCTCAGGAACATACGCTCCGGCCTGCAGATAGCCGCGCCGCTCGAACTCGAACAGATACCCCTCGGCACAGATCACTGCGCCCTGCTCGAGTCGTTCGAGCAGTCCCGGCGTGGCGTCGTCGATACTCAACTGATGGTCTCCTTCGTAATCGTTGGTTGCCGACTGCTCCTGTACAGCTCCGGGTGCCGGTCGGCGAAGACGTCGTTGCGGAGCCCGAGCGACTTGTCGCGTGCTGCCGTCAGGTCGCAGGTCGCCTGCAGCAGCTCCGCACCTCGCACCGGACCGGCGAGCAGGCGCCCGCCCGGGTCGCAGATCGCGCTGGCCTGGGCCCACTCGATCCCGGACTCGCTCCCCGTTCGATCAGCCTGGGCGACGAAAACCCTGTTGACGTTCGCGGAGGCGAGCGCGAGCACGACCTCGACCGCCAGCGGTTGCGTCGGCGGGTCGAGCACCGGTGAGTTCATCGGCACTGCGATCACCTCGGCTCCGGCGAGCGCGAGCGCCCGCATCACCTCCGGGAAGAAGGCGTCGTAACAGATCGCCAGGCCGAGCGAGCAGACCGCCGTTTCGATCACCGGCGGAGGCTCCGAGCCGGCGACGAAGATCAACTGCTCGCGGTCCCAAAGATGAGTCTTGCGATAGACGCACCGGACGCCGCGAGGGTCGACAACGGCCGCGCTGTTGCGCGGACGGCGTTCCCGATCGAGCTCGCAAAAGCCGCCGACGATGACAACGCGATGCTCGGCGGCGAGGGCGCGCCAACCGGCCAGCGTGGGCCCGTCCGCAGGCTCGCCGAGCTCACTGGCCTGCGACCTGTCGGCGAACGCATACCCGGTGGTGCACAGCTCCGGGAGCACGACAACCTGAGCGCCGGACCGTGCCGCCGCCTCGATCGCGTCCGTGGCAAGCGCGCGGTTCTGCTCGACGTCACCGAACACCGGCGCGAGCTGGGCGCAGGCGACGACCGCGGTCTCAGGCTGTGGTTCGCGTATTGCCAACAGGCGGTGGTTTTACGGCAACCCCGGGCCTGAGTCAAGGTTTCGTGTGGCCGGCGGCTGGTACCGTGATCCAACGCGTGTTGGCCATGTGGCTCGTCAGTAGATGATGATTTCGCCTTCGGACCAGGCTCTGTACGAGTTCATCGCCGAGCTGACCATCGACGACGTGCCGGGATCCGCTCGCGAGCGGCTAACGCTGCTGCTGGCCGACATGGCGGCGGTGTGCGCAGCGGGCAGGCCTGTCCCGGCCTGCGAGATAGCCGCCGAGTACGCGCAGTCACTCAATCCGGCAGCCCAAGCAACCGCACTGTTCGACGGCCGGCGGGTCGGCGTGGCCGGCGCGGCGTTCGCCAACGGTGTGCTCGCAAACGCGCTTGACTTCGACGACGGCCACCGCCTGACCAAGGGGCATCCCGGAGCGGTGATCATTCCCGCCGCACTGGCCGTCGGCCAATTGGTTGATGCCTCCGAACTGGAGTTTCTGACCGCCGTGGTGATCGGGTACGAGGTTGCGATACGCGCCGGGATCGCGCTGCACCGCCGCGACGCGTCATACCACGCGTCCGGCGCCTGGGGCGGCGTTGGCGCCGCCGCCGCCGCCGCGCGACTGCTCGGGCTCGATCGGACGGCCACGCTTGCGGCGCTCGGGCTGGCCGAGTACCACGCGCCGATCGCGCCGATCATGCGCTCGTGCGCCGAACCCCAGATGACCAAGGACGCCTGCGCATGGGGAGCCTTTCTGGGGGTCACGTCGTCAATGCTGGCCGCTCGCGGCTTCACCAGCGTACGAGCGGAGTACCTGGACGAACCCGAGCTCGACGATCTCGGCGCCCGCTGGCTGCTGGAGGAGCTCTACGTCAAGGCCTACCCGTGCTGTCGATGGTCACAGGGTGCGATCGCCGCGGGACTTGCAGCAGCCGACGGCCGACCGTTTGACGCCGCGTCGATCAAACGGGTGCGGGTGCAGGGTGTTCGCCGCCGCTGATGGACTCGCCAAGGTGGTGCCGGCGTCGACGGAGGAGGCTCAGTACAACCTCGTCTGGCCGGTCGCGTGCGCACTTGTCCGCGGCGGCTTCGGAGTGCAGGAAGCTCTCCGCGCCTTCGCGGATCCAGACGTCGCGGCGCTGTTCGATCGGATCGAGGTCGTTGTCGATCCGGAGCTCACGGCGGCTTTTCCGCAGCGCAGGCTCACGGCGGTCGAGATCGAGCTCGCCGGCGGTCGCCGCTTGCACGCCGGTCCGCTGCAGGCACCCGGCGAACCCGATGACCCCGAGTTCCCGGCGCTGGTGGCGGCCAAGGTCTCCGAGCACGTCAGGCCGCTGGTCATCGGCCAGACAGGCACCGCCGTGACCGGCCTCCGTGATAGAGATGCGACGCAGCTGCTGGCGCTGATGTGCGACCCGACACGAGTTACGAGCGTTGCCTGAGCTGGCGCTCGACGGGGTCACGCTCGCCTACCGGCAGAGCGGCGCCGGCCCTGACATCGTATGGCTCGCGGCCGGCGACAATCCGGGCGACAACTGGCGCCGCTACCAGACACCCGCATTCGACGGCGGCCACCGCAGTACGACGTATGACGCCCGCGGCGTCGGGGCGACCAGCTGCGAGAGCGATCCGCCCTGGTCGATCGCCGATCACGCCGCAGACCTCGCTTCGTTGATCTGCGCCGTGTGCAGCCCCCCGGTCTTTCTTGTCGGGCTCTCGATGGGATCGCTGATCGCCGTCCAGCTCGCACATGATCGTCCCGAGCTCGTGCGCAGCGCGATGGTGATGGGCACGTGCGTCCGCAAGACGGGCTTCATCCGTGAATGGGAGGAGGCCGAGATCGCGTTCCGGCGCGCAGGCCAGTCGCTGCCCCCAGCGTTCGCGACGGCGCACTACGCGATCCAGTACTACCCGGCCGAGGCGCTCGGCGACGACGCGACGTGGCAGCGGATCAAGCCGTTTTTGGCAAGCGACTTCGCTGACCGCGACGGCGCGATGCTCGCCGCCCAGTGGCAAGCCTGCCTGGACTACGACTCCAGCTCGCTCCTACCGGAGATCACGGTGCCGATCCACGCGGTGGCGCTCTCCGAGGATGTCCAGACGCCACCGAAGCGCGTGCGCGAGGTGGCAGAATTGGCCGCCAACGGTCATTTCCACCTGTTGCAGGGGCTCGGCCACGGCTCGGCATTCGGTCATCGGCCGGAGGTTGTCAACGAATGCCTGCGCTCGATCATCGAGCGCGAGTCGGGAGGGCAGTCGCGGCCGCCCGGGGAGGCAGAGTTGGGAAGGGCGTCGTGAGCGCTCGGCTCCCGATCGTGCTGTTCATCGATCACGGCATCGAGCTCGAGCCGTTCGCGGAGGCTCTCGCAGACCAGCTTTCCTGCCGTAGGCGCGTGGCTTCTGACGAGCGCGAGCAGGTTGTGGCCCTCGTAACCGGGATCGAGCCGGTGGGCGACGATGAGGTGGCACCGTTTCCCGATCTGAGAGTCGTGCTCACCTGCTCGATCGGCACCGACCACCTCGACGTCGCTGCGCTCCAGGACCGAGGTCTGACCGTCTGCCATACCCCGACCTACTGCACGGCCGAGGTCGCCGATCACGCGCTCGCCTGCATCCTGGCCGGCTGGCGCGGACTCTGGACGCTCGGAGCGGGCGTTCGTGTCGGACGATGGGACTCGTTAGCGATGCTGCGGCGGATCGACGCCCAGCGCCTGGGAATCATCGGCCTCGGAAGGATCGGTGCCGAGCTGGCGCACCGGGCGATCGCGCTCGGAGTCGACGTCGTGGGCCACGATCCGTATGTCGACATGCCAACCGGAGTCGAGCCGGTCGAGCTCGACGAGCTGCTGGCGACGTCCGATGCGATCTCGCTCCACGTCCCAGGAAGGCCGGGCGAGCCTCCGCTCCTCGGTCCCCGGGAGATCCAGATGATCAAACAGGGAGCAGTGCTCGTAAACGTGTCCCGCGCCTCGCTGGTCGATCTCGACGCCGTACTCGCGGCGCTGGAATCCGGGGCGCTTGCTTGTGCCGCGTGGGACGTGTGGCCGCGGGAGCCCCCGGCACCGGACGATGAGCGGCTGATGTCGACCGGTCTGCTCGTCACCCCGCATGTCGGTTGGTCCTCGCCACAGGCCGAGGCCGCGTACCTGGCCGAGGCGATCGACGCGCTTGCGCAATCCCTGATCCGCGGCGAGGAGCCGGCCGGACTGGTCCGCGCGACAGCGGGCTAGTCTCCCCGATCATGGTCCCCAGCCGAAACCCCGACGGCGCTCCGCGCGGGAAAGGCGGCGCCACGACTGCCCGGCCCGCCCGTCAGGCCAAACCGACGGGTGAGCGGGAGACGAGCATCCGCCGCGGCGTCGAGGTCCTGCTTTCACTGGCCTCCGACGAGTCATTGTCAAACAATGGCCTGGGGGTGACTCAGATCGCAGATCTGCTCGGCCGCGAGAAGAGCCAGGTATCGCGAGCGCTGAAGGCCCTTAGCGAATACGGACTGGTCGAGCGCAACGGGAACTCGAACTACCAGCTCGGCTGGCAGCTGTACGCGCTGGCACAACTCGCGGGAGAGCGGCGCCTGCTCGAGCTCGCGACGCCGAGGATGCGTCGCCTCGCGCACCTGCTCGGGGAGCGAGTTCACCTCTCGGTGCTCCAAGGAACCGAGGCGCTGACCGTGCTGTCCGAGTCACCGGGCCGCAGCGTCGAGACGGTCGGCTGGGCAGGCCGCGTCACACCGGCCTACTGCACCTCTGCCGGCCGCGCTCTGCTGCTGGACTGGGAATCCGACGAGATCGCCGGGGCATTCGCGAATGTCGAGTTCGTGGCACTCGGACCGCGGACGGTCAAGACACCCCAGCGGCTGGCTGCCGCGGTTCGCGAAGCCCGCAAGCTCGGCTTCGTCGTGGTCGACGGAGAATTTGAGCCGGATCTGCTCGGGATCGCCGTCCCGGTGCGCGATTCACGGCATTCGATCGTCGCCTCACTCAACGTGTCCGCGCCTCGATACCGCTTCCTCGAGCGCGTCGCCGAGGCGGCGCAGGAGTTGCTCGACGTGTCGGCAGCGCTCTCCGCGGAGCTCGGCGACCCAGATCTGAGCTCGGCCGGCGCGGTTGCGCGCAAACGCCGTTAGGCCGCCGCGTTCGAGCTCGCCAAGAGCTCGAACAGGCGCGCATTCTGCGCCTCTGTCCCCACAGTGACCCGGAGCAGCTCGGGTGCACCGAGTGCCGCCAGTGAACGGGTCGCGACGCCGCCATCGAGAAGTCGCGCCGCGACTGCGTCCGCATCGCCGACATCGACGGCGATGAAGTTGGCTTCCGAGCGATGCCAATCGAGGCCGAGGTCGGACAAGCCTGACCCCAATGCCGCTCGGTGCTCGGCGTTGATGCGTCTACGGCGAGCAACTTCATCATCGCCGTCCAAGCTGGCCAGTGCGGCCACGCACGACAGGCTGCTGACGTCGTAGTAGTGACGGCCCTTGCCGACCGCCGTGACGATCTCCTCCGGTCCCGCCAGGTATCCAATCCGCAGACCGGCGAGTCCGTAGAGCTTGGAGAACGTACGCAGTGCCGCGACGTTCGGTCTGGAGCCCACGTACTCGGCAATCGTGTCAAGCCGATCGGGACCAGCGGCAAACTCGTGGTAGGCCTCATCGACGACCACCAGTACGGTCTCCGGTACCGCGTCGATGAACCGGCCAAAGTCCTCGCGCGTGACAACCCCCCCGGTGGGATTGTTTGGACTGCAGACCCAGATCAATTTGGTTCGCGGCCCGATCCCATCGGCGATTGCATCGAGATCGAACCCTCCGTCGGAGAGCGGCACCAGCGTGACCGCGGCAGCTTGCTTGCAAGCGTCAGTCACATATGTCGGAAACGAGGGCCAGCCGGTGATGACCTCATCACCGGGGCGCAGGAAGGCGCTGCTGATGTAGCCGATGATGGCGTCGGCGCCGTTGCCGAGCGCAATCATCGCGCTCGTGAGGAGGTGGCGCTCCGCCAATCGCGCGATCAGCCGTCCATCGAGCTCTGGATACCGGCTGACCGCGTCAGCGTTGGCCCGGATCGCCGCCAACGCGGCCGGAAACGGTCCCAACGGGCTCTCGTTGAACGCGAGCCTGATCGCATCGTCCCCGAGCGCCGGCACCGGCACGTAGGGCTCGAGGTCCGACGGCCATCGATCCGAGGGGGATACCGCACGCGACACGGCCGTATGATCACACGCTTGGCAATCGGACAACATCACGTGGTCTAATGCCATCTTGTGGTGAGGCCGTCGTTTCGTTGCTCGAGCGCATCGGGGCATCGACTGTGTTCGGCATTCCAGGCGTTCACACGCTCGAGCTCTACCGGGGCCTGAGCCGCTCGACGATTCGCCACGTCGGCCCGCGCCACGAGCAGGGCGCGGCGTTCATGGCCGACGGGTGGGCCCGCGTCAGGGGCGAACCCGGGGTGTGCACGCTGATCGGCGGACCCGGGCTGACCAACGCGATCACCCCGATCGCCCAGGCCTACCACGATTCGATTCCGATGCTGGTGATCTCCGGCGCCGTCCCGGCCCGCGAACGGGGACTCGGCGAGATACATGACCTGCCCGACCAACAAGCGCTGATGTCGACCGTCACGGCCTTCAGCCATACGGTCAGCGATCCGGCGGAGCTGCCCGACGTGTTCGCGCGCGCGCGCGAGGTGTTCGAGTCGCACCGGCCGCGGCCGGTACACGTCGCCGTGCCGGTCGATGTTCTCCGACAGCCGACGCCGGCTTTCGAGTCGATCGCGGCGCCACCCCCGCCGCCGCAGCCCGCGGCCGAGGATATGGACCGCGCGGCGCGCCTGCTCGCAGCTGCGCGCAGGCCGCTCATACTGCTTGGCGGCGGCGCCCGCGACGCCGGGCGCGAGACGCTCGTGGTGGCACGACGGCTCGGAGCACCGATCGGATTGACGATCAACGCGCGCGGCACCGTGCCGGACGACGACCCACTGTGCCTCGGCTCGGCGCTGAGCTTCGAGCCCGTCTCAAGCCTCCTACGTGAGGCAGACGCCACGCTTATGGTCGGTGCCGAACTGTCGGACTTGGACCTGTGGGGACTTCAGTCGCCGCTCACGCTTCACGGGCTGGTCCGGATCGACATCGACCCAGACCAGCTTTCGAAGCGATGGCGGCCCGAGGTTTCATTGTGCGGCGATGCGGCCGTCACGCTGAGCGGTTTGGCCGACGCGCTGCCGGACGGACTCGACCCAGAGGTCGTCCGCGACTCGGCGGCACGCGTCTCGGACGCACGCGCTGGCCTGCGACCGCCGCCGGAGATCGCCCGCTTCGCGCCGCTGCTGGAACTGATTGATCGTGCGCTGCCGACCGACCGGATCATCACGGGCGACTCGACCCAACCGGTCTACGCAGCCAATCACCTGCTGCCGATGTCGCGGCCGCGGTCCTGGCTGATGCCGATCGGATACGGATGCCTGGGCTGCGCGCTACCGATGGCTATCGGCGCAAAGCTCGCCGCGCCCGAACGGACGGTGCTGGCCCTGGCCGGCGACGGTGGCTTCATGTTCACGATTCAGGAGTTGGCAACGGTCCGGGATCTCGCGCTGCCGATCACTGTGCTCGTCTACAACAACGGCGGATACGGAGAGATCCGCGACGCGATGGACCACGACCAGATCCCACACCTTGGGACCGACCCATTGACCCACGACCTGGTCTCGATCGCCGAGGGCTTCGGCGTCGCGGCGGTGCGCTGCGAAACGCTCGAGGCCCTCGACGACCGGCTGACCGCGGCGCTGTCGCGCCAGCAGCCCACCGTTATCGAGTACATCGAGAGTGGATAACCAAGTCCGAACAGACGGTGGTTGCAGTGGGTCCGGCACCCTGGTAAAAAAGCGCGCCAGGCGTTGGCTATGTGACAACAGGAGTCCTACATGAGCGGTCCAGAAGACATCGAAGTGCCCCGTATCACCCGCCGGGCAGCACTTGCGCGAGGGGCCGCAGGCATCGCGGCGACCAGCTCCCTGTCGGCCGTGCTAGCCGCTTGCGGCAGCTCTTCATCCAGTTCGTCTGCGTCCGCGTCGGCCTCGGGGACGACGTCGGCGGCTTCGTCGGGGAGCATGACCGGGACGCTGACGCTGCTCACCTACCCCCAGTGGTATGGCCCGAACGAGTTCTCGGACTTCGAAAAGCTGCACCCCGGCCTGCACATCAAGACCGCCGTCAGCGGCACGACCGGAGCCGCGGCGCAGATCGCCCAGATCTCCACCAACCCGGGATCCTTCGACATGACCCTCGCCGGAGTCCCGGTCTCGTCGCAGATGCAGCTCGCCGGCATTCTCGAGCCGCTCGATACGAGCAAGATCCCGAACCTGGCTCTGGTGGGAGCGCCATTTCGCAAAGGGCTTCCGTGGGGCATCCCCACGGACTTCGGCAAGACCGGTTACGCCTACCGCAAGGACCTTATCCCGGAGCGCCCGACCTCCTGGCAGGAACTGCTGAATACCCTTGGGCCCAAGTACGCGGGCAAGATCACGATGCTCAAATACGACTCCGACATTCAGGGGTCGTTCCTGCGGGCGCTCGGGTACTCGATCAACACCAAGAGCCAGAGTCAGCTCCAGGCGATGCAGAACGCGATGCTGAAGTTCAAGCCACACCTGCAGGCGATCCTCGAAACCGACTACTCCAAGGCGCTGATCGAGGGCACCGCGCTGATCGCGATCGACTACGACTACGACATTGCCGCCGCGCAGCAGAAGAACAAGAACATCGTCTGGGTGCCGCCGTCGGAGGGGATGTCCGCCTACCTCGAGGGTTGGATCGCGTTGAAGGGAACCACGCACCTCGCCGCCGACTACGAGCTGATGAACTTCCACCTCGAACCCAAGAACTACGCTTCGTTCATCAACGCCACCGGGTCGGCATACGTCGAGCGCGCTGCCGAGCCTTACATCAAGAAGTCGATCACCTCCAACCCCAGCCTCCGCTATGACCCCACCCAGCTCTCGAAGGTCGAGTTCGAGCAGTATCTGGGCCCAGCGCAGACTGCGTACCGCGGCAAGCTCTGGGAAGAGTTCCTGGCTGCCTGATCGGCCGCCGCTTCGTGGCAGCTCACCTCCGGAGTAGCCGGACCGACGCGGCGCCGGGGCAGCGGAAGCAGACTCGGCCGCGAGCTCGACGGATCGGCCACGCCCGCCACCTGCTCGCCGTCCCAAGCGTGACGTGGACGGTGCTGTTCTTCCTGGCGCCGCTTGGATTGCTGTTGGTCTACTCGTTCGGGACCACGAACCTGCTCACCTTCCAGGTCGACTTCGGCTGGACGCTGTCCAACTACAGCGGCATCTTCCAGAAGCTGTACCTCGACCCGGTGCTGCGGTCGTTCGTTCTGTCATTCGGCGCCACCGTGGCCTGCCTGCTGATCGGCTTCCCTGTCGCATACACGATCGCGCGCACCGAGGGACGACGCCAAGGCGTTCTGCTGCTGATGGTGATGATCCCGTTCTGGACCAGCTTCGTCGTCCGCACGTACGGGATCTACAACGTCATCTCGTACAACGGACCCCTCTATCACCTCCTGCACGCAGTCGGGCTGATCCATGGGTATGTCCACCTGCTGTTCACGCCGATTGGTGTCGGGATCGGGATCGTCTACACCTACATCCCGCTGATGATCCTGCCGCTCTACGTCGCCTTGGAACGGATCGACCCGGCGATGCTCGAGGCGGCCAGCGACCTCGGCGCGGGGCCCTTCCGCATCCTGCGGCGAATCACGATTCCGCTGGCGGTCCCGGGGATCATCGCCGGCTGCATCCTGGTGGCGATTCCTGCAACCGGCGAGTACGTGATCCCGCAGATCCTCGGTGGCGGTAAGACGCTGATGTTTGGCAACGTCGTGTCAGACCAGTTCCTCAGCGTCGGCAACTATCCGTTCGGTGCAGCGCTGGCGGTGTCGCTGACTGTGGTTCTGCTGATCGTGCTGATGTTCTTGCGATCGCGAAGCTACAAGGCAGAGGCGGCGATCACGTGAAGCTCCGCCGACCGCGTCTGACAACTGTGATCACCACGATCGTGATGATCTGCCTGTACGCGCCGATCGTGACTGTGCTCGTCTATTCGGTCGACAAGGATCCGCTGCTGATCGCGTGGAAGGGCTTCACGACGCACTGGTACTCACAGGCGTTCAACGACCCGCAGGTCAGACAGGACATGTTGACCAGCCTCAAGGTCGCGCTGTTCTCGACCGTAATCTCGCTCTCGATCGCGATCTGCGCCGGGCTGTGGGCGCGCAACGCCTCCACGCGGTCCCGGCGGATCTTCGATGGCTTCACCTACTCGCGCATCATCCTCCCCGAGGTGGTGTTTGCGCTCGGGCTGCTGGTGCTGTTCGGCAAGCTCCACATCGCGCTCGGGGTGCCCGCGATCGTATTCGGTCACGTCGTGTTCAACTCCGCATATGCAACCGTGATCATTCAGGCGCGGCTGGCCTCGCTGAATACCTCGCTCGAGGAGGCGGCGGCGGATCTGGGAGCAAATCGCTGGCGCGTGTTCAAGCGAGTGACGATGCCCCTGCTGCTGCCGGCCGTACTGGTCGCAGGACTGCTCTGCATCAGCTTCTCCTTCGACGATGTGATCGTGTCCCAGTTCCTCGGCGGTGACAACGCGGAGCCGGTCTCGGTCCTGCTGCTGGGGATGATCCACCTCCACGTAACGCCCGAGGTCAACGCGATCGGCAGCGGTCTGATGCTGATCACGCTGATCACGCTCGGGACGGCCGGGCTGATCACGTTCATGAGGCCCACCGGCGCCGGACAGACGCTGGGGTTGGGTAGGCGGGCCGCCGAGTGAATGAGCCGGCACACCCGCTGGCCCAGACTGGTACGGACGAGGGCGGCGGCCGGTCGCCCCAGGCCCCGGACGACGGAGCGCACCCCAGCCGTCCGGTTGCTCGGCCTGCGTCGCATCTACGGCGACGTGCACGCCGTCGACGGGATCGATGTAGAGATTGGGGACGGGGAGTTCTTCTCGCTGATCGGCCCGAGCGGGTGCGGCAAGACGACGACGCTGCGGATGATCGCCGGACTCGTAGAGCCGTCCGAAGGCCGCGTCGAGGTTCACGGCCGCGACGTCACCGACCTGCGCCCGCACAAGCGTCCGGTCAACACCGTGTTTCAGCAGTACGCCCTGTTCCCACACCTGACCGTGTTCGAGAACGTTGCTTTCGGGCTCCGGGAGCGCCGGACCGGGTCCAAGGAAATCACCACCAGGGTCGGGGAGATGCTGGAACTCGTGGGCCTGGTGGGCCGAGAGCGCAATCGGCCATCGCAGCTCAGCGGAGGGCAGCAGCAGCGGGTGGCTCTGGCGCGCTCACTGATCCTCAATCCCGAGGTACTACTGCTGGACGAGCCTCTCGGCGCACTCGATCTCAAGCTCCGCAAACAGTTGCAGCTTCAGCTCAAACGCATCCAGCATGACGTCGGGATCACGTTCGTGTACGTGACGCATGACCAGGAGGAAGCGTTCTTCATGTCCAACCGCGTGGCGATCATGCGCGACGGGCGGATCGAGCAGTTGGGGACTCCTCGCGACGTGTACCAAACGCCGGTCAGCGAGTTCGTCGCCGAATTTGTCGGTGCCTCGAACCGGCTTCCGGCGAAGATCGTCGGCCTGGTCGACGATGGTCGATATGACGCGGAGGTGGACGGGGTCGGACGGATACGGGCGTCCGGGGTGGCGGGCCTCAGTGTCGACCAGACGGCCTGCGCAATCGTCCGACCTGAGGCAATTTCACCGCTGCCGATCGGCGCCGGTCGCGCCGGTCTGACGGCGCGGGTCCTGGACCTTGCCTACATGGGGCATGAGATCGCGTGCGTCGTGCAAACCGACGCGAGCGTGCAGCTGGCGGTGACGGTGCACGAGCAGGGGCGAACTGTCGAGGTCGGCGAGAGCTACGAGCTCAGCTGGCCGCTCGACGCGGTCTGGCTGCTGGCCCGCGACGACGCCGGCGCTGAGGCGGCGATCTAGCGCTCGACGGTTTGGCCGCGAGTCAAGCTCTCGATGAAGCGAAACATCAGCGCTCGGAGCGCCGGGGCGCGGGCGCAGCCGAGCCAACCGCGGGCGGCCAATTGATCGACGCGGTTTAGCGCATCCGGCGGTAGCGAGATCGAAACCTCGTCGCGAGCCAGCGCCGACGTTGGCGGCCCGCTCGGCCAGGCCGGAAGCTCGTGGAGTTCGTGGCCCCCGCTGACGATTACTCGAACGGGCCCGGGCTCATACTGGGAGCTGCCGAACAGATCGTCGGGGCACGTGCTGAGCGTCAGTACGACGTCGGTTTCGGCCTGAAGATCGATGTAGTCGCCCCTTCGGCAGGCGGCCGGCCACGAACGGAGCCGCCCGTCGGCATCGACGGCGCTCGGCAGCCAAAGGTTGAACACGTCGTCCCCAGGGTTTGCCGTCGCCGGGCTATGCCGCGCCTGTGCCTCGGCGTGCAGCTCGGTGCATCCGAGGTGGCCTGCGATACCGAACTGATGGCTGTACTCGAACTCGCTGCAGGGCGGAAAGCAGAGATCGTGTCCAGGGGCCGTGTCGGCCTTGATCGACATGAGCGGTATTTCGGGTGCGGTCGACCAGAGCCTCGCGCCTGCTGTCGGGTTGATGCCGTGCTCCGCTCGCGTGCGCGCAGCGCTGAACGTGCGCCCATCGGGCTCGAAAATGCGCAGGTCGGCGCACTGGCCGTCTTTGAGTTGCTGCACACGCAGGCATTGGCCTGAGCCCAGGCTGAGCGCGACCGCCGTCGCGGCCGGGAGGAGCCTGTCCAGCCGCACATGATCGGGGCGACAGGCGGCGGCCGGAGTATCGGGGCGCGGCAGCCGCCAGCGCGACTCAGGCGAGCGTGTCTGCTCGTGCTCTACGGCTTTGAGGGCGAGTTCGCTGACAGCCTCGGCGCCGGCGAGAGTCTTCAGGTGCTCGGCCACGGCCAGCTGATAGTCGGTCAGGCGCAGGCGGACGATCACCAGCAGAGGATAGGATCACCAACCCTTATTGGCATGACGGCAACACGGATCGGATCGGTCGTGCCGCGGCGCGAGCAGCGGGTGTTCGCGTACCTCCTCGCGGCACTGCTGGTGGAGACGATGTTCTTCCTCGTGCTCAGCCCGCTGCTTCCGCTGTACGCCCGGGAGCTGCACCTCACCCGCGTCGAGGCGGGAGTGATGAGCGCCTCGTACGCGATTGGCTACGGATTGGCTGCTGTACCCGCGGGCGCCCTGGTTGGACTCATCGGGGAGCGCCAGGTGTCGATCGGCGGGCTCGCGCTGGTCGGCATTTCCTGTGCCGCTTTCGCGCTCGCTCACAGTACGGTCGCGTTAGACGCTGCCCGAACTCTGTCCGGCGCTGCGGCGGCGGCCGTCTGGGCGGGCTCGATTCCGTGGCTGGTGTCGTTGGGCGGCGAACAAGAGCGCGGCACCCTGATCGGGTTGGCGTTCTCGGCCGCGAGCGCCGGTGCGTGCGCGGGGCCCGCGGTCGGTGCGCTCGCGACGCTGACCGGTCCACGCCCAGCGTTGTTGGGCGTGAGCGTGCTGATCTTCGGTCTCGTCGCCGCCGGCACGGTGGCGTCGATCGGTCATGAACCGCCGCGGCAGGCTCGCGCCAAGCACGAGTTGCGCACGGCAGTGCGGCTACCGGGCGCCAAGCGGGCACTCGCAATGGTGGCGCTGCCCTCGGTGAGCTTCGGCGTGGCAGGCGTCCTGCTGCCGCTGCGCCTGCGCGACCTCGGGGTCGCCGAAGCGGTGATCGCGGCCGGCTTCCTCGCGGCGGCGATCCTCGAGATGATCGCCAATCCACTCATCGGACGGTGGTTTGACCGCATCGGTGGAGCACGAGTGCTGCGAGCGACGCTCCTTGGCTCGGCGGTGTGCGTGTTCGTGATCGCGCTGCCGCTGTCCGCACCGGTATTGCTGATCGCGCTCGTGCTGACCTTCCCGATCGTCGGCTCGGTCTGGGTCCCGTCACTCGCTCAGCTGGCAGCCACGACTGAGCGCAGCGGCCTCCAGCCCGGCGTGGCGCTGGGACTGTTCAACGTTTGCTGGGCGATGAGCCAGATTGTTGGGGCTGTCGGCGGTGCCCGACTCTCGCGCTACGGGGAGGCGGTGCCCTTCCTGGTGCTCGGTGTGTTGTGTGTGCTCGGAACGCGGGCGGCCGCTCGGCTGCCCGGCGCACCCTGATTGGTCTATGCGGCCGAGCCGCCGGCGCGGGCTCAGTTCCCGCGCCGGCGCGCTCATCGTCTGGGTAGCTATCGATTTCCGTGGCGGCGGGCTGCGTCTGCCGCCTTTGCGAGCCCGGTCATGAAGTCGAAGAACGCCTGTGATTGACCGACAAACAACCCGTCGTCGGTCAGGAACTTCAGCGCACCCATAGCGGCGCCTTGGGTCTCGGTTGGACGGATGATCGAACACACCGGGAATTTGCGACTCAAGAAGACCGTCGGCTCGGGCATGATCAGGTTGGTCTGGAACTCCTCTCCACCGAACGGGCTGGAATTGAGGTCGGGGAACACCAGCCCGTTCGTCGGGTCAGTCAACGCCGGGGCGTTGCCCGCCTTGTCACTCCACGTTTGAAAGTGCATCGTCTCCGTCGGCCCGATGCTGAGCACGACGCGCAACACTTCTGGATCGTTGACCCGTTGAGCCAATGACGGGTAGAGACTCGTTCCGCCCTGCTCGATCGTTGCGAAGTGAAAGCCGGCAGTGTTCGCAATCGCCTGCAGGTGGTCGGGCGGAGCCAGGTCGCTGTCGTCTCTCGGGATGGCAGGGAACTGCCCTTTGAGTAGGCCAGGAACTGCCGGTGGGAAGGTGTCACCCAAGTCCGGATTCTGCGTGCTGCTGCGGTAGCGGGTCCACCAGGTGGTGTCCACCGTCAGCTGCATTAGATTCGTGAGCCGGTTGATCTGCTGCGCACCGGTCGCCTGGCTGCTGGGTAGCGTGCGGAAGGGTTCCAAATCGACTGCCTCTCCACCGCGCGACTCGAGGTACGCGTTGAGAAAGGTGAAGTGGGTGAACTCATCGTCGGTGTTGTCATGGATGTATTGCGCCATGTCCGAATCGAGCACGGCGAGCGCGGCGGTGTACTCGGGGCTCCCGCTCCCGCCGGGCACCTCAGCGTCCTGGACCCCGCCCAGCTCGTTGTACTGCTGCCAAAAGTCCGTCTCAAGCGTCTCGGCGGCAGCGAGGAAACGAAGAATCGCCTCGTCGCCTTTGGTCAGCTTACGAGGGCTTGCGGAAGCTACGGACACGTCGGCCAACAGGCTGAGGCCGAGCGCGCCAGCGCCGGCACCGGCGAGGAACGACCGTCGGCTCGTCCCGCCACGCCCCGGGGTCGAGTTCGCAACCGGCCCGAGCGGAGGCTCTGACTGAGGCGATTCGGTGACACTGGGTCGCCTGGTATTTCCTGTGTTCATTCTGTGACTCCCATCGTTATCTAGCATGCGTGTCGGAGCACGTCGAACCACGGCCCTGCTGGGTGCCGCAACCGGGCACGATGTCGCTCGCGTTACGACAATGGACACACCAAGCCGGGACCTCGGACCAGTCGAGTGCTCATCTGCGTTCAGTCAAACTACGTAGCTGTCGGCACGACAGCTGACGGACCGGCGGCGCGCGGTCACGCGTCACGACCTTGTCAAGGACGGCGACCTTGCCCATCCAGAGGACTAACGCAACTGGGGACTCCCGATCGTGGCGCCTCCGCAACGATCGCACGATGCCAATACCGGCAACCGCACCCAGCAGACCGACGCTCCTCGGCGCTCGCTCTCTGACCGAGCGGACGGCGACATGCCTAAGACGCGTCACGTACTGAGAAGACGCCCCCAACGCCCATCCCTTCCCGACGCGAGAAGTCTCTTCTCAGACCGGCGCCAAGTTCTGCCGGGCCTACCGGCGCCACCGCGCACGATAGGTGCCCGCGCACCGCTCATCGGGACCGAGGAAGCGCTGCGCGCTCGCTGATCACAAGCTCGGCGGGAATCTCCTTGTTCGACCTCCCCTGGGCCACCCTCAAGAACGGCGGGTTCAGCCGGAACTCGGGTTTGCCCGTGAGCGCCTTCTCAACGTCGCGGTTTGCTAACCGCGACGCCAGGGGAAGATCACATCGTGGCAGCGGCGCGGACGTCGAGAGCGTGGGAACGTTATGCGTGGGCGGCGGGCATCGTTTACGTCATCGCGCTGCTGGCGGAGATTGTGGTCGCGCTCGGAGTCGGACTGACCCAGAACGACTCGGCAACGAAGATCGCGAGCGGGCTCCACGAGCACCGCGACCGGCTGCTGGTGATCGCATACCTCTCCGTTGTCTACGCCACCGCGTTTCTGGTCTACCTCTGCAGTCTCTACAACCTGCTGCGCGGAGACACCGACAGGCCCCGGATCCTCGGCTCCCTGGTGCTGGTCGGCGGAGTCCTCTTTATTGCCCTGCATGCCGTCAGCGACATCGGCATCACCGGCCTGGTCGGCGCAAAGATAGCGTCCTTCGGGTATCGACACGACCCTGGTGTCGCCTACACGCTGTACCTGATGACGTATGCGCTGGAAAGCGTCGGAGACGTCTTCGGCAGTCTCTCTGCGGTCGCCGCAGGCTCGCTCGTGGTCACGAGCGGCGTCCTGCCGCGCTGGCTCGGGTGGGTTTCGATCCTCGCCGGGATCATGCTCTTCCTCCAAGGCTTCGGCCTCGGCGGCGTGATCGCCTCGTTTGGGCTGATTCTCGACCTCATCGGGTTCGTGCTCTTCCTGATCTTCGTCCTCGCGAGCAGCGTCATCATGCTGACGCGCGAAAACGCGGTCCCGAACACCGCGGTTCAGATCAAGTAGACCACTACATCTTCGGGGTCGGGCGCAGGCCCCCGCCCACAAGCAGGAGCAGCTCGGTCACCCCGATCGGCTCTTTGAAAGACCTGCTGTACCGAAACCCCAGGTGCCTCGAAGACGCAGTCGACGTGGTCCGCGGCTCCCGCTTCGAGCTGGCTGGCTCCAAGAGCAGCAGCGGCGTTGAGGTGTGTGGAGGCGACAAACGGGGAGCGGCGCTGACCGTCCTGGCAGTAATCGTCGCGATCGCGTTATGGGACGGTCGCGTGCGTGGGATTGGCGGCGCCGCGATCTTCGCTCGAGCTGCCCTGGCCGAGGCACGGGTCGGTGTTGGCGAGTCGTTTATCGCCGTCGAGGTTCGAGAGGGGGCGCCGCGGGTGGCGGCCTGTTTCGGGCGTTCATCGCGTCCGTCGGGGGACGCGGTAGGCGACGAGTCCACCGACGGCGTCGGTCGGGAAGTCGGGCTTTGAGATGAACGTGTAGCCGTACGGAACCAGGACTCGATCGGCCGCGACCGTGATCCCGCCGGCAACGCCGTGATCGAAGCGATGTCCGGGGCCCGCGGGGCGCGCTTGCCAGAGCAGGCGGCGGGTTCGGCCAGCGAAGGCGCGGACCGTGCCGAGGGTGTTGGGCACGAACACCGCGCCGCCGGCCTCGGTGACGGCGCCCGCGGTTCCTCCCGGGACCGTCGTGGTCCATCGCGTGCGCCCGGTCGCCGCATCGAGGCTCACGACACTGGTGCGGTTGGTGGGCTCGGCGAGCTCGTTCTTGTCGCGCAGGCGGTTGCACGTCGCCCAGATCGACCCGTCCGCGACGGCGGCGGTTGTCATCACGCCGCCGAGGTGACTGCCGGGGCACAGCCGGCGACGCCAGACTTGCCTGCCGTTCAGGGCGTCGAAGACCTCGTAGTGGCCTCCCTTGTCTCCGACGCCGACGACCCGCGTGCCGTTGATGTCAAACAGGTTGGGGCTGGCGCCGATGTCGTAGTCACGGCCCTTGCTCTGGTCAAAGAAATTGAATACGTCGCCGCTGGTGAACTGGCGCCGCCAGCGCACCCGGCCGTCGCGCAGGCGCAGCGCGAGCAGCGAGTCCGTCGACGGCCCGGCCGGCGCCTCGTACGCCTGGCCGGTGCCGATGTACAGCAGGCCCAACGCCGGGTCAACCGCCGCCGAGGACCAGACCGATCCGCCCGGGCCGTCGACCCCGGGGCGCTGAACCCAGGTCCGCCACCGGATCCTCCCCGAGCGCGCGTCGAGCGCGACGACGTTTCCGTAGAACGTGTACGGGTCTTGCGCGATCGCGAGCTGGACCGAGGCGACGCCGATCACCACCGTCGACCCGACGACCACCGGCGAGGAGAACAGGTCGGTGTCCGGCGTGTCGTCGACGACCGTGCTCCAGAGTTGCTTTCCGGTCGCGCGGTCCAACGCGACGACAGTGCCGGTTCCCGTGCTGACGAAGACCCGGCGGCCAACGATCGTCGGCGAAGAGTTGATCTGCTCAAAATACGCCGGGCCGGCGATGTGCGTGACCCATCGCACCCTGCCCGAGCTCACGTCGACCGCGTGAATATCGCCGCGCCAGTCCGCCCACACAGCCAGCCCACCGTCGACGGCCGGCGTCGAAGTCACAAAGCCCGGATTTCCGTCCGCATCGAGCCCCCGGTCGCGCGCTGCCCAGGCGACGCGAAGTCGCGGCACGCTACCGACGTTGATGTCACCCGCCTGCGGCTGAGAGCGACTGTTGCCAAGATCGTGGCCGTACGCCGGCCAGTCCGACCCGCCGGCCCGCGACGCAGCATCGACGCTCGCCGGCGCTCCCAAGCCCAGCAGCACCATTGACGCCATCACTGCAAGCCCCCGATAGCCCACCACAGTTCAGTAGGCTAGATCGGCAAGGGCGGCTCGGCAACTGTGCTCGAGAAGCGCGTCGAGCCGAATGACCGCGAACATGACCTGCCCGCACCCGCCCACGACGCGCTCAGGTCGATGACAAACCCCGTCATCAGCCCGCCCGGCCAACGCTCTGGCTTCCGCTCCGGGCCGACGACCAACACAAGCAGCAGCGACACCGATGTGGCTGCCTCGGCGACGAAACAGAAGTCTCGTCTGCGCGCCGAAGACTGCTGGTGCTCGATCAACGGGCACTCCTTCGGGACTCAGCGACCCTAGGTTTCGGTTCGGCAGGTGGAAGCTGCTGAGTGGCTCGGCTGACGCGCGCACCTAGACTCTCGGCAGTGCGCATCCCGAACCCGGTCCGCCGGCTGGATCGCGAGCCGCAGATGATCCTCGGGGGAGCGCTGCTCTCCCTGGTCGGCGGGGTGCTCCTCTACAGCCGCTACAGCATCGAGCAGAGGCTCAGCCGCGACGAGGCGATCTACACCTACGCGGCCGAGCAGCTTCGCCGCGGCCGCCCGCCGTACGTCAGCATCTTTGACCCCAAGGGGCCGGGGGCGGCGATCGTGGGCGGGCTGGGCGCCTGGCTGGCACACCTGCTCGGCGCCAACGAGATCCACGGCATCCGCGCCGTCTACTTCGTCTGCTCGTGCCTGACCGTCGTCGCGGTCTACTTGCTCGCCCAGCGGCTGTTCCGTTCCGTAGCGGCCGGCGTCGTCGGCGCCGCCGTCTTCGCGTCGTTCATCGTCTTCGCCCGGGCCGCCATCGGCGGGCCGGACGCGAAGACGCCGGGCATGCTCGCGGTGGTGCTGTCGATGTGGCTGCTGACCCGTCGCCAGTGGCTGCTCGCCGGCGTCCTGGCCGGCGTCGGCTTCCTCGTGTGGCAGCCGCTGTTGATCTACTTCGTCGTCGCGGTGTTGATGCCGGTCCTCGTCGTCGACGGCCGCGATAAGTGGCGCGCAGCCGCGCGCGCGGCTGCGGGGGTCCTCATCCCATGGGTGCTCGTGGGCATCTACCTCGCAGTCGCGGGCGCGCTGGACAAGGCTTACGAGGCGACGGTGCTCTTCCCGCTCACCGGGATCCACAAGCGGCCGTTCTCCCTGTCCAGAAGCCTCGGGAACATCCGCGACGTGATCCTGCAGAACTACGGCGTCCGAAGCTCCTGGCTGCTCGCGCTCGGCATCGGCGCCTTGTTCGTGGTGGCGACGGTCCGGTTCGCCCGCAGCGATCGTCCGGTCCTCGAGCGGGTCCGCGACCCGTTGGTCTGCGTGGTCCTGGTCACCGGGCTGTTCGAGTTCGCCTACGCCATCTACGACTTCCAGGGCGGCCCCGACACCATCCCCTTCACCCCGTACGCCGCGCTCGGTGCCGCAGCGGTCTTCGGGCTTCTGCGCGACCTGCTGTCGACGCCCGTGGCCCGCAGGGCAGTGATCTTGGGTGCGGCGGTGTTCGCCCTGGTCGTCGCGGCCAGGGCCTGGGTGCAGTTCGGCAATGACGTGGGCAACAACCGGCTGCTGAAGGTCCAGGTCGCGCAGGGGTGCCTGATCGAGCAGATCGCCGGCAACGGGCGGCCTTTCTACTCACTCGGCGACCCCACCGTGTTCGCCGTGACCGGACGCCGTAGCCCGGACAGGTTCATCTACTTCGGCGAGTACGTCGACATGTGGAAGATCCACCACCTGCGCGGTGGCTTCCACGCGTGGACCGCCCAGATCGCCAGGGTCGACCCCGCGGTCGTCGTCTCATCGCTGACCTGGAAGACGGGACCTGCCCCGCTCATGCACGCATGGCTGCGGCAGCAGGGCTACCAGTCGTCCTACCTCGGCATGTACCACGTCTTCGTCTCGCCGGACGCGCGCGCGCGGGCCCGGCAGCTCGGGATCTCGCTCACCCCTTACCCGACCGCTCGGGTTGCCCGCTCCGGCACCGGAGCGCTGCCGGTCAGTGGTTGCAGCGCCCGTGGGCTCTCCGCCCGGCCGGGCCCGCAGAGGTAGCGTGGACACTGCCCACCGGGTGAGAGAGGCGCCCAACGACGCCTACCCAGTCCGATTTCGCGCGCGGCGTCGTCGTGATCGGGATTGCGGCGATGTCGGGCGTCCGCTCGATATTCGCGCTGGCTGACATCAACGCGATGGTCACCGTCTGTGACGTCGACCAGGCGGCGGCCGCCCACTTCCGCAATGGCCAGCTGCTGATCATGGCAGCACGGTCTTCCCCCGGCGTCACCAAGCTAAGACGACTGGACAGGCTCCGCTTTCGCCTTCGGCTTACTCGCGGCAGTAGGGACCGCCCGACGTAGCTGCCGAGACTTCTGACTCGACACTAGCCGCCAGCGTTGCAGTGGTGCATTGAGAGCGTCCATCCATGCGTGCTGGCAGGGATCGCGAGGGTGCTCGGTCCTTCGCGCGGCGGGGCCGGAGGTGACGAGATAATCTCACGCG
Source organism: uncultured Solirubrobacterales bacterium (assembly GCA_963730075.1). Lineage (GTDB taxonomy): Bacteria > Actinomycetota > Thermoleophilia > Solirubrobacterales > Solirubrobacteraceae > Palsa-465. The sequence goes on along the minus strand of CAVSQH010000013.1, from coordinate 32,270 downwards.
ATGCGGGTACTCGTCACGGGCGGCGCCGGTTTTGTCGGGGCCAACGTCGCGCTCGGGCTGGGCGAGCTGCATCCCGATTGGCAGGTGGTTGCTTTCGACAATCTCCACCGGCGTGGGAGCGAGCTGAACCTGGAGCGCTTGCGCGCTGCGTCGGTCGGGTTCCTGCACGGTGACGTGCGGGTGCCTGCCGACCTGGATCAGGTCGATGAGGTCCATGCGGTGGTGGAGTGCTCGGCGGAGCCTTCGGCGCTGGCTGGGTTCGACGGGAGCCCGGATTACGTGGTCGGGGCTAACCTCGTTGGCGCCTACAACTGCCTGGAGCTGACGCGTCGCCATCGCGCGCAGCTGATCTTTCTGTCGACGAGCAGGGTCTATCCGGTTGGTCCGCTTGGGGCGCTGAACCTCGAGGAGACCCCCACGAGGCTTGAGCTCCTGCGCGAGCAGCCGGTCCCCGGCGCTACTCCAGCGGGGATCGCGGAGGAGTTTCCGCTCACTGGTGCCCGCACTCTCTATGGTGCAACGAAGCTGGCCGCGGAGCTGCTGATCGAGGAGTACAGGGATGCGTACGGCCTGCGGGCGGTGATCGACCGCTGCGGGGTGATCGCCGGTCCCTGGCAGATGGGCAAGGTGGACCAGGGCGTGTTCAGCTACTGGATGCTCTCCCATCACTTTCGCCGACCGCTGCAATACATCGGCTTCGGCGGTCACGGCAAGCAGGTGCGTGACCTACTTCACGTGGCCGACCTGCTCGAACTGCTCGACGAGCAGCTCAGCGATCCGGGCTTCTGGGACGGGATAACGGTGAACGTGGGGGGTGGACGCGACCGGAGCCTCTCGCTGTTAGAGACGACTGAGCTGTGCGCGCAGATCACCGGCAACCGAGTCGATGTCGGCATCGCCCCGGAGGCGAGACCCGGCGATGTGCCTTTATACGTCTCCGACTGCGGAGCTCTTCACGCCTTGACCCACTGGCGTCCGAAGCACACCTCACAGGAGGTCCTCGCCGACATCCACGGTTGGATCTGCGAGAACGAGATGGCAGTTCGGAGGGCGCTTTAGCCGATACGCTCAGTCCCATGCCGACTGCGGTCGTCACCGGTTCGGGTGGTCTCATCGGCGCGGAGTCCGTCGAGCACTTCGTGGCAGCGGGCTTTGACGTCGTCGGGCTCGAGAACGACATGAGGGCCCGCTTCTTCGGTCCAGCCGCCTCGACCGCCCACACCACTGAGCGCCTGAAGGCGAGCTTCCCGGACTGCTTCCGCTCGCTTGAGGTCGACATCCGCGATGCGGATGCGGTCGACCGGGCCTTTTCCGCGGTCGCCGCCTCCCTGGAGCTGGTCATACACACTGCCGCTCAACCCTCGCACGACTGGGCCGCTTCAGACCCGCAGGTCGACTTCACCGTGAACGCGAACGGCACGCTGAACCTGCTCGAGGCTACCCGTCGCTACGCGCCCACGGCAACATTCATCTTTTGCTCGACCAACAAGGTCTATGGAGACCTTCCCAACCGACTGCCGCTGATCGACCAGGGCACGCGTCTGGAGCTGCCCGAGACGCACCGTTACCACCGCGGGATCGACACCTCAATGTCAATCGACGCCTCGACGCATTCGCTGTTCGGAGTCTCGAAGGCTGCCGCTGATCTTCTCGTTCAGGAGTACGGGCGCTACTTCGACATGGCGACGGTGAGCTTTCGTGGAGGGTGCCTGACCGGCCCTAACCATGCCGGCACCATGCTTCATGGCTTCCTGTCCTACTTGATGCGCTGCACGATCGCCGGTGAGCCATACACGGTGTTCGGCCACGAGGGCAAGCAGGTGCGCGACAACATCCACTCGGCCGATCTAGTCGCGGCGTTTCACGCCTTCCATCTGGCTTCGCGTCCGGGCGCCGTCTACAACATCGGTGGCGGCCGCGCCGGCAGCTGCTCGGTACTCGAGGCAATCGAGCTGTGCGAGCAGATTGCGGGGCGTGAGTTGAGGTGGCGGTTGTCTGAGCAAACCCGGATCGGGGACCATCGGTGGTGGATTTCTGACCTCGAGCCCTTCCGACGTGACTATTCTGACTGGAACATCACCTATGACCTGCAGGCGGTCCTGCGCGAAATCTACGAGCAGAACGTCGAGCGCTGGCTCGTGAACCGATGAAGCTCTCGGTGATCATCCCTGCCCACAACGAGGTCGACTCGATCGGCGAGGTCGTGCAGCAAACGGCAGCCGAACTCGAGCGGGCCGCGATCGAGCACGAGATCGTGGTGGTCGATGACGCGAGCGGTGACGGGACGGGCGAGGTCGTGCGCGAGCTCGCCGCAGTCAACTCCCGGGTGCGCTACGTGCGCTCGGCGCTGCCGCCGGGCTTTGGACACGCTGTCCGCGCGGGGCTGGACGTCTACACGGGCGACGCCGTCGCGATCATGATGGCCGACCTGTCGGATTCCCCCCGTGACCTCGTGCTCTACTACCACGTGCTCGAGCAGGGTTACGACTGCGCGTTTGGGACTCGCTTCGGGAATGGCGGGCAAGCCATCGACTATCCGCCCGCGAAGCTAGTGATCAACAGGATCGTCAACGCCGGCATCAGATTGCTGTTCCAGCACGGATACAACGACACCACCAATGCCTGCAAAGCCTACCGGCGGTACGTGATCGATCAGGTGCAGCCGCTTCTCTCCAATCACTTCAACCTGACCGTCGAGATGCCTCTCAAGGCCGTCGTGCGCGGGTTCAGCTATGCCGTCGTCCCTATCACCTGGAGAAACCGTCAGTACGGGGCCTCGAAATTGAGGCTCAACGAAATGGGCAGCCGCTACATGTTCATCATTCTTTATGTGTGGCTCGAGCATCACCTAAGCCGCGGGGACTACCGCCGCAAGGACGTTCGGCCACCCGCCACGCCCGCGCCGAATGCGGGCGGTGCACACCACATCGACCGCGGCTCGGAGACCGAGGCCGAGTTCAACCGCCGCAGCGGAACGGGATTCGCTCGAAGGTGACTCGGTAGCTGCTCGATTCGGTCTCGCCACCGGACGTCAGCTGCGGGAGGTGGCCGATCGCAACCAAACGATACGGCCTGGGGTCAAAGTATGCGGGCGGCGTGGCTCCATTCGCTCGCAGCGCCCGTCCAGCGCGCGTTTAAAAGGAAAAAGATCGGATATTATGTCTTTTATAGTGGAGCGCTGGGTGGTGGTCACCGGTGGCGCGGGCGGAATCGGGCGCGCCGTATGTGTCGGGCTCGCAGATGAAGGCGCGCGCCCGATCGTGGTCGATATCGACGCTGAGCACGGCGAGCAAGTCGCTCTCCAGACCGGCGGCTCCTTCGTCCATTGTGACCTTTGTGACCTGCCCGCCGCGGCGAAACACCTGACCGAGGCGGTGTCGTCGTTGACCACGTCCCTGGCGGGTGTGGTCAGCGCCGCGGGTGTGTCATCCCAGGGCCACTATCCCGACCTAGCCCTCGACGACTGGGACCGGGTGATACGCATCAACATGACGGCACCCCTGTTCGTTGTCCAGGCTCTCGACGGCCTGATCCAGCGGCCTGGGGCCGCGATCGTGATGATCACGTCCGCGGAGGCGACGCGGGTGATCAGCACCAGCGCGCGCTCGACGCCGGCCTATGCGGCGGCAAAGGCCGGGTTGAAGATGATTACCGAGTCCCTCGCCAGCGATCTCGCGCGCGACGGGGTTCGCGTCAACGCCGTGGCCCCGGGGTACACCCGCACTCCCCTCACGGCGGGACTGCGCGAACGCGGTGCGGGCGGGTGGATCGAGCGCGTCGTGCCGGCGGGCAGATGGGGCGAGCCCGAGGACATGGCCGACGTAGTGCTGTTTCTGCTTTCGGACCGCTCGCGCTACGTGTCGGGCGCATCGCTCGTAGTCGATGGTGGCCTAACGCTCGGGATCACGACCGCGATGACCGGCGACGGAAATTGACCGAGCCTCGTCGCGTTCTCGTCGCGTGCTCAGTCCAGTGGTATTAGGCTGCGCTGCATAGCAGAGGGGGCCTTATGGCAACGCTGAAACCCGACCCGAACAACCGACTCGAGGACGCTGGCAAGAGCCTCGATGAACTCGCGCAGTGGCCGGCGGAGCGGCTGACGGTCGAGGCCCTGCGAGCTGCCGTGGCCGCAAACGAAATTGACTCGGTGATCATCGCGACGCCCGATACGCAGGGAAGCCTCTACGGCAAGAGCATGCCGGCGGACATGTTCCTGGCCGGTCATCACATGCACTTTTCCTCCGGACCGCTGATCTACGACATCGAGTGGGTCCCGCTGGTCGGTGGCTTTCCGCGGATCGGTCCGCAGAACGCGTGGGCTGACTTCGTCGTCGACCCCGACATGCGCAGTCTGCGCAAACTCGCGAACCTGCCGGGAAGCGCGATCGTCTTCGGCCTCGGGCGCTGGCTGGTAGATGACGCGCCGGTGGAGGAGCTCCCCCGACGGGTCTTGCAGCGCCAGTTGCAACGGCTCGAGGACCGCGGCGTGGCGATGGTCTGCGCCGCCGAGAACGAGTTCTACGTGTTCCCCGAGGACTATGCCTCGGCTCGCGAGAAGAGCTACGCCGGCCTGACACGCTCGGGCCCCGGCGCCGCGGACTACTCGATCCTGCAGATGGGGATGGTCGACGGCTATCTGAGGGACCTGCGGCGCACGTGCGCGAGCTCGGGCATCCCGATCGAAACGATCAAGCACGAATGGGGCAACGTCCAGCTCGAGCTGACGCTCACCTACTGCGACGCGATGGAAGCCGCCGACCGGATCACTCTGTTCAAGATGGTCGCCAAGCAGGTGGCCGCGCAGCACGGCCTCGCGGCGACCTTCATGGCACGCTACTCGTTGGCGGACGCTGGGTCTTCCGGGCACGTCCACACGTCGGTCTGGGATCCGGGCGAGAAACGCAATCTGCTCCGCGACTCCAGTGACCCGTCGCAGCTGAGCATCCAGGGAAGGCACTGGCTCGGCGGTCTGATGGCGATGCTGCCGTCGCTGATGCCGATGCTCTGCCCGAACGTCAACTCGTATAAGCGGCTCGACCCAGACATCTTCGCCCCCGGGACCGTGAGCTGGGGATTCGATGTTCGCACAGCCTCCTTCCGCGTCCTCGGTAAGGGGGACTCGCTGCACATCGAGACCCGGATCCCGGGCGCGGATGCGAACTTTTACCTCGCGCTGGCCGCGATCGCGGCGGCCGGCGTGCATGGGCTTGACAATGAGCTGGAACCGATTGGCGAAGCGGCGGTCGACGCCTCGACCGTACCCGGCCCGAAGCTCCCCTTATCGCTGCGTGAAGGTCTTGAGCGGTTTCGGACGTGCGAGGAGGCCGTGGCGATGTTCGGGTCTGACGTCGTCGGGCACATCGCGGCCTCGGCCGATCACGAGCTTGCGCTCTACGATCGCGAGGTGACCGATATCGAGCGCCGCCGGCTGTTCGAGATCGCGTGAGCACCGCCGGGGACGCTGGCGCGCTGAGCCTGTCCGGCAAGCGAGTGCTCGTGCTGGGGGGCGCCGGCGCCATCGGTCGCGCGACGGTGCTTGCGCTCGCGGCACTCGGAGCGCAGACGATCGTTGCCGACGTCGATGGCGACGGCGCGCGGAAGGTCGCGAACGAGGTCGGTGGCACCAGCCTCGCCCTCGATGTGACTGCCCCCGACGACGCTGTCCGCGCGGTCCGGGATCTCGGTGGGCCGCTGCACGGGCTCGTTCACGCTGCCGGCGTCGCATCGGCGGCGGCGTTTGGAGAAATCAGCGCGGCCGAGTGGGATCGCGTGTCGGCGATCGATCTCCGGGGGCCGGTCCTCCTCACGCAGGGGATGGCTGACCTGCTCGCATCTCCGGGCGGCTCGGTCGTTTTCGTGACCAGCCTGGCGGCCTCCCGTGTGCTGGCGAGCAGCGGCGAGGTGACTCCGGCCTACTCTGCCGCAAAGGCCGGGTTGGCGATCGCGTCCGATTCGCTCGCCGCCGTGTTCGGACCGCGTGGAATCCGAGTCAACGCGGTGGCACCAGGATTCATCGTCTCGCCGATGACGGCCGGCTCCGGGCAGACCAGTGACTGGATCATCGAACACACGGCGCTGGGCCGGTGGGGTGAGCCGGGCGAGGTCGCGAGCGTGATCGCGTTTCTGATTGGCGACGGTGCGTCCTACATAACGGGCGAGACGATCGTGATCGACGGCGGCGTGCGCGTCGCCGCGCTGCGCCGAACGCGGGCGGACTGAGCATCGCCTCAGAGCAGCCCGCGCAGCAGCTCAGCAGTTGCGTCCACGTGTTCGAGCATCGCTGCTCGGGCGGCCTGGCCGTCGCCGGCCGCGATCGCATCGATGATCTGCTCGTGCTGACGCTGGGAGTGAAACGCGGACTCATCCAGCGCTGGCATTGCTGCGAGCAGTGCGGCCAGGCGCAGACGGATCTCGGCGGCCGATGTCGCGAGACCTGGCGAGCGAGCGGCATGAGCGAGCGCCAGATGGATGCGGGCATCGGCGGCACGAAACACCTCGGGGGATGCCGGGGCGCTGTGGGCGAGCGTCGCCCTCAGCCCCTCGATGTCGTACTCGGTCCGCCGCTGTGCAGCCAGCTCGGCAATCGCGGGCTCGATCGCCCACCGGTAGTCGAGCGTGCTCGTGAGATCGCTACCCATGTCCTTCGCAAGCCGGCGCGCGTTGGGGCGCCGGCCTCCCTTGCCGGTCACGAACGCTCCCCCCCGCCTGCCTCGGCGGACCTCGATCAACCCGGCCTGCTGAAGCGCGCGCATCGCTTCGCGAACCGTCGAACGACTGACGCCGAGCAGCTTGCTGACGTCACGCTCGTTTGGGAACCGCTCACCGACCGGGACGACCCCGGTCTTGATCGCCTGGCCAAGTCGCCCGACGGTCTCCTCGAACAGGTTCGGTGAGCTGATCGGACGAAAGACCAACTCGTCCGGCGGCTTGCTCAGATCCGTGGACGGGCTCGGTGTCACCGGTCCGGCGACGTCGACCTGTGATCGTCGGGTGGCCACCGCCTTCATCCGCCCGGCTGCATCAGCTCGACCCCGTACCCATCAGGATCGATCAGATAGACGGCCGTCCAGCCCGCGAACGCGCCGCGTGGTATCGCGACCGGATCTGGCGATCGCGATCGGAACCCCTCTGCCTGGGCGCGGCGCAGGATCGATTCGAGATCGTCGACGACCAGGCCCAGATGGCTACGCCCGGGGTCATTCTCACCGCCCGGTGCAAGCGCGCGCCCGAGCGGCCGGTGATGCTGCTGCAGCTCCACCGTCGTCCCGTCCGGCAGCCGGAGCTCAACCCACTCGATCTCGGTTCCGGCAAGCCCGATCAGCTCGTCGATGTGCTCCCACTCGATCCTCCCCCGGCCGGCCTCCTCGAATCCGAGCAGGTCGCGCCAGAAGCGCAAGGAAGCCTCGATGTCGCTGACCGTCAACCCCGCGTGCCCAAAGCGCGGGGAGGCCATCACTTCGCCCACCGGCGATCGCGCCGCTCGAGCGTACGTCTCGCCGCAGCCTTGACGGCGGCGGCATTGAGCCCGTGTTTGGCGAGGTTGTATTCGATCGTCCCGAACGAGCCGAACTCGTCCTGCATCCCGACCGCCTGCACAGGAACCCCGATGCCGCCACGAGCCAGCGTTTCGGCGACGCACGAGAACAGGCCACCGATCACGGAATGGTTCTCGGCGGTGACCAGCGCGCCCGTGCGCTCGGCAAGCTGATTGACGGACTCGTCATCAAATGGCTTGATCGATGAGACCTTCAACACGGCCGCCTCGATCCCCTCGGCGCTGAGCTCCTCGGCGGCGGCCAGCGACGCGGCAACCATGATCGAACTGGCGACGATGCCGATGTGAGCCCCGTCGCGCAGCAGCGTAGCCCGGCCGAGCTCGAATTCGTGGGCCGCCGGGTCGAGCACGATCGGCTCCCTTCCGAGCAGGATCCGAAGATAGACCGGGCCGTCGATCTCGAGCGCCGCGTGCGTCGCCTGCTCCATTTCGACCGGGTCACACGGGTCGATCACGGTCATGCCGGGGATCGCTCGCATGTGCGCCAGATCATCGATCCCTTGGTGGGTCGGGCCGAACGTCGAGCCGAGGCCCACCAGGCTGCACGCCAGCTTCACGTTGGCGCCGTGCAAGGCCACCTGCATCGCGGCGAAGTCAAACGCGCGCCGGGCGAGGAACACCGCAAACGTCGTCGCGACCGGCACCAACCCCGACATCTCGAGCCCAGACGCGACCGCAACTAGGTTCTGCTCGGCCATGCCGACATTGATGTAGCGCTCTGGAAACCTCGCCTGAAAAGCGCGCATGTCGGTGTGCTCGGTCAAATCCGCACTGAGACCAACGATCTCGTCGCGCTGCTCGGCGGCCGCGACGAGTGCGCGCCCGAACGGACCAGCCCGCGGAGCGCGGTCGACGCCCTTCTCCTCCGCGACACGACCAACGACCGACGACCCGTCGTGCTCGCGCTCGGTCATGCCCACTCCTCGACCTCGCGGGCGACCTGATCCCATTCGTCGTCGCCGACGCGAACGAAGTGATTGCGCTCGCGGTTCATGATCAGCGGCACGCCGTACCCGATCCGCGTGTGACAGATGATCGCCTTCGGGCCCCCGGCGCCCCGGGCGCGGGCCAGCACATCAACGATCTGCGCCATGTCGTTGCCGTCGATCTCCTCCGCCCACCAGCCGAACGCGCGGAACTTGTCTACCAGCGGCTCGATCTCGATCACCAGTGGCCCGTCGGCCTGCGTGCGGTTGACATCAATCAAGTTGACGAGGTTGCCCAGATCTGCATAGGCGGCGAACATCGCGGCCTCCCACACCGAGCCCTCCTGAGTTTCCCCATCGGTCATGTAGTTGAACACTCGACCCGAGTGCCCCTGCAGGCGCTTTCCATAGGCAATTCCGCACGACACGCCGAGGCCATGCCCGAGCGAGCCGCCGGTGAGCTCGACCGACTCCTGCCAGCCTCGTTCGGTCGACATCGCGACGACGTCATCGTCGGCGCCGTAGTCCGCCAGGCGGCTCTCGTCCAGCAGGCCGATCTCGGCGAACGCCGCCCAGAGCGCGATCGAGTAATGGCCAGCCGAGAGCAGAAAACGATCCTTATTCGAATCGCGCTTCGGGTCGCCGGTGTAGTCCATCTCGGCGCAGAACAGCGCCGCGAACAGATCCGCAGCCTGCAATCCCTGCCCCACGTAGCCCTCGCCCTTGCCGTGGGCCATCCGGACGACGTGGCGGCGGATGTTCCTGGCATGTGTGCGCAGCCGCTCGATCTCGCCGTTCGAGGCAGGGGGCGCCGAGGCCATAATGGTATGTTAGCGGATCTATTACCTTTCAACGGCAAGCGACCCCTGAGCGCCTGTGCACAAGATCGTCGCGAGCTCGGCAGCTCCAGCGTTTTCAGTACAGAGGGTTTCGAGCATCTCGATCTGCCAGTAGCCGCCGGCGCCGGTGACTCGGGAGATGACGCCGTTGCGGTGAAGCGCGTGGCTGTCGACGTGGATCTGAGCTCGCTGATTCCGGAAGGGCTCCCAGACGGTCGCACGGCGTCCGTGAAGGGTTCGAGATCGGGGCAAAGCTCGAGCCGGCCTCTTCGATCTACCTCAAGGAGAAGGGCTTTCGCTCCGAGCTCGAGCTGCTCCGCGATTGCCGAGCGTCGCGACCGCAGCCCGCCGCGCCCGAAACTCCGCGGCCGAGATCCGAGGCACCACGCCATGACCTTGCGAAGTCGCGCTCACGCGACCACAGGATCGCACAGCGCATCGGCAACGCCGGACGACTTGACTCCCTGTCATGCCGAGCTTGAGGCCTCTCGGCATCGATTTTCGAGGCCTCGGGGGGGGCGGGCGACCGGACTCTCGACCGCAGCTGGTAGCAGCCCAGCGCCCCGAAACAACTCCTGTGTTTTAGGTCACCTTTGCGGATGTGGTTTCCGGGCCTTAGTGTGGAGCGAGCCATGGCGACCGCCAGCCTCCGTGATACGCCCGTGATCGATGTCTCACCGACGGAGCTCGAGAATGACCCGTACCCGTTCCTTGCGCGGCTGCGGGCCCAAACGCCGGTGGCGTTCGTTCCTTCGCTTGGCGTGTGGCTGTTGACTCGTTTTGAGGACGTCAAGCGGGCCCACAACGACGTCGAACGCTTCCGGACCTACGGGCCGCCGGCACTGTCGGCGTGCTTTGGCGAGCATCACATCCTCAATGTCGACGGTGATCATCATGGGCGCTACCGGCGGGGATTGGATGCTTCGCTGGCGCCACGCAAGGTCAGCGAGCACTTCATGAGCGTGATCGAAGCGGTGGTTGAGACCCAGCTGCGCGGGATCGCGGCCGGCGACCAGGGCGATCTTCTGGCCCGGTACTTTGAGCCGATCTCCGTCCTGGCGCTGGCGTGCGTGCTTGGAGTTCCCGACATCGAGGCCGACGAGCTCCGCCGCTGGTTCCACGGGCTGATCGCAGGGGGCTCGAACGTCTCCGACGATCCGAAGGTGGCCGCCTATGCCGCCGCAGTCAGCGCCGACATCGACCGGCGGCTAGCGCCTGTATTCGAGCGCAAGAACGGCCAGCCTGACGGCAGTCTGATCTCCCACCTGCTCGGTAACGCGGTTGGTGGCACGCTGGCCGAGCGGGTTGCCGACATCACGCCGACGCTAAAGCTCCTGATCAGCGGCGGACTGCAAGAGCCCGGTCACACCGGCGCGATCGTCACCGCCGCGCTGCTCTCTGACGAGGCCCTGCGCAAGCGATTTGCGACCGAGCCCGGTGCGCTCGTGCGCGCGGCGATCGAGGAGGGTATTCGCTGGGTCGCGCCGATCCAGCAGAACACCCGGCGGACCAGCCGCAAGGTCACTCTTCATAACGTGACGATCCCACCTGGCGTCGACGTCGGGCTGTCGATCGCCTCGGCCAACCGCGACCAGCACGCCTTTGGTCCCGACGCCGACCGCTACGACATCGACCGATCCGGCCGCGCACACATCGGCTTCGGGTTCGGAACTCATTTCTGCCCCGGAAACTTCTTCGGACGTGCCGTGGCTCGAATCGCGGTTCAGCGCCTCTTTGAGCGCCTGCCTGACATCAGACTGATGAGTCCGCCGCGCTTTCGCGGATACGTGTTTCGCGCGCCGGTGGCACTGGAGTGCCGGTGGACTCCGTGCCCCGACAAAGAGCTCGTAGAAGCATGAGCTCTCGCGCATAGACAGCGCGGCTCCACCTCGCGGCCTGAGCGGCTCGTCACCGAGCTCGCTGTAACAAGAATCAGGCTCTGGTCACAAGCACGGTGCCCGCGATTACGAGCACCACCCCCAGCACCCGCCCTGCATCAATGCCCAGATGGTGGAGTCCGAACCATCCCAGCCGATCGGCCACGATCCCGATGATCAGCTGTCCCGCGACGAGCAACGCAATCACCGCGCCCGCCCCCAAGGGCCGGACCGCCACCAGCCCGACCGTAACCACCGCGGCGCCGCCGAGGGCACCAACCAGATACTCAGGTCTGATCCCGCTCAAGCCACCGAGCCGCCCAGGATGCCCGACGACGAGAAGCAGCATGCCGATGATCGCGCTGGCGACCACCAGGCTCACGAACGCTGCGCCCAAGTCTCCGACATGCTTGGACAGGGCCGCGTTGGCGGCTGGCTGCAGCCCGACCAAGAACCCTACGGCAATCGTCGAGGCCACTGCGACCGAGCGCGTCACGTCTCGGCTTGCTTCCGCGCCGAGAGGCGAGCTCCTGCTCCCAGCCATGGCTGCGAACGCCGCCATTGCCGCCCGCCAGCAACCAGCAGGCCCCGCATCTGGCGGGAGAGCTTGGTGGGCAGGCTCGCGGGTGGACGAAGATCAGGCCTGTCGGGTACGTCTGCGGCTCAGCGATCACGCCGCGGTGATCGCGCCGTACTGCTCGATCACGGCGTCGAGACCCGCGGCGACGGCCTCGCCGATCTCGGTCAGCTGCGGCGGGGCGATGGTGAGTGGCGGGCCGATCGCTACTCCGGTCGCCTGTCCCCGCACGATCACCCCCGCGTCGCGGATGGCGTCGTAGAAGTGATGAGCGGCGTCCGGGAGGCGAGCCAGCTCTGCGCTCAGGTCGACGGCGGCAGCCAGCCCGACCCCGCCGCGGACCTCGCCGCACGCCGGGTGCTCGCGCAGCGGCGCCAACGCATCGAACAGCGAACCTTCGAGCTCGCGCCCCCGAGGCACGAGGTTCTCCGACTCAAGCAGATCGAGGTTCGCCAATGCTGCGGCGCAGCAGGTCGGATGGCCCGCGTAGGTGGCACCGTGGCGCACCATGACCCGCCCCGGCGTCGACCAGAACGGCTCGGCGACCTGCCCGCTCACCAGCACCGCTCCGAGCGGCAGGTAGCCACTGGTGAGGCCCTTGGCGAGGACGACCAGATCCGGCTGCACGCCCCAGCGCTCGTAGCCGAACCACGTGCCGACGCGGCCGAAGGCACAGATCACCGCGTCGATGACCAGCAACACGTCGTGGCGGCGGCACACCTCGGTCAGCCCCTCCATGTAGCCATCCGGTGCGGGCCGCACGCCGCCCGCGCCGATCACCGGCTCGCAGAAGAACGCGGCCACGTTCTCGGAGCCGACCCGCGCCAACTCCTGCTCGAGCGCATCCAGCGAGTCGTAGGCCACCTGGCCGACTTCGCCGGTCAGCGGCCCGAAATCCTTCCGGAGGGTCTCGATTCCGGCCAGACTCGTTCCGAAGCCGTGGGTTCCGTGATAGGCGAAGGTGCGGCTCAGCAGGTGGGTCTTGTGGGGCCGACCCTGCATCGACCAATACATTCGCGCGAGCTTCGCCGCGGTTTCGATCCCGTCACCTCCGCCAAGCGTCATGAACACTCGGGCGTCGGGAATGTCGCTCATACCCGCGAGACGGCTGCTCAGCCGGGACGCCGGCGGGTTGACGAGGTCGCCGAAGGTCGAGTAGCACTCCAGCTCACGCATCTGCGCGCTCACAGCGTCGACGATCTCCTGGCGACCGTGACCGACGTGGCAGTACCACAGGCCAGCGGCGGCGTCGATGTATCGCCTCCCATCCTGGCCGAAGACGTAGATGCCCTCACCACGGCTCACGGTGAACTCGTGTTCGTTCACCGCTGCCATGTCAGCGAATGGATGCCAGAACGAGGTTTGCGGACTCATGTCATCACGGCCTTTCCACGTGCGTTGAGAACGCTGATCGCGGCGCGTTCATTTACCCGTCCACGAGTTGCCAGCCCTCGCCGCTGATGCTTGACACCGCCCGCACCGACAGCGCTTCGTCAAACACGACCCGCTTGCCGCGCCGTGCCGGCTGCGAGGACTCCCGGAGCCCGCGCAGCACCCGCTCGGGCTTGGCGGGTAACTCTGTGATCCAGATCCCGACGGCGTCATGGATCGCGTTGATGACCGCCGGAGCCTGGGCATTTGATGCCATCTCGCCGATCGCCTTGGCGCCGAACGGGCCCTCGCTTGAGGGATTCTCGAGTACCCGATCGTCCAGAGCAGGAAGCTCGAGCGGCGAGGGCACGAGGTAGGTCCCGAACTCTGCTCCCCGATGATCGCCTCCCGGATATTCGGGATAAGACTCCTCGAGTAGGGCCAGCCCCAGGCCCATCAGCGCGCCCCCGTGGATCTGACCGGCCACCAGCGCCGGGTTGATCGCCCGCCCGACGTCATAGACCTGCATCAGCTTCGAGACGAGCACCTCTCCGGTCTCATCGTCGACCTCGACCTCAGCCACGCAGACGCCATAGGAGAGGGCGTAGTGAGGCTCGCACTCGCCGGTGTCGGGATCGGGGGCCGAGAACGGCTTCATATACGCCGCCTGGCCAGTGATCATGCGCCCGTACGTCCAGGTGGCCGCGTTGGCGACCTCGCCTATCGATGTGCGTTTGGCGGGCACGCCGAGCGGCCATATGTACCCATCCTCTGTGGTGAGATCGGCGGCGTCGACCTCGAGCATCTCCGAGGCGACGTCGAGCAGCTCCGCGTGCGCCTTGGCGGCGGCTAGGCGAACGGCGTTTCCTCCCACGAAAGTCCCCCGCGAGGCGAACGTCCCCGTGCACAGTGGCGACGAGTCGGTGTTGGTGTTGTCGAGTGTCACCCAGTCGTAGGGCACGCCGATCGTGTCGGCGGCAATTTGGGCATGAACGGTCCGTGATCCCTGACCCACGTCGCAGGTGCCGGTGAACACATCGACGTGACCATCCGGTTTCAGCTTGATCCACACCTGACTGGGATCACCGGCCTGATTCATTCCGGTCGGATACTCGATCAGTGCGACGCCGGTCCCGGTTCGTCCTGCCATCAGATCTCGAGCTCCTCGGCGGGCCGAGCCGAGACGACACCTTTGAGGTGGTCGGGCACATCGTCCTCGACGCCGCGGGCATCACTCATCGACCGGTAGGCGTCCGGCAGGCGGACGCTCGCTGCGTCGGCGGCGGCGAGCAGTGTTGACACCGCCGAGGGATCAGGCACTTGCACGCCGGTCGGCGTCATGTCCCCGGTTCGGATCGCGTTGCGCAGGCGAAGCTGCCACGGATCGATTCCGAGCACGTCGGCGATGCGTTGCATGTGAGTCTCGATCGCGAATGACGCCGAAGTGACACCGAACCCGCGCATGGAGGAGGACGGCACGTGGTTGGTCCACACCACGTAGGAGTTGAAGGCGAGGTTCGGAATGGTGTATGCCCCGCCCATGTGGAAGGTGTGTTTGTTTACGCCGTAAGGGGAAAGCCGGCTGTAGCCCCCGGCGTCATGCAGCGTGAGCGTGCGCCGCCCCAGGATCCAGCCGTCAGACGTGACGGCGTCCGCGATCTCGATGTGCCAGGCCGCCCGCACCGACGAGCACAGCATCTCCTCCTCGCGGGTGAAGGCCCACTTGACGGGCCGCCCTGTCCTCAGTGCGAGGAGTGCCGCCACGCTCTCGCACGGGGTGTCGACCTTGCCTCCGAATCCGCCCCCGACCGCCCCGCCGACGAACTTCAGGCGGCCCAGCGGTACCTGCAGGTGTTCGGCAACGATGCTCATCGAGTAGTAGAGCGCCTGCGTCGTGGAGTGGATCGTCAATCGTCCGTCCGCGCCGGGAACGGCCACGGCGGCTTGCGTCTCCAGCGGGCAATGCTCGATCGCCGTCGGGCGGTAGACCCCCTCGACGATCACATCGGCCTGCTCGAAGGCCCGTTCGACGTTGCCACGGCGCACCCGCCGCTCGACGTAGCGCTCGTAGTGAAAGCGGTTGCCATCGGCGGTGATCTGCGGCTGGTCAGGATCCAGGGCGAGACGCATGTCCAGAAACGGCTCGCGCGGCTCGTACTCGACCTCGATCGCCTCCGCCGCAGCCCTGGCTACCTCCTCGCTCTCGGCGGCGACTGCGGCGACCGGCTGACCCGCGTAGCGAACCTCTTGATCGGCCAGCAGCGGCTCATCGCCGGCGATCCCCTGAGCTTCAAGCGGCCCGACGATCAGGCGTGGCACGTCCGCGGCCGTGACGACGGCGTGGACGCCCGGCATGCGCGCGGCCGGTTCGACATCCAGTCCCAGGATGCGCGCGCTGTGATGCGGCGAGCGCAAGGCCTTGACGTGCAGGAGGCCCGCCGGGCGCACATCGTCGACGTACAGCGACTTGCCGGTGACGGCGCTGACGCCGTCGTAGCGGGGCGTTGATGCGCCGACGGCTTTCACCGGCGCTCGCCCATGGTCACGCCGGAGGTCACGGCGGCAGCCGCGACGGCCTCGATGATGTTCACGTAGCCGGTGCAGCGACATACATGCCCGCTCAGCGCTTCGGCGATCTCACCCCTGGTCACCGCACCTCCGCGTTCGGCGATCAGCGCGTGAGCCGCGAGCATCATGCCCGAGGTGCAGTATCCGCATTGACTGGCATAGCCCTCGAGGAACGCGGTCTGCACGGTATCCAGTCGCTCCGGGCTTCCCAGGCCCTCAACCGTCGTGACCTCGGCGCCGGTGACCGCGGCGAGCGGCAGCAAGCACGACCGCCTCGGCGCGCCGTCGACCACGACCGTACAGGCCCCGCAACTCCCCGCCCGACAGCCGGGCTTCGGGCTCATGATCCCCAGCTCCTCGCGCAGCACGTCCAGCAGGGAGACCATCGCCCCGCTGCGCAGCGGGTCATGGCTGACCCCGTTGACGGTGAGCTTCACCGCTCCCCCTCGGCCGGTGCGGATCCGATCCGGGCCAGGCAGCGGCGGATCAACACGGGGAGCATCTGGCGCCGATACCACGCGGAAGCGAGCGCGTCGGCAGGGGGCTCGAGCTGATCACGGTCTGTAGGCGTGGGGTCCTCGGGAGAGCGCAGCCGGACCCCATGGGGCGCGAGCCCCGTCGCCCCAAGCCGAAGCTCGCCCCGGACGACCGCGGCGGATACCGAGATCGGCGTGTAGCCATGTGAGTGCGGCCGACGCAGCGCGGCGAATGCGCCGTGCTCCGGAACCGCCATCTCGAGCCCGAGGACCAGCCGGCGATCAGGTGACCTCCGCAGGAAGTGCTCGACGTCATCCAGCCGCTCGTCGGTGCCGTCGGTCCACCTAACTTTGGCGTCCATCGCGATCAGAGGGCCCTGCAGGTCGCCGAGCGGGACCCCGGCGGGGCCGTTGGCGCACACGTTTCCGCCGATCGTCGCCTGCGCGCGGATCTCCGGATCGGCGACGCCGCGCACGGCGCTGACCAACGGCTCGGGCAACTCGGCGAGATCGGCCAACCTCGCTGCGGCCCCGATCCTCAAGCGGTCGCGTTCACGCTCGACGCCGTCGAGGCCGGCTCGAGTGAGCAACATCACGTGCTTGGGAGCAAGTCGCCCGGAGCGCAGGGCAGGCATGACGATCGTCCCGCCGCTGACGACGGTGATCTCGGCGGCTTCGCCGAACACCCGCTCAGCGTCCGAGCGCGAGGTGGGAATCGAGACTTCCATCTGGGCCGGCATCCGGTGTGTTACCGTACGCGGGCGATGCGCTGGCTGTCAAGCGAGTTGGTTAATTCATGAGCTCACAAATTGACACCGTGAATCCGATCCACTCACGCCGTCGATAAATGAACGCACGATTGACAGTTACTGGTTCGCTTGACTAGTCTCGAGCCAGTGGTGCCGCCCTACTCACACACTTGCAGTGGATCGTGATCGTCGAGGAGAGGATCTACGCGCTGCGGCCGGGCGCGGTGCCAGAGTACCTGCGCCTCTACCAGGCCGAGGGCCTCGAGATTCAGCGTCCGATCCTCGGCCGGCTGATCGGCTACTTCTACACCGAAATCGGCCCGCAGAACGAGATCGTGCATCTCTGGGCCTACCGCGATCACACCGAGCGTCAGGAGCGCCGGCAGCGGCTTCTCGACGACGACCGGTGGCGCGAGTACGTGAGGAAGATCAGGCCGTTGATCGTCAGCCAGCAGAACAAGATCCTGATCCCCGCGGCCTTTTCACCGTCGATCGAGGATCGGCCATGACCCCGGTGCTGGAGCTGTTTCAGTGTCGTCGAGCGGACGGCGAGACCCTCTCGTTGGACGCCAGGCCGCGGGTCGTCTACTCGGTTGATGGCAACGTCGCGCGCTTCACCACGGGCCCGCTGGAGCTGGGCCCCGAGATCGGCCGCCATCTGCTGCGCTACGAGTTCACCGATCAGCCCCGGGGCGACTCGCAAATCAGCGCACAGCTCGCGCTCGACAGCGATGGCGAGTACCTGGTCCGTTGCGACCGCGTGGAGCTCCCCCCGGGAGGGATCGCCTATCTGCACACCCATCGCGGACCGGGCATTCGGTGCTTGATACAAGGAAAGTTCCGCGTCGAGGTGGATGGCTTGGCACAGACCGTCGAGCGGTTTGGGGCGTGGTTTGAGAGCGGCGTCGATCCGGTCGAGGCCCGGGCGGTGTCCGACGAGCCGGCGGCATTCGTCCGCGTGATGGTGCTCCCCCGCGAGTTGCTGGGACGCCGATCAATTCAGTATGTGCGCGAATCGGACAAGGAGCGACCCAAGCCTCAACGCTACGACGTGTTTGTGGACGAGCCCTTGATGCTATGAGCAACCCCCGTTCGGGCGGTCGCGTCCTGGTCGACCAACTGGTCTTGCACGGTACCGAGTTCGTCTTCTGCGTCCCTGGCGAGAGTTATCTCCCCGTGCTCGACGCGCTCCACGACTCGCCGGAGGTGCGGCTGATCGTCTGCCGGATGGAGTCTGGAGCGGCCAATATGGCGTGCGCTCATGGCCAATTGACGGGATCACCGGGCGTCTGCTTCGTGACGCGCGGCCCGGGCGCCGCTCACGCCGTCGTTGGTGTGCACACCGCGCAACAAGGCTCGGTGCCGATGATCCTGCTGGTTGGACAGGTGCCGCGCTCCCACCGCGGTCGGGAGGCCTTCCAGGAGGTCGACATCGAGGCGCTGTTCGCGCCGTTGGCGAAGTGGACGGCGACGATCGATGAGCCGGCGCGGATCCCAGAGTACGTCGGTAGGGCGTTTCAGACGGCGACCGCCGGTCGGCCGGGGCCGGTCGTGTTGGCGCTGCCTGAGGACGTGCTCGGCGAGGTGACCGATGTGGCGGATGGAGCCTCGCATCAGATAGTGCGTCCCACACCGCCCGCGGCGGCGGTCGGCCGGGTTCGGGATATGGTCGCCCGCGCGCAGCGGCCGCTCATGGTGGTCGGTGGCGGCGGCTGGTCCCAGCACACCGCGACCGAGGTCACCGGATTGGCGGAATCCTGGGGAGTGCCCGTGGCCACCGCATTTCGCCGCCAGGACTATGTTGACAACGATTCGACGGTGTACTGCGGGACTCTCGGCCTGGGCATTGACCCGCGCCTGGCCCGTCGCGTGCGGGAAGCCGACGTGCTGCTGGCGATCGGCGCCCGCCTCGATGAGCCCACGACCGGGGGCTACTCGATGATCCAGGCGCCCCGGCCGCACCAGCTTCTGATCCACGTCCATGCGGATCCCGAGGAACTGGGCCGGGTGTTCGAGCCGGCGCTCGCGATCAACGCCGGCAGCGCCGAGTTCGCGGGGGCCGCGCGCATCGTTGATCCCCCAGACCCGCAGCGATGGGCCGAGTGGGCACGGACGGCGGCGAGCGACGTCGTCGCCTTCCGAAGCCCCCCCGGCGGACGGAATGGATTGGATCTCGGACAGGCCGTGGCGGGCCTCGCCGAAGCGCTGCCGCCGGAAACCGTGGTCACCAACGGGGCGGGAAACTACACGCTGTGGTGCCATCGCTACTGGCGCTTTCGCCGCTACGGGACCCAGGTGGCGCCGGTCAGCGGCGCGATGGGCTACGGAGTGCCGTCGGCGATCGCCGCGAAGTTGACGCATCCCGACCGGCCCGTGCTGTCGTTCAACGGAGACGGCTGTTTTCTGATGTGCGGTCAGGAGCTGGCGACCGCGGTTCGACACCGGGTGAACGTCGTCTTTGTGGTGATCGACAACGGAGGCTACGGCACGATCCGAATGCATCAGGAACGGCACTACCCGGGTCGGAGCTACGGCATCGATCTGGCCAACCCCGACTTCGTCGCTTACGCGCGGTCATTCGGGTTGGACGCCCGCTCGGTGTCGGACACGGAGGAGCTGATCACCGCCGTTCGCTCGTCTCTGGCGGCTGACCGGGCATCACTGATCCACGTGCCCTTTCCTCCGGACGTCCTGACGCCGCCGCGGGAGGCCGAAGCGGCCGTCACACCCGGGGCGACGGGTCTTGGCTGACCCTCGACTGCCTGGCGCCGTCGGCATCTGACGGGTCCAGACAGCTTCGGCAGACGCGCTGGTAGCGTCGGCGCAACATGGACCTCCGACAGCTGCGGTGCTTCTACGCGGTGGCGCGCCACCGCCACTTCACGCGCGCGAGCGAGGAACTCGGCCTGTCGCAGTCGTCGGTGTCGCACAACATCCGTCAGCTTGAGGCATCACTGGGCGTCGAACTGTTCGTGCGCACCAGCCGCACCGTGCGCCTGACGCGGGCCGGCGAAGCCCTTCTGCCCCGAGCCGAGCAGATCATCCACCAGCTCGATGCCGCCGCGTCGGAAATGCAGCTATTCACAGGTCTCGTGCGCGGCCAGATCGTGCTCGGGACGATGCGAGCACTGGGTCCGATTCGTTTGCCGGCGCTGCTGAGGTCGTTCAGCGAGCGGTTTCCCGGTATCGACATCGTGATGCGCGAAAACTCCACCGAGCGGATGGTCGACATGCTTGACGCCGGCGAGCTGGACGCCGCGTTTGTACAACCGCCGGAATCGCTGCCTACCAGCGTGATCACTGAGGTCCTGCACGTCGAGGAGTTCGTCCTCGTCGTGGGCCCGGACCATCCGCTGGCCGGCACAGACGAGGTCGAGCTCGCGGCTCTGGCCAAGGAGGACTTCATCGTCTTCACCCGCGGTTCCGGGATCGACAGCGCGTTCCGCGCCGCCTGTCAGGCGGCGGGGTTCGAGCCGCACGCGAAGTTTGAGAGCTCGGCGCTCCAGACGGTGCGCGCGTTGGCTGCCGAGGGGCTAGGCACGGCGATGCTCCCGCGCTCGTATGCGGAGGTTGAGCCGTCGGCGCACACCATCCGGATCGCCCCACCCACACCAATGCGTCACGTCGCGCTGGCCTGGACCGATCGGCGTCTTCCGGCCGGCACCGCGTTCGTGAACTTCGTGCTCAGCGCGTTGGGAAAGAAGGCGGCAATGGCCGCCGATGAGCTGTAGCGGAACGTCGGGCGTAACGCCGGCGTGCTGGCCTGCAGGCAACCTGCAACGCCTGCTCGACCGCAGCCGGACGGCGTAGCTGCACCTCAGGATGGCCGTGCACGCGCTCAAGCGCCAGCGCCGCGGCTGGTTCTTGGTGACACCGGCCGGCCACCGCGGGCCTTACCGGTTCGTCCCCTTGAACGCGCCGCTGCTCGCCGGACGCAAGCTCCTGCGCATGTTGCACATGTTCGCGCACGTCACGGCGTTACTGAACGCGTACGAATACTTGGACTCGCGGATTCTGATTCACACCGACCCGGCCTACGTGAAACGCGATGGCCGTAACTGCGCGGTCTATAACGCCGGAGTCGATGGCCAATAGTGCGAGGGCATCGTGAAGGCAAGCCAATGGCCTGCCCGTCCTGCCCGAGGCCCGGCGTTTCCACGCGAGGACCATCGTTCGTCCGGCGCGCGCGCAGACCGAGTCCGGTGGGTCTCATTTGACATCGACGGTTTGGCGAGTACGCGCCACCGACCGTCTCGATCCGAGTCCGCTCGGTCTCGCCTATTCCGCGCGGGTCAGCAGCGACCATGTGGCGCTCGAGCCTCCTATCGCGAGAAGAGGCACTGCTGGGAGGAGATAGCGCAGCCCGAACCCTGCGGTCGCGGCAACTCCGACGATGAGCGCGACTGCGCCGCCGGTGAACAGCAAGATCTCTGGACGCCGTGGCAGCCGACAAGCGAGCACGAATACGGACACGAGTACGAACGCTGCAAGCAGTGGTCGGGGAACATGCATGATCTGTCGATACGAGCGGATTACGCCGGCCGGAGCTCGGACTTCTGGGTGCACGTGCGGCAGGACCCTTCGGCGAACCCGCTCACTCGTTGGCTCGGACGCGGCAGTAGCGGGAAGCGACGTCGCGCTTACAGCGTCGTTGAACGGGGTCGCCCCCGGGGTGAAATAGTTAGCCGTGTCGGTCGCGACGACGCGGAGGTAGTCGAGCGGCTGATGCTCGATGATCCGAGCGGCGAACGCGCCCAAGACCCTGTCAGCGTGCTCCTGGGCCTGCCGAGTTTCGTGCCCGCCGGGAAACAAGCGACCAGCAGGAGACGAGCTTGCCCAGATGTACCAGGTTGGCGAGCCAGGGTGAGAACGGCGTTCCGCGGCTGCCTCACATAGCGATCGCTGCCCGATGGGGACCCCCGCACCGGCACAGTCCGCAAACGCTGCCACGCGACCATAGAGCGTCCAGCCCGACGTCTCGGTAAATCCGAAGACGCCGAGGCGCGCGTCGTAGAGTGCCGCATACGCGAGCAACGGCACCGCCAACGCCGCAACGAAGGCGCCGAGGCGTTGCCAGCCAACCCGGACCCAGAGCAGGTAGATCAAGCAGACCGGGACCGTGAACAGCGCGGCTTCTCGTTGAAGTGTGGCGAAAGCGAGCAAAGAGCCGGCCAGCGCGGTGACCCAAACGCTGCTCTGCCGTTTGCGGTCCGCCGCGGGCAGACGAGTCCACGCGAGCAACAGCGCAGCAGCGAGCAGCGTGACCGTGAAGAACGCTTCGGGCATGAGGTACTGCTCCAGCGTGATCACATAGCCATCGAGAAGCACCAGCGCTGCTGCAATCGCTCCGAGCAAGCGCGATATTCCGGCGTGGACAATCGCGGCGTAGACAAGCCCGCCGGTAACGAGACCGCACAGGTGCTGCAGCCCCACGAGCTGCACCAAATTGCGACCAGGGAACGTCAGCAGATGCATTAACACCGGATAGCCATTCGGCCGCAAATACGAGAACGCGACCGGATGACCCGTGAAGGCCGTGAACGCGTAACCCCAGGAATCGTCAAAGAAGAGCGCCGGCCTGTAGGCGATCATCATCGCCACGCGAACCGCGGCTCCCGCCAACAACAGGATCACGAGCGGCCAGTGAATCCGCGTGAGCGATACGAAGCGATCGATCGTCTCCCCGCGAAAGCCGAACCCTGCGCGCTCAGGGACCCTCGCAGACTTCGGCGATGGGAGAGCTCGCATCGCTCGAGCAGTGTACGCGCGGCCGCGGCGCCCGCTCGGTTGCCAAGGTTGGTTTCTGTTTTGGGTCCGGCCCCTCTTAACCTGCTGCGTACGATTGCACTCGCCAGGTTGCTCGGCCACGGGTGCGCGATCGGACTAGCGACGCTTTGGTCATCAGACCGGGAGCGCGAGCCAGCGCGGACGTGATCGATCTCCGATCATGAGCAGCACGCTGGGAGAGATTGAACATCAGCATCTCATGATCGGCAGAGCGACCGATCACGAAGTCCGACGCGAGCGACAGCAGCACCACCCGCCCGGCGCCGGCGGTGAGCATGACCGGCGATCCCGACGTAGGTCTCGCGAGCCGGACATCGGCTCAGGCGTGGGGTGATGCCCAGCGGCGCGCGGGAGTGCCTCATGTTGTCAGCCGGGGATGGCCCGCTGCGGCGAGACTGCTCTGCACTCCGGCTGCGAACGCGCCGGCCACCTCCGACGTGCTCGCGCGGCCGCCGAGGTCGCGGGTCACGACGTCCCCGGCCGCCAGGACGTCCTCAATCGAGGACATCGCCGCACTCGCGGCGCCGTGCTCCCTAGGTGCTCGAACATCATCGCCCCCGGCATACGGCTCCGGTCGGGTTGGCGATGCCAGGCGCGGAGTCACGCGCCGACGCTCGGGAACTTCGGCTCGTACACCGCGGCGAGATACGCCGCGACGCTGGGTCAGGCCACGTTGTGCCCAAGGAGCGCTTGACCCGGTCGCCGCTGCGTTCGCGTGCCAAGGCAAGGGATGTCCATCGGACCTAGCCCGTCGCCTCGGCGGCCGGGTTGGCCCAGTGGCTCGCGCTCCTATGTTTCAGCAGGTCGCGAAACACGGCGGTCGTGTTGGCGAGCAGCTCCCCCGTGCCCCAATCTACGATCACCCCGTACTGGCGAATCAGATCCATCGGGTCGAGTTCGCCTGCGCGATATCGCTCCGCGATCGACACGGGGTCCTCCGCAAGCCAACCGAGGCGCAGCGCGCGAATCCGCTCTCGCTCGGTCGCGGTCGCTTCATTGTCGATCTCGAATTGGTCAAGCGCGGGGTCAATCTCGCGAATCACGACTCCGTAATCCTTCGCGGCGCGATCGATCGACACATAACCATCGATCACATCCTCGAGAACGTCGGCTAGGTCGCGGTCGAGCGGGTCCCCGAAGCCACCGCCACCGGCCGACGGTCGTGTGAAGGTGTCGCCACCCCGGATCGACACATTAGAGAAGACGGCGCCGAGGAAACGCTCGTCCTCGGCTCCTGGGTTGAGCCAGACGCCGTGCGGTATCGACGGCAACCCCCCCTCGATACCCCAGGTGATCGAACGTGCGCGATCACAGCAATAGGACATGACCGAGCCGGCAGCCTCAGTGAGCGTGCCGCCCTTCCGCACGCCGCAACCACCGCGACGGCGGCCGGGACCGCCGGAATCTGTGACGATCTCGTGCCCCGTAGTGACCACCGGGGTGAGGCGCTCCTGGCCCTCGAGCGGCTGGACCGCGAGCCCCACCCCGAAGATCGGTGCGGTGGCGTTCGAGCCGTCCCTTCCGTTGCGGCCGCCCCACCCGCCGACCATCCAGTCGTACCACATGAAGTATGGGTGCCCGGAGCGCCGTTCGTCGCGGCCACCGACCAGCAGATACTCGAGATTGAAGCAGCACGCGATCGCCCGCTCGGGCATGATCCGTGACCAGATCTCGAAGATCGCGTTCATGATCTTCTCGTATGGTCCCGAACAGAAGCCCGTGACCGCGACTGGGGAGGGCGCATTGACGACCGAACCCTCAGGCCCGAGGTCGACCTCGACGGCGCGGTAAAAGCCCGAATTCAACGGAATGTCGGGGAAGAAGGTCTTCGTTCCAGCGAAGACGCCCGAGCACGCAGTTCCAAATGAGGCGTTCAGGAACGACCCGACCGCCGGGTGGGACCCCGACAGGTCGTAACGCATCTGGTCGCCGTCGATTGTGAGCTTGACCCTGATCGGGACCAGACCCTCGTCCTCATTTGGGTCAAAGTCGATGTGATCCAGCGACTCCCATTCCCCATCCGGAAGTTCTGCCACGCGCTGCCGAGTCATGCGCTCGACATAGTCCTGGACCTCGTCCATCGCTGTCAGGATGGTTTTGACGCCGTACTTGCCCACCAGCCGAAGGATCTCGCGCTCGCAGACCCTCGTCGCCTCGGCCTGTGCGTGCAGGTCCCCGATCGCGTCGTCGGGCGCGCGGGTATTTGAGACGATCAGCCGAGCGACATCGCCCAGATACCTGGACTTGTCCCAGAGGCGCACGGGCGGAACTCGGATGCCCTCTCCAAAGTGCTCCTTCGCGTTGACGTCGAACGACCCTGGCACCGTGCCTCCGACGTCCGCCCAATGGCCGTTTGACTGCGCCAATCCGATCAACTCACCACCGTGGAAGATCGGCCGAACGATCCGCATGTCGTTGAAGTGTGTGCCACCGAGGTACGGATCGTTGACTGCGAACACGTCCCCCGGATGCATGTCGCCTGCGAACGCCTCCAGCACGGCTTTCGCGGTGTGATGGAGCGTCCCGACGTGGACAGCGATGTCTTGACTGCCCTGCATGACCGTGTTGCCGCGTCGATCGCACAGCGCCGAGGAGAAGTCACGCGCATAGATGACGAACGAGTGACACGTGCGAAGTATCTGCTCGGCCATCAGGTCAACCGACGTCCCGAATGCGTTCTTCAAGACCTCGAAGGTCACCGGGTCGAGGGAGTATTCACGTTTGGACTGGACACTCATCACTAAGGCTCCGAAATGTGCATGTGGATGATCTGCCACTCGTCCACTTCAGCCCGGACGTCAGGGGGCACGAGGACTGTTGCGTCGAGCTGCTCGACGATCGCGGGACCCGTGATACTCGCCCCTGCCCGCAGAATGCTGCGCTCGTATACCGGCGTGTCGATGGCGCTCTGGGTGTCGTCGAAGTAGACCCTTCGCGTCGCGACCGCTTCCGGCGTCCGGCTGTCGCCGCTCGCGGCCCGACTCAGCTTGGGCTTGGGCGTGATGCCGACCGCGCGCACGCTGAGTTGATAGATCTCCACAGGCGCGTCCTCGCGGCTGTACGAGAACTCCCGCTGGTGTTCTTCGTTGAAGCGCGCGATCGCGGCGTCGAGTGACGAAAGCTCGGCGCCGACTTCGACCGAGAGCGAGCGCCACTGGCCGACGTAACGCATCGAGATGGTGCGAACCAGGGTCATCTGCTCCGCCGGAACCCGCTCTGCCTTCAGTAGCTTGCGGGCCTCGGCCTCTAGCTTGCGAAACTCGCCCTCGACCTCACCGACGTCGACGGAGCCGGCGGCTCGGAGGAACATCGTCGAGAGGTCGTGGCGGATGTCCACCAGTAGGCAGCCGAGCGCTGAGGTGATTCCGGGGTTTGGTGGGACGATCACCCTCGGGATCGACAACTCCTTCGCGAGAGCGGCTCCGTGTAGCGCGCCGGCACCGCCGAACACCACAAGGGCGAAGTCCCGTGGGTCATACCCTCGACCGATCGAGATCAGACGGACTGCGTCCGCCATGTTCGCGTTCGCCACCTCAACCACTGCGCTGGCAGCCTCGGTTACCTCCATCCCGAGCGGATCCGCGACCGTCCTGCGAAGCGCGGCGCGCGCCGCGTCGGCGTCAAGGGTCATGGCGCCACCGGCGAGCTGGCTCCCGAGCCGGCCGAGGACCAGGTTTGCGTCGGTGTTGGTCGGGTCCTCGCCGCCACGGCCGTAACACGCAGGTCCTGGATCCGCCCCTGCTGACTGAGGACCGTTACGCAATGCCCCGGCGTCATCGATCCAGGCGAGTGAACCCCCTCCGGCACCGATGGTGAGGATCTCGATGCTCGGAAACATGATCGGGTGGCCGTAGTCGACGCTCCACTCATTGCTCGTACGCATCTCACCGCCGTATATGAGCGAGATGTCCGTGCTCGTGCCGCCCATGTCGAGGCCGATCGCGTTCTCGTAACCACACAACTGGGCGAGATGGCGCGCCGCAATCGCGCCGGCGGCTATGCCAGACCCAGCAAGCCTGACGGCGTAGCGATCGGCCAGCTCACCCGACATGACACCGCCGCCTGAATGCAGCAGCAACAGATCGCCTTCGTACCCGCCAGCCCTCAGCTCGTCGCCTAGGCGGGTGACGTAGCCGACGACCAGTGGCGACAGCACCGCGTTCGTGACGGTCGTCGAGAAGCGCTCGTACTCGAAGATCTCGGGGACGACCTCGCTCGAAGCGGT
Source organism: uncultured Solirubrobacterales bacterium (assembly GCA_963730075.1). Lineage (GTDB taxonomy): Bacteria > Actinomycetota > Thermoleophilia > Solirubrobacterales > Solirubrobacteraceae > Palsa-465. The sequence goes on along the minus strand of CAVSQH010000013.1, from coordinate 5,320 downwards.
CACCGTCACGTCCGGCAGCTCCTGCTCGAGAATCTCCTTCATCCGCCGCTCATTGGCCGGGTTCGCGTACGAGTTGATGAAACAGACGGCGACTGCCTCGACCCCGCGACGGCGGAGGATCACCGCCAGCTCACGAGCGCCGTCCTCGTCAAGCTGCTCGAGAATCGCTCCTGAGAAGTCGACGCGCTCGGCAACCTCGTGGCGGTCACGCCGGGCGATGTACGGAGGCGAGACGTCCTTGTAGGCGTCCCAGAGGTCATCCTTGGTTCCGCGACGGATCTCGAGCACGTCGCGGAATCCCTTCGTCGTGACCATCGCCACCTTTGGGAACGTCCGCGTGATCAGGGCGTTCGTCGCAACAGTCGTGCCGTGGGAGAACACCGACACCTCATTCAACGCGACCGCCGCCGCGCGAATGCCAGCGATCACGCCCTCCAGAGGATCATGAGGCGTCGAAGGCACCTTTGCGATACGCACGTCGGACGTTTCCTCATCCAAGACGAAGATGTCCGTGAACGTTCCTCCGACATCAACTGCTAGCCGAAACGTCGACACATGTCTTCCTCTATTGGCGGCTACGGCCAGGCAGTCCGAGCTGATCTGTACGGTCGCGACAGGCGTGAGCCTAACGGAGCGCCTCGCGACCCGTAGTGCCCAGCAACCAGCCGGACAACCCGGGCGCCGCGGAATCCTGACGCCGGCTGCGCAACATCAGACCGTCGTGCTCGTGACGAACCCGCCGGGCGATGTGGACGACGCCGCGCGACCGGTCCGGAACGACGCGCGGCCCTGGATAAGCGTCGCCTCTCGGACCGGCCGCTGCGCAGGTCCGTGGGCCGGTGCAGGCGTCGCCGAGGGAGTACACGTGGGGACTCCGCTCCTGAGGGTCTCCTCGATGCGCGCCCAGCCGTCGGCCGCCAGGCCCGAGGCCGCCAACCGGGATCCGCCAGCGCGCGTTGTTGACCACCACTTGAGGGCCGGCGTATTCGCCTTAGCTGCCCAGCGGCCTCCGCGACCATGCTGGCTGTTCCGGCTCGTCATCGCAGACCAATATCAGATATTGGCGCAGCTCAGTGCCGCCCGGCGGGTGGGTCGTCGAGGGCGGTGCCGCAGTCGAGCACCAGCATTCCGACGAGCTCACCGAGCCGTTCAACACCGGATGCGATAGGCCTGCTCCCACGAACGCGCGGCATTCCCACTGGCGTCCGTAGCCGGTGCGCAGACTTCTGCTTCAGCTGAGCGAGCCGGCCAAGCAGAAGTCGGTCACTGACCGCCCGTGCGGCGACAAGTCAGAAATCATCCCCTCGCTAGAAGGCCGTGGTCCACCTACGCTCTGATTGATCCCATGCCGACGCGCGCGCACGATGCCGGCGTGCGCGCATGTAGCCGATCGATATTCGGTTGCCGGCGTTGGCGTGTGTCGGGCAAGACGGTCCTCGCCCGACACACGTCGTAATGCCCTCGAGGCCGCCGAGGGCTGGTTGGCCTGACCGACGGTGAAGCCAAGATCACTTCGCGGCAACGCCGACGCGGTGCCCGGCAGCGTCGGCCAGGACGCCGAAGCTCACGCCGGGCACCTGCTGTGCCGGCTGAACGATCGTGCCGCCAAGCTCCCTCAGCGCGGCTCAGGGCGGCTGCGACATCATCGACTGCGACGAAGAACAGGACCTCGTCCTCGGCGCCCTGGCGCGGACTGATCGCCACGGCCGGTCCTCCCTCCACGCCGGTGTCCATGAACGTGTAGCCGGGTAGCCCGCCCTCGGAGGCCACCTGCCAACCAGACAGCTGACCAAAGAACTTCCGCGTAGCGTCGGGATCCTGAGAGCGGATCTCGGCGTGGATCACGGCATGAGGCATCGATACTCCCTTGTTCGGGTGGGACCCGGTTGGTCCTCACACGGGCATAGACGATCGAGCGACACCAGCGGGGACGCTTCCGCGTTTACGCACCGTCGGTCGCCGGGCGTGCTCGTCGACGGTCCCGTGGCACTTCTCCTTCGGGCCGTCGGAGCTCAGATGCAGAAGCCGTTCGATCGTGGCCGCGTGGGCGACGAAACGGGAGCTCGGCGGATCGCACTTACTGCCGGGGCGCTAGGGGCGGTTGTGGAGTAGTCGAGTTCGCTGGGCCCGCACCAGTGATCCAGGACGGCGAGGCGGAGCAGCGAGAGCGGCGCTGAGACTGCCGAGTCTCAAGGCTTGCTGGACACGAGGCCAAGGCAGCGCGATCAGCCCGAGCCTGAGCTGACGCGTGCGGATGGCACGTCTCGCTCGTTGTCGGTTGTCAGCGCGTACAGCTGCCAGCTTCCGGGGACGCCCGCCAACTCGTGCTCACCGCATGCTTCGAAAGTCCAGTCAGAACCCATTACGAGGCTTCGGACAGTTTCCGATGTGAGGACTCTTCCGGCGTTGGCGCGGGCGGCGATCCGCGCGGCGACGTGCACGGCGATGCCGCCAACGTCTCCTTGTCCGCGCTGCTCGCACTGACCCGCGTGCACTCCCGTCCTGACATTCAGGCCGAGCTCCTTCGACCTACGCGCAAGCTGGACACCGCACTCGAGCGCTGCGTCAGGCGACGCGAACGTGGCCAGCGCGCCATCGCCCGTTGATTTGATCCAGGTTCCCCCCGCGGCGTCGACGGCCCCGTGCGCGGCTTCGTCCCACGCCTCAAACAGCTCGCTCCAGCGCTGATCGCCGAACTGGGCGGCCAGCGTGGTGGAACCCACGATGTCTGTGAACAACACCGCGAGAAACACTCGCGACCGTCGGCCGCTCGGGCGATGGCCCACCAAAAACAGGGCGATCTCGTCACGGATTAGCTCGGGGTCTTCTGAGAACGTGAACGTGTCTGTGCCCGGCAGCTCGTAGAAGACCGCGCCCGGAATCTTGGCTGCGACCGCGCGGCCGTCCGCCACCGGTGTCAGCGACTCGTCACGTCGATGCATCACTAGCGTCGGAGCCGACACCCGAGCCAACTCGTCTGAGACGTCGATGCTCAGTCCCAGCTCAATCATCCTCAGTGCCTGGCCCGGGCTCGCGCAGCCCCTCTCATAACGCCCGGCCCAGGCCTGGAAACGAGCGTCCCCAACCCTACTCGGCGCCCACATCTGAACCATCCGCCCTTCACCCCACGCGCTCTCGATGAGCCGACGAAACGCTGCCACCCGCGCCGGCTCGAGCTGGTGGATGGCCGACGCTGACGCGCCGAACAGAATCAGACGCTCGACACGCTCCGGATGGCGTACCGCGAACGCGATAGCGACACGCGCCGCATCCGAGGCCCCGGACAGAGACGCAGCCGTCAAGCCCTCGGCGTCGAGCACCGCCGCGACATCCTCAACCTGAGTCTCCACCGACGCGTCGGCCGGAAGCGGATCAGACAAACCCGTCCCACGGCGGTCCATCGTCAGCACGCGAGCAACGTCGCCGAGCCCGCCGTACAAGCGCCGAAACCCCGGCTCCTCCCACAACAGCTCCTGGTGCGACGCCGACCCCGCGATGTAAAGGAACGCAGGACCACTCGCACCAGCCACCCTAAACGCAACCCTGCCGCCACCTTCCACGGCGGCATAGCGCACCGGTCCCGGCTCAGCCATCGCAGGATCGTCCCAGGCTTAGCGCCGCAGATCAATCGACCAGCAGACGGCGCGCCTCCAGTTCCGGTCGGCGTGATCTTGACCGCTGACGCTCCAGCGGCTCGCGACCCGCGCGGCAGGCACCGTGCTCGACGCCAAACTCAGGACGCGCGAGCACCGCCCCGGACAAGCTCGCGGACACTTCCCCATCCACGAAGCGCCGTCTAGGGACCGCAATCGCGGCACTTGAGACTTCCGCTCTCGGACGATGAGGTGGCCGCACGTGCATGCCGGGTGCCGCGTCACTCCTGTGGTCGGCATGGCGGCTGGCGCGGGTCGTTGCGGAACGGGCGATCGCGTTCGTGGCCAAGCGCCGGCGCCGGCGATCGGCACGATCGAGCCGTCGCCAAGGCAATTGCACGCCCAGTTGGCGCTTCCCTGAAAAGCACTCGTCCGGTCGTAACACCTCGTGCGGCTGCTCCCATATGGTCCCGACGGCGCGGCGCTGCCGCGCTGGCCGCCCCCCGAGGCGACCTCGCAAGCGCCGAGCGGGCGACCGGCATACCGAGGCGATCGTGTTCAGCGCGTGCGAAACATCGAAGTTTGAGGGCTGAACCGCGTCTTGCGCGCCTGGTGGTTAACGCTGAGGTTGCCCTCTTTACCCTTCCTCCCATGCGACGGCCCGCACGGGCGAGCCGCTGGAGCCCGGAACGGGCAAAGGTAATGCGGAGAAGTGCAGCCGCTTTCCGACGATGCTCTCGAGGTTGCCGAGGCCTTCGAGGATGTACACGTTCTTCTCGAGGCAGATCGTGTGCGCGGGCCAGTGCGGGCGCGGAGTCGATTTGTCATACCACTTGTGCACGAAGATGCCGTCGTAGAGGTGCTCGAACCCGTACGGCTCGACTCCGACGCTCTTGATCTGCTGTTCAACGAGCCATTCGGCCCCGTCAGGCGTGACGAATGTCTGGTCGTGGATGTATTCGTCGATGCTCGTCGCGGGCTGCTCGGCGGAATAGATGAGGACGATGTCTCCGGCCTTTACGCGGGGACGTGCCTTCTCGAAATCCTGGCTTGTGATCCCGCGACCGTTCGCGAACGAGCAGTCGATCACCACGGCGTCGCCAATTAGGCGCTCGATCTGTACTCCGTCGACCCCGGGAGTGTTGGGGACGATGTGAATCGGGGCGTCTAGATGCGTCCCGAAATGGTCATTGAGTTTCCATTGACAGACGCTTCCATTCTCGGTGTCCCAATCGCGCAGATGTGAGAACTCGATATCCGAATAGGGCGAGCCCGGCTCGGCGAACTTGCCGGCGAGCCCGACGATCGTCTCGTGCGTCATCGGGCGCGTCAGGTCAATTAGTTGGGGCGACCAGCTCATGTCTTTCCTCCGTCGTCGGCCTTGAAGTGAGGCGCTCAAGAACATAGGCGTTTCAGGCTCGTTCGATGAACTCCCCGAGTCGCTCGATCGGGAACGCTTCGCAGCGTGCCCCGTTGTGCCCGACGACTGTGGTGGCGCGAATAGCGAGTTCAATACCGCCTCCTCGGTCGCCTCGGTCACCGCCTGAAAGAGTGGATCGAAGTGCTTGCCCCCCTCGGGTAGTACCGCCACCCGCTGCGAGCGGCGGTCACCGAAGTGGAAGATCGGCGCGGCCGTTGCGAAGCCGATGACGATTTCTCCGCTGCCGTGTGCGGTGACCGAACCGGTGCGGGCTAGCCCGTCTGGACTCGGCGAAGGAGGCGTTTGA